>JBDHQM010000012.1:0-62512 GCA_039807095.1 Kiritimatiellia bacterium
ATCGGTAGGGCGAGCTTTCCAAGCGAGCCGAGAAGAGCCCGTAAGCGCCGGAGATTGGTTGGCTCATCATTCCGCCAGCTGAGTGGCGGAACTACAGCGGGCGAAACAATGTGCTGTAGCTCCGCCTGCCCGCCGTATTGCGCGCAGCGGAGTCCGCGGGCCACCTATGCTGAGTTGTGTAGGGGTGGCGCGGCCACTTCCGGCTTCATTCCGCCCGTCGCGGCCGGAACTTCGCCGTGACGAGCCGTGGACGCGTGGTCCTCCAATGAGGCTCTATGGGGTCTACTGTGCTGCCCTTGTTGAGGGCGATTTATTCTCGCGAGTATGGCGAAAATCGGTAGGGCGAGCTTTCCAAGCGAGCCGAGAAGAGCCCGTAAGCGCCGGAGATTGGTTGGCTCATCATTCCGCCAACTGAGTGGCCCGCCTTCGCAGGGCCTACGGCGGGCAAGCGGAACGACAGCAGGCGGGTTGGTGGGGAGGATTCGCGATCGCGATCGGGATTGGGGCTGAACAATGTGCTGTAGTTCCAGTAGCCCGCGCAGCGGAGTGCGCGGGCCACCTATGCTGAGTTGTGCGGGGGTGGCACGGGCACTCCGTGCATGTGCATAAATTTCTTCGCGCTCAGGCTCGCGTCAAGGTGCCGGGGGCGGGTGAAACGCAAACCGGCTCCGCGGGGGATACCCGGGAGCCGGTCTGATTTACGTTTTGGTGTGCCCGATTAGTTCTGGAACTTGTCGGGGAATGCCTTGATGAGGCCTGTGCTGAGCGCGTCCGCCAGGTGCATCATGTGGGCTTCGGCTTCGCCGTAGGCTTTGATGCCGTCGGCATAGCGCTGCTGGAGAACCGCAGTCGCATAGACGAGGGTGGTGTCAATGTGGCCTTTGAGCATATCGCGGACATAGCCCTGCTCCCAATTCGAGTTGGCGCCCGAGAGGAAGTCTGCGATTTCCTGTGCATTGGCATAGGCAGCGTCTATCGAGGCTTTGAGCGCCGCTTCATCGTCGCCGGCCTTGGCCTGCTTGACGACTTCCACTGCTGCGCCGATGTGCTCCTTCAAGAGCTTTGTGAGCGCGTTGCCCGCGTCTTCGCCATAGAACGGCTTGATCGCATTGCCGATGTCTTCCTGGTTGGCCAGGAGGCGCGCCGCGGTCGCGTTAAAGAAATCTTCCGGACCGGACATGAACGCTGTCACGGCGGCATAGGTCCACTCCATGTGCTGGGCCCAGAGTCCCTGCATGGCGGAATGGAGCGCGCTCATGCTCGGGCTGCGCCAGTTTGCCGGCATCGCATGCTCGGCAGCTACTTCAACGACTTCTACCTCTTCTTCGGCCTGTACCGGAAGCACGGATGCTGCGGTGAGACCCGCAATGACGGCACCCGAGAGCAACCAGCGCAGTGATGATGACTTCTTGTTCATTGTCTTATTTCCTATCCTTCTCTTTTGAGTCCATTCAACGGACATGAGTTTCGACGCGCGCCGGATTCCAACCCTTACAAGGAAATTACTCTGCTCGACTGTTTTCGCAATGATCGTGTAATCAAGCAGTTGCGACGCTAACGTGCGCGCGAACTTCGGAGCGAATGTGTTGAAATCTCAGAAATCGCGCGTGTTTCATCATTGGCATCGCTGTTTTTCCCGCCATAATGCGCGGCTACTGATTAAGTATGTCCAGCGATTCCACCAGCGCTTTAGATCCCGATCAGTGGGTTGATCAATATGCGGATTACCTCTACCGCTTCGCTGTCGCGCGTATTCGCGATCACCACACGGCGTTGGACCTGGTGCAAGAGACACTTCTGGCGGGGTTGAAGGCGCGCGAGCGCTATCGCGGCGTGGCTGCGGAGCGGACGTGGCTGACGGGTATTCTGAAGAACAAGATTGTGGACTTCTACCGCCGCGGTCGCCGCGAGGCGCTGCTGGGGGATTTGGTGGATCAGGATTCCGAAATTCCGTTGGCTTTCAATGAGCGCGGGCACTGGCAGATGGGGCCCACGACGCCGAATGAGTGGAAAGAAGAGCAGATCGAAACGATGGATCGCGATGAGTTCTGGAAGCGATTTTATGAATGCGCCGAACACCTGCCGGATCAGGCGCGCCGCGCGTTTGTGATGCGCGAAGTGGACGATATTTCCGCGAACGAAATCTGCGAAGCCCTCGGCATCACGGCCCAGAATTTCTGGACCATCATGCACCGCGCGCGTGCCGCGCTGCGAAAGTGCCTCGAGACCAATTGGTTCGCCATCAATTGAAACGCGCAAAGCCGGTGGGGCCGGAGATTGATGGGCTCGTCCTTCCGCCAGCTGAGTGGCGGAACTACAGCGGGCCGAATAATATGCTGTAGCCCCGGCACTCCGCTGCCGGAGAAGATTTTCTGCGGCCATTTCGGTGCGCGGGGGCGCGCAGCGCAGCACGCTCCGGCTTCGTCCCGCTGCGCGGAACTACGCCGAGACGCAGGATGGCGCGTGCGCTCCCCGGATGGAGACCGCCCTTGAGGGCGATTTTCTCTCGCGAATACGCCGAAAATCGGTAGGGCGAGCTTTCCAAGCGAGCCGGTAAGAGTCCGTAGCCGCCGGAGATTGGTTGGCTCATCATTCCGTCAGCTGAGTGACCCGCCTTCGCAGGGCCTACGACGGGCAAGCCCGCATTTGCATAGCCTCCGGCGGACAAGCGGAACGACAGCAGGCGGGTTGGTGGGCAGGAGTCGCGACTCGCGATCGCGATCGCGATCGGGATTGGGGCTGAACAATGTGCTGTAGTTCCAGTTGCCCGCGCAGCGGAGTGCGCGGGCCACCTATGCTGAGTTGTGCAGGGGTGGAGCGGCTGAAATGGCTCTAGTTTGCGAGGCTTTTCTTGCAGGCTTCTTTGATGCGCGCTTTGTCTCCGGCGCAGAGGCATTGCTTTGAGTCTTGACCGTATTTTTCGCCGCCTTTCCGGAGATGTGCGTGCATGGCTTCGAGCTGGTCGTGATAGCGGCGGCAGAAATAGCAGATGAAAAAGTGGAGCCGGACGGAAATGCGCTCTTTGAGAGATAGGCGGCGGTCGAGTCGTTCCGAGGAAAGTTGCGCAACTTTTTCGCACGAGGGCGTTATGCGATCAATCCATTTGGCGAGAATCTTGTTCATGAGACAGTCGGGCTCGCTTGATAGGTCGCGCGTGCGGCGGGAACCTTACGGATCGGGCTATAAATTTTTCTGAGTATTTGCGGCATGGGTGAGGACTACTCTGAAACATGCGCCGCCGAGGGGGGAATCGTTGATTTCAACCTGGCCCTGATGGAGTTTGGCTGCGGATTTGACGGAGAGAAGTCCGAGTCCCAGGCCGTTTTCCTTTGTGGTGTAGAGGGGGTCGAAGAGATGGCCCCGCTGGTCGGGTGGGACGCCGGGGCCGTTGTCGTGGACTTCGACAACGGCGTCGGCGCCTTCGATGGTGAGGTGAACGGCAATTTTGCCCGTGCCGTTGGTGGCCTCGGCGGCGTTCAGAAGCAGATTGCTCAGGAGTTCGCGAATGGCGGATTCGTTGACGCGACAGCGGGCGTAGCCGGGGCCGTCATATTCAATTGCGACGTTCCGCGCGGAGCGGTGCGCCTGGATATAGCGAATTTCCTGCTGCACAACTGCCGCGAGGTCAATCTCGATCAGGCTCTGGGGGTGGTTGCTGCGTCCGATTCGCGAGAGCTGGCGCGTCATGTCGTGGATGCGTTCGAAGGATTTGCCGATATCGGCGAGCATTTCCTCGCTTTGCGGATCGAGCGTTTTCTGCATCTGGAGCATTTCCACATTCGTCATGCCGACGGTGAGGACGTTGTTGATGTCGTGTGCGAGGGAGTGGGCCAGGAGGCTGGCCGCCGCCTGGCGCTCTGTTGTGATGAGCGCCTGATGTTGCAGTTCCAGCGCGCGCTGCTTGGCGGCGATTCGGCGGATCAAAAAGAAAATGATGCAAAAAACGAGTACAGAGGTGAGCACGCCTGAAATCAGTCCCTTGATGGTTTGAAGCTCTGTGATCCGATCGGGCGTGGTTGCGATGCGCTGGACCCATGCATCCGAGAGGAGGATATAACTCTCGTAGATAAGGAAGTAGATGCCCGTCACGACGAGCGCCACTTTGAGCGGAGCTCGAAGGTAGGGCGACGAATTGCAGGATTCTTGGTGGCTGCTCTGCATGGCGTACACTGGCATCAGCATGTTCCTTCCAAAATCGGGAATCAAGCGAAGCGTTCTGCAAAAAGGGTGCTTTTTTTCCAACCCTTGGAATGGTATAGAGGCGGTTCTTCCAAGGGTTGGAAGTAAAGGAAGAGGCTAGGCATGTTGGCAGGAACATATACCGCGATTGTCACTCCCTTCACCCGCGCGGGCGAAGTGGATTATGAGCGCTTTCGGGAGCTGATCGAGTTTCAGATTGAAGGCGGCGTTGAGGGCATTGTGCCCGTCGGGACGACGGGTGAATCGCCGACGCTGGATTATGAGGAGCACGAACGCGTGGTCGAGGTGGCGATTGAGGCGGCGCGCAAGCGGGTCAAGATCATCGCCGGAACAGGCGCAAATTCAACCAGCGAGGCGCTGAAGCTCACAAAACACGCGAAGGCCGCGGGCGCAGATGCGACGCTGCAGGTGACGCCTTACTACAACAAGCCGAACGCACTCGGCATGACGCGGCATTTCTCTGCCGTGGCCGATCTGGGCTTGCCGGTGGTGCTCTACAATGTGCCGGGGCGCACGGGCAAAGAGATTCCGATTGATGTGGTGGTGGAGTTGAGCAAGCACCCGCATGTGGTGGCGATTAAAGAGGCGGCAGGCAGTGTGGATCGCGTCAGTCAGATTCGCACGCGCTGTGACCTCGCGGTACTCTCCGGCGACGATTCGTTGACGCTGCCGATGATGTCGGTTGGCGGCAGCGGCGTCATCAGTGTGGCGTCGAACGTGGCGCCGCGCGCGGTGTCCGACATGGTGCGGCATGCGCTCGCGGGGCGCTGGGCGGAGGCGCGCGAGATGCATTTGAGGTATTATCCGCTATTCGCCGATCTCTTCATTGACACCAACCCGATTCCCGTAAAAACCGCTCTCGCTATGATGGGGCGGATTGAGGATGCCTATCGTTTGCCGTTGTGCGAGCTGGGCGAGGGGCACAAAAAGAAGCTTGAGGCAACGCTGCGAGCGGTGAAGTTGCTTTAATCAATGGGCGCGGCGCGGATCGCGCGCGGCTGCGCCGGTGAAAAGAGAGACATGACAAAAATTGTGATTGTAGGGGCGGGCGGACGAATGGGCCAGACGCTCATCCGCTGTCTGGATGCTAATGCAGTGCCGGGTCTTCAACTCGTCGGAGCAGTGGACCTGTGGGATTCGCCGGGGCTGAATGCGCCAGTAGGGCGATCCGGCGTTGTGCTCACGTCCGATCTTGCGGCGGTTGCGCCGGGCTGCGATGTCATCATTGATTTCAGCGGCCATCAGGGCACCAGCGGCAACGCGCCGCGCATTGCGGAGTGGGGCAAGGGCTGGGTCATTGGCACCACGGGAATCGGAGCCGAAGGAAAGGCTGCGATTGAAGCGGCGGCCGGGAAGGCGCCGATCGTGTGGGCGCCGAATATGAGCCTCGGCGTGAATCTATTGTTCGCCCTGTTGGAAGAGGCGGGCCGCGCGCTGAAGGGCAAGGGCTATGACGTCGAAATCGTCGAGGCCCATCACCGCCGGAAGAAGGACTCGCCGAGCGGTACTGCGCTGGGGCTCGGTCAGGCGGTTGCGCGCGGGCTCGACGTGAATCTGGACGACGTAGCGGTATACGGGCGACACGGCGTGGTGAAGGATGATCGCAGCGCGACGGAGATTGGTTTTCACGCCGTGCGCGGCGGCGATATTGTCGGCGATCACACCGTCATGTTTGCGACGGATGGCGAGATCGTGGAGTTTTCGCATCGCGCGACGAGTCGCGACACGTTCGCCGTCGGCGCGTTGCGTGCGGCGGCGTGGCTGGCCGGTCGGGCGCCGGGTTTGTACACTATGCGCGATGTCCTGGGAATCTAGTCGGCGGACGGATAGAGAAAGGCGGAGACCATCATGGAAGTCGGATTGAGCCTCGGATCCTGCCTCGGCGATCGCCTTGCCTATTTGAGCCAGGCGCGGTCCGGCATCGCTGCGCTGCGCGACGTCACGATCATTGCCGCCTCTCCGATCTACGAGACGGAGCCGGTCGGCGTGAAGCCGGAATATGCAAATCTGCCGTATCTCAACGCCGTGTTGATTGTAGAGACCTCGCTCGATCCCGAAACTCTGCGCCAGGAGCTCGCGAAGATTGAGCAGGCGGGCGGACGCATCCGCACGGAAGACAAATTTGCGCCGCGCACACTCGATATAGACATGCTGTACGCCGGCGCTGCGCAGATTGACAGCGCAACACTTCTGCTTCCGCATCCGCGGTGGGCGCATCGTTTGTTTGTGGTTCAGCCGTTGGCGGACGTGCGCCCCGACCTCGTGCTGCCCGGCGGCGAACAGACCGTTGCCGAACGACTGCGCGAACTCCCCCTCACCCCGCCGATTCGCTTGTTTGCGGAAGAGTGGTGATATCCGGAATCCGCCTCTGCCCCATCTGTCTCGTGCGGGCGCAGTGAAAGAGCGACGGGAAATTATCGCGTTGTGAGGGTGGTCCAGTGCTGATCTCTGGAGTGTCGTCCTGTACCCGGACGGTCTACGACCCGGGGTCGGTCTTCCGTTTCCAGCTCAGGCTCTGGCGATACCATGCGAACCAGACGTCGTACACGTTGGCTAGGTAGAGAGCGAAAAAGAAGGCGAGGGCACGGAGGATGGGTTTGAGTTCTTCGCGGATGTTGGCGGAGTCGGGGGCCTGCCAGATGAGGTGGATGATGGTGGGGAGGTGTTTGGCGAGGACGGTTGTGGCGATGAGAAAGGCGATGGCGCTGCTGGCGAGATAGACCACGCCTGCAACGGTGCGTTTCTGCTGGAACTGGCCGATGCCAGGGAAGATGGCGGCCGACAGGAATATCGGCGTGAGGGAGGGCTTTGTCTTCATTTGCCCCGGCGGATCGTTGAAGAAATTGAAGTCCATGGAGTTGCCCGTTGGCGGGGCGGCGCGATTCAAACGGTGATGACGGGCAGTCGCCGCTTATTCGCGCCTTCCAGTTCGCCGATCATGGAGTAGGGGCCGGTCCAGGTGAGAATGATGTTCACTTCTTCGCCGCGCCGGTCGTGGGTGTCGTCAAAGAAGACGAGCTTGCCGTGCGGCGTGCGTCCACGCCAGCGGCCTTTATAGAGGTCTTCGACGAGGACGGAAACGGTGGTGCCGCGAAGGGCGTTGTTTTTCTTTTCAAGAATGCCGGTCTGAAGGTCTTCGATCATTTGCCAGCGCTCCTGCTTCTCCTCGTCGCTGACGTTGTCGGACATGCGGCGCGCGGCGATGGTCTTGGGGCGCTCGGAGTATTTGGAGAGGTGGACTTTGTCCATTTGCAGTTCTTCGACGATGCGATAGGTGTCCATGAACTGTTCATGCGTTTCGCCCGGGAACCCGACGATGAGGTCGGTATGAATCGCGGCGTCGGGCATGAAGGAGCGGATACGCGCGACGAGGTCGCGGTAGTGCTGAGCGGTGTAGCCGCGCCGCATATTTTCAAGGACGGTGTCGTTGCCCGCCTGAATGGGGACTTCGATTTGCGGGCAGATTTTCGGTGTCGAGGCGACGGTTTCGAGGATGGCGTCCGTCATATAGTTCGGGTGACTGGTGAGGAAGCGCACGCGGCGCAGCCCATCCACCGCGGCGACGTTGCGGAGGAGCAGACTCAGGTCCGTGCCGTCGTGCATATCCGTTCCGTAGCGATCCACAATCTGGCCGAGCAGCATCACCTCGCGCACGCCCTGCTCCACGAGGGAGCGGGTTTCGGTGAGGATATCCTGGACGGGGCGGCTGCGCTCCGCGCCGCGGCGGTAGGGGATGACGCAGAAGGTGCACGCGTGCGAGCAGCCGAGAACGACCGGGACGTTGGCCAGCACCGCGCCGCGCTCGTATGCGGGCAGGGGCAGGTCCTCGTCCTGCACGGCGTCGCGCAGCGCGCGGTCGCGCAATTCGGTTTGGCGCACCTCTTCGAAAAGGCCGCGCGCTTGAAGATAGTCGAGGAGCGGCGCCGTTTCGGAGGGCGGCATGAAGACGTCCACAAATGGGAATCGCTGTTTCAGGATCGGCGCTTCGCGCATTCCGACCATGCAGCCCATCAGCGCGACGGTGAAGTCGGGGCGGCTTTGTTTCACCGCCTTGAGGGAGCCGAGGCGGCTGACCACTTTATCTTCCGCCTGCTGCCGAACCACGCAGGTGTTGAGGACGACGACATCGGCCTCATGGGCCTGTTCAATGGGTTGGTAGCCAACGAATTCGAGCTGCTGGGCGAGACGGCGCGAGTCCGCTTCGTTCATCTGGCAGCCGATTGTCCAAATATGATAGGTCTTCCGGGCACTCATCGGTGGATGAAGATAGCGCATGGGTCCAGCCTTGTCAGGTGCGCATTTTTATGGCTTTTTCCTCGTGTCCCTTAAAACTGTGATACGCTACTGACATGAGTTCTCGATTCAAAGGAAACCCGATTTCTGACGCTTTCCGGCGTTATCAGGCCAAAAAAGCCGAGCCGAAACCGGCGCCGCCGCGCCACAAACACAGCGCGTTGACGGAGGCGCGCGGGACCGCGCGGGGCGCCAAGGATTTTCACTGGATTGATATCAACATCCCGTGCCAGACCGCCTGTCCGTCCAAAACGGATGTGCCGGGCTATCTCGAGGCCGTTGCGCAGGGCGATTTCGCGGGGGCGTATCGAATCAATCTTCGCGACAACGTGTTTCCCGCCGTGCTGGGCCGCGTCTGTACGCGCCCGTGTGAGCCGGTGTGCAGGCACGGGTGGGAGGGGCTGGGCGAGCCGGTTGCGATTTGTTTTTCCAAGCGTTCCGCGGCCGATTTCCAGGAGCGCAACGAGCCGGTGGTGATGGAAAAGATTTTTCCGCCGTCGGGCAAGAGCGTCGCCATCGTCGGCGCGGGTGCGTCGGGCCTGGCCGCTGCGCGTGAGATGGCGTTGTTCGGACACCGCGTTGTCGTGTTTGAGAAGGAGCCGATGGCTGGCGGGATGATGATGCAGGGTATTCCCGAGTTTCGTCTGCCGCGCCCGATGATCGCGCTGGAGATTGAGCAGATTCGCCTGCTCGGCGTGGAGATCCGCTGCGGCGTCGAGATCGGAAAAGATCAGTCGCTCGATCAGCTCCGCGCGGAGTTCGACGCGGTGGTGCTGGCTGCGGGAACCTACAAGGCGCAGATGCCCGCCATTCCGGGTAGCGAAGTGGCAGGGGTGGAGCACGGTCTGCCGTTTCTGCGCGAGACGAATTACGGAACGCGCACGGCGATCGGCGCGCGCGTGGTCGTGATCGGCGGCGGCTTCACGGGGTCGGACTGCGCGCGGATGGCCCGCCGGCTGGGTGCGAGTGAAGTGGGGATGTACTATCGCCGTTCGAAAACGGAAATGTATCTGCCGCCCGCGGAAGTGCGGGAGATGGAGCGCGAAGGCATTGCGCTCCAGACCCACGCGAACCCTGTTGCGATCCTCTCCGAAAACGGGCGCGTCACAGGTGTCCGCTTCATCCGCACGCAAATCGGCGCGCTGGGGCCGGATCGCCGCCGCGCGTTCACCGAGATTGCCGGCAGCGAGTTTGAGGTGCCAGCCGATGCAGTGCTGCTTGCGACGGGCCAGTCGGCCGATACCAGCTGGATGCCCGAGGCGTGGCGTCAAAAAATTGTGAAGGGAACGGGCGTCGTCGCGGTGGAGCCGAACTTGTATCTCATCGGCGACTTTGCCGCAGGCCCGCGCACGCTGATCCACGCGATTGCCGACGGCCGCCGCGCGGCGCGCGAGATGGATGCACTGTTGATGGGCGAGGTGCGCGCGACCGACGTCGTGCAGATTGAAGACGCGGAGGGGACCGGCCGCACGCGCGAGATGGACGAGTGGCCGCTCAACGCGATGCCCGAACTGCCTGTTGAGCAGCGCGCCCTCACATCGGAAGTGGAGACCGGCTACGACGTGGAGACCGCGAAGAAAGAAGCGAAGCGCTGCTATCTGTGCCACTACAAATTCGAGATTGATAACGATCTCTGCATTTATTGCGACCGCTGTTTGAAGGTGAAGCCGATGGAGAACTGCATCGTCAAAGTCAGCTCGCTGATTTATGACGAGGCCGGCCGCATCACCGGATATAACCGTTCGACCGGCGCGCACGACTACAACCTGCTTTATATTGACCAATCCCAGTGCATCCGCTGCGGCGCGTGCAAGGAAGTGTGTCCGGTGGAGTGCATTGACGTTCAGAAAGTGTCGCGGCAAACGGAATACTCCGGCGGGAAAAAGGTGTGATCCGGCGCGTCGCGGGCGACTGTGGTTGAGTGTTTGCTGCGGGCACTTCCAACCCTTGGAAGCCCCGGAGAGCGCGACTTCCAAGCGTTGGAAAAACGCGCGGCAGGTTTTCAAAAATACTTGTCAGCGGGGCGGGCGCGTCCCATTGTGTGGGGATGAAGTTTAGCTGGTGGCATCACTGCACGCAGACGGGGGTTCTCAACCGAACCTGATGGTGTGGTGTGTGTCGGTTGCCAACCCCGGTCGCGAGCCGGGGTTTTTTTGTAACGTGTGAAAAGCGAATTCAAATCAGGTTGGAAACTGGCGGATGAGTGACGAAATGTTGGCCAAGCGAATAATACCGTGCCTCGACATCAAAGGCGGGCGCGTGGTGAAGGGCGTGAAGTTTGTGGGACTGCGCGACGCGGGCGACCCAGTGGAGGCGGCGCGGGCGTATGAGGCGCAGGGTGCGGACGAGCTGACGTTCCTGGACATCACGGCGACGAACGAAGCGCGCGCGACGATTGAGGATGTGGTGCGCGCGGTGGCGGCGGAGATTTTTATGCCGCTGACGGTCGGCGGCGGGATTCGCACGGCGGCGGATATGCGGCGGATGCTGCTGGCGGGCGCGGACAAGGTGTCGGTGAATACGTCGGCAGTGTTGACGCCGGATTTGCTGAACGAGGGCGCGGATCAGTTCGGGAGCCAGTGCGTGGTGCTGGCGATTGACGTGAAGCGGCGCGCGGACGGGCGCGGATGGGAAGTGCTGACATGCGGCGGGCAGAAGGAGACGGGGCTGGACGCGGTGGCGTGGGCGGTGGAAGGAGCGCGGCGCGGCGCGGGCGAGATTCTGCTGACGAGCATGGATGCGGACGGCACAAAGAACGGATATGATCTGGAGGCGACGCGCGCGATTTCTGAGGCGGTGCATGTGCCGGTGATCGCGTCCGGCGGTGCGGGCACGCTGGAGCATTTGTATGAAGCGGTGACGGTCGGCAAGGCAGATGCGGTGCTGGCAGCGTCTATTTTCCATTTCGGCGAATACACGATTCAGCAGGCGAAAGCGTATTTGAAAGAGCGGGGTGTGCCCGTGCGGGAGGAGTAGCGGAAATGAGTAAAGAGCTGGAAGAGGGAAGCGCGCTTCAGTTGGATTTCAACAAGCTGGAGAAAGCGGTCGGGCAGTCGAAGGGCATCATCCCGGTGGCGGTGCAGCACGCGGATACGCGCGAGGTGATTTTGGTCGCCTACACAAATGAGCTGGCGTTCCGCAAATCGCTCGAGACGCGGTCGCTGGTGTTGTGGAGCACATCGCGCAACGAGTTGTGGGAAAAGGGCAAGACGTCCGGCGAGACGTTCGATCTGATCGAGGCGCGTGTGAACTGTGAGCAGAACTCGCTGCTCTACATTGTGCGCCCGCGCCGTGGCAGTATTTGCCACACGAAGAACCGCGCGGGGGAGCCGCGCAACTGCTACTATCGCGCAATCAACTTTGAAACCGGCGCACTGGAAAATCTCGATCCCTGATCGGGGCGGACGCGCGAATGACTGCCATGCACTGCAATCCTGACAAAGCGACATTTCTCCAGAAGGCGACCCGCGGAAACTTGATTCCCGTCTGGCGCGAGTTGCTCGCCGACCAGCTCACGCCCGTGGCGGCATACGAGAAGCTGCGGCAGTTTTTGAAGTCGCGCGGCGGGCCGATTCAGACGTTTCTCCTCGAAAGTGTGGAGGGCGGTGAGCACATTGCGCGGTATTCATTTTTAGGCGGCGGGCCGCGCTCGGTTTTCACGAGTCGCGGAAGCGAGTGCGAAATTGCTTATGCCGACGGGCGCGTGGAGACGTTGACGGCGGAGGATCCGCTTGAAGCGTTGCGCGCGCACATGGCGCAATACCGGCCGGTGCCCGATCCGGCGTTGCCGCGTTTCTACGGCGGCGCGGTGGGATATGTGGGCTATGACGCCATCGCGCGCTTCGAGTCGCGTGTGAAGCTGGCGGAGAAGTCGGTGTTGGACTGGCCGGACGTGCTGATGGCCGTGACGGACTCGCTGCTGATTTTCGATCATACGCGCCACACGCTCAAGGTGGTTGCCAATGTGCTGGTGACCGGCGATGCGGGCGCGGCGTATGACGCGGCGTTGAAGCAAATTGATGCGCTGTGCGCGGCGTTGACGATGCCGCTCTCGCATCAGGTGCTGGATGTGCAGGACCGGCCCGGGCCGTTGCCCGCGCGGTCGAATTTCACGCGGCAGCAGTTCGGCGACACGGTGCGCAAGGCGAAGGAATTTATCCGCGCGGGCGACATCATTCAGGTCGTGCTCTCGCAGCGGTTCGAGGTGGACTACAGCGGCGATCCGCTGGATGTGTACCGCGCGATTCGATGCGTGAATCCGTCGCCCTACCTCTATTGCCTTGAGTTCGGTTCGCGTGCGGTGGTGGGGTCGTCCCCCGAGATTCACGTGCGCAACGAAGAGGGGCGCGTGGAGGTGCGACCGATTGCGGGCACGCGTCCGCGTTCGGACGATCCGGCGCGCGACGCCGCGCTGGCGAGCGAACTGCTTGCCGATCCGAAAGAGCGCGCGGAGCACATCATGCTGGTGGACCTCGGGCGCAACGACCTCGGCCGCGTGTGCCGCTATGGGACGGTGCAGGTGCCCGAACTGATGGTGGTCGAGCGCTACAGCCACGTAATGCACATTGTGTCCGACGTGGTGGGCGCGCTGGCGCCGGAATACGATGCGTATGATTTGATGCGCGCGACGTTTCCTGCGGGCACGGTCAGCGGCGCCCCCAAAATTCGCGCGATGGAGATCATCGGCGAGTTGGAGCCGGAGCGGCGCGGGCCGTATGCGGGCGCCATTGGATATTTCGGGTTTTCGGGCAATCTCGATTCTTGCATCGCGATTCGCACTGCGTTGCTCGACGGCAAGAAGGCGTACGTGCAGGCGGGGGCGGGGATTGTCGCGGACTCGGATCCGGACAGCGAATATGAGGAGACGTGCAACAAGGCACGCGGCATGCTCGTTGCGCTGGCGTTGTCGCGCCGCTTCGCCGATGCGCGCGCGAAGGGAGGCGCATCATGATGGTCGTCATTGATAACTACGATTCGTTCACCTTCAACCTTGTCCAGTATTTCGGTCAATTGGGTGCGGAGCTGAAGGTGGTGCGCAACGATGAGGTGACGATTGCCGATATCGAAGCGATGAAGCCGGATCGCCTGCTCGTGAGTCCGGGCCCGTGCGCGCCGGGGCAGGCGGGCATTTCGTGCGATGCCATTCTGCACTTTGGCCGCATCATGCCGGTATTCGGCGTGTGCCTTGGCCAGCAGTGTATGGCGGAGGCGTTCGGCGGGCGCGTGGTGCGCGCGGATCGTCTGATGCACGGCAAGACCTCGCCGATTCTGCACCGCGGCGAATCCGTGTTGAAGGGAATGCCGAATCCGTTTGAGGCCACGCGCTATCACTCGCTGCTGGTTGAACGCGCATCGCTGCCTGCGTGTTTGAAAATTACGGCGGAGACGGCGGAGGGCGAGATCATGGGCTTGCAGCACGTGGAGTTGCCGATTCACGGCGTGCAGTTTCATCCGGAATCCATTCTCACGCAGGATGGCATGCGGATACTCCAAAACTTCCTCGCGCTTTAGATCGGGTCGCCTTGCGCGCGCGGCTGTTTTGGCATACCTTCGCAGCGGCACTACGGTATGGACGAGCATCGCGATATTTATACAAAGCCGAAGGGGAAGGCCGATGGACCGGAGACGCTTCCGGCGCCGGAGTTTGACCCCACCGATCTGCGGCGACATGCGCGGCGCAGAACGATCTGGCTCACCTCTGTGATGGTTGTGCTGCTGCTCAGTGCGGCGGCCTATTTCTTTTTCAAATATCCCGAACGGAATCCGATGCTCGATTTGCTGCGCGGCGGAACAAATCGCGTGCCGCGCGAAGTGACCGCCGCACCCCCGTCGCTCGCGATTTTTACGAACGACGATTTTTCACTCGATATGGCGCAAACCTCCGCGCAGGCCCCGCCCGATTTGCCGCCGCAAAAACTTGCCGAGGCAATGACAGCCCTGCGAAAAGCCAACGACTATCTCATCAGCCGCGAGTGGGATCTCGCGGAGGCACAGACGCGTGTCGCGCTCGATATTTGGCCCGACATGAACGCCGCGCTGCGGATTTTAGGGGCTGTATATTTGCAGCGTGGTCAATTCGATCAGGCCATTTTCGTGCTCGAAAAGGCGCTGAAAGGCGATCCATTCGGGTCCGGCACATTCAACAACCTCGCCACGGCGTATATGCAGCGCGGCCAGTTGGATCGCGCGGAAGACCTGCTTCTCGGCGCGTTGCAAGTGCAGCCGGACGGCGCAATCTCGCAGATCAATCTCGGGCTTCTCTATATTTTGTGGGGTCGCTACGACCAGGCGGCGGAGCACCTGCAAATTGCGGTGCGCCTGATGCCGGACAATTTGAGCGCGCGCAACAATCTGGGCGTCTCACTGATGCGTCTGGGCCGCTATGATGAAGCGCGCACACATTTCCGGTATGCGATTTCGCGCCAGGTTCAGCGCCCGGAGTCTTACTTCAATACAGCGATTTCGTTTGTTCTTGAGCGCAATTATGAGGAGGCGATGGCCTGGTTGAAGCAGGGCGTTGCACACTGTTCGCCGGTCGAAGCGCAGCGCCATTTGATGGACAGCGACTTCGAGTCCATTCGTTCGCTGCCGGAATTTCAGTCGCTGTTGCGGGAGCTTTCTGACCCGCGCGCAGTGCCGCAGCGCACGGCGCAACCGTAGGCACGAAGAAATGCTAGAGCCCGAAATTCATACACTGCTGGCAGATGTCGCATCCGGTCGCATTGCGCCCGATGAGGCCGCGCGCCTGCTCAATCAGGCGCAGGACCGGCTGCACAGTTTTGCGCGAATTGACACCGATCGCCCGCGCCGCACCGGAATGCCGGAAGTTATTTTCTGCCCCGGCAAGACGGCGGACCAGGTAGTGGCCATCATGCGTTCCCTTCGCGATGCCGGTCAGAATGTGCTCGCCACGCGCGCGAGTGAAGAGCTGGCGCGCGCGGTCACCGCCGCACTTCCCGGCGTTGTTCATCATGAGCGCGCCCGCGCGTTGACGTTAGAAGTCGCGAAGCGCCCCGAACCCGTCGGCGCGATAGCTGTGCTGAGCGCGGGGACGGCGGATATTCCGGTCGCAGAAGAAGCGGCGCTGACTGCGGAATGGGTGGGCGCAAATGTGACGCGCATTTTTGATGTGGGCGTTGCGGGGCTGCACCGGCTGTTGAATCATCTGCCCGCGCTGCGCGAACAGCGCGCGCTGGTGGTCGTGGCCGGGATGGAAGGCGCGTTGCCGTCCGTTGTGGCGGGCCTTGTATCGTGCCCAATCGTCGCCGTGCCTACGAGCGTGGGATATGGCGCGAATCTCGGCGGGCTTACGGCGCTGTTTGCGATGCTGAATTCGTGTGCGCCGGGAATTACGGTCGTCAATGTGGATAACGGGTTTGGTGCGGGCGTCGCGGCGGCCCGGATTAATCGTGTGAGATTGAAAGAATGAAGATACTCGCATTCGACAGCATCGGCGGCGCCAGTGGCGATATGATTCTCGCCGCATTGATTCATCTCGGCGTTGATCCGGTTGCGCTTTCGGCGGAGCTCCGCGCGCTCGCGCCGGAGCCGTTTGAGATCAAGGTTGAGCCGGCGCTTTCCGCACATCTTGCCGGAACTCGTGTGCGCGTGTTGACGCATGATGACTCCAGCCATCACGTCCACCATCACCACCATGACCATCACCACGATCATAGCCACGCGCATCATCATGCACCGCATCGCGGGATGAAAGAGATCGGAGAGATGATTGACCGCAGTGCTGTTCCGGAGACCGTCAAGGCGTCCGCACGGCGCGTGTTTCAGCGGATCGCCGAAGTCGAGGCGCGGATGCACGGCACTACGGTTGAGAAGATTCACTTTCATGAAATCGGGGCGATGGATTCCATTGTGGATATCGTCGGGTGCTGCCTGGCCTTGCATAAATTGGGTGTGGACGCGGTGGCGGTCGGCCCGCTTCCACAGGGACACGGCACCATCGAATGTGCGCACGGCACATTTCCGAATCCGGCGCCCGCGACGGTCGAGCTGTTGCAGGGCATGGCGGTGACGTCGGTGGATGAGCCGTACGAGTTGGTCACGCCTACTGCCGCAGCGCTGCTGACGGAGTGGAAGACTGCGGATCGCGCGCCCGCCGGAGCGGTGGTGAAAAAGATTGGATACGGCATTGGGCATCGCGAATTGAGGAGTCGTCCAAATCTGTTGCGCGCGGTTTTGCTGGAAAGCGTTGCCGCGCCACAGGAGGACGAGTGCATTGTATTGGAGACGAATCTGGACGATGTGAGTCCGGAGTTGATCGGCGTGCTCTCGGGGCGCCTGCTTGCGGCGGGTGCGCTGGATGTATTTGCCGTGGCCGCGCAAATGAAGAAGCAGCGGCCGGGCGTGTTGCTGACAACCCTCGCGCGGCCTGCGGAGCGGGAGGCATTGCTCGACTTGATTTTCCGCGAGAGCACGACGCTGGGCGTGCGTGAATATACTGTGCGACGCACGATGCTGGCGCGGCGGGTAGAATCGGTCGCCACGCCGTATGGAGACGTCCGTATCAAGATTGGCGAGTGGAAGGGCGCCGATGTAGTGCGTGCGCCGGAGATGGACGATTGCATTGCCCGCGCAGAAGCGCACGGCGTTCCCGTTCGTGCGGTGTATGAAGCCGCGCAGCGCGCGGCGAATGGCGGACGCTGAGCCTACACGTTGGAGCCGCGCCACTGCAGCTTGTGGCGGAGGACGCCGAAGTAGCTGTAGTCCGGGAGGCGGATGAAGCGCGCGTTGGTCGGGTGGCGCTGGATCGAAATTTCGTCGCCCTGCCGGAGAATCGTTTTTTCCTGGCCGTCCACCGAGAGAATCAGCGGGCGCGCGGCGATGGAGATTTTCAATTTCAATTGCGCATCGTCCGGAAGGACGAGTGGCCGAGTGCTGAGCGTGTGCGGGCAAATGACATTGAGCAGCAGCACTTCGGAGCCGGGGTGCACGATTGGTCCACCTGCGGAAAGCGAGTGGCCTGTGGATCCGGTGGGGGTTGAGACGACGACGCCATCGCAGCGATAGGAGGCGATGTGGTCGCCGCTGATGGCGGCATCCACCGTGATGATCTGCGCGGCGCGCACCCAGCCGATCACGGCGTCATTCAGCGCGCGATAATTGCCGAGTTTCTTTTTTGCGCGGCGCGCGGTGCAGGCGATTGTCGTGCGTTCCGAAATGGTGAACTCGTTGCGCTTCAAGTGGAGCAACGCGCGGTCCATATCTTCAAGCGCGACGTTGGTCAGAAAGCCGAGTGCGCCGAGGTTGATGCCGAGGATCGGGACATCCGCTGTGCCGAGCATGTGGACGGCGCGAAGCAGCGTTCCATCGCCGCCGAGAACGAGGAGGGCATCAATCTGTTTGCCCAGCGATGCGGGGCGTACGGTGCGGGAGCCTGCTAGATGGCGCGCGGTCTCGTCGCACGCGACGAGCTTGAAGCCGAGATCGCGGCTCTTTTTTGCCAGTGCGACGAGGGTTTCGTGCGATTCAGGCTTGTCGCAGTTTGCGATGACTCCGAGTGTTTTCATGGCGCAGTCCAATGAGCGAGGAACTCTATGTTGCCAGCGGGGCCGCGCAATGGCGACTCAATAAAACCGTGCCACTGGAAGCCCAGTGCTTCGCCCTCCGCGCGGATATGATCCACCACACGCTGGTGAACGGCGGGATCGCGGACGACGCCGCCCTTTTTGACATCGGCGCGGCCGGCTTCGAATTGGGGCTTGATCAGCGTAATGACGCAGCTCTGCGGGGCGACAACCCGTTTGATTGCGGGGAGCAGTAGGGCGAGCGAGATGAACGAAGCATCTGCCACGGCGACGGTGGGCGGGTCGGGAAAGAGCGCGGGCTCAAGCGCGCGCGCATTGACGCCGTCCATCGCGACCACGCGCGGGTCGGTGCGGAGCCGCTCGTGAAGTTGATTGTGTCCGACATCCACCGCATAGACGCGTGCTGCGCCGTGCTGCAGGAGGCAATCGGTGAAGCCGCCGGTTGACGCGCCGACATCGAGGCAGATCGCGTTCTCGACGTTCAGGTTCCAGTGCACAAATGCGGCTTCCAGCTTTTCGCCGCCGCGGCTGACAAAGCGTTCGGGTTCTTCAATCGTGATTTCGACATCGGGCGCGACGGTGTGGCCGGGTTTCGTCGCGCGGCGATCGCCGATCCGCACCTTTCCGGCGAGAATGAGGCGCTGCGCCTTCTCGCGGCTTTCAACGAGGCCGCGTTGAACGAGAAGTTGGTCAATGCGCGTTTGTTTCATGCCGTGCTACCCGTTGCTGCCGGACAGAACTTTTGCCGAAGGCGGGAGATCAATCGGGCTCGGCCGGTGTGAAGGGTTCGGTGGCGATCGCGTCGCCACGCTTCACGAGTTTCTCAATTTTCTTTTCCACCTCGTTGAGTTTCTGGTCGCAGACTTTGACGAGTTTTGAGCCTTCCTCGAAGTGTGCCATCATCTGATCGAGCGTGAGCTTGCCGCCCTCCATTTCGGAGACGAGCGCTTCGAGGCGCGTCAGAGCCTTCTCAAAATCGAGCGGGCTGGCGTCGGATTTATTTGCGCGTTCGTTCATTGTCGGTTCTCCGTTCGGTTTGGGTGACGGTGGAAGTCAGCTTGCCCTGTGCGAGCAGGGTTTGAATCTGTGCGCCGGGCTGGATGGCGGCGAGGTCGCGGATCGGCAATCCTGCCGGATCGAGCGTGATGCTGTAGCCGCGTGCGAGGACGGCATCGGGCCCGAGCGCGCGCAGCGATGCGGCGGCGCGTTCGATGCGGTGGCGCGTTGCCTGAATACGAAGTCCTGCGGTGTGGCTGAGTTTGAGTGTTGCCTCGTCGAAACGCTGCTGACGGTTGGCAAGCGCGAGTTCCAGCGCGCGGCGCAAGCGATCGGCATCGTGTTTGATTTGGTCGCGATGGCGGTTGAGCAGATTCTGAGGCTCGCGGAAGACGTAGCTGCGCGCGGCACGTGTGAAGCGGTTGCGCAGTTCGAGTGTGCGCGTGCGGAGCGATTGCGCGAGGCGGCGGCGGAGGACGAGGATGGCCTCTTCCAGATTGGCTTTGGCCTCCACCACGATTTCAGCGGCGGCGGACGGTGTGGGTGCGCGGACGTCGGCGACGAAGTCGCAGATGGTGAAATCGGTTTCGTGCCCCACAGCGGAGATGATCGGGATGCGCGAATTGAACACGGCGCGCGCGACGACTTCTTCGTTGAACGCCCAGAGATCTTCTAGGCTGCCGCCGCCGCGTCCGACAATGATGACGTCAATGGAGTCGAGCGTGTTCAGAAAACCGATGGCGTGCGCGATCTGATTGGCGGCCTCCGGTCCCTGCACGAGAACGGGCGCGAGGAGAATATGGCGATCGGGGTAGCGTCGGCCGAGCACGTGCAGGATGTCGCGAATCACCGCGCCGGTGGGCGAGGTGACGATGGCGATAGTGCGCGGGAGGCGCGGGAGTTTTCGCTTTCGCGCGGCATCAAAAAGACCCTCTTTCGCGAGGCGCGCTTTGAGTTCTTCAAACTGGCGTTGCAGATCGCCGACGCCTGCGTCCTCCACGCGCCGGACGATCAGTTGGTAGTTGCCGCGCTGTTCATAGACGGTGAGTTCGCCATAGGCACGGAGTTTTGCGCCGTCTTTGATGGGCACTTTGTTGCCGATGGCGACGTTGCGAAACATCACAGCGGAGAGTTGGGCGCTTTCGTCTTTGAGTGTGAAATAGATGTGGCCCGATCCGTACTGTTTCGCGTTGGAGACTTCGCCCTCGACCCAGACGGCGCCGATCTCGTCTTGCAGCAGCGCTTTGATGCGGCTCGTCAGTTCGGCGATGCGATAGACGGTGCGCGCGGGCGATTTGGCTGGATGTTCGGAGGGCATCGGAGACGGCTGAATCTAGCGCAATGCGCGACCCGGAACAAGTTTCACTCACTCGCGTTCGCGGATGCGCTGGATTGCGCTGGCGCGGCCGGTGGCGGGGTCCACGGTGATCAGGGCGCCTTCCATGGCAACGTCGTTTTCGGCCACCTCAAATTTTGTCGGGAGGCCGGTAATGAATTTTTTGAGGACGGAGCCGACATCGCGGCCGAGTACAGAGTCCTTCGGGCCGGTCATACCGAGGTCGGTGAGGTAGGCGGTGCCCTTCGGCAGGATGGCGTCGTCGGAAGTTTGGACGTGGGTGTGTGTGCCGACAACGGCGGAGACGCGGCCTTCGAGGTAGCGGCCGATGGCGATTTTTTCGGATGTCGCTTCGGCGTGGATTTCGGTGAGTACGAGCGGGCTGCGGATTTGTTGCAATGCGGCGTCGGCGGTGCGGAACGGGCAGTCGGCGGGCGGCATGAATACGCGGCCGATGAGGGAGAGGACGTGGATGCGGGTGCCGTCGGGCAGGGTGACGGAGCCCCAGCCTTTGCCGGGGCAATCGGGCGCAAAATTTGCAGGGCGAATCACGCGCGGCTCGCGAATGAGGTAGGGGACGATTTCTTTCTGGTCCCACGCGTGGTCACCGAGAGTGAGGAGGTCGGCGCCCGCATCGAAGAGTTCTTCGGCGAGGGCGGGGGTGAGGCCGCGGCCGGCGGCGGAGTTTTCCGCATTGGCGATTACGGCATCGAGCTTCCACTCTTTGCGAAGTTGAGGAATGCGCCGCGCGAAGATGCGACGGCCGGGCGATCCGACGATGTCGCCGATGTAGAGGATTTTTAGGGGCATGGGTGCATCCTAGATGTCACCGCGCGCGACGTAAAGGAGTTGTGCGATCAGGCGGTGCCTGCGAGTTGTCCGCACGCGGCGCCGATATCAATGCCGCGTTCGACGCGAACGGTGCAGGGGACGCCGTGATTCTGGAGCGCTTCTTGAAATGCGAGTACGCGTTTGCGGTGCGAGCGTCCGAGCGGTGTGCCGGGCACAGGGTTCCACGGGATGAGATTCACGTGCATCACGGACGGGCGGATTCCGCTGTTGCGCAGCAGGCGACCGAGAAGGTCTGCCTGCTCGGGGAAGTCGTTCTTCTCCTGGAGCAGGACGTATTCGAACGAAACGCGGCGGTTCGTTTTGTCGGTGTATTGGCGGACGGATTCAAGGAGATCGGCGATAGGAAATCGCTTGTTCACCGGCATCATGGCGGTGCGCGTCTCGTCGTCCGGCGCGTGGAGCGAAATGGCGAGGTTGATCGGGAGTGGATCGTCCGCGAGTTTGTTGATGCCGGGGACGAGGCCCACGGTGGAGACCGTGAAGCTGCGCGCGCCCATGTTGAATCCATCGGGGTCGTGCAGGATTTCGACGGCGGCGCGCCAATGGGCGTAGTTATTGAACGGTTCGCCCATGCCCATGAAGACGACATTGGTGAGGCGGCGACCTTCGAATTGCGGTTCGCGCAGTTGACGCGCTGCCCAGTAGACCTGTTCGACAATCTGGCCGTGTGTGAGGTCATGGAGAAAGCCGAGTTTGCCGGTGGCGCAGAATACGCACGCCATCGGGCAGCCGGACTGACTCGAAACGCACACGGTCGCACGGTCGGGATAGACCATGAGGACGGTTTCGACGGGTGAGCCGTCGGGCAGTTTGAATAAAGCTTTGCGTGTCATTCCCGCATCGCCCTGGTGAACGACGGCTTGCTGGAGCGAGCCGATGGTGGTCTCTGCGCTGAGTCGTTCGCGGAGCGACTTGGGCAGGTCGGTCATTTCGTCGAAGGTTGCGGCGAGGTTGATGTGGAGGTGACGGTGAATCTGTTTGGCGCGGAAGGCGGGTTGGCCCAACTGCTTCAGCAGATCGGCGAGTTGCTCGCGCGAGAGGTCGAGCAGATTCGGTTTGGGTTGAGCTTCCATAAAAACTTCCAACGCTTGGAAATGAGCCTACCAGCAACTTCCAATGCTTGGAAACTCTGAGTGGCGCGACGCGGGATTAGCGGCGGAGCTGGCGCTGAATCCATTCGTGCGCGATGGAGGGGGTGAGATGGTCCGTCGCGGGTTCATCAAACGGGACTTCGCGCGTGACGTTTCCGCAGGGGCCGTCGAGGACGGCGACGGGGACGGGTTCGCGGGTGTGCCCTTTTTTCGAGACGGGGGTCCGGTGGTCCATCGCGACGATGAGGCGATAGGGTTCGCCGCGTTTTTCGAGTTCGCTCCAGATGGGGGCGACGATTTGTTCATCGAACATTTCGATGGCTTGTTTCTTGAGGTCGGCGCGGCCGAGGTGCCCGCATTCGTCGGGCGCTTCAAAGTGGACGTAGGCGAAGTTTTCGGTGCGTAGCGCGTCGAGCGCGGCGGAAACTTTGTTTGCGGAGTGGGTGTCGAGGAAGCCGGTTGCGCCTTCGATGACGGGAGCGCGGAGGTTGGCGAGGAGGCCGAGGCCGCGAACGAGGTCCACTGCGGAGACGACGATGCCGGAGAGGTTGAAGGTGTCGGAATAGGACGGGAGTTGGAGTCCGCGTCCCTGGCCCCAGAGCCAAATCTGTGTGGCGGGATTTTTGCCTGCGGCGATGCGCGCGCGGTTGACCGGGTGGTCGCGCAGGATCTCTTGCGATTCGGTCATGAGGCGGCGCACTTCGTCTTGTTGCGCGCCTTGCGGGAGATGCGGATCAATTGCGCGATCGGAAATTTCGTGCGGGGGCTGAGTGAGCAAATCGGTGGGGCCATTGGTCCAGATGAGGAGGTGGCGATAGCTCACGCCGCCGTGGAAGCGGAGGCCGGGGCGCCCGAGTTTTTGTTGAATGGCGGCGATGAGTTCGTGCGCCTCTTCGGTGGTGATGTGGTCGGCGGAATAGTCTTTCATGATTCCGTTTTCCACGGTGACGAGGTTGCAGCGGAATGCGACTTCGTTCGGGGCGAGTGCGAGTCCGGCGCCTGCGGCTTCGATCGGGGCGCGGCCACTATAGAAGTCGAGCGGGTTATAACCGAGGAGACTGAGGTTTGCGACGTCGCTGCCGGGCGGGAGTTCCGGCGGGACGGTTTGGATGCGTTCGACGCGACCTGCGGCTGCGACCCGGCGGATATGCGGGATGTTGGCCGTTTGCAGGATGGTGCGGTTTTGGAATTCGGGCACGGGATAATCGCCCATGCCATCGCCGACTAGAACTACAAATTTCATTGGGCTTTTGAGGGTAGCGAACGCGGCGGGAATGTCAGTCTCTTTCTGCGTGCCGCGAGGGATCTCGTGCGCGCCTATTCTTTCCACTCGATTACGAACGGGAGGCGGTGGGAGTGTCCGTCGGCGTCAATCCACCAGCCGTCGGGGCGCATGGCGAGTGAGTGTTCGACGCCGTTGGCGTTGTTGGGTTCGGGGCGCGCCCAATTTTCGTAGCGCCAGCCTGCGCCGTCCATCCAGCGCCAGTAGGATTCTGTTCCTTCGTCGGTTCCGCCGAGCCAGAGTCCGCGTCCGAGCGCGGGAGTGGCGAAGGTGTTCACGAACCATTCATTGGCGGCGGCGCTGTGTATGGAGGCGAGGTTGCCGCCGCGTTCCTGTGCGAAGTGCCACGCATCGTGCCAGGACATGGGGGTGAGGATCAGTGCGTAGCGGTGGCCCTGGAATTCGATGGCGTGGGGGGCGGGTTCGGTGGGCTGGGTGCGCAGGCTGCGGAGATTTGCGACGCTCTCTGCGATGATGGATTGGGCGGTGCGGAGGGCAGGGACGTCGCGAAGGTCGCTGAACAGGGTGTTCAGGGCGCGCTCGGCACTGTCGTAGTCGCCGTTGGCGAGCGGGCCGAAGACGGGTGCGGTGAGCGCGGCGAAGGTGCCGTCGCTGACGAGGAGATCGGTGAGGGTGGGGGTGTCGGCGAGGGGAGAGAGGTCGGTGACCTGCGCCTGGCTGATGTCGAGTGAGTCGAGCGGGATGCCGCTCAGCGGGGAGAGGTCGGTGACGCGTTGACCAGGGGCGAGGTGTGTGAAGGTGAAGTGGAGTTTGTTGCTTTCGTCGAGCGCGAGGTTTGCGCCTTGTCCGGGCCATGCGGCTTCGATCTGGCGGCGGTAGTTGCGCAGTGCGGCGAATTGCTCCTCGTCCTGTGCGCGCGGGCTGAAGAGGACGAGGTTGAAGGTGGCGGTGTCGGCCACAACGACTTCGCGGTTTTCGGCCTGCACGGGTGCGCCGATCCAGTATTCGCCGTTGACCAGAAATTTGAAGGCCCAGGCGGCGTGGGCTTTGAAGTCATCAATTTTGCGGCGCAACTCGAATTGGTTGTCGCCGGTGTTCTTCATGCGCCAGGCGGCTGAATCTTTCTTCCACGCGTTGAACGCGCCGGAGACCTGAACGCGGTGGATGGGGGTAATTTCCGACACGCTGACCAGGCGCCCGTCTTCGTGTCGCGCCAGAGTATAGCGCTCGGGGTTGAAGACAAAGACGATGTCGTCGCCATCAATGAGATAGCCGTAGATGCCGTCGTCATAATTGATTCGGTGCGGAGGTGTGTGCCCGGATTCCGGGCTGCCCGACTTCATCAGGGGAATCAGACTGGCGCCGATGGCCAACGCTGCGAGCGCGACGCCTGCGGCGATGATGGGGGTGCGGTTGGGTTTGCGCGCGGAGCGCGGTGTCTCAATGTAGGTGTTGATGGCGCGCGCGAGTTCGCCCGCGTTTTGATAGCGGCCTTCGCGCGTTTTGGAGAGCGCCTTGAGGACGATCTGATCGAGGGCGGGATCGGAGAGCGGTTCGGCAGCGAAGGATTTTTTGCCGGGCTGTGCGAGTAGTTTGGTGGGCGGGATCGGGCGCGTGGTAACGATGTGATCGAGCACCTCGCGAAGTTCGGCGAAGACGTCGTAGGGGAACTCGCCGGTGAGCATTTCGTAGAGAATGACGCCGAGCGCATAGACATCGGTGCGAATATCAATTTGGCTGGCATCGCCGCGCGCCTGTTCGGGGCTGGCCCATTCGAGCGAGCCGACGAACTCGCCCAGTTTTGTGGAGCTGGTGGATTTTCCGCCCCCGACGGCGACCACGGCGTGCGCGAGGCCGAAGTCGAGGATGTGCGGTTCGCCGTAGGCATCAATGATGATGTTCGCGGGTTTGAGGTCGCGGTGGACGATGCCGCGCAGGTGCGCCGCATTGACCGCCTCGCAGATGCGGCGAAAAAGCTTCAACAGTTCTGTGATGTCGGCGGCGCGCAGACCTTCGGGGCGGTCGCGGCGGAAGTCGTCGAGAAACTCGTTGAGCATCCGCCCGTCCACATAGCTCATCACGAAATATTGCGAACCGTCCGCCGTCTCACCGCGATCCACCACGGTGACGATGTTCGGGTGGTCGAGTGCGGCGAGGATGTGAACCTCTTGATCCATTCGCGCGCGTTCGAGTTCGGAGGCGTAGGGTCCGGCGAAGATCAACTTGAGAGCGACGCGGCGGCCGGTGGATTTTTGGATGGCGAGGAAAACGGCAGCCTGGCCGCCCCGCTGCAGCTCGCTCACGAGCTGGTAGCCGCCGACTTCCAGAGCGGGCTCGTTGGCATCCGGCTGGTAGGGTGCAAAGTCGTTTTCCAGCGAGTCGCCTTCTTCGTCTGAGGACTTTCCTGCCATGGGGCTGAATATACTCGCCTCTTGCGTTGGACGCCAGAGCGGAACGAGAGGAATGCGTTTCCTTCTCGTGGCGCCCGTGCGCGTGCGCGGCGCGGCAAAATGGTTCTGGCATATCCGTTCGCGTGACGCTAGGGTCGCCCCATGCCATCACGCGCACAACTGTTTGCAAACAATAAAGCCTGGGCCGCCCGAATGACGGCCGAAGACCCGACGTTCTTTCAGCGGCTGACACGTCAACAGAATCCGCAATATCTCTGGATCGGCTGTTCCGACAGTCGCGTGCCGGCGAACGAGATTGTGGATTTGCTGCCCGGCGAGCTGTTTGTTCACCGCAACGTCGGCAACGTGGTGGTGCACACGGATCTGAATTGCCTTTCCGTACTGCAATATGCGGTGGAGGTGTTGGACGTGACCCGCATCATCGTGTGCGGGCACTATGGATGCGGCGGTATTGCGGCGGCCTATCGCGACAAGCCGCTCGGGTTGATTGATTCGTGGTTGCGCCATATTCAGGACGTGCACACGCGCCATACGGAGCAGTTGACCGCGTTGCCGGATGACCGGGCGCGATTGGATCGGCTGTGCGAGTTGAACGTGGTTGAGCAGGCGATGAATGTCTGCAAGACCAGTACGGTGCGCCGCGCGTGGCAGGAGGGCCATACGCTGGCCGTGATGGCGTGGATTTATAGTCTCGAAGACGGAATCCTGCGCGACCTGGGCTTCAGCGCATCGAATCCCGAAGAGGCTGCCACGAGCTACCAGACCGCCGTCCAGCCGAAGAAGCCTGCCGGCCCATAGCGCTCATCTCTCGTCTGCGGGTTCGATTTCTACGGTAGGAACTTTGCCTTCTTGAGTTTCTCGGGAAGGTAGTGATCGAGGACGAAGTTGAGCCCGTGTTTGGCGAAGGCCTGCTGCTCGATACGGACGCCCATCTTCAGCATTTGCTCCAGCGCTTTCTGCCATTCTTTGTAGTGCCGGATAAACGGGTCGTTCTTGAGCGCGTCCTTCGCGCGCTTGATGTCCACGTCTTCGAGCGGATGCGTGGCGTCTTCCAGATCGTAGTCAATGATGTCCTGCGGTGTGACGCCGAGATAGTGGCAGACGGGCACGCAGAAGAAGCGGTTGATGTGCGCGGCCTGGCCGGAACCGACTTTGAGTGTGCGGTAGATGTTGCAATAGCCGTACGGGTCGCCGTCGGTGAAGGCGAGGACGGGGATTTTCTGATCGTCGGCGACGCGGCGGATGAAGCGGCGGCACGCGCGAGTGGGGACGCCGCTCATTGAGATGAGGATGCAGTTGGCTTTCGCGTAGTAGCGGTGGTGGACGAGACGCTGAAAGAGCGAAGCCGTCTCAACGGCGAGGATGAACTTGGCGGTGGTTTGGAAGCGGAGGTGTTCGACGCGGGAGGGGATGCTCCATGCGCCGGTGCCGAGTTTGGTGCAGTCAATCTTGATGTCTTTGCCGGTGTCGGGATCGCGATCAATCACGATGATGGGGCCGCAGACTTCGCCGCCGCGCTCTTCAGGAATGTAGCCGAGCTGTTCACGGTTGATGCCGAGGAGCGCCTCCATGTCGTCGAGCAGCGCGTCGGATTCGGGCTGTTCATCGAAGCGGCATTCGCCCCAGCTCTTTGAGTTGTAATAAATCTCGCGCTTGCCCGCGATGTCGTCGCGGTCGAGGAGGTCGTTTTTGGTGGTGGCGAGCAGGCGCATGGATTGCGCGAATGTTTTGACCGTGTTGTAGGAAAGGGTGCGCGTCGCGGTCTTGCCAAGAATTTCGAAGTGTCCGCGCTTGGCGTCGTATTTCACGTTGGCGAGCGAGCGGATTGGGAAGCGCATGGTCGGCTTCTTGCCCTTCTTGATGATGTCCGTGTGGACCTCGGTCGCGAGGGTGACAATCTTTTGCGCGGCGGCTTTCTTGCTGATGATTTGCGGTGCGTTTTCGCTCATGGTGACTCCTTGCGCGGCGAGGGCGCGGGGTAATTATGTTCAGCGGGAAGCGCGGTCATCGCGGGAGGAAGAACAGCGCGAACACCGTGCCGCCGTAGAGAAGAATGGTGATGAGAAGCGGAATATCCGTGAGGAGGATTTGCTCCGGCCGTCCGCCGCGGTCGTGGCGATAGACGAGGTCGAGATAGCGGAAGAGTCCAAAGATGACGAAGGGGATGGTGAAGCCGAGTTTGTGCGAGCCGAACTTGGCGACGGTGTCGGGCCAGAGTGTATAGAGGCAATAGACGATCAGCGTTGCGGCGGCGATGACGGAGACGAGGATATCGAGCAGGCGCGGGTCGTAGTCGCGCAGACTGGGCCGCGAGTGGCCCGTGCCACCTTCGAGGACGACGAGTTCGTGGCGGCGTTTGCAGAGCGCGAGGAAGAGCGCGAGGAGGAGCGTGCAGAGGAGTAGCCACGGCGAGATTTCCACATGGATTGCCAGCGCGCCTGCCAGTGCGCGGAGGACGAAACCCGCCGCGATAATCATCACGTCCACCAGCGCAATGCGTTTGAGGCCGAACGTGTAGAAGAGCTGCAAGACGATATAGGCCGCGATGGCGAGTGCGAATGAGGAGTCGAGCCAGAAGGCGAGCGCGAGCGAGGCGGCGATGAGTGTGGCGGTCAGCAGCCAGCCGAATCCGACCGGGAGATCGCCTGCGGCGAAGGGGCGCAGGCGTTTGATTGGATGCTGGCGGTCGTTTTCAATATCGCGGAGATCGTTGAGAACGTAGATGCCGCTCGATGCGAGACAGAAGATCGCCATTGCGGCGAGCGCGACCTGGATTGCGCCGGAGAGTGTAATGTTTTGTGCGGGATCCCCGATGGCGAAAACGAGCGGGGCGAGCACGACCGCATTTTTCGTCCACTGTTTGGGGCGAAGCGCGCGCAGGATGGAACTGGCGGGATTGCTCATGTGTTCGTTTTCTTCGCCGCGACGCTGCGCGGGTGCGGTGTCGCGGGTGCGCGTCGGCGCAGGCCGTTTCGGAAGACGAGCTTCCAGACCATCCACAGCGCTTCCTTAACAATCGCTCCACTCATTTTGGAGGAGCCGGAGCGACGCTCTTCAAATGTGATCGGCACTTCGGCGATCTGAAATCCGTCCGTCCACGCGTGGTGCGTCATTTCAATCTGGAACGAATAGCCGTTGGATTTGATTTTATCGAGTTCGATCGTTTCGAGCACCGCGCGGCGAAAGCATTTGAATCCGCCGGTGGGATCGGTGAATGGCATTCCGGAGACCGCCTTCACATACATCGCCGCGCCTTTGCTCAGGATTAATCGGCCGAGCGGCCAGTTGATCACGCGGATGCCGCCCTTGTAGCGGGTGCCGAGGACGAGGTCCGCGTTTTGCGCCGCCTCGCGGAATTTGGGGAGATCGTTCGGGTTGTGTGAGAAGTCGCAATCCATTTCGCCGATGAATTCGTAATTTCGCGAGAGCGCCCATTTGAACCCGGCGATGTATGCGCGGCCGAGACCCTGCTTCTGTTCCCGGTGAAGCACGTGGACACGCGGTTCGCTGTCCGCCATCTGGTCGAGCAGGCGTCCGGTGCCATCGGGCGAGTTGTCGTCCACAAAAAGAATATCTGCCCACGGCGCCGCCTGGTGCACCGCGAGTGCCATTTCCCGGACGTTTTCGATCTCGTTATACGTCGGGATGATGACCAGATAATCGTTCATAAGCGTGACACTTTATGGTTTTGCCGTGCAGTGGGCAAGTCGTTGAGCAATTATTGTACCCCGCAAAACGACCCGATATAGTAGGCGGCCGAATGAAATTAGAGATGCATTTTTATGGAGACCCCGTATTGCGTACACCCGCTGCGCGCGTGGAGGCGTTCACGGACGAGATGCGTGCGCTCGCGGCGGACATGATTGAGACGATGCGCGAGGAGATGGGCGTGGGGTTGGCAGCGCCGCAGATTGGCCGTTCGGTTGCGCTGTGCGTGGTGGAGCTTCCGGATGAATACGACACGGATGAAGAGGGCAATCGTTTCAACCCGGGCGTCGAAATGCCGATGATTCTGTTCAATCCGGTCGTGGTCGAGTCGAGCGACCGGATGAATACGCATGAAGAGGGGTGTCTGAGTTTCCCCGGGATGCGCGGGAATATTGACCGACCGGTCGAGATTTTGCTCCGTTATCAGGACGAAAACGGGCGCGAACACGAAAAGAGATTTGTGGATTTTCTCGCGCGTGTGATTCAGCACGAAGTGGATCACCTCAACGGGGTGCTCTTCATTGACCGGATGTCTGCCGCCAAGCGTTTTGCGCTCTCCGGCAAGTTGAAACGACTCAAGCGCGAGACTGAAGAGCGCCTGAGCTTGAGCTGATCCGTCTTCTTTTTCTATTTCACGCCGAGCGGGGCGTTGGTGGAGGAGACGGTGTGGAGGGTGAGTTTGGGGTGCTTCTGGATGAAGTAGTCGAGGCTCCACTTCTCGGGGAAGAGAATGACGAGTTCGCCTTCGATATCTTCCGCCAGGGCGACGCCGGATCCGAGATATTCGTCTTGCAGGGCGACGCGGTCTATGTCGGGAGCGAACCATCGGATTTGGGTGTAGGGGGCGGGTTCCAGGCGCGTGTCGGCTCCGTATTCATTCTGAAGGCGGTGGACCAGAACTTCAAACTGAAGTTGTCCGACGGCGCCGAGCAGGACGGAATTGGTGACGGAGTTGAGGGATTTGAATTGCTGGATGACGCCCTCGGCGAGCATTTGGTCGAGGCCCTGTTTGAATTGTTTGAACTTTGAAGGATTGGGGTTGCTGAGGGTGGCGAAGACCTCGGGCGGGAAGCGCGGAATTTCTTTATAGCGGAGGTCGGGCCGACTGGTGAGGGTGTCGCCGATGCGGAAGGAGCGGTGGGCGACGAGTCCGACGATGTCGCCGGGATACGCGCGCTCAATGCTTTCGCGTTCGGTGCCGAACAATTTTTGCGGATATGCGAGGCGAATGGGCTTTCCGGATTCGGGGTCGAGGACGGTCATGTCCTTTTCGAAGATGCCACTGCAGATGCGTATGAAGGCGATGGTGTCGCGGTGGCGCGGGTTCATGTTGGCCTGCACCTTGAAGACGAAGGCGGAAAAATCGTCCTGTTCCGGCGAGATGAGCTGTCCGTTCGAGGGGCGGGGGGCGGGGGGGGCGCCGTATTTGACGAAGTATTCGAGGAGGAGCTGCACGCCGAAGTTGGTCATGGCGCTGCCGAAGAAGACGGGGGTGATTTGCCCGGCCATGACGGCGTCGCGATCAAACTGTTCGCCGGCGGCGGAGAGAATTTCGATTTCCTGCCGCCAGGTGTCGTAGAGGGTGGGGTCTATGGATTCGCGGAGACCGGGGTCGTCGGGGCCGCTGACTTGAAACGGGGCGCGGTATGCGCCGCCGACGGTGCGCTCGAAGCGGAAGAGTTGATGGGAGAGGCGGTCGTAGACGCCGCGGAAGTCTTGTCCGCTGCCGAGGGGCCAGGTGACGGGGAACGCGCCGATGCCGAGGACTTTCTCAAGTTCGTCGAGGAGGGCGAGTCCCTCTTGGGCCGGGCGGTCGAGTTTGTTGATGAAGGTGAAGATGGGGATGTGGCGGAGGCGGCAGATTTCGAAGAGTTTTTTGGTGCGCTCTTCGATGCCCTTGGCGGCGTCAATGACCATGATGACGCTGTCCACGGCGGTGAGGACGCGGTAGGTGTCTTCGCTGAAATCCTTGTGGCCGGGAGTATCGAGAAGGTTGATGCAGTGCCCTTCGTATTCGAACTGGAGAACGGTGGAGGTGATGGAGATGCCGCGCTCTTTTTCGAGTTCCATCCAGTCGGAGGTTGCGGTGCGTTGATTTTTTCGAGCGCGCACGGAGCCTGCGAGATGGAGGGCGCCGCCGTAGAGGAGGAGCTTTTCGGTGAGAGTGGTTTTTCCCGCGTCAGGGTGGGAGATGATGGCGAAGGTGCGGCGGCGCGCAATTTCTTCAGAGAGGGATCGTGGATTCATGGCAACGGGCGGAGGGTATGGCCCGCAGATCAGCGCGCGTCAAGGACTTCTCGAACAATGGTGGCGAGCGCGGCGGGTTTGAAGGGCTTTTGGAGGAAGTTGCGGCCGGGTTCGACATCGGTCGCGCCGGTGAGGGCTTCGTCTGCGTAGCCGGACATGTAGAGGATTTTGATTTCGGGTTGAAGGGTGCGGAGTTGCTCGGCGAGGCTGGTTCCGCTGATGTGAGGCATGACGATATCGGTGAGGAGGAGGTTGAAGTGGCGGCCGTCGCGCCGGACGATGTCGAGCGCTTCGCGTCCGTTGCTGGCGGTGGTGACGGTGTAGCCGTGTTGAGTGAGGAGGCGGGCGGTGAGTTTGCGCACGCTGTCTTCGTCTTCGACAAGTAGAATGGTCTCTGTGCCGCGCCTGGTTTCTGTGGGAGTGGTGCGGGGCGCGGGCATGACGTGCCCGTCTGTGCGGGGGAGATAGATCGAGATGCTGGTGCCGAGGCCGGGGGTTGAATCAACCAGGATATGGCCGCCGGATTGCTGGGCGATGCCGTACACCATGGGGAGGCCAAGGCCGGTGCCTTTGCCGACTTCTTTGGTGGTGAAGAAGGGTTCGAAGATGTGCGCCTTGATGGAGTCGTCCATCCCTTTCCCGTTGTCGCGGACTTCGAGAACGGTATAGGGGCCGGGTTCCACGGAGAAGGTGCCGCGGGTCAGGCGTTGGGTGAGGTCTTGTCGAGAAGTGCGGATGATGAGGCGTCCGCCGTTGGGCATGGCGTCGCGCGCGTTGAGCGCGAGATTGATGATCATCTGCTCCACCTGTCCGGCGTCTACACGGACGAGTCCGGGATCGGATGTGAGCTCGGTTTGGATTTCGATATCTTCGCTGATGAGGCGGCGCAGGATGGTTTTGATGTCTTGTACAATGGCGTTGAGATCGTGCGGACGCGGTTCAAGAACCTGCTTGCGGCTGAAGGCGAGGAGTTGGCGGGTGAGGCCAAAGGCGCGCTCGGCGGCCTTGACGATTTCGTCGGCTTCACTGTGCATCGGATTGCCAGCGGGGACTTCCGCGCGGAGCGCTTCGGCGTAGCCGGTGATGACGGTGAGGAGATTGTTGAAGTCGTGGGCAATGCCGCCGGCGAGTCGTCCAACGGCCTCCATTTTCTGCGCGTGTTGGAGGAGTTCTTCGCTGCGGCGCAGGGCGGCCTCGCTCTTTTTGCGCTCTGTGATGTCGCGGGCGTTGATGACATAGTGGCGGCGCCGACCCTGGACGTGGAGGGCTTTGGCGGCGCTTTCGAAGTCGCGCCAGGTTCCGTCGCGGTGGCGGAGGCGGAATTCGATTGTGCGGATGACGGAGGGATCTTCGACGATGATCCTGCGGACCTGGATGAGCGCGTAGGCGTCGTCAGGGTGCAGGATTTCGGCGACGCTATGATTGAGGAGCTCGCTGGGGGAATAGCCGAGCGTGCTCTCGAGCGCAGGGCTGGCGTAGGTGAGGGCGCCTTTGCTGTCAATGATGGCGATGATGTCAGAGACGTGTTCGATGAGTGAGCGGTAGTGTTCCTCGCGTTCGCGGAGGGCGGTTTCTGCGTCGCGCCGCGCGAGGGCTGCGCCGATTGCGCTTGCAGCGGCTTTGAGGAGGTCTTCCTCGCTTGAGCCCCAGCGCGAGGAGAGATCGGTGGTGCTGATGCCGATCAGCCCCCAGAACCGGTTGCCGCTCACGACCGGCGCGAGGAGCATACGGCGCAGCGGGGGAAGCCCGTCGGGTCCGCGCGGAACCAGAAAGTCGGCCATGATGCCCGAGATGGTGCGGCCCGACTCGAGCGTGTCGTAGCTGCCAGGCAGCATGTCGTCGTAGGCGACGCTGGCTTCGGGGGGGACAATGGTGAGCGGTTCGCGGCTCCAATGAGCGTAGACCCGTACGGCGGGATGTTTTTCGGATTCGGCGTCGGAGTTGATGAGGAGCCATGTGCGATCCACATTGGCAGCCGAGCCGAGTAGTTCCAGCGATCGCTCGATGGCGCGGTTCGTGGTGGGTGTGGTGAGAAGTTCGTGCGTGGCCTGTGCGATGTAGCGGAGGAGGCGATTGCGCGCGGCGATGGATTTTTCCGACTGCTCGCGGGAGATCAGCGTTCCGTAGATATCGGCGACGCCTTGAACGAGCGCGATTTCGTTCGGGGACCAGATGCGCTCTCTGCGGCAATCGTCCAGGCCGATGAAGCCCCAGAGTCTGCCGGAGATAAAGATGGGTGCGCATAGGAGGGATTGAATATTCTGATCCCGGAGAAATGCGATGGCCTCCGGGGAGAGGTCTTTGACGAGCGAGGCAAAGTGGAAGCCGCCCTTCAGGACGCGATATAGGCGCTCAAAGATAATATCGAACGAGACGTCCTGAAGTGCCGGGTTGTCAATTTCCGGTTTTGCGTGCTCACTGCACCACTCGTAGAGCTGGTCCGCCATCATGGCATAGCTCTTTTCCTGCACGCGCTGGGTGAAGATATATGCGCGATCCGCATCCACCGCCTGGCCGAGGATTTTCAGCATCTCTGGAGCGCATTCGCATTGCGATGAATTTTCGCAACTGGTGATCAGGTGCGTGATGTCGGCGAGGGCGTGAAGCAGTCGGGTGCCGAACTGAAGCTCCGCGGCCCACGGTCGCTCATTGGTGATGTCCCTGCACGATCCGAGATAGCCGATGAATCGCTGGTTATGATCGTATTGCGGTGTGCCGGTTGCGTGGAGCAGACGCATCGCGCCGTCCCAGCGGCGGAGCTGGAACTCCGTGCTGAACGGACTTTTGGCCGCGCTGGCTTTTGCGAGCGCGGGATGGAAGGTGGCCCCGCTCGCTTCCCCTGTGCCGGCGGCCCACCCGTTGGCGAAGTCCATTTCAGCCGGGTGGCCGCGCAATTCCTGCCAGCGCTGGTTGAGAAAGATGATCTCACCCTTCGCGTTGGTTTTCCAAAGTATGAGAGGGGCGAGATCGGCGATGCGGCGGAAGCGTGTTTCATTGCATTCGCGATGGCTGCCGGCGGCCCACTGTTGAAGCTGCTTCATTCCGCGATCGAGCAAACTTTGCGGGGCGGGCGGCTCATCCAGTACCAGGTCGGCAACCGTGTCACTCGCTTTTAGAGCGTTGGTGATTTGCTTAGGCGAGTAGCCGTTTAGCGCGAAGGCTGGGGTGGCCAACTTCTCGTGGCGCAGCAGCGTGGCGATGTGCACGAGAGATGCTTTGGGGTTCTCGGCCGTGCAGAGAATCAGATCCCAGGCGGAGCTGTGGAGACAACCTCGCAGTTCCGAGAGCGAGGAGACCGTGGTGGCGGATGCATCGAGTCCACTTTTGCGAATGAGCGCGACCCATTCGGTCACGATATCTGATTCGGGGCCGAGTACGAGAAATCGGACCGGCTCCGCCGCTGGTGATTGATGGGCCACTATGCGCCTAACCATACACAGCGCGTCGAAACGCATCAAACGGGAATTCTACTGAAAAGTGGAGCCGCACCATTGCCGCCGGCCATAAGGCCGGCTTCCGCAATGACACCTTCGGTGTTGCCCGTTTTGGTGCGTCGGGGGGGGGGGGCGCACCAAAGCACGGTATGTCTTCGTCCCGTGCAGGACTTCGCCGAGACAAGTTGCGGTCCCCGGAAAGGAAGACCGCCCCCAGCGGGGGCGGCTACAGTTGCGGATAGCTACGTCGAGGAATCTGGAGAGTCGCAATTCGTGATCGCGGGGAGCGATGGAAATTCTGTATCCGGGCTGTGATCCCTGCGCCTATAAACGCGTTGACAGGTGCATCAGAGCGGCCATAGTTAAACGTATGGATTTGGCTGTCATTGAAAACGAAGCGCTAAAGCTCTCTGCTGCCGAGCGTGCCCTCTTGGCTGACCACTTGATGGCGTCCCTGGCCGTCGGTGACACCCCGGTCATGAAGGCTTGGGCGGAGGAAGGCGAACGTCGTTTGTCCATGTTCCGTGAAGGGAAGATTTCTGCGGTTGATGGTCGGTCGGCGGTTTCCGCCCTGCGGAAAAAATCCTGATGCAGTACCGGATGCTCTCGGTTGCCGCCGAGGACCTTGCCGCGGCTGTGTCTTATTACGAGGAGCAAAGCTCCGGACTTGGAGACCGTTTCCTCGATGAATTTGAAGCCACGGTGCAGCGCATTCTGCACCATCCGGAGGCGTGGCAAGCAGTAAGCGCCAATCAGCGGCGATGTCTGTTTCGCCGGTTTCCCTTCGCTCTTCTCTATGCTCGCGAAGGAGCGGGTATTCTCGTCACCGCCGTTGTGGACCTGCGCACAGAACCGGACAAGCAGAGGGAACGCATACGGAAGACATGAAATAAATATCGGAAATACTGCCGATTTCGAGAGGCGCGCTTTGTAGCCGCGGGGAAAAGAAGGTCGCCCTCAACTAGGGCGGCTATCAGGTGCGTGTAGCTACGTCGAGGAATCTGGAGAGTCGCAATTCGTGATCGCGAGATTGTTGATGTCCGATCTGGCACCCCCCTCGGCTTGCTCAGCTTATTTCTTTTTTGAAGCGATGTCGAAAAGCCATTCGAGGGCTTCTTTTACTTTCTGCAAATCTGCATCTGGCAGGCGTCCGATCATGCGCTTGAGCTCGTGGTGTTGTATCGCTTGCAGGCCTTGCACGTTCACATAACTGGAATTGTTCAGAAATCGTGGTTTGCCGATGGCTATTTCGTACGCACTGCCGCGAGTGGCTGTCGTTATTGGCGCGCAAACGGAGAGGGCGCGAGGCGCATCATCATCGCGCCTGGATACAACCAGCATCGGTCGCATTTTGGCTGCCATGCCAATATCCACCAAGTACACTTGTCCCGGTTCAGTCGTCATATATGGAATCGAGCGCGGCCTGACGGGTGGTGCTGGGAAGCAGAATGTCTGAATTGTCTTCTCTCAGCCGTAGATCAAAGGGAAGACCTCTCTGGCGACGTATCTGATGCAGCAACAACCGGATGGCGTCACTGGTGGTCAAGCCGAGCTCCTTCAGGATTAAATCGGACTCTCGCTTTAATTGGCCATCCACCCTGGCGCGCACGTATGTTTCTTTTGCTGGCATGCCCGAACGTAGTCACAAAGCGCTACGACAATCAAGCGGAAAATCCTGTGAACGTGACGGCTTGGCGGATGCCAGTCTGTTGCAATGGCTGCCAGCCCCTCCGGGTGAGGGAGGGGAGGAAGTCGGGATTGATGCCGAAAAAGGCTATGCCTTGCTGACGGCTGCCAGGGCGGCGGCGTAGTCGGGTTCCTGTCCGATTTCCGGGACTTGTTCGGCGTGGACGACGACGTTGTTTGCATCGAGCACCAAAACCGCGCGGCTCATCAATCCGGCGATGGGGCCGTCTTCGATGCGGACGCCGAAGTCGGTACCAAACTTCGGGGCGCGCATGGTGGAAAGATTGACGATGTGGTCGAGCTTTTCCGAATCGCAGAAGCGCTTCTGTGCGAAGGGGAGATCGGCGGAGATGTTGATTAGAACGGTGTTCTGGAGTTTGCCCACTTCTGCGTTGAATTTGCGGGCGGATATCTGGCAGACGCCGGTGTCGAGGCTGGGGACGATGCTGATGATCTTCTTTTTGCCTGCAAAGCTGGCGAGTGTTTTATCGGAGAGGTCCGCTGCTGTGAGGGTGAAGTCGGGGCAGACGCTTCCGACGGCGGGCAGTGTGCCTGCGGTATGGATGGGGGTTCCGCGAAATGTGATGTTGGCCATGACAGACTCCTTGAGTGAATGATTTACTATACTGCTGCGGAGGGTTTTTGCAATGCAACGCGTTGCTTGAACTTTTTTGAGAGAGCGTGCTACTGTGCGGGAATTACGAGGTACCGAGAGATGAATATGTTCTTTAAGAAATGCGCCGGCGCTGTGGTTGTGGTGGCGCTGTTTGCTGTGATGTCCGCAGAGGCGTTCACGCTGATTGTTGCGCCTGCGCGCTATTCTGTGATTCAGGTCGCGCAGGACGTTTTGCAGCGTGCACCTGCGGTGCTGGTTTCGTATCAGGGCGATGCGGCCTCTTCTGAGCCGTTGCTCCACGCGTGGAACGGGCGGGAGTGGGTGCAGATGTCCATGAAGGATTATCGCGAGGTCAGCTTTCTTCAGCGCACACCGGATCAGGTGGTGTTGATTGGCGGACCGGATGTGTTGCCTCAGTCGCTGGTGGATGCCTCGTCGTGGGCCTCGCGCGTGGAGCGCGTTTCCGATTTGACGACGGGCGCATTGGTGAATGAGTTCGGCCGCGTTTTGAACTGGCGCGATTCCGAATGGCAGTGGTTCGCCAAGCGTTACAATCTGACGCTGACGGATGAGGCTGCGCCGCGCCGCCACACGAGTTGGTATGACCAGCCGGGTCCGCTGCCGGATCGTCCGGATTTGCGTCCCTCTTCCGCGAAGGCGCCTGCCGTGACATCGCCGGTTCCGGTTGTGGATGTGCCCGCTGCTGAGCCTTCCCCGGTGTTTGTGAACGACGTGCCGGGCGACGATATTCCCTGATCGGCTCGCGTATACGAATGTGAAACGAATCGCTCTGGTTCTCTCTCGCGCACTGCTGCTGGCCGCGCTGTCGGGCGCGGGCTGCAAGGCGCTCATGGTGCGCGAGGAGGAGAAGCCGGTTGCCGACACGGTGTTGATGGTGTCGCGCGGTTCGGATGAAACGGTGCTGAGCTGGAACTCGCAGAGGGGTGTTCGCTATGTGCTGCTCTATGCGGACAGCCGTGCATCGGGCACCCGCTGGCAGCCTCTGCCCAACGCGGCGTCGGTTTTGGGGAACGGTTCTGTGCTGACCGTGCGCGACGTGATTCCGAATTCCCGCGCGCGCTACTACCGCTTGGAAATTATTCCGGCTTCCGGTCGTAGGCCTTAAACACCGCGATGACGGGGCGATGATCTGACGCGAGCGCCATGTTGTCGTCGCGCGGGAGATAGCACTTTTCCGGAACCACTTCGGGCTTCATCGCGTCGTTCACGAATGCGTAGTTGATGCGCGCGTATTCTTCCTGGTAGCCCCAATAGTGCGTCCAGATGTCGCCGACAAAGTCTTTCGGGCTCAGGTCGTGGAGAATGGCGGGCCAGCCGGTTAGGGTGCGCAGCGGGGCGGAGGTGATCGTGTCGTTCATGTCGCCGACGACGAGGATGTTCAGTTTTTTATCTTCCGCGATCATGCGGCGGACGTGTTTGTTGAGGAGGCGCGCTTCGTTGCGGCGCATTTCGGTCTGGCCGAGCGGGTTGTAGAGCTTGGATTTGAGGTGGGCGACGAAGAGGCGGAACCGGTAGTTCTCGTTGACCTGAATGTCCACGCAGAGAAATCCGCGGGAGACGGGCACGGTGGTTTCTCCGATGGAGTAACTTTCGTTCGTGATGCTGTGATTGCCCACGATGGGAAAGCGTGAGAGTACGCCGAGGCCGACCGTTGCGTGGGAGAGCACAAAGTGTTCGGAGTTGGTCAGATAGGTGAGCCCCGCCTCGTGCAGGCGGCGGAGCAGGATGTCGAACGAGTCCGCGTCGCCGATTTCCTCAAACGCGAGGATGTCGGGGCGCGCGTTGGAGACAATGGAGACGAGCGCGGCGATTTGTTCCTCCGGCTTGAAGTTGTCTTTTTGTCCGTCCTTGTCGCGATCCTCATAGCTGAACCGCCAGAGGTTGTATTCCATGACGGAAAACTCGTCGCGGTCCGGCGGCGGAGGTTTGGGCCAGGGCTGTTGCGCCCTGGCGGCGGGGGTTAGGATGATGAGAGTGGCACCGAGTGCCAGCGCGAGGAGAGATTTCGAAAGGCCGGGCATCACGAAGATTTCCGGTAGGTCTTCTCGATTTTCTCGGAGACGTCGCGATAGCCGATATCCACGGCGTAGATTTCTTTGAAGAGTCCAGCGGCTTTGTCGGCCTTGCCCATGGCTTCGTAGAGCAGGGCGAGTTCGTAGACGATGTCCTTCTTCGTGTCGTCGAGGACGTGCAGCTCTTCGGCCGCGCGTTCGAGTTGTTCGGCGGCGATGTCGAACTGCTGCTTTTGTTTGAAGCAGAGCGCGAGGTAGTAGAGCGAGCGGATGCGCCGCTGCGGGTTCTGCTGCGAGCGCTGGAACTGCTGAATGGCCTCGTTGAGCATGCTGCGCTCGAAGAGGAGCACGCCGTATTCGTACTTGAACTGCAAATCGTTCGGGTAGCGCTGCACGCGCTCTTCCGCATCCTTGAAGAGGTATTCGGCGCGTTCGGCGCGCTTGGCTTCCAGCGCGGCCTGGTCGCCGGCGGTTTTGAATTTTTCGATGTCGAGGTCAATCTGCTCGAGGCGAATCGTGCTCATGAGGCGCGCAATTTGCGGGTCGGCGCCGCCGGTGGCCTGCTGGGCCTGTTCGAGCACCTGGATGGCCTCATCGCGGCGATCGGCCTTGGCGAGGAGCTCGGCGAGTTGGCGCTTATAGTTGATGTTGGCCGGTTCGCGCTCCATTTTGCTGCGCGTTTCTTCGATGAGGTTGTCAATGTCGCGCGAGGTTTTGACGGCCTTGGATTGCTGTTCGAGGAGGATGGCCTGTTTCGAATCCTTCATCACATCGCGATAGGAACCGGCCTCGTTCCAGCCGCCGCTCTGCATGGTGTCGAGCGCGGTGGCGTCCTTGAGTTTTTTGAGGGCGATCGGATCGCTCGGCTTGAGGCGGACGAGTTCTTCATAGGCCAGTCGCGCGTCGTGCATGCGGTTGACCTGGGTATAGAGCTCCGCGAGGCGTTCGATGGTTTTGGCGTCCTTCGCAACGTGTTCGCGCGCGAGTTCGAGGTTCAGCACGCCGACCTCGGGGAAGCCCGCGGCCACGGCGGCATCGGTGGCGATATTGATGAACGTGGGGTTGAGCGGGTCTTTGCGCAGGAGGTCTTCGGATTCGCGAAGCGCTTCGGCGGGGTTCTTCTTGATGAGAGCTTGAATCTTGAGGATGGCGCCGGAGCCGCCGAGTGTTCCGAACGCGCGGCTGAAGAGGCCGGCCTTTTGGGTTTTCGCCTTTTTCAGCGCGGCAGCACGGAGAAACTGGCGCGCGCGAAAGAGTTCCGGGCACAGGTCGAGCGCCATCAGATATGAATCCATGGCGTAGTCGAGATTTCCCCGCTCGAAGGATGCCATGCCCTTTTCAAAATACTCACGCGCCTTGCGCGGCGCTTTATCGAGTGCGACTTCAGCCATTGCCGTTGCTCCAGTTGATGAACGGTTCACACTAGGCCGGATTGCGGTTCGGGTCAAGATTGTGAAAGGGATATAAACATTCGGGGCTTGGCAAGCGGCCCCGCTTCGCGTTAAGTCGCTCGAACAACTATGAAAACAAGGGCTGTACAGATCGGGTCTGTCCGCATCGGGGGCGGGGCGCCACTGGCGCTGATTGCGGGGCCGTGCATCATTGAGAGCCGGGCGGGCTGTTTGTCGCTGGCCCGGCGCCTGGCCGAGCTGGCGGCTGCGGAGAAGATTCCGCTGATTTTCAAAGCTTCTTTCGACAAGGCAAATCGCTCGTCCGTCTCGTCCTTTCGCGGGCCGGGCATGGTCGAGGGGCTCAAGGTGCTGGCGGACGTGAAGGCGGCGACGGGGTTGCCGATTCTGACGGATGTACATTCGGTGGATCAGGTCAAGCCGGTCGCCGAGGTGGCGGACGTCTTGCAGGTGCCCGCGTTTTTGTGCCGGCAGACGGATTTGCTGCTCGCGTGCGGCGAGACCGGGCGCGCCGTGAATGTTAAGAAGGGCCAGTTTCTCGCGCCGGACGACATGGCCAACGTCGTCGCGAAGGTGGAGAGCACCGGGAGCCGGAAGCTTCTGCTGACGGAGCGCGGGTCGAGTTTTGGCTATCACAGCCTTGTGGTGGACATGCGCGGGTTGCCCGCGATGCGCGCGCTCGGCTACCCCGTGGTGTTCGATGCCACCCACAGCGTGCAGCAGCCCGGCGGCGGCGGAACCTACACCTCGGGCGATGCCACGATGGTGCCCGTTCTGGCACGCGCGGCGGTTGCAGCCGGGTGCGATGCAGTCTTCATGGAGACGCACGTGAACCCTGCGCAGGCCAAATCTGACAAAGACAATGCGATTGCGTTTCGCCACATGCGCCCGCTATGGCGCACATTGAGGAGCCTGCATGGACTGGTCGGTTGAAGCGCGCGCCGCCCGCGTGCGGGCGATTGTGTTTGATGTGGACGGCGTGCTGACGCGCGGAGAGCTGGTGTATGGCCCCGAGGGCGAGGCGCTGAAGATTTTCAACGTGCAGGACGGGCAGGGGTTTGCGCTCGCGCGTCGGGCGGGTCTGAAGCTGGCCCTGCTCAGCGGTCGCAGTGGCGCGGCGCTGCGAAAGCGCGCGGAGGATTTGAGCGTGGACGTGCTGCGCGAGGGCGTGACGCGCAAGGGCGCCGCGCTCCGCGAATTGTGCGGCATCCTGCGTGTCAAACCGGAAGAGGTGTGCTACGTTGGCGACGACTTGATTGATTTGCCCGCGCTGCGCGAAGCCGGTTTTCCGGTAGCGGTCGCGAATGCCGTGCAGGAAGTGCGCGAGCGCGCGGCGTGGGTGACGGCGCGCACGGGCGGCGATGGCGCCGCGCGCGAGGTGATTGAATTTGTGTTGAAGGCCCGAGGGCTGTGGAGCGGGATTGTGAAACAATTCGCGGAGGACGAAGAATGAGACGCGCGGCATGGACAGCGGCGCTGGCGAGCTTGTTGGCGGCCGGTTTCGGATTTGCCCAATCAAGCGATGTCGCGCAGACGGTGACGGGGTTCCGCGTTCCGACCTATGACGGGGAGGGGCGTTTGACGTCGCAGGTTTTTGGAGACAGCGCGCGGATTCTGCCCGATGGCGCGGTGGAGATTGCGGAGCTGCGCATGGAGTTCTATGCGAAGATAGGCGACTCGACGAACCGCGCGCTGGACATGCGCGTGACGTCGCCGCGCTGCTTCTACAATCGAAACACCGGCATCGCCACGTCGGATGCGCCGGTGCGCATCTCGCGCGACAACATGGTGGTCACCGGAGTCGGGTTTCGCTGGAGCGGCAACGAAGAGCGGCTCGAAATTTATGAGCAATCGAAAGTGGTTTTGAAAAACGTGAAACGGGATGTCCGGTTGGAGAACGAATGATGAAGACTCACTCTCTCAAGCTGTTTCTGTGCGGATGTCTGCTGGCATTCGGGATGGTGGCCGCGGCGTCAGCGCAATCCGCCAGCGCATCGTTCGGCAGCGAGGATAGCCTGACGGTGATCACCTCGGACAAGCTGACATTCGACTATCAGAAGCAATTCGCGCTGTTCGAGAAAAACGTCGTGGTCGTGGATCCGGAAATGCGTCTCTATGCCGACCGCATGACGGTGCGCTTCGGGGCCGACAACCGCCTCACGGAAATTCGTGCCGAGGGGCGCGTGCATATCGTGCAGGAAGACAAGGAAGCGCGCTCGGATTTGGCGATCTACAACCTCCAGCAGGGCGTCATCATCCTCACCGGCAAACCGCAGGTGACGCGCGGGCAGGACATCCTGACCGGCGACAAGATTACGTTCTGGAAGAACGAGAATCGCATGATTGTTGAGCCGCGCGCGCGGCTGGTGCTGCAATCGGAGCCGGGCCAGTCCCGGCCCGGCTTGAAAAACGAGGCAACGCGTGGCCGATAACATTCTGGTTCGCACAGAAGAGCTGGTGAAGGCCTATCACGGCCGCCGCGTCGTCAATGGAGTCAATCTGCAGGTGCTCCAGGGCGAAATCGTCGGTCTGCTTGGCCCCAACGGCGCGGGCAAGACTACGAGCTTCTACATGACGGTGGGGCTGGTGAAGCCGACCGAAGGGCGCGTCTTCTTTAAGGGAGAGGACGTCACGGAACAGCCGATGTATCGCCGGGCGCGAATGGGCATGGGCTATCTCTCACAGGAGCCGTCCATCTTTCGCCGGCTGACGGTGGAAGAAAATGTGATGGCGATTCTTGAGACACTGCCGATCACCAAGCGCGAGCGGCGGCAGCGCCTGATCGCGCTGCTCGATGAATTGAAGATCGGCCATCTCGCCAAGCAGAAGGCCTACACGCTCAGCGGCGGCGAGCGCCGCCGCCTCGAAATCACGCGCGCACTGGTGACGAACCCGGCGCTGATTCTGCTGGATGAACCGTTCAGCGGCGTGGATCCACTCGCGGTGTATGACGTACAGCAGATCATCATCGAACTCAAAGAGCGCGGACTCGGCATCCTCATCACCGACCACAACGTTCGCGAGACGCTTGCCGTCGTGGATCGCGCGTATTTGATCGCTGAGGGCAAAGTGTTGCGCGAGGGCACGCGCGACTTTTTGATCAACGACGAAATGAGCCGCCAGTTGTATCTCGGCCCCCGGTTCAGCATGTAGCGGGAGACTCCAGAAACACGCTATGCCGATCACTGTCAGACAACTATTTGAAGCGGGGCGGGAATCGCTGGGGCTCACCGTGGACTCCGGCGCGGAGTTCCTGGATCACCCGATCATCGAGGAGGCGCTCAACCGCCCCGGTCTCGCTCTGGCGGGCTTCTTCCACCACTTCGCCTACCGGCGCGTGCAGGTGCTCGGTCTGGCGGAATATACCTATCTCAAAAGTCTCTCGCCTGAAGATCTGACCACGCGTCTGGGCGAAATGTTTAAGCGCAAAATCCCCGCAGTTGTGATTACGCGCGGACGTCAGACCACGCCCGAAATGCGCTCGCTCTCTGTGCGGCACCGAATTCCCGTGTTGCGCACCACCATGATCACCGGGCGCTTCATCAATGAAGCCACGCTGCTCATTTCGCAGCTCACCGCGCCCTTCACCCGCGTGCACGGCACGATGGTGGATGTTCAGGGCACGGGCGTATTGATTGAGGGCGAACCCGGCATCGGCAAAAGTGAAATGGCCCTCACGCTCATCCAGCGCGGCCACAGCCTCGTCGCCGATGACATCACCGTCTTGCGGCGCACCAGCGAACAGGTCATTATGGCCTCCGCCGTAGAAATTACCCGCTACCACATGGAGATTCGCGGGTTGGGCATCATCCACGTGCCCAGCCTGTTCGGCATTGCATCCATGCGCCGCGAAGCAGGACTGGATTTGATTGTGCGCCTGCAGCGACCCTCGCCGGAAATCGAAAGCGATCGCTCGGGGCTGACGCCGCAAACGCGCGATGTGCTCGGCGTGCGGATTCCGCTGATCACGCTGCCCGTTGCCGCCGGGCGCGATCTCGCGCACGTGGTGGAAGTCGCGGCGCTGAACCAGAAGTTGAAACATCTCGGCCACGACGCCGCAAAAGAGTTGGACGAAAAACTGATACGAACGCTGACAGGACGAAAGCAGAACGCGTGAACAAAGGACCTACCAAACCCACCGACCCCGGCACCCTCAGCCGCGAATTTACCGTGTTGAACCGATTCGGAATTCACGCGCGGCCCGCCGCTCTTTTTGTGAAAACCGCCAGTCGCTTCCAGTGCGAACTGACCGTCGAGCGCGACGGCATGGTCGCATCCGGCAAAAGCATCATGGGCCTGCTGACACTTGAGGGCTATCAAGGTTCGGTGATCAAAGTCACTGCCGTAGGGTCGGATGCGAACGAAGCGCTCGACGCCATCGGCGAATTAATGGCGCAAAAATTCTTCGAAGACTGAGACTATGGGGGACGACTCCGAGGCGAGAAAACGGGTAGAACTGGTCGGCATCGGCGTATCGCCGGGCGTCGCAACCGGGCCCGTGTTTCTATTGACCACGGAAGACGACCGCTACGCCGAACGCACCATCAGCGATGGCGACATCCCACGTGAAATTGCGCGCTTTGAAGACGCGCTCATCGCCACGCGCCGCCAGTTGCACGAAGTTCAGCGCCAGGTTGGCGAGGCCATTGGTCGCGATAACGCGAGCATCTTCGACGCCCATCTGCTCGTCGTGGATGACCGCTCACTTGTGGACGAAGTGGTGCGCGGGCTTTCGAGCTATAAAAAGAACGTGGAGACCGTTCTCCACATCGTCTCCGAGCGCTATGCGCAGGCGCTGCTCCGGGTGGAAGACGACTACCTGCGCGAGCGCGCGGCGGATATCCGCGATGTCACCCGCCGCATCATGCGCAACCTTTCCGGCGTGAGCAGCAGCGCCCTTGCCAGCCTCACGCAGCCCTGTGTCCTCGTCGCCAAAGACCTGCCGCCTTCGGAAGCCGCCACCATTGACAAAAATAAAGTGCTCGCCTTCGTCACCGACGTCGGCAGCCCGACTTCGCACACTGCGATCATGGCGCGCGCGCTGAATATCCCCGCCATTGTCGGTCTGCACGATGTCAGTGTGCGCGTGTCGCGTGGAGACCCCGTTCTGATTGATGGCAACAAGGGCGTTCTCATCATTCATCCGACTGAGAAGGATCTGGAAGAATACGGCAAACTCGAAGCCTCGCGCCGCTCCATCCAGTCCAGCCTGGACGAGCTGCGCGATGAGCCCGCGGAAACGCTCGATGGCTATCACGTGCACCTCTCCGCCAACATTGAGCTGCCGACCGATGTCGAGCAGGTGATCGCAAGCGGCGCCTCCGGCGTCGGACTCTATCGAACTGAATACCTTTTCCTCTCGCGGAAAGAGCTGCCCTCCGAAGACGAGCAGGCCGCCGTCTATGAACAGGCCGCGCGCCGCCTCTCTCCGGCGCACCTCATCATCCGCACGCTCGACCTCGGCGGCGACAAGTTTCTGTCGCTCGTAAAGATGCCGCAGGAAATGAACCCCTTCATGGGCTGGCGCGCGATCCGGTTCTGCCTTGCGCAACCCGAAATTTTCAAAACCCAGCTCCGCGCCATTCTGCGCGCCAGCCACCTGGGCAACGTCAAAATCATGTATCCCATGATCAGCAGCCTCGATGAGGTGTTGAAGGCGAATCTGCTGCTGGACGAATGCAAGGAAGAGCTGCGCGCCAAAGGCATTCCGTTCGACGAGGACATTGATGTCGGCTGCATGATCGAAATTCCTTCAGCCGCACTGACGGCGCACCTCCTCGCCCCGCACGTGGATTTCTTCAGCCTCGGCACAAACGACCTCGTGCAATACACCCTCGCCGTGGATCGCGTGAACGAGCGCATCGCCTACCTATATCAACCCACGCACCCCGCCATTGTGCGCCTCATTAAGAATACCGTGGATGTCGGGCATCAGCACGGCATCTGGACCGGCGCGTGCGGCGAGATGGCAGGCAATCCGCTCATGGTTCCGCTGCTCATCGGCCTCGGCGTAGACGAGTTCAGCGTCAGCTCCTCCGTTGTCCCCATCGTCAAGCGCATCATCCGCAAGCTTCGCTATTCCGAGGCCGAGCAGTTGGCCGATACCGTGCTGGCCCTGGAATCCGCCCACGAAATCACCGAAAAATGCCGTGAGCTCGTCCAGCGCCTCGCGCCGGAACTACTTGAACTTCTGGCATAATACGCGTAAAGTTGTTCCTTGTTTTTCAACAAAAGGAGTCCGTCATGTCCGTTCGCGATTTTGTTTTCACCTCTGAATCGGTGACCGAAGGCCACCCTGACAAACTGTGCGACGGCGTTTCTGATGCGATTTTGGATGCGCTGCTCAAGCAGGACCCCAAGAGCCGTGTCGCCTGCGAAACGCTCGCCAAGACCGGCATGATTGTCGTCGCCGGTGAAATCACCAGCAACGCTGTTGTGGACTATGCCGCCATCGCCCGCGAGAAGGTTTGCAAAATCGGCTTCAACAATTCGGAAGTCGGATTCGACGGCAACATCTGCGCCGTTCTCGTTGCGCTCGACAAGCAGTCGCCCGACATTGCGCAGGGCGTTGACGCCAAGAAGGCCGCAGGCAAGACCACGGCGGAGCAGGGCGCAGGCGACCAGGGCATGATGTTTGGCTACGCTTGCGACGAGACCAAAGAGCTCATGCCGATGCCGATCATGCTTGCACACAAGCTCACGCGAGGCCTCGCCAAGTTGCGCCGCAACGGAGCCCTTCCGTTTGTCCGCCCCGACGGCAAATCTCAGGTCAGCGTGGTCTATGAAAACGGCCGCCCCGTCCGCGTGGACAACGTCGTCATCTCCACTCAGCACTCGCCGGACGTCTCGCACAAAGCCTTGCGCGAAGCGATTGTGGAAACGCTCATTCAGAAGATCGTTCCCAAACACCTCATCACCAAGCAGACCAAGTTCTACGTCAACCCCACCGGCCGCTTCGTCACTGGCGGACCTCAGGGCGACTGCGGATTGACCGGTCGCAAAATTATCGTGGACACCTACGGCGGCATGGGCCGTCACGGCGGTGGCGCATTCTCCGGCAAGGACCCGTCAAAGGTGGACCGCAGCGCAGCCTACATGGCCCGCTACGTCGCCAAGAACATCGTCGCCGCCGGCCTCGCGCACCGCGCGGAAGTTCAGCTCGCCTACGCCATCGGCTATCCGGAGCCCGTCTCCGTACTCGTTGACACCTTCGGCACCGGCAAGGTGGATGAAGCGCGCATTGCGAAAGCCGTTCGCAAAGTGTTCGGTCTCAAGCCCGCGCAGATCGTTGCGCAGCTCGACCTTCTCCGCCCCATCTACGAAGCCACCTCGGCGTATGGCCACTTCGGCCGTACCGAGAATCTCGACAGCTTCACGTGGGAGCGCACGGACAAAGCCGACGCACTGAAAGCTGCGATCTAAATCAATCTGCCACGAGCAGAAACGAAGCGGGGCGCTGGTATTTTCCAGCGCCCCGTTTTTGCACTCGAACAACGCAGCGGATAAGCGGGATTACAGCGAAGAAGATGAATGTGCTGTAGCTCCGCCCGCCCGCCGTATTGCGCGCAGCGCTGTCGGCGGGGCACTCAGTTGCCGGAGATTGGTTAGTTCATCATTCCGCCAACTGAGTGGCGGAACTACAGCGAGGATGATGGGTGTGCTGTAGCTCTGGCACTCCGTTGCCGGAGGTTGATCGGCTCATCATTCCGCCAACTGAGTGGCCCGCCTGCAGCGCTATGCGCAGCATTGCGGGCAGGCGGAACTACAGCGAGGAAGATGAATATGCTGTAGCGCGTTCGACGCCTCAAAATCGAATGATTTCGCATTCGCCTTGAAAGGGCCAGTCTTCGGGCGATTGGCACAGTTTGGCGCGAACGGGATTTTGCCGAACGTAATTCCACTTCTCCGAATAGCTCTCGCTCGATCGCATCAGGTGATCGAAAAAGCCTTCCTGCCAGTGGGGTTTACTGTGTCCCTTTTCAATGAGCGCTTTCTCGAGGACAGTTTTCAATGCTTTGACCCAGCTTGGAAGTGTTCGGCCAGTTGGCGGTAGCATCACAAAAAGGTGCACGTGATCCGGCATCAGAACATAGCGCCCAATGGCGACACCTTCTTCTCGCCCTCTTTCGGCGAAGCGAAGAAATGCTTCATGCACCGTGTTGTTCGCGAGCAAAGGTCTCCGGTTGCAAGTATTGAAAGTGACAAAATAGAATGACGCGAGTTCTTGAAAGACTCGCTCGAGGCGAGGAGGCCTATGGCGCAGATTTGTCATTGCGATGGATTGTGACGTGGCGTTGGGATGCTACGAAAAAGAGCTGTTGCAGGTAAGACTATTTCCGCCAACTGAGTGGCCCGCCTGCAGCGGAGTGTGCGAGCCATCTTTGCTGAGTTGTGCAGAGGTGGCGCGGCCACTCCGTGGACGCGTGGTCCTCCAATGGGGCTCTATGGACTTCGCTGCAGCCGCCCTCGCTGAAGGCGGAAAAATTCTGTACCCGCTTCGGTGCGCGAGGGCGCGCACCGCAACACGCGAGGGCGCGTGTGCTCCCCAGAGGTTGATTGGCTCACCATTCCGCCAGCGGAGTGGTTCGTTTCTGGGGTTGCTTAGAGGATGCTGGTGGTGGGGGTGAGGGTGCGGTGTTCGGCGCGGGCCGGGGCGTCGGTGGCGGGTTGAATGGCGACGTGGCCGACGGCGTTGACGCCTTCGCCAAAGTGGATGTCGCCGGTGATGGTGAGGGAGTCGCAGCGAATGAGCGAAGGCGCGCCTTCGGAAAAACGCGCGGAGAAGTCGGGCCAAAGTTTGTAGTAGCGCGGATCGAGTTTTACGGTGGGCGGTTTTCCGTTGCGGCGAGGATCCAGCACGAGGCGCGCATCGCTGCCCAGCGTGTATGCGTCAGACCACAGCGTCAACAGGTCGTCCGTCGTCTTCACGGGTGCGAAGCGAGTGCGGGGTATTTCGATGACTTGCGCGTTTGGCAGGACGGCCAGCGCGCTGCCCATTGCTGTTTCAAGCTGAAGCACCGACGTCGAGCCCGCGTCGCGCGGGTCCACGGTTTTGCGGTTGATCATCACGGGGAGGTCGGGTGGGCCGCCGGTTTTTTCCATGAACGCGTCGAGTGCAGCGAGGTCGAGCCAGAGGTTGTTGGTGTTGAAAAAACGATGGTGTGTGATGTCTTGGAACAGATCCGCTTCATCCGCAGGGCACTGGGCCGATTCGCGCAGCAGCAATCCGCCATCGCGCAGTTTCGCGAGGTGCCCGCCTTTCCGGTCAGCGCCGGTGCGTGCGGTGGCTTCCATGAGGAAGGGTGCGCCGGATGCGACGAGGAAGCCGAGGATGTCGAGGTCGAGTCCGGCGCCGAGATTGTCGGCGTTGGAGACGAAGGCGTAGCGGATGCCGGACTCGAGCAGGTGCGTGAGAGTGCCCGATCCGGCCAGTGCGGCGTAGAGATCGCCGTGTCCCGGCGGACACCACTCTTTCGTGGGATCGTCAGGCCATGACACGGGCGCCAGCGTATCGGCTCGAAGTTTGGGGATGCGATTTTGAAGGAATGAGAGTGGTGCGACCTGCTTCGCGAGTTCGGGATAGGCCGCGAGGGCGGCGAGAGTGTCGGCCTCCGTGCTGAAGCTGTTCATTAAAAGAAGGGGAAGCGGTACACCGAGTGTTTTTCGGATGTGCAAAATCTGGCGCGCAATCAGATCGAGGAAGGTGAGCCCGTTTTTGACGGGCAGCAGTGATTTCGCTTTGTCGAGGCCCATGCTGGTGCCCAACCCGCCATTCAGTTTTAGCACGACGGTTTGCGAAAGAGCCCGCTCGCCCGTCGCGCGGTGAACGGCGGCCTCGGCCGCCGTGGGCAGAGTCGTCACAGGGATCAGAGTGTTTTCGGGAATCAGTCCGGTCTCGCCTGCTTGCACGCGAAGAAATGCGTGGCGGAATGCCTCTCGCGCGGCGGGCGATGCGCCGTCCTGCTCCATCTTGCGCAATGCTGCTTCCATCGGATTGCTCATGCGCCTAGCATAACGGGTTTCCGCTCTCTTTGTCAGGCGGATAAATATCGAAGGCGCGTAGCAATGAAAACTGCCGATCAGATTCTTGTCGAACTTCAGGAGTTGGAGTCTGCTCACTATTACAGCGAGGATTTCGAATGGCTCTCAGCCGTGCGCGCGTACCGCGCGGGGCTATCTGCGGAAGAGGGCGCATCCTTTCGCGCGGCGGTGTTGCGGCGGGTGCTGGCGGATTGCTCGATTACCGATGTGCTGCTGTGTTCGATTGACGACATTCCGGGCGCTTCGCCCGTGTTGGCCGGCAAATTGAATGAAGCGTCGGCGCCGTCGCAATTGACTCGCGCGCTCATCGCCGCCCTGAGTCGCAGCGCGGGCGACGAGGTGTTCAGTGCGGTTGCGCGATTTGTGGATTCCGATCAAGAGGGCGAGGCGCTGCGCGCCCTGGCGCGAATTGATTTCATCCGCGCGCTGCCCTTCGTTGCGCGCGCGATAAAGAAGGAATATATCCGCGATTTGGCGCTGCACATTCTGCACGATCGTTTCCGCGCAGTTGGACGCGATTCGCTGTTGCGCGAATTGCGCGCATTCTCGGCCGGATGGTCCGATGCGGAATTGCCCGAGCGTTTTTGCCGTGCGCTTCGCTGCAAGGATGAACCCTATAATCCTTTTGATCGCGCTGAGATTGATCATCTGGTGCATGGCCTGACCGGCGCTCCACCCGGATGAAAAAGGCCACCGGAAACGCTTTCCTTACGCGCCGCAGAATGATACGAATGAGCTTCTGCTGACGGCGCCGCTGCCGGAGCGCGTGTTTTGAATGTGGGGATCAGGTGGAAACCGCGGAACATAATGGAGCGAGTAAACCGGTCTTTGCCCGCCGCCTCTCGTGGGGCGGCACGCTGCTGGTGTGGCTCGCCGTTATGCTTCCGTTCCTTTTCCTCTATGTGGTGAGCCGCCGCGCCGTCGTCAATGAGATCCGGCAGCATGCGATGGGCGTTGCGATTGCCGCCGCTGCGGGGATTGATCTCGAGTTGCTCCCCGAGGTTCGCGGTGTGGAGGACGTTGGCTCTCCCGCGTTCACAAAGATTCAACGCTATCTGTCGCGACAGATCGAGAGCAACCCCGACATTCGTTTTATCTACACCATGCGCCGCTCCACCGCCGCTCTAGCGCTGCCATCGGCCTATGAATTCATTGTGGATGGACCCGCGCGCGATTTCGATGGCGACGGGAAAATCGGACCGGACGAAACCAGCGAAGACCCGGGCACGCCCTATGATGCGACCGGTCTGCCCGCCCTGATCGAAGCGTGGACGCACCCGTCTGCGGATGCCGATGTCAGCCCGGATCCGCCCTATCCGGATCTCATCTCCGGGTATGCTCCGATTCGCGATGCCGGTGGGAACACAATTGGCCTTGTCGGTGTGGACATTACGGCGCGAACCGTTGCGATGAAGTTGCGCATGATTCAAATTGTGATGGTCTGCGTCTGGCTTCTCATCTGCGTGCTGATCTCCCTGATTATTCATCTATATTATCAGCAGAACGCCGCGTTTGACGAAATCCGCCGCCTTAACGATGAACTTGCCGCGCGCCACGAGTTGCTGCGCCGCACCAGTCGCGAACTGTCCGCGCGCGATACGCAGCGCGTGGAGCCCGCCGACGTTGCGTTGCGCGTGCGATCGTTGTTCGATCGCTATGATGTGCGCGCCGTACAAATCGGTAGCGCTCCGGCGAGCGTGTTTGAAGTGGATGAGGATCGCTTGGCGTTCTATCTGGCCTCCGTCCCCGGCGATTCCGCCAACGCGCCCATGGTCATCAGCCTCGTCGGTGTTGCGCTCAACGCGTTGGCGGAGGGCGGAGCGAGCGCGACGGGGACGTCCTCAGTATATGTGGACCGGAACGATCCCGCCGCGGTGCTGCATCGCCTCGCCGCACTCATCGGAAAAGATCTTCCGCTCGAAGAATCCATTTCGATTCTCTACGGCGTGCTCGATCTGAATGAGAACACAATCTCAATTGCCGCGGCGGGTCTACAGTTTGTTTCGCTCCATCGCCGTGCCGACGGAGCTGTTGCGCGGGTGAATGTGACTGCCGGCGCACCGCTGCGCGTCGGCGCGGAAGGGATATATCCGGCCGCCACCGTCGCCGTGGCGGAGGGCGATCGCATCGTCATCGCGGATGGCGAAAACCACGAGGCGCTTCAACGCGCCTTCGCGGACGGAAAACCTGGCGTGGCGCTGGCGGACGAAGCCAGACGCCTTGCCGCTGCATCGCCCGGTAGGCGCACGAACCTGGTGGCTATTGAAATGCTATAGCGTGTAAGGTTTTCATCCGTCGCGCGACAGAATGTACGGTTATTGAAGTATTGTGTCTGAATATCAAAGAAACCAAAGAAGAGAGGATTACTATGCGTAAACACATCACAGCAGCATTGAGTCTTGGCCTGGCGGCATCTGTCGCCCATGCCGATAACTATCAAATTGATCCGAACCACAGTGAAATCGCGTTTTCGGTTCGTCACCTTGTGATTTCCACGGTACGCGGAAACTTCGCTGAATTCAGCGGTACATTTTCCTACAATCCGGAAGCGGTTGCTGAATTTTCCGCCGATGTCACAGTGAATGTCGCCAGTATTGATACCCGCGTCGAGGATCGCAACGCGCACCTCCGTTCCCCGGACTTCTTCGATGCCGAACAGTTCCCGGCCATCACCTTCAAGGCGACCGGTGCGGAGCAGGATGGAGACGACGTCACGATTCATGGCGACCTCACCATGCGCGACGTGACCAAGCCGATTACGCTCAAGGGCAGCGTGAGTGGGCCGGTGGTGGATCCGTGGGGCAACCCGCGCGTGGGCATTGTCGCCTCGGGCACGATCAATCGTCAGGACTGGGGCGTGTCGTGGAGCCAGAAGCTCGACAACGGCGGCCTCGTGGTGAGCGACACGGTCAAGATTGATGTCAACGTGGAAGGCATCAAGATCGCCGACGCGCCTGCTGCAGAAGAGGCGGCAGAAGAGGCTGTAGAGAACGAAGCAGCGGAATAAGCGAACAACAAAAAATTCGAAACGGGATCGGCGCAAGCCGATTCCGTTTTTTTGTGATGAATCAACGGTGCTTAAACTTTGTGCCCATCTGCCTCTTCTCAGCGCATTTTGAATAAAGCTGTGGCCGTTCTGGATTTTGTGAGGTCGCGCTGCCGGCTCAATCGGAGAAGGGGGTGACGATTTCAGCGTCGGGGAAGGCGGCTGAGACTGCTTCCGATTGGTTTTCGGTGAAGAGGAGTTTTACGTTGGGGCCGGCGTCCATCGTGAAGTAGAGGGGGAGGCCATTTTTGCGGAGTGCCCAAATTGTGCGCATGGTGGCGACGGATTCGGGATGCCAGAAGAGGACCGGTGGCCATGCGGCGAGGCCGGTGGCGTGCATGGTGAGGGCGTTTGATTCTGCTGTGCGGCCGAGTAGATCGAAGTCGCGCGTCTCGATCGCTTCTTTAATAAGGGCGAGATCGTGCGAGACTTTGATGGGCCATGATTCGTAAAGGGACGAGGTCAGGCGTGTGGATTTCATTGCCTGCCGCGAACTGATTTCTTTTTCCGCGTCGGATACTTTGACCACGCCGAGTCGCAGTTCCGGCCACGCACCGTCAATTTGTTCGGCGTAGCTGTCCATCCCGTCTTCATCGGCCCCGGCGTTCCATTCGACAAAGCCTTTCAGGATTGAGCGACACGCGCTGCCGCTGCCCAGTCGGGCGAGGATTGAGAGGTGTCGGGCGGAGAGTCCCCAGCCAAAGAGCTCGTTCAGCGCAAGTACCAGTGCTGCGAACCCGGAAGCGGACGACGCCATGCCGGCTGCTGTCGGGATCGTGTTTTGCGTGTCCACGCGAAAGAACACGGTTGGCGAGGGGCGAACGAGATCAAGGAAGCGAGATAGCGCTTTCGCGAAATTGGACGAGGCGGGGACGTCTTTGTGGTTCAGCGTGACTTCGTCGGCCGGACGCGTTGAGAGGCAGACACTTGTGGAGGTGCCCAGCTTCCCAAGCGAAATTGACAGGCTGGGGGTAATCGGAAGATTCAGTTCTTCGTTGCGCTTACCCCAATATTTGCACAGCGCGATGTTTGCCGGCGCAAACGCCGACGCGCAGTATTGCACGGGCATCTGTCCCGCTCGCTCGCCGAGCAGGAGCTTCACCACATCCGTCTTCTTAATCGAACTCATGTTGAGCCGACTATACAGAGAAGAGTGAAACGATCAAGGATAGTGGGCGTCCAGAGCACTTAAATATAAGTCGAATTTTTGCAAAGTGACATCATTGCCTGTTTCTTATTGCGAGCATTTTATCGAATAACCTAAACTCGACGTTTCAGGTGTATTGCAACTCAAGGAGGCGGGTTCAATAGATCCGACGATTTGATGCGTTCGGTAAAGCGGTTTATAGGCATTTGTTTGCTTCTTTGCGCGTTGGCGCCGATGAGTAGTCGGGGTCAGGGCGGCACGGAAGTAGCGCCGACTGCGATTCCGGAGGCGATGACATCGGACCTCAAATTCACCGTCAACCGCCTCGTGACGGCCGGGCGTCTGCGCGATGCGGTTCCGTATCTTGAAGAGTTGATCCGCCGGTTCGGGCAGACGAAGGTTTCCCAGTATGACCGCGAGTTGGAGCGCTACTACTACTTCCTCGGCGCGGCGTGGATTCAGTCGGAAGAATACGAGTTCGCCGTTGAGGCGCTGGAAAAATATGCGCAGCGCTTCCCGAAAGCGGATGATGCGCCGACGGTTCTGGACTGGCTGGGCGACTGCTACCGGCTGACAGAAGATTTCCCCAAGGCTGCCGCGACGTATGAAAACCTCCGCACGCAATACGCGCTGAAGGGCGCGCTGCTGGATGAGGTGATGTCGAAGGAGGCGCTCTGCCTGGTTCAGCTCGAAGAGTGGGAGAAGGCTATCCCGCTGTTGACGCAGCTTCTGGAGCAGGCGCGCGATCCGGAATTGCGCGGAATGGCGGCGACCACGCTGGTGCGCGCGTATCTGTCGCTCGATCAGGTGGACAAGATCGTGCAGTTGCTGCCGCAGGTGATGTCCATTTCGCAGGCGCGCTATGACGTGGACTTCAATTTGATGCTGATCCGCGGCGGCGACACGAAGTATCACGCGAGTGATTATCCGAATGCGCTGATGCTCTATCAGCTCGCGCTGACGAAAGAGGAATTGCTTGCGCGCGAGGACGAGTTGATCGAGCGGACGGAACGCGCGATCAACAACTGGAAGGATTTTCAGAATATCCGCGGATTCACCGCGCTCAAAACGCGTCTGAAGACGCTGCAGGCGCAGCGTGAAGACCTGCTGCGCCGGGAAAGTTTTACCGAAGAGCTGCTCTTCCGCATGGGGCAGACCTATTTCGAGATGGACCGCAAGTGGGAGGCGTTCTGGACGTTCTGGTCCATCTGGAAGACGCTGCCCGAGAGCAAGGATGCGCGGCAGGCGCTGTTCAGCTCGTTCCAGTTGGCGGCGGAGCTAAACATGGATGAACGCGCGATCGAATTCGGTCGGACGTTCATGACGAGTTTTGGCGTGGGCGATTATTACGATGAGGTGTCGCTGCAGCTTGCCAATCTGCTCCTCCGCAACCGCGATTATGACGAGGCGATCAAGGTGGTCGAGCAGGCGCTGGCGGCGAATCCGGATCACGCGTTCAAAGACCGGATGATTTTCATCACCGGCTATTGCCTCTTCCAGAAAGATCGGTTGCAGGAAGCGCTCGCTGCATTCACGGAAATTCGCAGCGCCTATCCGGACGGTGAAGCGGAGGAGGGCGCGAATTACTGGATCGGTCTGACGTATCTCTTTTTACAGCAATATGAAGAGGCGCGCGACGAGTTCAGCGAGTTCGTGAACCGCTACGTGAGCGGGATTTATTACGAGGATGCGCGATTCCGGCTGGGTGTCGCGGAATATGGGTTGGGCGAGTTCGTCGCCGCGCGCGGTCATTTTGAGAAGTTCATCGAAGACTTCCCCTCCAGCCCGCTGCTGGCCGAGGCCTATTCTTTCTTGGGCGACATCGCGGGATCGGATGCGCGCTTGAATGAAGCGTTGGATTTCTATGCGCAGGTGCCGAAGCACACCACGCGCATGAACCAGATTGACCACGCCGCGTTTCAATCCGGCAAGATTCTGGAGCTGCAGGGCGATTTTGCAGGGTTGGCCGACTATTTTACCAAATACATCCAGACCTATCGCAACAAGGGGCAATTCACCGAGGCGATTTATCGAATCGGCTTCGCGCGCAAGATGATGGGCGATTTCAGTGGCATGCTGAACGCATACGAACAGGCGGTGCGCCGCTATGCGGATGATCAAAGCGCGCTGGGCGTGGATCTGATCATGAAGGACTGGATCGAGCAGTCGGTTCAGACCGACGGGCACCCGCCGGAGGCGAAACTGCGCGAGTGGCTTGAGAATGTGAAGGCGCAGAAGTCGAAGACCGCGTGGCTGCGCTTTGAATGGGCGCTCAGCGATTTGGCGAAGTTGGATCCCGCGCCGGAGTTTACCAATGAGCTGCTCGAATTTGCGCCGCCCGCCGTGTTGGAATGGATGGGCCGGACGAGCGTGACGAGCAATCCTGCGTTTGCGCGCAAGGCCTTCGAAAAATCGCTGAAAGAATATCCGGATAGCCCGTGGGCGGGTGACTGCCTTCTCGAGTGGGCCGAGTTGGAAGTGGCGGCGGGCCAGCCTGCCAAGGCGTATGAATTGTTTGATCGCTACGTGACATCGTTTCCCACCAGCGAGAAAGCGGGCCTGGCGCTCAAGCGTTCGGCGGATATGCTGGTTGCGCTGCGAAAATTCCCCGAGGCGGTTGAGAAATACCTGCGCATTCTTGAGATGCGTGAATGGCGCGGTCCGCTGTGGCCGGAGAGTTTGTATCAAATCGGCAACGCGCTGGCGGAGCAGGGCAAGCTGCAGGAGGCGTTCGGTTATTTCCAGCGCGTCTACGTGATGTACACGGGGTATCCCGAATGGTGCGCCCGCGCCTATTTGCAGAGCGGGATTACGCTCGAAAAGCTCAACCGTCGCCGCGAGGCGGTGGCGACGTATGAGGAAATGTTGACCCACGAAAATCTGCGCGACCTCGAGTGGAGTCGCGAGGCAGAACGGCGATTGGCGGCACTGCGATGAGGACACGACGGACAGCTGGATTTATTCACGTGTCGCTTTGTGCGGCGCTGATTGCGGCGATGTTGGCATCGGCGCAAGCGGCGGATGTGCCGGCGAATGTCCGCATGCGCAACGCGCGCGGCGCCATTGATGTCACGCTCACGGGGCGCCAGAAAAACTCCGTGTACGCGCGCCCGGCGAATTTGCAGGCAGGCATGACGATTCTCAATGCCGATGACATTGAGGCGATTCAGCTCCAGCTCGACAACCCGCGCCTGACCGCGGGCGAAAACGCAGCGCGCGCGGGCAAGTTGAATGAGGCCGTCGGATTCTACCGCCAGGTGATCGAACCCGTGCTGCCGTATTTGGATATCAAGTCGAACAACGGGGTTGCCCCTGCATTCCGCTACGCGGAGTTGCTCCGGATGCGCACGCTCTGGAATGAGTCCCTCAAGGTGTATCGGGTGCTGCAGGGCGCGGCTGATCTGGATACGCGGCAGGCGGCGACGGCGTGGGAGGCCTATGTGCTCACGCGGCAAAGCGATTTTGATCGCGCGGCAAAAATCAGCGACTCACTCACCATTGACGATCCGGCGCATCCGGGCTTTACCGCTGCCTCGCTTGCCCGTTCGCGGATTGCATTGTCGCGGAATCAGGAAGAAACCGCGCTCGACTGGGCGGCGCGCGCTGCGGCGCTTTCGCGGCTCGACAATCCTTTGTATGCGGAGACGCTTCTGCTGACGGGCGAGTGCTATGAGCGGATGTCGCGCAAGGCGCCCGCGAAGTTGCGGACGAGCGCGGTCACGCAAACGGCTGACGGCGACGTGCGGCAGCCGCCGATGACCTCCGGCGAATTCGCCGCCGTAGCGCGCAGTATCTACACGCAGCTTACAGTTCTTTTCCCCAAGACGGAACAATCACAAATTGCCACTGACCGGTTGAACGCTGAGGCTGAAGCATCGGCCAGCGCTCCCGCGCAGGGACAGTCATCAGGAGACCCGAAATGAACATCCAGAAACTGAAAGCCTTTTTCGCCGCGCTTGCGCTGGTGGTGTGCATCGCCGCGCCCGCGTTTGCGCAGGACACCGCTGCGTCTGACGCCCCGCCTGTGACGGCGCAGAAACAGACCTTCGGCCAGATTTTGAAGACCGGTGGCTGGACGATGTGGCCGCTCGGCGTCTGCTCGGTTGCGGGCATCGGCCTGGTCATTTTCAATGCGTTGGTGTTGCGCGGCGGGCGCATGCTCAAGCCGACCATCACGGCGCAGATCAAAGATGCCGCCGGTTCCTTCGATGTGGAACGCGCGCGTACGCTGTGCGCAGCGAACCCCTCGCCGATAACCTCGATCATCTCCGCCGGACTTGAGCGTATTCACGGCGACGAGCTTCACCTCGAATCCGTGGAGAAGGGGATGGAGGAGCAGTCGCTTCAGGAAATCGCCCGCTATATGCAGCCGATCAACTATCTCTCCGTTATCGCCACCATCAGCCCGATGATCGGACTGCTGGGCACGGTGTCCGGTATGATCAAGGCGTTCCAGGCCATGGCGTATGGCGCGATGGGTCGCCCGGAACTTCTCGCCAACAACATCGGCGAAGCGCTCATCACCACGGCGACCGGGTTGATCATCGGTATTCCCGTGATGGTGTTCTACTTCTACTTCAAGAACCGCTTCACCTCCATTGTCGCATCCATCAACCGCTCGTGCGGCGATATCCTCGAGACGCTGGCGACAGCGGGGCGGAATGCGGCTGCACCGGCTGCGGAATAACAGAATGGCCGTCACGCGATGAAGATTCACATTCCAGATGATGGATCGGGCGGGTTCCAGATGGCGCCGCTGATTGACATCGTGTTTCTGCTGATCATCTTCTTCATGGTCGCAGCGGACATGAATCAGCAGGCGCGCATTCCGCTGGAAATTCCGTCCGCATCCAATGCGACCCGCCCGCAGGACCCCAGCGGACGCGGCGTTATTTCGATCAAGGAGAACGGCGACATTTTTGCGGGCCAGACGCGAATGACACCCGATCAACTTCGCGAGCTGGCGGAACAGCGCGTGAAAGAAAATCCAAACTTCAAAATCTTCCTGCGCGCCGCAAAGGGAACGCCGCACAAGTTCGTTCGTGAAGCGATGCAGGCCACCGCGGAGGGCGGCATTGCGGACATCATCTTTTCTGCATACGCGACAGACCAATGAAGATTCCATTTGCCACACTTGAAACGACGAAGGAAGACGAAGAGCTTCAGATTGCGCCGCTCATTGACTGCGTGTTTCTGCTGCTGATCTTTTTTATGGTCACGTCTTCTCTCCATAAATTTGAAAGCGACCTCGGAATTCAGCTTCCGGGCCGCGTGGCCCAGTCTGAACAATTGGTGATGCCCGATGAGCAGTTGATCGAGATTCTCGACGACGGGCGCGTGCTGCTGAACAATCAGTTTTACGACTCGCCGACCTCCCGCGATATGCCGGAACTGACGGCGACGTTAATCCGCTTCCGGCAGGCGTGCGAATTGGCGCGCGTCCGCCCGTTGCTCACGGTGCAGGCATCCGGGCAGTCGCGACACGAGCGCCTAATTGATGTGCTGAATGCCGCGTCGGGCGCTGACATCAAAAATGTTTCGATCGGCCTGGGCGATGAGGATGGATCATGAGCGCGCTTCCCGCCAAAAAACCGCGTACCCGCTCGCTCTTGTGGACGGTCTTCATGGCCAGTCTGCTCCTCCACGTCGCCGCCATCCTCGTCATCAGTCCGATTGTGCTCTATTCCTATTTCTTTAAGCGCGAGGTTGCCTTCACGCCCGCGCCGGAAGTGGAGCGTCGCCTCGAGCCGCGCAAGCTGCAGTACAAAGTGCACGTGCAAGAGACCCAGAAGCGCAGTGGCCGTCCGCAAGTGCAGCCGCGCTTGACGGCAGACCGCCTTTCCGATGTCGCGCTGCCCGACATCAAGCTCGATATCGCACCGATCAAGAATCCGAACCTCCCACGCATGGCGAACTTTTCCGGCTCCGGCGTGGGGACGGGGTTTGGCGATGGCGAGGGGAGCGGCGGTCTCTCTGCGGGCCTTTCGTCGGTCAACTTCTTCGGCGTGCGCGCGCAAGGCGAGCGCGTGTTCATCATCATAGACGTATCCGCCAGTATGGTTGAAGACCTGCGCGGCGGCTTCAACGGCTTCAAGCTCGTCAAAGACGAAGTCGGGCGACTGATCAAGAATCTTTCGCCCGGCACCTTCTTCAACGTCGGCACCTTCGCTCACAGCTTCGATCAATTCAAAGACAACCTCGTGCTGGCCAGCCCCGATAATAAACAGGCTGCGATTTCGTGGCTCTCGAAGTACAATATGCCGAACGGTCGCCTCGAGACCTTCAGTCCCGACAACGAATTGCCCGTGGAAGTGGACACCTACAAAGTCGGCAAGGGCGACAAAGGCGGCACCACTCGCCAGGACCTCGCGCTTGCCCATGCGATGAAGCAGGGCGCGGATGCAATCTTCATGATGACGGACGGTCAGCCGCGCCTGATGCGGCATCTCACCGATGAAGAGTGGGAAGAGTGGAAGAAGAAATACTGGACTGACGCCGAGAAGGCGCGTGTCGCCGCCGCGCGCGAGCGCGAGAAGAAAGCCCTCGAAGAGGAAAACAAGCGACGCGCCAAACGCGGCCTGCCGCCGAAGGTGGAAAACGAATATGGCATTGCGGAGCTGAAATGGCCCGAGATGCCGCGCGAGAGCATGATTGATTACATTGCGGCGCTGCAGAAGCAGTTGTATGTGGATTCGAAGAAGCGCCCCGCGCGCATCTACGTCATTGGCTACGAAACGCTGCCTGAAGACGAAGAGTTTCTTCGCCAGATCGCGCGCAAAAACGGCGGAACCTTCCGCCACCTGAAAAATCTCGTCAAAGACAACCGCTACGCACAGTGAGTGGCTGGAGGTTGATTGGTTCCTCATTCCGCCAACTGAGTGGCGGAACTACAGCGAGCGGGTTTGTGGGGAGGATTCGCGATCGCGATCGCGATCGGGATTGGGGCGGGTTGGAGGGCGAGGACGTGTACGGGGACGTGTACGTGTACGAGCGGACAGGAGCCGCCGGAGATTGATTGGTTCCTCATTCCGCCAACTGAGTGGCCCGCCTGCAGCGCTATGCGCAGCATTGCGGGCAGGCGGAACTACAGCGAGCCGAACAATATGCTGTAGCTCCGGCACTTCTATGAGAAAGCTGATCTTGTCAAGGAATGTCCGCCGTGGCGGAGACCTTTTGGCTCG
>JBDHQM010000053.1:0-13493 GCA_039807095.1 Kiritimatiellia bacterium
CTATTTCCGGTCTTCTCCTTTCAGTTGACTCGTTCACACCCATGCCGGGCACACGAGGGGCAGGCTCTGTCCTGCCCTCGCAAACCTCACCGGGCAACACGGAGGTTGCCCATCCCGCACAGCCCAACGGCTACAGTATTATTCATAATTCACCAAATCCACCGCCCCAACATTTATCCTGATTCAACGTTGACTCACGAAGCAGAGCAGATAATTGAACAAAGTAAATACATGCGCGTCCTTCAACCCATATCCAGATTTTGATTTTAAAAATTGCTGTAAGATCATATGACAACAAGCAAGAACTGGGATTTGTTTAGGCGCCGAACGCGCGCATCTCAACATGGGGCGGCACCGCTCGACGACCTATCGCCCGTGCATCACTATAACACCAAAAAGAGCATTAAAAAATCCGGGCGGCAGACAATTGCTCGCCGCAAAAAAAAGCAGTCAGCAGCTTCCAGCATAAGTATAGAACGATTATATAATCGTATTCAGGCTATTCTCAACACGCTTGTTGGAGCGAGGCTGCTGCACGACACGGCGGGAAAGGGAAGCATTACGAGTGTTGATTATAGAAAGCCGGGATCCATTGGCGTGTATTTTACCATCGCATTCGTCGAGATAAGCGGAATTATACACTCGGAGACATGGAGAGCTGCGGAGGTTATACACTACGCGACGGACAAGAATATTTCGGCCGCAATATTTGATATTTTACTAATAATTGATGATTGCACAAAGTTGAGACCGACAAGTTCTACACTGCAATCCGATTACAAGGCGATCCTCGACCGAATTTCTAATGTTAAACTTAACCTAAAGCGACTGCGCAATAGTGGCCGACTCCCTCAAAAATGCGGACACCGAATAGTAAAATAACTAGGAACAAGAGGCGTACGCGCACCGGCGACATCCAGATTACTCGCCAGCCTCTCAAGCACAACGGCGGCTGGAGGAAACCCTGAAGAATCCTTGCAGACAGGGCCGGTATGCATTATGGTCATACCCGAAAAGGATTCAATCATGCCCGCAGCGAAAATAGCGATCACCATTGACCGAATAACCCTCCGTCTGGTTGACGAATTGGTAAAGAAGAGCCTGTACCCCAGCCGAAGCCGCGTCATTCAAGAAGCCGTCTCGGAAAAACTGGCTCGAATTGACAAAAGCCGACTCGCACGCGAATGCGCCAAACTTGCTCCTGAGGAAGAGCAAAAAATGGCTGAAGAAGGTATGTCCGGAGAGCTTGAACAATGGCCCGGATATTGAGAGGCGATATCGTCTGGGCCGACCTCAATCCGACCAAAGGCCACGAACAATCCGGTCAACGACCGGTCCTGATTCTGAGCAACGATGTATTCAATGACCGATCGGGAACCGTCATCGCGGTGGCGCTAACCAGCCAGGAACAGCGAGCAGGATTTCCCCTCACCTACAAACTGTCCGCAAAAAACCTGCCGAAACAATCGTGGGTGAAAATCAGCCAGATCCGAACGCTTTCTACAGAACGACTGGGAAAGAGAATCGGACGGGTTGAACCCGAAGACATGGATCAAATCATTGAAGGGCTGAACGAAATCATCAGCTGACGAGACGCTATGGCTTCTCGCGGTGGAGATCCACCCACACGGGAAAGTGGTCAGAAACGTGTCCCTCCGTTCCCGGCAGGGCATTCACGTTCTTCGTGTTCACGCCGCGCTGTAAGACCTGAGGTTTGCCGACCACCCATGGCGCCTTCGATGCATCGCCGCCCGCGTAGATTCGATCAAAACTTGCGGGCGGAAATTCTTTCTGCGGATCGCCATACCGCGTCGGAATCGTCGTCCGCTCGTGCATCGGAAAACCGCGCCACAAATCCACCCAGTCTTTAATGGGATCCATTGACCAGTCACCCGCAAATTCCGCCTTCTCCGGGTCCACATTCACATCCCCGAGAAACAACAGCTCCAACTTGCCACCGCGCTTCTTCTCGAGCGCACGTGTGTCGTTCACCAGAATCCGCATCGCGTTGTTGCGCTGGCTGATGTTGCGCGGGCGATAACCATAGTTCGACTTCAAATGCGCTCCATACACCACCAGTTCGTGCCCATCACCCAAATCAAAACCTGCGCGCAAAAATCCGCGCGTGGGACGACCCGGCCCCGATAGCAGCCCGAAATCGAGTTCCACGAGCTCCGTCGCTGGGAAGCGTGAGAAAACCGCTTCGTTCATCTTCTGATTCTGCCAGTCCGCCGCGCCATACGCGCTAATCCAGCCGAACGGATACGGCTTCGCCAGCGCCTTGTTCAAAATCTCCATAGCACGCTTGTTTTCGATTTCAGAAACGACCAGCACATCCGGATCAATTTCGTTGATCAGCTCTGCCGCGCCTTTCGCCTGCGTCCGGGCAATTTCAAGAGTCCGGTCAGGGCCATCCCCTTCTGCATCCGTAAAGTTCTCGATATTGTAAAACGCCACGCGGACGCGATCGCCCACCGGCTCCGCTTTGTCGGGATGGCTCCACGCGAGCATCGGTTCGTCATAGAGAACGTCACCCGTGTACGTCAGATTGCTTTGCGCCATCGCAGTGCCGGCCCCGAACACAAGCACCGCCCCGATTCTGATCCAGTTCTTTGTTTTCACAAAGAAAAGTATGGTCGCGCAGCGCGACGGGCTGCAAGCCGTAAATCCGGAGAATCCAAATTACAGGCGGAACGCATCAGGCCCGGGCACGCGCGGAATCAACACCGTCAGCGCGTGTTCGCGCACTTCCACATCCACGACCGGCGAGCTCTCTTGCAGCTCGCCATCCACCTGAATCACCGCCGCGCGTTCGCGCTTCACGCGCAGGCGTTTGAACCGTCGCGTGAGCACGCCGGGCAGCGAATCAATCGTGCCATCGAAGAGCCGCGCCACGTTCGCAACCACACGACCCGCTTCATGCCGCTCGATCACCACCAAATCCAAAAGCCCGTCGTTGTGCTCCGCCTTCGGCGCGATGCGCGCGCCGCCACCATACTGCGTCAAATTCGCGACCGTAAAAACCAGCGGGCCGTCAAACGTCAACGTATCCCCGCCATCCAGCACAACCTCGAACCGGTGCGCGTGATATTCGAACCACTGATGCGCCGCTGCAAACACATACGGAATCACCCCGCGAAACGGAAACGCCTCGAACGTCTTCACCAGCGACGCATCCGCCGCCATGCTGCACGTGACAAAAAACGGACGTCCGTTTGCAAATCCCACATCAATCGCGGTCGCTTGCGCCGTCACCAGCGCGCGAACCGCGTCGTCAATCACCAGCGGAATCCCGAAGTGCCGCGCGAACCCATTCCCGCTCCCCGTCGGAATCACGCCCAGTTCAACCCCCGTCCCCAGCAACTCAGACCCCACCGTGTTCACAATCCCGTCGCCGCCCATCACCAGAATTGTGCCAACCCCCTCGTCCAGCGCGCGCCGCACCTTGTCGCGCCCGTCCTGCTCGTCGTTGCTGAACTGAAATGTCACGTCGCAACCCGGCGCATCCCAGTGCTGATTGACAGCGTGCACCACCTCGTTCAGTGCATGGCTCCGCCCGCTGCGCGGGTTCATCAAAACCCGCACGCGTCTCAACTGCGACTGATCCCGATCCGCCTTCATGCCAGCGTTTAGCCTAACACCACGCCCCTCTCCGCGCGAGCCCAAATCCGCAAACCCCAAATGTGCCATATTGTCGCGCACGCAACGGCGCGGTCAGCACCAGCGTCATTATGTCGCTATCGCGACATTCCAGATATTTTTGTATCATTCTGCACATCAATGCGTTCCGAAAATTACAAAAGCTTGGCACGCGCATTGCTCTATTATGGGCAGAAATGAAAGGAGATCAGGTTATGGTTTACCCGATGGCAAAGTTAGATTGGACGCTGGATCCGTTCAGCGGAATTCAGCAACTCCAGCGTGAGATGGATCGGCTCTTCTCCGGCTATACACCGGCGGTCGAGCAATTCCCCGCGCTGAACCTTTGGATCTCGCAGGATGAAGCGGTTCTCGCCGCAGAAGTGCCGGGCGTGGATCCGAAGGATGTTGAGGTGTCGGTGGTGGGCAATGTCGTGACGGTGGCGGGCGAACGCAAAGCGGACGCTTCAGCACCGGCGGCAGAGCAGCACCGCTGCGAACGCGAGTGCGGTGCATTTTCGCGCTCGGCGCGACTCCCCTACGAGGTGGAAGCGGAGAAAGTTCAGGCTCGCTACGAGCACGGCGTGCTCCGCATCACGTTGCCGCGCAAAGAAAACACCAAGCCGCGCAGGATCGCAATTACCGAAGAATAAGGAGGAATGATTATGACTGCACAAACAGACATTCAGACAAAACGGTTCGAGCAGGAACAGAAGCTTCCCGTCGTAGCTCCGGCAACGGATGTGTATGAATCGGAAAAAGAAATTGTCCTGTTCGTGGATGTGCCCGGCGTGTCGCCGGATCAAATCGAGGTCTCACTCGAAAACCGCACGCTGACCATCAGCGCCCGGCGTGAGACGCAGGATCCGGCGGAACACAAGGCGGTACACCGCGAGTTCGGATCGGCTGAGTATCGGCGCACATTCACGCTCACAAAAGATGTGGATCGCAATGCAATCACGGCCCGCATCAAAAACGGCGTGCTGCGCCTCGCGCTGCCCAAGGCAGAAGCGGCTCAACCGCGTCGAATCGCAGTGCACGCTGAAGGATAACGCGAGCAGCCAACAACAAATCGAGAGGCGCGGTTTCGACCGCGCCTCTCTGTTTTTTCAAGCAGCGCAACCCCTACACCGGAGGGGCAGGCGATGCCCGCCCGCCTCTGGCGGGTCCTGCCCGCCTCCGGCGGGCCCTTCCCTAAATATCGGCTGCGGGCAGCACAGAGGCTGCCCCTCCCGCACATCATAGCGGCCACAGCTTTATTCAAACTACTCTAATCAGGCTTCGAGCAGTTTCACTGCCGCATCGAGCGCCTCGCCCAATCGCGAAACGTCTTTGCCGCCGCCGCGCGCAAACTCCGGCTTGCCGCCGCCGCGCCCGCCAACCATCGGCGCGAGGGTCTGAATAATTTTGCCGGCTTGAATCTGTGCGGTAAAGGCGGAGGGCACAATCGCCATCAAGGTCACAGAATCGCCCGATGCCCCGCCGATCACAATCACACCGTCGAATCGCGCCTTGAGGTGTTCCGCGATTGCGCCAACTGTCTCGGCGTCCGCTTCGCCAACATTTACCACCAGGGTCGGGCGCCCTTTCCGCGTCACCGCCTGCGAGAGCAGCGCCGCAGCGCGATCGCCCGCCTGCTTGAGATGCAGCGCCTTGAGCTCTTTCTCCAACGCCTTTTGATGCGCGAGTAGCGCGTCGAGACGCTTCTCCATTTCAGATGGCGCACAATTGAGCGACGCAGCGGCGTGTTTCAGGCGCTGCAGATCCTCGACAACCGTCTGCCAACCCGCCAGCCCCGCAACCGCTTCGACGCGGCGGATGCCCGCCGCAATCGCGCTCTCGCTCACGATGCGAAACAATCCGATCTCGCCCGATGCGCGCGTGTGCGTTCCGCCGCACAGCTCCATTGAATAGCCATCCAACGCGCGCGGCGCGCCGCCGATCTGCACCACGCGAACTGTCTCGCCATATTTATCACCGAAGAACTGCAACACGTCCTTGCGCGCCTTCACCTCGGCATATGGCACCTCGCGCCAACTGACCGGCGCGTTTTCCACGATGCGCTCATTCACCAATCGCTCGATGTCTGACACCTGCGCAGACGTCAGCGCCGCGCTGCTGAAGTCGAACGTCAACTTGTCCGGCCCGACATACGACCCCTTTTGATTCGCATCGCGCCCGACAATTTCGTGCAGCGCCCAGTGGAAAATATGCGTGACCGTGTGATGCCGCTGAATTGCCGCGCGCCGGGCCGCATCCACCGAAAGCGAAACCTCATCGCCTTCATGCGGCGCTTCGTCGCCCTCCACAAAATGGAGCCACGCTGCGCCCATCTTTTGCGTATCCACTACGCGCCACAAATGTCCGCCCGCGCGGAGCTGACCCGTATCGCCAACCTGCCCGCCCATCTCGGCATAGCACGAGCTGCGGTCGAGAATCACTGCCGCGCGCCCCTTCACATCCACAACCTCTGCAACGCGCGCTGTCGTTTCGAGCTGTTCATAACCGACGAACTCCGTCGCCACATCGCTCGAAATCTGCGAGACCTCGATCACCGTCTTCTTCTGCGCCGCGCGCGCACGGGCGCGCTGCTTCTCCATCTCCACCTCAAACCCCACGTGATCCACCGACAGCCCCAACTCCCGCGCCATCAACTCCGTCAAATCCAGCGGAAACCCATACGTGTCATACAGCTTGAACGCAAACTCCCCACCAATTTCCGCTCCATGCGAGGGCGCATGCGCTCCCTGGGCGCGGAGGCGGGCGACTTCGTCGTTGAAGAGTTCGATGCCGCGGTCGAGGGTGCGGTTGAATGCTTCTTCCTCAATCCGCAGCGTTTCCTGCACCGCCGCCTTGCGCGCGCGGATTTCGGGGAATACGTCGCCCATCGAATCTGCCAGCACATCCACGAGTTTGTAGAAAAACGGCTCGCGGAAGCCCAGCGTGCGCCCGTAGCGCACGGCGCGACGCAGAATCCGGCGCAACACGTAGTGCCGATCCGTATTGCCGGGCCGAATCCCGTCTGCAATCGCGAAGCTCAACGTACGGATGTGATCGGCAATCACGCGAAACGCGATGTCTACCTTTTCCTGCTCCGTTGCTCCGCTCGATCCCGGCGCAGGCAGCGTCGAGCCATACCGCTTGCCGCTCAATTTCTGTAGCGCATCAAAAATCGGACGAAACACATCCGTCTCATAGTTCGAGACCATCCGGCTGAAATCCGTGAACCCCTTTGTGCCCTGCATGATCCCCGTCACGCGCTCAAAACCCATCCCCGTATCCACGTGTTTCGCGGGCAGCGGAACAAACGATCCATCCGCGTTCGCGTTGAATTGAATGAAGACGAGGTTCCAGATTTCGATGCACTCGGCGGAGCCCTTGTTCACCAGCGCCCCGCGCGTATCGCCGCTCGCGGTGAGGTCAATGTGCACCTCTGAACAGGGTCCGCACGGCCCCGTCTCGCCCATCATCCAGAAGTTGTCCTTCTTATTGCCGTTGACGATGTGCACCTTCGGATCCAACCCCGCGGCCGCAAAAAGCCGCGCCCAGTGATCGTAGGCCTCCTGATCGAACTCCGCCGGATCGCCTTTCGCCTTGTCCGGAGAATAGACCGTCGCGTACAGCCGCGCCGCGGGGAACTTCCACACCTGCGTCAACAGCTCCCACGCCCACTCGATCGCCTCTTTCTTGAAATAGTCGCCGAACGACCAGTTCCCCAACATCTCGAAAAACGTGTGGTGATAGGTATCCAGCCCCACATCCTCGAGGTCGTTATGCTTGCCGCCCGCCCGGATGCACTTCTGCGTATCCGCCGCGCGCCCCGGATGATACGGACACGGCTGCTGCCCCAAAAAGATCGGCACAAACTGGTTCATCCCCGCATTCGTGAACAGCAGGTTCGGCGAATCGGGCATCAAGCTCGACGACGGCACAATGGTGTGTTGCTTCGACTTGAAAAAGTCGAGGTACGACTGGCGAATCTGGGCGGAAGTCATCATCAAATTTCCCCGTAAAACAGGCACGCAACATAAGCAAAGACCCCCCGGAAACGCCAGCGCGGACTTTTCCGCCCGCCGCGCGCATTTTTCCAACCCTTGGAAGCCCTTTCGCCGGCGATTTCCAAGCATTGGAAGTTTTTCGCCCTGTTTTTCCAATCCTTGGAAGTCCGCACAGATGTCTTTTCCAATCGTTGGAAGTTTTTGATACACTTTGCGCTTTATGAATGCCACGAACAGCAAACGCGCCGCCCTCGCAACGGCGCGTCGGATTGTGATCAAGATCGGCAGCCGCGTCCTCGTCCAGCGGACGGGCCGGCCGGACATCCGGCGCATGCGCGAGCTGGTCCGCCAGATTGCAGCGCTGCACAAGGCGGGCCGCGAGGTGATCGTGGTGTCCTCCGGTGCAATCGGCAGCGGCATCGAGGCAATGGGCTGGCGCAAGCGCCCCACCACGCTGAAGCTTCTGCAGATGGCCGCCGCAGTCGGACAGTCGCGCCTCATGGCGACGTATGACGAGCTATTCGCGGCGCACGACATTCGCATCGGCCAGATTTTGCTAACTCACGAAGATTTGCGCCACCGCACGCGCCACCTCAACGCGTCCGACACGATGGACACGCTGATGGAGCATCGCGTCATTCCCATCGTGAACGAGAACGACGTCGTCGCGATTGACGAAATCAAGTTTGGCGACAACGACCTGCTCGCCGCGCTCACCAGCCTCCTCATCCAGGCAGATGCGCTCGTCCTGCTCTCCACTGTGGATGGATTCCGCGCGCCTGCCGGGAAAGGCCGCACCCGCCGCGTACCCTCGCTCAGCGGTGTCACGGAAAAAGAACTCGCCCTCGCGCTCGGCAAGGGCAGCGAGCTTTCCACCGGCGGAATGGCGAGCAAACTGCAATCGGCGGGAATGGTGGCGGAGAACGGAATCCCCGTCGTCATCGCCAACGGGCGCTCGGACGGAATTCTCGACCGCGTCCTCGCAGGCGCGGATGCGGGCACATTGATTGAAGCCAGCGAGCGCACGAACAAACTTTCGCGACGCGAGCGCTGGATCGCACTCTTCCACCGGCCTGAAGGCGCGCTGATTGTGGACGACGGCGCGCGTACAGCCCTCGCGCAGCGCGGCAGCAGCTTGCTACCCGTCGGCATCCGCGAGGTGGAGGGCGATTTTGAAGCGGGCGCAGTGGTTGCGATCAAGGCGCTCGACGGCGCCGCCATCGGGCGCGGCCTCAGCGGACATTCCAGCACGGAGCTGCGCCTGATGAAAGGCAAGCACTCGAAGGAGCTTTCCGCCCTGCTCGGCGCTGGCGAGTCGCCAGTGGCAGTGCACCGCGACAATTTAGTGTTCAGGAAGAAATAGGCGAAACGATTGAGAGGAGCCACGATGAACCTTCACGAAGAAATGCTGGCGATGGGCGACCGCGCAGTGACGGCAGCGCGCGCGATGGCGCAACTGTCGCCGCGCCGCAAAAACTGCATCCTCGAAGCCATGGCGGATGAACTCGATAAATCGCGCGACGCGATCAAAGAGGCAAATGCGCGCGATATGGAAGCCGCGAAAGCCGCCGGACTCTCCAGCGCCATGCTCGATCGCCTCCTCCTTACGGACGGCCGCATTGACAGCATGGTCAAAGGCATCCGCGATGTAGTGGGCCTGCAAGACCCCGTCGGCCAGAAGATCAGCAAATGGCTCCGCCCGAATGGCCTCGAAATCTTCAAAGTTCGCGTCCCCATCGGCGTCATCGCCATCGTGTATGAATCGCGTCCGAACGTCACCGCGGACTCATCCGTCCTCTGCATCAAAACCGGCAATGCCGTGATCTTGCGCGGCGGCAAGGAAGCCCTACACTCCAACAAAGCCATTGCCGATGCCCTACAGGCGGGCGGCAAAAAAATGGGCCTGCCCGACAACGCCATTCAAGTTGTCACCACCACTGACCGCGACGCCATTCGCGAGCTCGTCCAGATGGAAGGCCGCGTGGACCTCGCAATTCCGCGCGGCGGCGAAGGCCTGATCCGCGCCGTCACCGAACACGCGCGCGTGCCGGTGATCAAGCACTACAAAGGTGTGAACTACATCCACGTGGATAAATCCGCCGATCGCGAAATGGCGCTCCAGATTATTGAGAACGCCAAGTGCCAGCGCCCCGGCGTCTGCAACGCCGTGGAGCACGTCCTCATTGATGAAGCCATCGCGCCTACAATCCTCCCCGACCTCGTGAAAAATCTGCGCGCGAAAAATGTCGAACTCCGCGGCGACGATGCAGCTCGCGCAATCGTCAGCGATCTCAAACCCGCAACCGACGCCGATTGGGAAACAGAATATCTCGACCTCAAGATGGGGATCAAAATCGTCCCCAACCTGCAAACGGCGATTGACCACATCAACCGCCACGGCTCACACCACTCCGACGCCATCGTCGCCAGCGATGCAACTGCACAGCGCGAATTCACCGAACAGGTGGACTCGGCAACGGTGTACGTCAACGCGTCCACCCGCTTCACCGACGGCGCGGAATTTGGGCTTGGCGCAGAAATCGGGATCAGTACGGACAAGCTGCACGCCCGCGGCCCCATGGGCCTCGAAGAATTGACCACGTACAAATACGTGATCCAGGGCACGGGCCAGACCCGCTCCTGATCACCCCACAGGCGCGCCCGCCTTGGCAAAGAACCCAGCGGGCGGCTCGGCGAGACGACGCGAAGAATAATCGAAGAACACAAAGCCGGTCGTCGCGCGCGCGACTTCTGCGCGATCGTCGCCCTTGGTGACGAGATAAGTCAGCTCGAAACCGCGCTTGCTCACCTCGGTCACAGCAATCTGTACCGTCGCCACATCGCCATACACCAGCTCCGCTTTGAAGCGGATGCCGATATCAATCAGGATCAGCCCCACCGGCTCCACCAGCAATTCCGACGGATATCCCAGGCTGCGCAGCCACTGCACACGCGCCTCCTGCAAGAGCGACAGCATCGTGTCGTTGCCGACATGGCGGCCGTAATTCACGTCCGTGATGCGGACAGGGATCGAAGTGGAAAACGCCCACTGCTCAGGAACATTGATTTTCTGACGAGGCATATGCGGATGAAAGAACGCCCGGGACAAGCCCGGGCGAAGTTAGTGGCGGGAGCGACGGGGCTCGAACCCGCAACCTCTGCCGTGACAGGGCAGCGCTCTAACCAGTTGAGCTACGCCCCCGCCAAAAGAGAACGCAAAGATAGGCCAAACGCCTGCGAGATCAAGCACTTTTCCACCCGCCCCGCGCGAAAAATCGGATTCGCTTCGGCTACACACCTATCGCCATCACCCGTTGAGCGGATGAACGAACAAGCCCGAGCGGAGCTTCGGTTCAAACCACGTGCTTTTGGGCGGCATGATTTGACCCGCGTCTGAAATGGCAATGAGCTGGTTCACGTCGGTCGGGAAGAGCGAGAAGCCAACCGCGCCGCGACCGGCGTCTACACGCGCCTTCACTTCTTCCGCACTCTTGAATCCGCCGATGTAATCAATGCGCGAGTTGTTGCGCGGATCCGTAATGCCCAACACGGGACCGAGGAGGCGATCCTGCAAGACGGAGACGTCCAGCGACGACACCGGATCCGCCTTCGGATCAGGGTCCCAGCTTAGCGCGTACCAACGTCCGCCGAGATACATGTGGACGCAGCGCGCCGATGCAGGGCGCGGTGCGCTCACGTCCGTCACGCGGAATTTCTGGCGCGCGATTTCGAGAAGCTGCTCCGGCGTGAGTCCGTTCAGGTCGTGCAGAACGCGGTTGTATGCGAGCACCTGCAAATGGCTGGCGGGGAAAATTGCGGCCATAAACCAGTTATAGGGTTCGTTGCCGGTGTGGTTCGGGTTCTTTTCCTTCATCTCACGGCCCGATCGCGCAGCGGCGGCTGCACGATGGTGACCATCGGCGACGTAGGCAACCGGCACCGCTTCGAACGCGCGGCGGATCGCATCTGCATCCGGGGCGCGCCAGACTTCGTGGCGGATTCCGTCGCTCGCGCGAAAATCAATCAGCGGCGGATGCGCGATGATGCCGGCAACAAGATAATCAATCTCGGGCTGATCGGCGTAGAGCAGGAAGATCGGACCGGTCTGCGCGCCCACCTGCAGGACGTGTTGCGTGCGGTCGTCTTCCGTCGGCTTCTTGGTCTTTTCGTGCTTTTTGATGAGATCGGCGTAGTAGTCCTCCACGTGGAACCCGCCCACCAGACCGGTCTGCGAGTGCGTTCCCATCGTGATGCGATACACATAAAGCGCTGAATCGTTCGCCAACACGAGGTCGCCGTTCCGGATTAAACGCTCCAGATTTGCGCGCGCGGTTTTGTGGTGCACGCCGGAGGCGGCATCGAATTCCGCGCGTAAATCTACCTCGGGTCGTTCAACGTGCAGGAAGCTGGAAGGGTTTGCCTGCGCCTCGCGACGGGCATCCTCCAACTCGCCCACGTCGTACGGAAGGCTTGCAACGGCGGCAGCGCGCGCAGGCGGCGGCTGCAAAACTCGGATCGGATGAAGTCGCATGAACGGTGTCGCTCCTGTCAAAAATGAGAGTCCGATGTAGCACGCGCGAGGCGAAGTGTCACGGAGTAAACGGTGAGTCCGGCCCTTGTCACCGCACCGCGCCGCCCTCTATAGTGCGCGCATGAACAACTCCATCCGGATTGCCGTCGCGGCGCTTGCCGTTTCCGCCATGCAGGGCATTGCCGCAGATTCCAGCAGTATTCCTATGAACCCCCTCCCCTCCACCTCGCTCTTCGGGCACACCAACGCATTCCTCCTTCAAAACCGTCAGGTGGAGTTCGCGATATTCCCCACAATCGGCCGCGTCGGATTGATGAACTTTCGCGGCGAACAAAACCTCCTTCGTTTCGACGAAGAGTTGGCGGCATCCGCAACAGAAGCAGCAACGGAGCCCACCGATAACTGGCGCAACTTTGGCGGCGATTGGCTCTGGCCAATTTCACAGATTCGTTGGCCCGACCACTTTTCGGGATATTGGCCGCCGCCCTGGCTCCTCGACGGCCCCGCCTGGACCGCCCATGGATGGGTCAATCGCGATCAATCGCAAACCGTACTACTGGAACTCAAAATCGGCGAGCCGGTGAACATCGTTGTACAGCGCAAGTTCACGCTACCGATTGACTCCACCACCCTCACCATTCAGCAGCGCATCGAGCGCACGGCCGATTCGAGCGTTCCGGTGACACTCTGGAACATCAGTCAGTTGAAAGGAATTGAGCGCGTCGCCGTTGCAGTCGAAACAAACTCAGCCTTCATTGACGGCTACCGCGTTCTCGACTTCACCCCGCCCCGCGAAGAAATCATGGACCGCACGACACCATCCGTCCTTGTGGTGGACGTGAAAGATGCGGGCGAAATCAAAATCGGCAGCGACTCACCCCGCGGCTGGCTCGCCGCACAGCACGGTGACTTTGTGGTCATCGAGCGCGCATCCGGCGAAGTAAGCGCAGCAGAGTTCCCCGATGGCGGCTGCCGCACCGAGCTCTATTCAAATAGCGGCCTCGGCTACACCGAAATCGAAACCCTCAGCGAAGAGCGGAACCTCGCCGCAGGCGAGGATGTGGAAAACACGCTGACCATCTCGCTCCACCGCATTACGGCGGACCTGGACAACGCGGCATTTGCCGCGCGCGTATGCGAACTGCTCGGCGAGCAAAGCGCCACTGCCCCAATAAACGAAAAGGCTCCCCCGGAAGAGGAGCCTTCTCGCTAGAGCATTTTGAATAAAACCGTGGCCGCTATGACGTACCGGAGCAACGGTCTTTTCATGAGAATGCGAGGTTGTGAGTTTTCATGATGGCATTGATTTGAATGATGAGTTTTCT
>JBDHQM010000054.1:0-13211 GCA_039807095.1 Kiritimatiellia bacterium
GCGCTCGCCTATCTCAATGTATGCGTGATCACTCTTTTCATCGCCGCCATACTCACCACCGCCATGCTGCCGGAAGACGTATTGATCACGGATCAATTTCCGTTTGGCGTCATGTTTGTCTGGATGATCACTACGCTCGTTCTGCTGACCTGCGTGATTCTGCTGCTCGACCACATTGTCCGCAAACTCCCGCCGCCCCCGCGCTCCGAGGAGCAGGACACGCTCAACTGAGCAAGCAGCACGCCTGCCCTATTCCCGCCCGAACTTGCGGCGCAATTCGCCGAAACTCATATAAATAAGCGTCGGCCGGCCATGCGGGCACGTATAGGGCATTTCGCACGCAGCCAAATCGCGTACCAGCCGCTCGATCTCCTGCACCGTCAATTTGTCCTGAGCTTTCACAGCGGCCTTACACGCGGCCATCGCAATCTGCTCTTCCGCCCAGCGCTCCGTCCCCGCGCGGCGCCCTCCGCGATCCAGCGTGCCGGCGATCTCGCCCAGCAGCGTCCGCGCAGAAACGGCGCTCAGGAAAACCGGCACGGCATCCACCACAAAACTGTCGCCGCTGAAATCCGCAATGCCGAACCCCATTTCTTTCAGCAACCCCAGATTCGACCGGACCCGCTCCGCGGTTTCCGGAGGAAGGTCCACCGCATCCGGCACCAGGAGTCCCTGCATCTTGACCTCGCGTCGCACCAGCGCCTGCATAAACTGCTCAAAAAGAACCCGTTCATGCGCCGCGTGAGGATCCATCAAAATCAGACCCTCTTCCGTCTCCAGCACCACATAAAGGCCGCCCGCCTGCCCCAATACGCGACACCACGACCATGGTGGCGATGATGCTGGCGCCGGGAGCGAAGGCGATGATAGCGCAGCAGACGGGGTCCCAACCGTCACAGTCGCCCCGCGGACCGGCGGCGGCTGCCCCTCTGCAACCGGCTCCAGCCGCGGATATGGAAACGCAGGAAGCTCCGGCAAATCTACAACACGCAACGCGGGCATTGCGCGCGCGGCGGTCATCAACTGGCCCACCATCGAATCCGACGGAGCCCGCCCCGGCGAAAGCTCAATCGCCGCGCGAATGGCACCGATCAACGCATCGCGAACCTTGGAAGAATGCCGGAAACGGACCTCTTTTTTGGTCGGATGCACATTCACATCCACCTCGTCCGCAGGCAACTCAATGAACAGAAACAAGACCGCGTGACGCCCGCGCGGAATCAGCGCCTGATACGCCTCATTGATGGCAAATCCCACCACCGGCGCGGATGCCGGCCGGCCATTGACGAAAATATATTGCTCCGAACGATCCGCACGCGTGACCTGCGGCAAACTCGCCATCCCGCGCACGCGAACGCCTTCATGGCTGCCATCCACCGGACGCAAGCCCACCAGCAATTCATTCCCGAAGAGCTGGCGAATCCGCTCCTCCAGTGACGCGCCGCCCGCAAGTTGATACACCTCGCGTTCATCCACACGAAGCGCCCACGCCACGTCCGGATGCGCAATCGCATGCAAGAGAAAAACCTGCCGCGCATGGGCCAATTCCGTCTGCTCGCTCCGCAGAAACTTTCGCCGCGCGGGCACATTGAAGAAAATGTTTCGCACCGCGATTGTCGTGCCCGGCGAACAGCCGACGTCGCGGACATCCAGCACGCGCCCGCCCGAAATCGTAATTTCAGTGCCGCCATCCTGATCGTGCGGACGCGTGGTCAGGGTGAATCGGGAGACAGATGCCAGCGCCGCCAGCGCCTCACCGCGAAAGCCAAGCGTCTGCACGCGTTCGATGTCGTGCACATCGCGAATCTTGCTCGTCGCATGGCGCTCAATACTCAAAATCGCGTCGTCACGCGTCATCCCGCAGCCGTCATCGGAAACCACAACGGCCTGACGCCCGCCGCCCACCAGGTCCACGCGGATGGATGCAGCCCCCGCATCGAGCGAATTTTCGAGCAACTCCTTCAGCACAGATGCCGGACGATCCACCACCTCGCCTGCGGCAATTTTGTTGATCACCGCATCGGCAAGAACGCGAATCTGGCGAGGTTGAGGGCTACCCTGCATCCTCATAGCGTAGCACAATACGCCGCTGATGCGGCAGAGAATTGATCAGCCATTTTGGGATGGCCACACGGCACATCGCGCGCCTCGCGTTGGGCGGACGGCCTAGTTGATGCTGACGACGGAGAGGTTCACCAGCCCCGTCTTTGCGCAGAGGTCCAGCACCCGCACAAGGTCTTCGTGCCGCGACTGGGCCGAGCAGAGAATCATGATCGTCTGGTTCTGACTCAGACCCGCGAGCTTCCCGAGCAGCATCTCCAGCTCCGAGTGGCCCACCGTGCGGTCATTGATCGTGATCACGCCGCTCGGCAACACCTGAATCCGGATCATATTCGGCGGAGTCTGCACCTCATCCTTCGGAGGCGTCGGAGAAGGCCGGAAAACATCGAGGTTCGCCATCGTATCAATCGGCTTCTGCGTCACGAGAAAGAAAATGAGCAATTGAAACACGACGTCAATCATGGCCGTCATGTTCAGCTCGCCCGCGTCGCCGCCCAGATTGCGTTTGCGTTTTCGCGCCATGGTCAGCCCGCCTTCTCTTTCACGGCCGAGAACTTCATCTTCCACAACCCCGCCTTGGTGCACGCATCCATGGCGGCGCGAACCGCCTCGTGATGCGTATCCCCGTCAGCGCGAATGATCACCGGCACCGTCTGACCCTGATCCGCCACCGTCTTCTTCATGACCGTGTAGAGGTATTCAGGAGACATATACGTGCGGGCGATGGATATTTTCCCATTCTTATCCACTTCAATCACAACCTCGCGCGGATCGCGAGTTTCAACCGGCTTGGCGTGAGGCGCCAAGGCGAGCCGGATGCTCTCGTCAATCGCCTTCTGCTGCATGTCGGCGGTTGTGACAAAGAAGATGATGAGCTGGAACACGACGTCAATCATCGGCGTCATGTTCAGGCCCGGCTCTTCTGGTCGTTTCTTCATGAGAGATCGAACCCGATCAGCTTATTCGGACACCACTTCAACATTGCGGAGCGACTTGACCAAATCGGTCGTCAACGCCTCCATGCCCAGAATGATCGTCGTCGCCTTATTCCGGAAATAATAGAAGAACCCGATCGCCGGGACCGCCGCGATCAAGCCCGCCGCCGTCGTGTAGAGCGCCTGTGCGATGTTGATGGCCAGCAACTGCTGTTGAGCAGCGCCCGCCTGCATCGTCGCCAGGTTGGCGAAGGCCGCGATCATTCCTTGCACGGTACCGAGCAGCCCGAGCATCGGCGCAAGGTTTGCCACCACGTTCAAATAGGTCACACGCTGCAGCACTTTCTCGCCTTCGAGATCAGCGGCCACACCAATCGCTTCCTGCACCGCGTCAAATCCTTCCGATACGTTACTGAATCCGGCCGAAAGAATGTTGGCCAGCGGGCCGGGCTCAGATTCGCACTCCTTCAACGCCTTCATCACGTCGCCCTGCTCAATAGCCTCACGCGCGCGATTCACCAGCGACTGCGGCGCAATCTTCTTTTCGCGCACCGTGATGAACGAATCCACAATCAGAGAGAAGCCCGCCACCGAACACGCGCCCAACGCGAGCCAGAGGACCACGCCCATCCAACCGCTGCTCATCACCACGTTGCCGAAGCTCATGGGCGATCCCTTGCTCGCTTCGGCCGCTTCCGCAGCCTTCGCCTCATCGGTCAGCTCCATGGCCTGTCCGAACGCCGTCGCCGTCCCGGCCACCAACAGGCCCAACAGTGCAACGCCCACCATCCAACGTTTCGCCTTCAGCATATTCGTGCTCCTCATTTACTGCTCAACTAATTCAACTTAAAGCTTTGCCTGCGCGCGCTGCGCAAACGGAGTTCCGCCAAACTCTTCGACCACACGGCGATAGAGCTCACGGCTGCGCGGATCCCGCATCCGTTCCAACCCCTCGGCCGCCTTGAACAAGGCCTCGGGCATAGACGCCTTTTCCGACTCAAAAAGCATCGCAGTGCGCAGATAGTCCATCACCGCGCCCTCCACCTGCCCTTGATCCATCTTGATATCGCCCCGCATAATCTGCGCGCGGGCCGCATCGGCACGGGCGCCTTTTTCAATCATTTCGGTCAGGGGCGCGGAAAGTTTGTCGAACTGTTTTGCGGCCAACAGGGCGTTCATATAGGCCCACATCGTCGCGCTGTCGCGGCGCTGATCCGGCGCCGATTGAAACAGCCGTTCAAAACTGGAAACCGCGCCCGCGGCATCGCCCTTGCTCATTTGAATCTGCGCGGAGAGCGAGCGGGCATTGTTGTCCCAGCTCAAAAAGCGGTAATTCTGAATCACCTGCTCCAACAGCTTCAAAGCATCGTCAAACTGCCGCTGCTGCGCCAGCTTCAGCGCGCGATCAAACTCAGCAGGCCGCGCGGCTTCCGCCCGTTGATAGCGCCCCTTTTCGTATGTGACCTGACCCTGCGTGGTGCTGAGAATGATCGTTCCGTCCGAGCGCGCGCGAATATCGGTGCCGTCAACACGCTGGCCGTTCGGCAAAATGACGTACGGATTCTGCGCGAACACAGGCGTGCCGAGCACGGAGCCCAACACTGCAATCGCGGCGATCAATCCCAATCGAATCTTCATAGTCGTCATGGTCGTTTCCTTCCTCACGGCCCGGCTCCCGGCGCCGCCCCTTCACTCGTGCTGGCGCGAAGACTGGCCTCGGAACGCAAACGCCTGACTTCGCCTACCTTCTCACTGGTCGGGAACAGCTTCAAGTAAAGTTCACAGGAATCCACCAGGTCCTTGTAGTGCCCCAGCTCCATGGCCAGCGGCATACTCGCCAGCAGCGAGTCCTGAATATAGGGGCGCTGCTCCGCCTTGTTGGCGTCCGAAAGAAGCGCCACGCGCTGATAGGAGGCCAACGCGCCGGATTTGTCGCCCGCCCGGAGCTGCACTTCGGCCAGCTTCATGCTCGCCTGATTGAGCTGCACGGGGTCTTTCGAAAAGCGGAAAATATCGTTGAGCGATTCGCTCGCTGCCCGGAAATCACGAATCTCCGCATAGGCCTCACCCAGCAAAAATCGCGCGTCAAAAAACAATGCCGTGCGCGGATAGTCGCGCAGCAGAGCCTCGAGCGCCTTGATGGAACCCTCGTAATTTTTCTGCTCAAAATACGCGCGGCCCACCCCATAGAGCGCCCGCTCCAGCAGCGTCCGGGACTCCGGCAAATCTTTCGTATTCTGAATCTGCGGATTGTTCGCGACCATTCGAAACGCCTCGAGCGCCTGATCAAACAGCTTCGCATCAATCATCAACTGACCAATCCGCGCGAACTCTGCGGGCGTATATTTATCCCGGTTCGCCGCCATCTTCTCGAACGCCATCCGGGCTTGATCGTATTGCCCGATCTCCATCGCGCTGGCCGCCAGTGAAAACAACGCGTTCTTGCCCTCTTCCGAATTCGGATATTTCGCCGCCAATTCGTCAAACGTCTTCGTCGCCGCATCGAACTGATTCAGCGCAAGCTGAATCTGCCCCTGCCCCATCATCGCGCGCGGCGCCCACTCCGACTGCGGGAACAATTGCAGAAACTGTTCAAAACCGCGCATCCCGCGCTCGCGGAACGAGGCCACCTGCTCGACCGTACCCGTCATGCGCGAATACGCATTGGCACGCTGAAAAATGGCGCGCTCCAACACCGACATATTCTTCGCCCGATCCTCCTCCGTCGTGGCATACGGATTGCCCTTCGGCGCGAGCCAGCTAATTAGCTTCTCAAATTCTGTTGCAGCCGAATTCCAGTTCGTCTGCCGCACATAACTGTCGGCCAGACTGAACTGCGCATTCGCACGATCCGGACTCGGCGGCACATCGTTGATCAATTTGGTGTAGGCCGCGCGCGCCTGATCATAGTGCTTCAGATCATAGTAACTGCGGGCAATCAGACGGAGCGCCTTCGGATAGTTCTGATCCTTCGGATAGTTATCCACGATGCGCTGGAAGTAGTGGTCGGACCCGTCAATGTCGCCAGCCTTGCGCCGCAAGCTCCCGAGATAATAAAGAATGGTGCCCGCGCGCTCGTGCTTCGAAAAATGCGCCAGATACAACTCATAAAACTCCAGCGCGAGAGACTCATTCTGCTTGGTGTTCGCAATGCCCGCGTTGGAGAGAATCGCGGCAGCGGCGTCATCGTTCCCGGCAAATCGCTCCGCAATATAGTCGGCCACCATGCGCGCATATAGCAGGTTGTCCGTCTCGATATAGCTCTGCAACAAGAAGCCGAGCGAGCGGACGGAGGCCGCGGTTTCCGGATAGGCATTCAGCGCGCGCAGGTATTCGGTGATCGCGCTGCCATACTGCTTCTGCAAAAACAAATTGTCCGCCAGACGGAACTGCGTCGCAGATGCCTTCTCCGCCTGCTGCGCGCCGAGGTCAATGTTGACCGTCTTGCCAAATCCTTCCAATTGCGACTTGATCTCGTTGGCCCGCACGCCCGCACGCGGCCCCCAGTCACTATCGCCGTACTTAACAAAGACGTTGTAAAACTCCTTCAACGCCTTGCCCAGCAAACCAATCCCCTCGTCGCGACGCGCGGGATCCTGCAAAACGCCCGCCGCATCCTCCTGATACATCTTGCCGAGCAGAAAACGCGCGCCCGCCAGCGGACTCATCGCAGTCGAGACCTTTTCCTGCTTAATCAGATCGTCAATCTCCGCAAGAATATCCGCATACTGCTGCGTCAGCAGGGCCCGCGCCTGATCGCGATTCCCGCGGGCAATCTCAATGTTCGCCATCGTGACGATGGATTGCCCGAACCACAGATCCGCACCGCCCCACTGAATGTCCTTGCAAATCTGCTGCGCGCGATCGAGCAACTGATTGCGCTCATCCCCGGAAACCTGCAGCGCGCGATCCACAAGCAGTTGCGCCTGCTCCGCCAGGAGAGAACGCTTTTGCTCCGCCTCCGGGGTCGCGGACAACACCCGCCCCAGCGCATCAGCCGCACCGCCCAAATCACCCGAAAGCCGCAGCATCTGCGAGAAGCGATACGCCGCGTCGCGATAGAACTTCAGCAAATCCGGATCCGACGGAGGCTGATCAAACCGCGCAAAGAAATCCTGATAAATCTGACGCGCGCGATCCATATCGCCGCTGCGATAATACCCGTCCGCCAGTGCCAGACGAATCGTGTCCGCCTTCGGATCACCCGCAGGCATTTCTCTGATAATCGCTTCGGCATCGGCATATTTCCGCGCCGCAATGAAGCCGCGCGCCGTAATGACCTTCGCGCGACCGGACTGATCCGGATACTTCCGCGCAATGAATTCCATCAGCTTATTGGCGAAATCCGGAAACCCGCCGTCCACCAGTTTGTTGGCAAACTCAAACTCTTGGTCCAGCGATTGCGCACAAACCACCAACTCGGCGCAACCGAACACTAGGCACAACCCGGCCGCAAATATCCGGGTCGGGCGAGAGATCAGGTTGTAAAGCATCTTCAAATCTCGATTCGTACGCAAACAAGGCAGCCACATGGGTCAGCATAGTGACGGAAAAACGATCTCGCGGTCAAGCATTGCGACAGGAAAGGCTGCCGTCGGCTCTACTCATAGACAAAGACCGGCGTGCCGATGGAAACCATGCCCAGAAACTTGCGGGCATTCCAGTTCGCCAACCGAAAACACCCGTGCGACTCCGTCTTGCCGATTTTTTCCGGCTCCGGTGTGCCGTGAATGCCATACCCCGGCCGATCCAGACTCAGCCACGCCACCCCCACCGGATTGTTCGGCCCCGGCGGAATAATCAGCTTCCGCCCGATCCCCGCCGCAGCCGGATCGTCCGAAAACAATTCCGGGTCGAACGTGTAGTTCGGATTCTCCGCCGCATTCGCAATATGCAGCTCGCCGACGGGCCGCTTCTCCACCTGCCGCGCAATCGAGCACGGGAAATACGCCACCACTCGCCCCTCGCTGTCGAACGCCTGCAGATACTTCGTCGCCAGATGAATCTCAACCCGCGCCGCGCGCACGCGTTCCGCCGTGCGCACGTCCGGAACACGCAGTGATGTACCCGGCAGCGGATTCGGCCACGCCGCCCCCGGATTCCACTCGCGGATTGCGCGCTCTGTACTGTGATACCGCTCTGCAACACCCTCCAGAATTGTCGCATAGCCGAGGCGATCCGCAGCAGATTTTTCCACCCACCCCGTCAAACGCGGACGCAGCGCATCGTGTTCCTCCTGCGTCACCACGTGCTCCACAAACACATCCGGCATCGCCGCCAGGCGCGCGCGCAATTCGTCATCAATCGCACCCGTCGGCGACAACCCCTCGCGCCGCTGCCACGCGACCAGCGCCCCTCGCGTCTGCGAGCCCCACCGCCCATCGAGCGTGCCCGGCGAAAAATTTGCGCGATCCATCAACACCTGAAGTCGCAACACCTCGTCCGCCAACGGCTCCGCATGCGGCGGCGTCACCGCCTCCCCGACCGGCGTCGGAATCATCGGCGCAGGCGCAGGCAGCGGAAGGGGCGCGGGTGGCGGAAGTGAAGACAAACCCGGCGCAGGCTTCGTCGGAGGCAATTCAGTCCGACCCGGTACACTCGAGGGCACCGGCGCAGGGCGCTGTGTTTGCGAACGCGTGGGGAGAACGACCTCACGCGATGCGCGTTCTGCGGACTTCGCTGGCGCAGAAGGAGCCGGACGCGGCGACGCCGGACCAACCGGGACCGGCGGCAAATCCGGCGGCACTGTCGCACATCCCGCCAGCAGCAACACAGCCAGACCCGCCACGCACTTCACTCGCTCCCGCACCTGCATCATGCCGCACATGATACGCGAATGTCGGAAAAACCCAAGCCCCACACAATTTCGACCGCGCAATCCATCTCCACGCGCACGACTCATTGACCTTCCGCGCTCACACGTCGCTGAGCAGCGCGCGCAATTCAGCGCCGATATCACGCTTGGCGAGCGCCTCGATCCGCGCGCGCTGCGAAGCCAGTACACGCTCGCGCACAGCCGGATCACTGATCACCTTGTCCATCAAACACGCGATGTCCGCCGTGGACAAATCCCGGTACAACACCCCCGCCTCGCCCATCGCCTCCGGCATTCCTCCCGTCGCGTGCGCAATCACCGGCACCCCCAGATACATCGCCTCGACAAGTGGCAGGCAATAGCCCTCGTGCTCACTCGTCGTCACAAACAGATCCGCCATGCGATAATAGGTCGGCAACCCGCCCGGCGATGCAAAATCCTCAAAGCAAACATTCGGAAGATCCAAATCGCCCGCCAGCATCCGAAGCATCGCATAATACCGCGGGCACGAAGCGGACGATCCGATGAGGATCAAACGACTCAGCGGATTAATCGTCTTGTTGTACCAGCAAAACGCCTCAATCAGCGTCTCGATCTTCTTGTTAGGCGCAATGCGACCAACAAATAGAATATTCGTCAACTGGCGCTGAAACTTTTCGAACACCTGCTGATCCGGCGGCGCATCCAGTGCCGACGGCTCAAACGCAAGCGGAAACACCCGCACGGAACGCGCCCCCGCTGCCTCCAATTCGTGCGCGTTGAACTGTGAATCCGCCCAACACCTGTCGCTCTCCGCCACCGCCTCCGACAACATCGCCCGCGCCTCGCGCAACCGCGCAGCCAACGCCGAATCAAACGCGTCAAAGTATTCGCCCGGCGTAATGTTGTGATACAGCAGCACCTTCTTTCCGCGCAAACGCCGATATGTGGACAGCGCAGAAGACGCAATCGAATAGTGATGCACCACAACGTCCTCTGCCGAGGGCCGACACGCACTCAACGGCTGACGTTCGCCCCGCATATTCGGCGCGCAATGTTCGTCATCTACAAAAATTTCGGACTCCCACCCCGCCGCCCGCGCGTGAGCCCGCAACGTGCGCGCGCAATGCGAAATTGCATCGCCATCCGCAAAGCCACTCAAGAGTTGATAAAATGCCGCCATATCACGACGCGCACGTCTGCCGCTGCTCTGCCTCAAGCTGCTCAATGCGACCCCGAAGCTCCGCACACTCATTCACCATCTGCAAATAATGAAAGCGGATCGCGGTCACCATGTGCGCATTCACCAGATTCTGCCGATACGCCACCCGCTCATGCTGATAGCGAAACACGCGCCACAAAAGAGATCGCACGCGCTGTAGAACACGCCCCCGAAAACCCGGCTGAGCAGCAATCGTAAATCCGTCCAACGCAATCCCCGCTCGTTGCGGCAGAATCTGCATCCAGAGCGCCAACCATTCCGAATCGTCTCCGGCCGACGCCATCCGCAGAGCGCTCGCCTCCCGCGGCCCAAAATAAAAGAGCCCCGACGCGCGCATCGCCTCCTGCTTCCGATGAAACTCAGCCCTCAACTCATCGGATGCCTCCTGACCTGCTATCCAAATCATATCCCAACCCTCTCGCTCGCAGGATACACAGACCATACCGCACAACAAGAGGTTAATACGCCGCAAAGCAGCTATTTTCAGAGTTTTTACGTAATATCTCGGCGCGCCTCAAAACCCCTCTGCCACCTTCAGCCCGGCAATAAGGTCAATCAGCTCAAACGAACGTTCGAGTAAATCGAGTAGATCGATGTTCTCGAGTAGCTCGAATTTTTGCAGCTTTCAACCTTCAGGTTTCAGGTTTTCAGGTTTCAGCTTTCAGGTTTCATCCTTCTGCCTTCCGCCTTCATCCTTCCGCCTTGGCCGATTCTTCGCGGTTAAACCTTTGCGCCGCTCGCGCCCTATGCGTACCGTGCGGCATGCAAATCTTCAGGAAACTGATCTACTGGCTTCCCGCCCTCGCCTGGGCGTACTCGCTCTATTGGCTCAGTAGCCAAACACGCGTACCCGACATCCCGAGCTGGTTCTCAAAGCACGACAAAGTCACACACGCGATCGCATTCGGCCTCCTCGCCGCGCTCATCTTCATCGCGCTTCGCTTTGGACACAAAGTCAGAATCGCTCTCGCATTCCTAATCGCGTGGATCCTCACCAGCCTCTACGGCGGCGCCGATGAGATCCACCAACGCTTCACACCCGGCCGCGTATCCGACCTCGCCGACTGGATTGCCGACACAACCGGTGCCGCCATCGCGCTGAGCCTCCTTGTCTTCGCCATCTACTCGTATCGCCGGATCACCCCGCGCACCACCCCGCCAATCACCAGCGACTGACGCGGCCGGATGAACCGGTAATTCTTATTCGCCGGATCCAGTCGCACTCCCACGCTGTCCTTCACGTAATACTTCAGCGTCCACTCCCCATCCACCTGCGCCACCACAATCTGCCCGTTTCGCGGCTGCATACCCTTCTCCACCAGCACAATGTCGCCCGGCTGAATCCCCGCCTCAATCATCGAGTCCCCATTCACCGTCAGCAGAAACGACGCCTCTGGACGACGAATCATGTACTCGTCCAAACTCAGCACATCCGCCGCCGCCTCCTCCGCGGGCGACGGAAACCCCGCCTGCACAAACCCCAACATCCGCACCGTCCCCGACAACTGCGCCGTCGGCGACAAACGCCCCTCCTCATCCTTCGACAGAAAGCCGTGCTCAATCAGCTTCTTCACCAACCCCGACACCGCATTCGTCGAGCGATAACCGAACACCCCCAGCATCTCCCGATAACTCGGCAACCGCCGCTCCCGCCGATAAAACAAACGCAGCTCCTGAATCTTCCCCTGAATATCAAGTGTCCGCGGCATAACTAAACCTCCCTCTCACACTGCCCACCATAACTGAACACCCGTTCACTATCAATAGGAAACTTCAACTCCCCAGAAGTGTGCCGGAGGGGATGCCGCAGTTTTTGCGGCTGTACGGCGCACTTGAAAGCGCGGGGCGCGCGGGCGAGACTGTGGATGAAATGAGCAAGACGCAGCGTATGGCGCAGGAAAGCGCATTGACCGTTTGGACGATCGGCCACTCGACGCGGACGATTGACGACTTCATCGCCCTTCTGCGCGCAAACGGAATTGAAGCGCTGGCGGATGTGCGTCGTTTTCCGGGCTCGCGAAAATATCCGCAGTTTAACGTCGAGCCGTTGCGCGCGTCGCTGACGGCGGCGGGGATTGCCTACGTGCCGATGACGGAACTCGGCGGACGACGTCGGCCGCGCCCCGATTCACGGAATACGGTCTGGCGAAACGAATCCTTTCGCGGCTATGCGGACTTCATGGAGACGGACGCCTTCCGCGCAGGAATCGAGAAGCTGCTGACGCTCGCGCGGGAGAAGCGCACGGCAGTGATGTGTTCAGAGGCGGTCTGGTGGCGGTGCCACCGCTCTATGATTTCGGATCAGTTGAAAGCCAGCGGCATTCGCGTACTGCACATTATGGAAGGCGGGAAATGCGAAGAGCACCCGTACACGGCGGCAGCGCGGCTCGTGGATGGACAGTTGTCGTATGCGCCGGGTGTCGGCGTGGAAGGAAGGGCGGAATGGCGAAAAAATTCAGCGTCGGCGACCACGTGAGCTGGAACTCAGAGGCAGGCCGCGTGAGCGGACGGATCATCAAAGTCCACACCAAGCCGGTGAATTGGAAGGGCTACATGCACCGCGCAAGCGAAGACGAGCCGCAGTACGAAATTCAAAGCGACAAAACCGACCACATCGCACTACACAAAGGCCCCGCATTGACGCGCCTGCGCCGCTAGGTGACGCACCTCGCTTCACCAGCAGAAAAAACTTCCAAGCCTTGGAAGCCCACAAATCCAAAACTTCCAATCCTTGGGACTTTTAGCCCCCAGCTCTCGCGATAAACTCATCGCACTCCAACGCGCCATGCCCCCGAGTCCCGTAGGCCTCGGCCGTCTTCGAGTCGGGGCGAAGGAGGAAGCCGGAGCGAGCTGCGCGTGGCGCCCTCGCCACGCATCTGTAGCCGCGGTCGCTGACCGCGGAAAGAAAACCGCCTTCAACCCGGGCGCTGTAGCCAGCGGTCGCTGACCGCGGAAAAAAACCGCCTTCAACGAAGACGGCCGCAGCTCGGGCTGACTGGCGTAAAGATTTTTGGACGGGATAACAGGATTGCCGGGATGGACGTGACGACATTTTCTGGGGAGCGCACGCGCCCTCGCGTGCTGCGCGTGGCGCCCTCGCCACGCATCTGTAGCCGCGGGCACTGACCGCGGAAAAAAACCGCCTTCAACGAAGACGGCCGCAGCTCGGGCTGACTGGCGTAAAGATTTTTGGACGGGA
>JBDHQM010000055.1:0-12598 GCA_039807095.1 Kiritimatiellia bacterium
TCCCCCCTCGGGGGGAAGGAAGCAACCAGGGAACACAACAATAAATGTGTCAACTTGAAGTCAGGACGTGACAGATGAAACCTGAGGATGAATCGCGTGTGGGTTGCAGTCTACGGTCCACGGTCTACGGTCTACGGTCTAATCACGCGTATTTCTGCCGAAAAATTCCGGCGACGCCTGCGAGAATGAGGATGGTGCCGACGATGGTATGGGCGGTGATGGCTTCGCCGAGAAAGAGCCATCCGAGGAAGATAGCGATGACGGGGTTGACGTAGCCGTAGGTCATGACGATGGGGGTCGGAAGGGTGTGCAGCGCGTGGACGAAGGCTGTGAAGCCGACGACGGAGCCGAAGATGACGAGATAGCCCCATGCCCACCATGCTTCGGGAGCGGGGTTGGCTTTTGGTTCGCCGGTGGCGGTGAGGAGGAGGAAGAAGCCGACGGCGCCAAGTAATTGTTGATAGCCGGAGACGCTGAGGGTGGAAAGTTTGAGGGGGTTGCGAAGTTGGATGGAGGAGCCGATGCTCCAGCTCAGCGGCGCGAGGAGGAGGGCGATGGTGGCCCAGATGTCCGCGCGGGTGCCGTCGGCAAGGGCGGGTTTGGTGAGGATATAGAGCCCGAACATTCCGAGGATGAGCGAAAGCGTGAGAGCGAGGGATGGGCGCTTGCGATTCATCACGGCTTCCACGATGGCGCTGTAGAGCGGGGTTGCGCCGACGACGAGGGCAGCGAAGGCGGAGGGCGCGTGTCGCTCGGCCCAGGTGACGAGTCCGTTGCCGCCGTTCCAGAGGAGTACGGCGGAGACGCTGAGCAAACCAAGCTCACGGAGCGAGATGCGAATGCGTTCGCGGCGAACGAGGGCGAGGCTCAACAGAATGATGCCGCCGACAATCGCGCGTAGCGCTGCCATGCTGAAGGGCGGGAATCCACTCCCTTCGCGCACGGCGTAGCGGATGCCGAGATAGGTGCTGCCCCAAATGATGTACACGAGGAGGAGGCTGATGAGTCCGCGTGTGGGATAGCGTTTGAGAAAGGTGATCATCGTGTGTGCCGGGTGAAGAAGGAATAAAGTTCCGCAGTTGCGGAAAAATGATTTGCTGTTGGCCCGACGAGTTTTTCGGGAAGGAGTCGGTGCCCTCCGGGCCAGACGTGGCCGAGGTCGCGGATCGCGGCGAAGAATACTTCGCGCGGGTTGCCCGGTTCGCCCCAGCGTTCCACGATGGCATTTTCGCGCTCTTCGCGTTGTGCCGTGTCGGCGGGCCAGCCGAGTTGCTGCGCCCAAGCGGAGGCGGAGTCGCGCGCGGGTGGGCGCCATTCTGTCTTCCCCCACGGTAGTTCGATCAGTCCGCCGTTGAACGGGCTCAGCGGGTCGAGGATTCCGAAGAGATGGGCGAGGGGGACGGCCTGTTTGGGTGTTCCGATTCCTGCGCGATAGTGACCTGCCACGGTTCCGATTGCGGCGATGCGATCGCTGTGCTCCACGGCGAAACGAAACGTCATGGAAGCGCCATTGGAGAAGCCCGTCATGTAGATACGTGCCGGGTCGGCGTCGCCGCGCGCTGTGAGGTCGTCGAGAACGGCGAGAAGGAAGGAGACGTCATCCACCGGCGAGCGCTCGGAATCGGAGCTGCCCGCTCCCGCATTCCACATTTGCGGATTATCGAGGAAGTGGAGCGGCTTCTCCGGGTCCATCCGCGTGGCTTCGGGATAGACGGCGAGGAATCCGTGGAGATCGGCGTGCGCGCTCCAGCCGGTGCTTTTGATGGCAGTCCACGGCGTACCGCCGCGACCATCGAGCATGACGACGACGGGGTAGCGCGCGCCGGGTGGGCATGTTGGCGGGCGGTGCAGGACATAGCGGCGGCGGAGTCCGCCGATATCCAGATATATGACGTCGTCGTGCATGGAGTTGAACCTTGTAGCAGGAATCGCAGCGCGGGGAAGGCTGGAGTCGCACAATTGTTCAATCCCTGAATAATCCTGCTGATCTTCCCTTGTGCTGGCGGGCGGACTGTCGTACCTTCGCGTATTGGTGTGCCCGTGTCGGGCCGCCGCAGCTTTTCTTATGGAACCCACGAAAAATACACCTGAAAATACGCCGCAACCCGGATCGCGAATGCCGTTCCGCGGGATGGCTGTCTGGTTTCTGCTTTTGGCCGTACTCCTGTTCGTTTTCCAAATGTTCTCGAATGGGCCGGAGCGCATTTCAAAAATTCCCTACAATCCCGATTTTCTCCGGATGCTGGACGAGGGGAAGATTCGCAAGGCGGAGATCGTGATGGAAGTCTCCGGCTCCCGCTTCGTGCGCGGCGAGCTGGTAGAGGCGGACGCCAAGACGGGGCAGCACAAAAAGTTTCGCGTCTTCATCGCCTCGACCGAGGACGTTCAGCGTCTGCTGACGGATAAGGGCATCGCGTTTGAGGTGGTCCCGCAGAATCCGTATCTCTGGCAGATTCTGTCGGGCGCGATTCCGTTCATCCTCGTGATGGGGTTGCTCTATTTCCTCTTTATGCGCCAGATGCGGATGGCGGGCAAAGGCGCGATGAGTTTCGGCAAGAGCCGCGCAAAACTGCTGAGCCGCGGAAAGAACCGCATCACGTTCTCCGACGTGGCGGGCGTGGAGGAAGCGGAAGAGGAAGTGCAGGAAATCGTCGAATTCCTCAAAGACCCGAAGCGTTATCAGAAGCTGGGCGGGCGCATTCCGAAGGGCGTGCTGCTGGTGGGCCCTCCGGGCACCGGCAAGACCCTGCTCGCCAAGGCAATCGCGGGCGAGGCGAATGTGCCGTTCTTCAGCATTAGCGGATCGGATTTCGTCGAAATGTTCGTCGGCGTGGGTGCCTCGCGCGTGCGCGACATGTTCGAGCAGGCGCGGAAGAATGCGCCGTGCATCATCTTCATTGACGAAATTGACGCCGTGGGGCGGAGTCGCTTCAGCGGTATCGGCGGCGGACACGACGAGCGCGAGCAGACGCTCAATGCATTGCTTGTCGAAATGGACGGTTTCGATACGCAGGAAGGCATCATCATCATCGCCGCCACAAACCGGCCCGACGTGCTGGACAATGCGCTGCTGCGCCCCGGCCGTTTTGACCGCCAGATTGTGGTGGACCTGCCTTCGCTCGACGGGCGTGAAGCGATCCTCAAGATTCATACGAAACGCATCAAGCTGGCAAAAGAGTTGGACCTGCGCCGCATCGCGCGCGGAACGCCCGGCTTCTCCGGTGCCGATCTCTCGAACCTCGTCAACGAAGCCGCGTTGCTCGCCGCGCGGCGCGGAGCCGAGATGGTTGAGCTGCAGGATATGGAAGAGGCGCGCGACAAGGTGCGCTGGGGTCGCGAGCGGCGTAGCCGCCTGCTTGACGACCAGGAAAAGCATCTCACAGCTTACCACGAGGCCGGCCACGCTATCGTCCTTGCCTTGGCTGAAGAGGGCGAACCGCTGCACAAAGTCACGATCATTCCGCGCGGTCAGGCGCTCGGCGCCACCATGCAGTTGCCGGAAAAAGATCGTTATACACAGGGGCGTCGCAAGCTGCTCGGTATGCTGGTAGGCCTCATGGGCGGGCGCGCTGCCGAAGAGCTGGCGTGCAGCGACATCACCACCGGTGCGCAGAACGATTTGAAACAGGCCACGCGCCTCGCCCGCATGATGGTGTGCGAGTGGGGAATGAGCGCGGAACTCGGCCCGCAGGCGTATGGCGATCGCGAGGAGGTGCTCTTCCTCGGTCGCGAAGTGTCGCGCAATCAGGATTACAGTGAAGCCACCGCACAGAAGATTGATCAAGAGGTCAACCGCATGTTGCGCAGCGCCTATGCCGACGCGATTAATGTTCTGCAGACGCATCGCGACAAACTCGATTTGATCGCGCGCATGCTGATCGAGCGCGAAACGCTGGACGGCGCTGAGGTGGTGGATTTGCTCAAGCACGGGCGTATTCTTTCCGAATCTGAGCGCGGCGATGCGGGTACGCCGCCGCCTGCTCCGGCCCCGGCAGCGGAGCAGCCTGTAAATCCTGCACCTGCAAATCCGATTATTCCGCCCGACGCGCGCACGTCGCTGGCTTGACGTACGGATTGGAACCCGCCCATGACATCCGCTCCGCACATCTGGCGATGCCGCGGGGTTGAACTCTGTCTGGATGGCGCGACGCACATCATGGGCGTGCTGAACATCACGCCCGATTCCTTTTCCGATGCCGGTCGCCATTTTGATCCCGGATTTGCCATCCAGCAAGGCATCCAAATGGCGGCTGACGGCGCGCGGATTCTCGATATCGGCGGCGAATCCTCCCGACCCGGTGCTGAACCGGTTCCGGTTGAAGAAGAGTTGCACCGCGTGCTGTCCGTGATCGAAGCGCTCGCGCGTGAGACGAAGTGCCTCCTTTCAATAGACACCGTCAAACCAGCAGTTGCCGAAGCGGCGCTGCAGGCGGGTGCGCACATTGTCAACGATATCAGCGCACTGGGTGCGGAGGGCATGGCGGATGTTGTGCGTCGCCATGAAGCGGGCCTGATTTTGATGCACATGCAGGGTACGCCGCGCACGATGCAGAAGCATCCCGAATATACCGATGTCGTGCGCGAGGTTGCTGCATTTTTGCGCGCGCGGGCGGAGACTGCCATTGCGGCGGGGATCGCGCGCGATGCAATCGCCGTGGACCCCGGCATCGGATTCGGCAAGACGGTTCAGCACAACGTCAGCGTGTTGACGCATCTGAATGTTTTGATCGAGACGGGATTTCCGGTGGTGGTGGGTGTGTCGCGAAAGAGTTTTCTCGGCGCATTGACCGGTCGTCCGGTGACGGATCGCCTTCTTCCAAGCCTTGGTGCATTGTCGTTTTCAGTGTTGCGCGGCGCACAGATTATGCGGGTCCACGACGTAAAGGAATCTTGCGAGATGGCGCGACTGCTCGCTATTCTTCGTTCCGGTCAGGTGTGCGGGCATGACGCTGTTTAATCGTATTGAGATTCCGGGATTTAATGGAGTGTTGGAGATCGCCGTATTGGCAGTCGCCATTTACTACATATTGAGTCTCTTTCGCGGCACGCGCGGCGCACAGGTTCTTTCGGGTCTCGCGATTTTATACGCGGCGCTTCTGTCACTGACTTATTTTTTCGAGCTCGATGCGCTGCACTGGCTGCTTCAGCGGTTCACGGTGTACTTGTCGGTCGCGCTGCTGATTATCTTTCAGCCGGAAATCCGTCGCGCGCTCGCGGAGTTGGGACCGCGACACCTGTTTGCAAACGAGCCGGGCGAGCGCTCGCTGGTGGAGGTGTTGATGACCGCCGTGCAGCGCCTGGCAGAGAATAAGATCGGCGCCCTCATCGCCATCGAGCGCGGCGTCAGCACGGCGCAATATCAGGAAACCGGCACCCCGCTCGATAGCCGCGTTTCGCCGGAGCTGTTGATGAATTTGTTTTTCCCCAATAGCCCGTTGCACGACGGCGGCGTGATCATTCGGGGCGACCGCCTGCTGGCGGCGGGCTGTCTGTTTCCGTTGTCGCAGCGACCGGAATTGAGCCGTTCACTCGGCACGCGCCATCGCGCGGCAATCGGGCTGTCCGAAGAATCGGATGCAATTGTGATCGTCGTGTCGGAAGAAACCGGCACCGTCTCGGTTGCATACAAAGGGCGCTTGCGCCGCGGCATTGAGTTCGATCGCCTCGAGCGCTTTCTATCCAATTCGCTATTGCGCGGTCGCCAGACCGCCAATGAGTCCACCTCGCGCATACGTCGGTTTCAGGATTGGGTTCGCGCCCGCCCGCGCGTTGCGATTCGCGCGGTGAAGGGAGATGCGCATGGCACACGCTGAGCAGATCGGGCAGCGCTTGTGGCGGATCACGCGAAACAATCGCGGGTTCAAATTGATCGCCCTGCTGCTGGCGATTGTGAGCTGGTATGCGATCCGCGAGTTCACCAGTTTCACGACGGTTGTGCGCGGAGTTCACGTTGCGGTGTTGGTGGATGAGGGGTGGGCGGTGCTGGACCGCTCGATCGAAGACGTGGATGTCGTTTGTCGCGGATCCCAGAGCGATATCCGCTACTTGAATCGCGATCAGTTCCGGGTGGAGATTGATTTGCGCGGCCGCTCTGTGGCCGGTACGCGTGAGATCCGTATGAACCCGTCCTCCATCAAAGTGCCCGGCGGTTCGCGCGCGATCAGTATTGATCCACCGGAAATCACGCTCACGCTGGATCGCGAAGGCGAGCAGATGGTGGCGGTGCATGCAGAAATCGCGGGCAACCCGCCGGATGGATACGAAGTCGCGGAGGTCGTGTGCACGCCCGCCGAGGTGAAGTTGCAGGGGCCACAGGGGCGGCTCGCCGGTATGACGGAAGTGAAGACCAGCCAGATTGATCTCGAAGGCCGCCTCAAATCCTTTTCGCTGACCCGCAGCCTGCAGCCGCCAAGCGAGTTGTGGTCTGCGCGCGTGGATCCGGATCGCGTACGCATTGACGTACGTATTGTAGAGCGCTCCTCGTCGTTGGATATCGAGGATATTCCCGTGCTGCTGCTCGTGCGACCCGACACGCCGGCGATTAGTCTTTCGGCGGAAATTCCGGCGGTTTCGCTCTCGCTGCGCGGGCGCGCAGAATCATTGAGCCGCTTGTCTTCCACCAATCTGACCGCGTTCATTGATTGCCGCGGATTGCAGCCGGGCGTGCCGACGGAACTTCCGATCACCGTGGTGCCGATTCCATCCAGCGTTACGATCGTCACACAGAAACCCGCCTTCATCCGGGTTGAACTTCCGCGTGCGCGCGAGGTCGAGCCGGTGGTGTTGACGCCGCCGGAAGAGGGAGTAGAGGAGGGTCTCTGACGCCATGCGAATCGTGCGCTCAGCTCTTTTGGTCGTTTGCGCTTTCGGCGTTTCGACCGCATGGGCCCAGCGCATGCGTGAGATTCGCGAACCGGTGAATGTGAGCCGGGAGTTGGATGCGTTGTCCGCTCAACTGCCCGAATCGGCTGCGCGGTTGGATCCAGAATTGAATCGCGCGGTGGAGTGGGTGCAGCAGCGACGCTATGTGGAAGCACTGACAATTCTGCGCGCGAAAGTCCGGCGCGACCCGGATAATCTGGACGCCCGCTCCATCGCGGTGACGGCCCTGATCGGCCTTCGCCAATACGCTGCCGCTCAGACTCTGATGCAGCAGATGCTGGAAAAGTATCCCAACAACCCTGTGTTGTTGAATAATCTCGCCTGGCTCTACGCAACGGCCGACGCGCCGCCCGAGCGCAATCCCGAGCGCGCCCTTTCCTTTGCGCGCCGCGCGGTGTTGCTTTCGCCGAACAGTTACAACATCTGGTCCACACTGGCCGAGGCGCATTATGCGAACCGCGATTTCGTCCGCAGCCTGCGCGCCGTAGAAGAGGCGCAGCGCCTCAGTATTGAGCAACACGCATCGCCTGCCCAGCAGGTCGTCTACGAATACCAGGTTTTCAAATGCAACAACGCCATGCTCGCCTTTTCCATCTTCGAGTGACGCGTGGCGCAAACATCGTGCGTCGCTCCGCAGCGCGCATGTGCGCTTTCCTGCTGGTTGCGTTGACGGCGCTGCAGGCGGGCGCGGATGAGCGCGATGGCCTCGTCCTTCTGGTCAATCGCGCTGTACCGGAGTCCATGGAGCTTGCCCGGCGCTACTGTGAGTTGCGAAGTATTCCCGAGACGCAGATTTGCGCACTCGATCTGCCGGTTGGCGAATCCATCAGTCGCAGCGACTACGAAACCCGATTGCGTGATCCGCTGCTCGAGTGGCTGCGCGCGAACGGATGGGCCGAGCAGGTGAAGCGCAACCCGCGCCATGTCCGCGAACATGAGACGGAGTGGACAACCGTGACGTCGAAGCTTCGCATGTTGTGCTCGTTTTATGGCGTCCCGCTCCGGATTGAAGACAGCCGGATGTGGATTGCGCAGAAGGTTCAGAATATGCTCGATCACGCGCCTCTGCGCGATGAGGCGGCAGTGGACTCCGAGTTGGTGATGTTGTTGCAGGGGCCGTATGACATTCGGGGTCGAATCGAAAATCCGTTTCTCGGCCAGTTGCGGTGGAATGTGACCGGCGCGAACGGACTTTTCTACATCATGGCGACACGCCTCGACGGGCCCGACTCCGGGGCCGTTCAGCGCATGATGGAGAGCGCGTGGGAGGCGGAGCAATATGGGCTTCACGGGCGCGCGTATTTCGACATGCGCGCGCCGCACAACGACGATTATCTCGTGGGAGATTTCTGGATCGGCGAAGCGGCTGCGCGCCTCGCACGCGAAGGATACGATTGTATTTTGGATAAAACGGACGAGTTGTTCGGTCGCGATTTTCCGATGGATTCAGCCGCGCTTTATTTCGGTTGGTATACCGAACGCGCTGTTGGGCCGTTTCAGCGCGACGAGTTTCACTTTCAGTCCGGCGCACTGGCCTATCACAATCATTCGAGCAACGCCAAGACCCTCCAGCGCGGGACGGATCGCTGGGCGGGCACTCTCCTTGCGCGCGGCGCTGCAGCCACGTGGGGCGCGGTCAGTGAACCGTTTCTCAGCACGACCCCGCAGCTTCACATTCTGATGGACCGCCTGTGTCGCGGCGCAACCCTCGCGGAGAGTACCTATCTCGCATCGTCCTCTTTTTCCTGGCAGAACGCGGTGATCGGGGATCCGCTGTATCGGCCCTTCGCGTTGACGTTGGATGAGCAGATTGAAAAGCTGGAAAAAGAGGGCCGTCCTGAAGTGGAGTGGGCCTGGGTGCGTAAAATTAATCTGCTCGCGCAGGAGGGAAGGCTGAACCTCGCGCTGGCGTATGCGCGAGACCGGCTGCGCAGTCGCGAATCGTATCTGCTTCACGAGAAGATTGCGGAGTTGCTGTTGATCAATAATTTGTCGGGCGATGCGTTGCCGCATTTCGAAAAAGCGTTGGCGTTGGCCTCGAATCCGGCAACGGGCCTGCGGATCAGCGTGAACTATCTCATGGCGCTGCGCTTGAACGGGCAGGATGAGCGGGCAACAGCCGTAGAGGCCGGGCTGCGCGCGCGGTGGCCGGAAAGTCCGTATCTCAAATTGTTGCAGTTTGCGCGTCCGCCACCGAAAGGAGAATCGCCCTTGTGAGTGAGAGTCCGCCGCTGCGCCTGATTGATACGCACGCCCATTTCGACGATTTCATTTTGGAGCAATCTGTGGGCGAGGTGCTCGCGCGCGCCCAAGCGGCGCACGTCGTGCGAGCCGTTGCGATCGGCGGAACTGCAGAGGCCAACGCGCGCGCACTTGAGCTGGCGTCTGCCTTTCCGGATGCGATCCGTGCGACCGTCGGTCTCGACCGCGATGAAATTGGCAAGCCGGTGGATGTCGAATTGTTGCGCGCGCAAATGGCGTCGCCGCGCGTTGTTGCCGTCGGGGAGACAGGATTGGATTATCACTACGGCCCGACGACGCGCGCGGAGCAGCGCGCATTATTTTCGCAAATGCTCGATCTGGCAGCGGAGTCGCGTTTGCCGGTGGTGGTGCATAGCCGCGAGGCGGACGAAGATACGATAGAGCATTTGCGGGAATTTGTAGGACGTCCCGGTGTGGATGCCGCGCGGCCCGGGGTCTTACACTGTTTCACCGGCTCTGGCGAGTTTGCGCGGCGGCTGTTGGACATTGGCTTTTTTATCAGCTTCAGTGGAATTGTGACGTTCAAGAACGGGGCTGATTTGCGTGCCATTGCGCGCACGCTGCCAGCGGATCGCCTGTTGTTTGAGACCGACGCGCCGTATCTGGCGCCGGTTCCGATGCGGGGCAAGCGAAACGAGCCTGCATGGGTTGCACACGTCGCCGCCGCACTTGCAACAGAGCGCGCGGTTCCATTACAAGAGTTGGCGGAACAGGTTTGGGATAATGCTTCGCGCCTTTTCGCGTGGGGCAAGTAGAAGGAGTGATGAGGTATGAGCGAGACGGAATTGCGTCATGCGATTGGCATTGATTTTGGTGGCACGTCGGTAAAGGTGGCGCTGGTGGACGAGCGCGGAAAAATTCGCGCGCGCCGAAAGTTTGCGACGAAGGATGCCGTGGGTGTTGACGGGTGGCTGGAGCGCGTCGAGCGCGAGGTGAATGATATTCTCGCAAAAGAGGGCGAGGGGAAGCAGATCGTCGGCGCGGGCGTGGGCGTGCCCGGATTCGTTGACTTCGAGCGCGGGTTCATTTTCGATCTGCCCAACGTGCCGGGTTGGAGCGGCGTGGAGCTGGGCCCGCTGTTGGCCAAGCGCCTCAATCTCCGCGTTCGCGTGGATAACGACGTGAATGCAATGGCACTCGGCGAGTGCACGTTCGGTACGGGCCGGACCTATCAGCACGCGGTGTTCGTCACGCTCGGCACGGGTGTGGGCGGTGGCCTGCTCATCAACAACCGCATATATCGTGGCGCCCACTCCATGGCGGGCGAAATCGGCCATGTTACGATTGATATGAACGGTGTCCACACCCCGACCGGATTCGGCGGAGTGGAGCAATATGTGGGCAATCGCCGGATTGTGGAACAGATGGAGCGTGCGATTGATTCCGGGCGTCCGACGATCCTGCTGGATCTGGTCGGCGGCGACCGCAGCAAACTCTCGCCCAAAACGCTGAAAGACGCGGCGGATCAGGGCGATGCAGTCGCATTGGAATTGTTGAACCACATCATGGATTGCCTGGCGGCGGCGTTTGCGTCCATCGCCTACGTGATTCAGCCGCAGGCCTTCATTGTCGGCGGCGGCGTTGCGGAAGATGCAAAATTGATGTTCCAAATGCTGCGCGAAAACGTGAAGAAACGGTTGAGTCCGTTTTTCTATCGCTCGCTAGAGATCAAGCCTGCTGAACTGAGTAGCGATGCCGGTGTGATCGGCTGCGCAACGCTCGGCTTGCTCGAATAGCGGTTAGCGGAGCAGGCGCTGCGGTTGAACAACCGCTACGCTGCCTTGAATGGAAATGTCTTTGTTCCGACCCGTGTGTCCGCGCTCGATGCGGATTGCGGAGCGGGGCAAATCGAGTTCGTCGCTGAGAAACTTGATGAGTGCTTCGTTGGCCGCGCCGTCCACGGGTGGCGCCTGGAGCCGAATCTTCAAGGCATCGCCGTGCGTGCCTGCGACTTCGGTTCGCGAGGCGCGCGGCGCCACGCGGATGCGCAGGATCACGGCATTCTCTTTTTCAGTCCACCAGCTCATGCTTGAGTTCGCCTTTTATTGATCGTACACAACGGGATCGCCATGTCCTTCTTTATCTCCGGTATAGCAATAGACCCGTTCTACATCATCTCGTGGATCGTTATTATCACGTTTTCGATTTGTGTTCACGAGTTTGCCCACGCGTGGGCAGCGCTCCGGCTTGGTGACGATACGGCAGTGCAGCGCGGTCATTTATCGCTCAACCCGCTCGTGCAGATGGGTTGGATGTCGCTGTTGCTGCTGGCGATGTTCGGCATTGCGTGGGGCGCTGTTCCGGTGGATCCGCGGCGGCTGCGCACAGCGGGCCGCGCCGCGTGGGTGGCGGCTGCCGGGCCGCTGGCCAATTTGTTGCTCGCGGTTGTCTTCTCGGGACTGATGGTGGCGGCTAGGCTTGCTCTCCCGGATCGTTCGCAGCTGATTCCGGTTCAATTCTTTCGGCTTGCTTCAGTGGCCAACGGGATACTGTGTCTGTTCAATCTTCTGCCTCTGCCGATGTTTGACGGATGGACTGTTATGGCCGCACTTGTTCCGCCTCTGCGCTCCGTGGATCCGTTGCGCGTGCAAACCATTTCGTGGCTGGTGCTTCTGCTGGTGTTCACGACGCCTGCCGGAGACTGGGTGTGGCAAAGCGGGTTCTGGCTCGCAGGCCGACTGACGTTCGGCTGGTCGTACCTGGCCGCACTTGTCGGGCTTGCCTGAAAGCCTACTGCAAGGATTGCGGGCGCGCGTGGTGGAGAGGCTGGAAGTGGCCGCACCACCTTTGCATGGTTCTTCGCATCTGTTGCCGCTCTTGTTGCGGGCGAGCAGATATACAGCACTCCGGAGGGGCACGCTCCGTCGTGACCGTTTGGAACGCCACACTTCCGTGTGGCCGAAACTGAGTGCCCCGCCTTCGCAGGGCCTACGGCGGGCAAGCGGAACTACAGCCTGTAGCATTGCGGGCGATATTTTATTCGGGATCAACGCAATGATAGACGCGCGGCGAGGGCGCCGCGCGCAGCACGCGAGGGCGCGTGCGCTCCCCTGCGTCACGTCGAAGCCGGAAGTGATCGCACCACCTTTGCATGGTTCTTCGCATCTGTTGCCGCTCTTGTTGCGGGCGAGCAGATATACAGCACTCCGGAGGGGCACGCTCCGTCGTGCCCGTTTGGAACGCCACACTCCCGTGTGGCCGAAACTGAGTGCCCCGCCTTCGCAAGGCCTACCCCAAGTTCGACAGTTACGCGATGAAAATTGCAGATTATCGGGGAAATCCGCTCAGCGACCCCCGAAAGTCTCCACTACATTTTGTATCGTTTTGGGGCGTGTGGGGAGATGCAAGCCCAGGCGTGAGAGGAGATCGGCAGCGAACTTTTCAGGCTTGGCGACCAGACGGAGCCTGACGTCGGCCTTGTCTTTCACCGGCAACACCACGTCCATCGAGTGGA
>JBDHQM010000013.1:0-56690 GCA_039807095.1 Kiritimatiellia bacterium
TCCGCCGGCCCGGTCGCCGGTCCTGCTTCCCGATCCCCACGGCGACGGACGGCGCGCCGGCTACGCCGCGCGCGTTCGGGGCGCTGGCGCTTCCCGCCTTCGCGCGGACGCTACGGCGGGCACGCGCGCCTACGCGCCCAGGCCCACACGCGAGGCGCTACGCGCCCGCGTGCGGGTTTCCAACGTCTGGAAAATCGGCCGTGGAATCTTCCAATCCCTGGAAACCCGGCACCCGGCGGCCCGTGCCCGGAAAACGACCGCCCAGGATGCCCCACGATTGGCGAACGCGGGGCGGCGCGGGTCTTCCTGTCCCCCGACTGCCACGTTTCCGGCAACGCCCATGCACGGCGCTTGCACGCGCCTTGCAGACTCTCCGCCGGACCCCGGCGACGGCTTCGCGGACTCGCCGCGCCTGGTCGCCGCAGTCCGATCCGCCGGCGACGCCCAGGACGGCCGCCCGCAGTCCCGGCACCGGCCCGGCTTCATCGCTGAGCGCCGGGCGGCGCTACGCTCTTCCGCCGGCCCGGTGCCGGTCCTTGCAGTACGATCCCCACGCCGACGAACACCGCGCCGGCTACGCCGTGCGCGGCGCTGGGCGCTGGCGCTGTCGCGCCCGCGCGCCCAGGCGAAGGCGGCAAAGGTATCTCCCCGGACCCCTCTGCCAGAAAGGACAACCTACGGTTTTCCACTTCCCCCGATGCGCTACGCTGTCGGGGAACCCTTCGCTTTCCCTTGTGGACGCTCGCCGCCGATGCCGGCGGACTCGCCGCGCCCGGTCGCCGCAGTGCGATCCATGCCGACGCCCAGGCCGCCGCCGCAGTCCCGGCCCCGGCCCGGCTTCATCGCTGAGCGCCGGGGGCGCTACGCTCTTCCGCCGGCCCGGTCGCCGGTCCTGCTTCCCGATCCCCACGCCGACGAACACCGCGACGGCTACGCCGTGCGCGGTCGGGGCGCTGGCGCTGTCGCGCCCACGCGCCCAGGCCACGCCCACCCACGGGGGAAGGGGGGCGCGCGCAAGTGGGGGGAAAGGGGCTTCCGAAGATCGGACGGCAGACGGCACGCGACGCCACCAGACGGAGAGAGACGCACGCGGACGCGGCGGCCCACCGCCCGGCCCGGCTCTCTCGCTGAGCGCCGGGGCGCTACGCTCTTTCGCCGGGACCGGCCGGCGGTCCTTGCAGTGCGATCCCCAGGGGAACGGACGCCGCACCGGCTACGCCGTGCGCGGCGCTGGGCGCTGGCGCTGTCGCGCCCGCGCGCCCAGGCGAAGGCGGCGACGATCCTGGCGACGGTCGGCACGATCCGCCGCAGTGCGATCCATGCCGACGCCCAGGCCGCCGCAGTCCCGGCCCCGGCCCGGCTCCATCGCTGAGCGCCAGGCGGCGCTACGCTCTTCCGCCGGCCCGGTCGCCGGTCCTGCTTCCCGATCCTCACGGCGACGGACGCCGCGCCGGCTCCGCCGTGCGCGGCCGGGCGCTGGTGCTACGCGCCCCGCGCCCGTGATCCCGAAAGAGGTTGAATCAGGTTGAACAACGGCGAAAAGGGTTGAAACCCCTTTACCGCCGGAACCCGGACAAGGCCGGAGAAAGGCGGAACAAGGCGGGAACAGGCGAGAAAAGGCGACACGTCCGGCACTTCCGAACATCGGCGCACGGTGCGGCACTTTGCCGCCCGTGTTGTAAGCCGTGTTGTAAACAGGCTTTCCGATCTTCCGTAACTCGTTGCCCTGCAAAATGGTGGAGGCGGGGGGAATTGAACCCCCGTCCGCATAAGCGTTGCGATGGCTTCTACGCGCGTGTTCCGTAATTAAGTCTCGCCCGGTGAACTGCCCACGGACAGGCCATTCACCGCGCCAGCACCCACGATGGTACGTCCACAGTCCCCGGGTACTCGGTTCTGCGGACGCCCTGCTGATGTCGTTTCATCCCCCGAGCAGGAGTGAGGGGTGAACCGTCGCGACTACTTTAGGCCGCGAGAGCGAACTCAGTGTTTGCTCTTATTGTTTCCCGCATTTTTAACGAGGCCAAGCGGGGTCCCCGGCGCGCCACCAAAGCTTCAACCTACACGTCGAAACCAAGTCGCCCCCTTTCGTGCTGAACGCCAATTCATTCAGCAAACACGCAACTATTCTACACACTATGTGGCGAAAAGTTGAGTGCGATAGGGAAGTGGCGTCCCCGGAGAGAGTCGAACTCCCAACCTTCTGATCCGTAGTCAGATGCTCTATCCAATTGAGCTACGGGGACGTCAAGGCGGAGTACACTAGCGGAGGTTTTCAAAAAACGCAACCGGGAGTTGACGTTTTTGCAAAATTCTTAAAGGCGGCTTTTTTTGATGGTGCTGAACCGCCGCGCTCTTGTACATTCAAGGCCGGCAAGGAGATTATTATGCTTAAGAAACTGTTGTTGCCTGTCCTTTGTTGCGCGGCCACGCTCGCATACGCTGAGCCCCAACGCACGGCCCTGACCACGGAAAATAAATTCCCGGAACTGCGCCATCTGGAACTCGGGTATGATTTTTCGAACCGCGAGTTTTCAGACTATGAATACCGTAGCCACGAGCTGGTTGCGCGCTACGGCCTCGTCGAGAACCTGACCGCGCGCGTTCACCTTCCGTTCGACACCTATCGTCCGGACTATGGCAGCAATGAGACTGGATTGGGCGATGTTCGTGTAGGCCTCGATCTGGTGGCCTATCAGGACGTCTTCACGTTCCCGTTCGTCATCCCGCACGCGGAAGTCGGCTTTTCCACGGGCGATGAGGACAAGAACCTGGGAACGGGCGAAAATATGTACAAGTTTGGCGTCGCATTCGGCACCAAGACGCATGAGCAGTTCAACTGGGTGCTGGATGTGAGCTATGCGGCGAACGCCCGCGCTAAAGCCGCGGATGAAGACGATATTTTTGAAGTCGCTTTCTCGTGGGTGTGGGAGCTTTCGGAGAGCTTTGCTCTCTCCGTCGAGGCTCTCATCCGCGATTATCAGGACACAGACAATGAGCCGTACCTCATCGGCGGCGGATTTGCCTATAAGTGGACACCGGCGTTCCAGACCCGCTTCTTCATGGGCGGCTGGCAGGAGCAGGAATCGGGCGAAGACCTCGTCATCAACGTCAACGCGGCCTATTCCTTCTAAGTACCAAGCAACCCTGTTTCGCACAACGGCCCCGGATTCCGGGGCCGTTGTCGTTTAATCGTCAGATGGAACGCCGATCTCCCGATCGGCATCCTCGTTGACAGGCTTATGAGGGCCACGCAGAGCCTGTCAGCCTCAGACAGATCGCAGATGAACGGAGAATTTTGAAAAAGATGCATTTTCGCCAGCAGAGTGGCCCGCCTGCAGCGCCATGCGCAGCATTGCGGGGCAGGCGGGACTACGGCGGGCGAAACGGGATGCGGACGAAATTTTGTTTGTGGCTGCTCGCAAAATTTGGGGTGCGCGGGTACAGTGTCGGCGATGTCTTCTATAGATTCCAACAAGGTGAATGGAGCCGAGCCTTCCCGGCGCGAAGTGTGGCGGATGTTTGATCGCATCGCGCCGCGATATGATCTTCTGAATCGCGTCCTTTCGGGGCGGCGCGATGTAGTGTGGCGCAAGCGAATGGCGACGCTGGCGCCTGCGGGCGAGCGCCTGCGCCTTCTGGATGTGGCGACGGGGACGGCGGATCAGATTTTGTCGCTGATGGATGCCGTGCCGCGCATTGTCGAGGCGACGGGCGTGGATATGTCGGAAGGTATGCTGGCGAAGGGGCGTGAGAAAATCGCCGCGCGCGGCATGGATAAGAAGGTGGAGCTCAAAACGGGCGATGCAACAGCGCTTCCCGTCGCATCCGGCACATTTGATCTTTGCACGATTTCCTTCGGCATTCGAAACGTCGTGGACGTGGTCGCAGGTTTGTGCGAGATGCGGCGTGTGTTGCGGCCCGGCGGACGGGCATTGGTGCTCGAATTTTCGCAGCCGACGGCACGCTGGTTTCGCGGTCTCTATTTCTTCTATCTCCGCCACATTCTGCCGATTGTCGGCGGTTGGTTTTCCGGCGACCGCGAGGCCTATCGCTACCTCAACGTCACGATTGAAACATTCCCCAGTGGTGAGAATTTCTGCGCGCTGATGCGTGAGGCCGGACTCGTCAATGTGCGCGCGATCCCGCTCACGCTCGGCATTGCATCCATTTATGTTGGCGATGCGCCCGCATGAGCACGTCCGATTCCATGCTCATCGAGGCGCGCAACCGCCTCGAAGTCCGCCTGACTGAACGGACTGGTCTGCCGCGTTCAGGGCATCCGCATCTGGTCCGGCTCAGCGAGGAGATTGGTTCGGTTGATCTACTGGGCTGGCTCTCTGCACAACCCGGGAAGCTGAAGGGCTATTGGGCGGATCGCGATGGCGGACTGGAAATCGCGGCGCTGGGCGAGGCGGACGAGGTGAAGGGCGAGGTGGTGGGCGACTATCAATCGTGCTGGCGCGAGCTGAACGAGCGCTGGCGCGATGCGGATCCGGAAACGCGGTATTACGGCGGATTCCGTTTCGGCCCGTGGCATCCGGATGATCCCGCGTGGATTCCATTTCAGGCATACCGCTTTGTGCTCCCCGAATTCGAATTGATCCGCCGGGAGGACGGCCGGTGCGCGCTGATCTGCAATCTCTTCTACCGCGACGGACACGATCCGGTTCCATCGGCCATTGAAACATTGCGCGCAATGCAGTTTCCGGCGGCGTTTGAACCGAAGACGGTGGGCAGCGTGCTGAGCCGTCACGACACGCCGGTTCGCGAAAAATGGATGCGCATGGTGGAGGAGGGGATTGCGGCCGTACGAGCGGGAGAGGTGGAGAAAATCGTGCTCGCGCGGCGCGCGTGTTTCGAGTTGGAGCAGGCTGTGGACGCGCTGACGCTGATTCACCGGATGCGAGAAGAGTCCGGCCGCTGTTATCTTTTTTGCGGTGTGCATCAGCTCGGCGTCGCATTCGTCGGTGCGTCGCCGGAACGTCTTTATAAGCGCGTGGGTCGGACATTGCGAAGCGAAGCGGTCGCGGGCACGCGGAAACGCGGCGAGACACCCGCAGAAGACGACGCGCTTGCGACAGCGCTTTTCTCCAGTCAGAAAGAGCGGCAGGAACATCAACTGGTGGTGGACGGAATTCGCGACGGACTCGCAGCGCGCGCCGCCTCTATTCGCATTGCAGAAACACCCTCAATCTTGAAGCTCGCGCGCCTGCAGCACTTGGTCACGCAGATTGAAGCGGAGCTTCTACCCGGTGTGGACGATGCAGCTCTGCTGGCCGCACTGCATCCGACGCCAGCAGTTGGTGGACGGCCTGCGGCAGAGGCAATTCAGCTGCTGAGCCGCCTCGAACCGTTTGACCGCGGTTGGTACACTGGCCCCGTCGGATGGGTATCGCCTGATGCGGCTGAATTTGCTGTCGCCATTCGCTGTGGGGTCTCGCTTGGCTCGACACTGTGCCTGTTCTCCGGGGCGGGTGTTGTCGCCGATTCCGATCCCGCTGCCGAGTGGGATGAAATTGAATCGAAACTTTCGACTTTTCTCTCCATTCTTGTGCAATGAAACAGGCTCCTCCCAACATCAACTACTATTGGGCCTCGCTTCTGATGGAGGAGTTGTATCGCTGCGGAGTTCGCCATGTGGGAATTGCGCCCGGCTCGCGGTCCAGTCCGCTTGCCGAAGCGGCGGCTGCGCATGGCGAATTGCAGTTGGTTGTGCATCCCGACGAGCGCGGGCTCGCCTTTCACATGCTCGGGTGCGCGGCTGGATCGGGCCGACCTGCCGTAATCGTCACGACATCGGGCACGGCAGTCGCAAATCTTTTCCCCGCTATCGCAGAAGCGCATCACGCGGGGATTCCGCTCACCGCAATCACGGCGGACCGCCCGCCGGAGTTGCGCGATTGCGGAGCAAATCAAGCGACTGACCAGGTTAAACTGTTCGGATCGTTTGTGCGCTCATTCACGGACCTGCCCGTGCCGGATGCGGGTGTGAGCCCGACATTTCTGCTCTCCACGATTGATGCCGCAGTGGATGTGGCGGTGCGTCTGCGTGGACCCGTTCACCTGAACGCGATGTTTCGCGAACCACTCGCGCCCGTCACGGCCTCGTATCCCTTTCACACCCTGCAACGCGAGCTCGGCGATTGGCCGAAGCGGCAGACACCGTGGGTGCAGTACGAGTCCGCATGTGAAGCCTTTGAGCCCTCACGCGAAGTACTCGCATTGTGCGAGCGCGCGAGGCGCGGCTGCATTCTGGTAGGTGCTGTTTCCGCGGCGGATGCGGAGGCCATCGCCGCGTTGGGCGCACATCTCGGATGGCCCGTGCTGCCGGATATTCAATCCGGTTTGCGATTCGGCGAAGCTGGTGCGGCGGTGATTCCGCACGCGGATATTGTGCTTGCGAGCAAGCGATTTGCCGGTGGCGGCGAGTGTGATTTTGTTCTGCAATTCGGATCGGGCTTTGTCACGCGCCGGTTCCTCGATTTCGCGGCATCGCCGCGCGCTTTGCCGAGCGTGGTGGTGGACCCTGCGACGGGTCGTGTAGATCCGCAGCATCGCACAGCGCATCGCATTCGCGCCAATGAGGGGTTGGTGGCGGAGGCGCTTCGAAACGTGCTACCTGGGCGTGGCGCGGATGCCTGGCTTGCCTCGTGGCAAAAGGCGAGCGCACGTGTGGAATCCACGCTCGCGAAGCGCTTCGCAACGCGAACGACACTTTCGGAGCCAGGTATCGCGTGGACAATTTCGCGTGCGCTATCCGGTGGCGATATACTCTTTTTCGGCAACAGCCTTCCAGTGCGGATGCTCTCGACATTTGCGAGCGCGAGCGGCGCCACACTATCCGGCGCGGCGAATCGCGGATTGAGCGGCATTGACGGACAGGTTGCCACGGCCGTGGGATATGCGCTCGGGGCGGGGCGTCCCGTGACGCTGGTGCTGGGCGATCTCTCGCTGCTCCACGATCTGAATTCTCTCGCGCTGTTGCGTGAAGCGCGTGTGCCGGTGACGGTGGTGGTGATCAACAACGATGGCGGCGGAATCTTTTCGCTCCTCCCAATCGCGGAATCGGCGAATCATTTTGAAAAAGTGTTCGGTGTTCCTCACGGCATCCAGTTCCGCGCGGCTGCCGATCTGTTCGGACTCGGTTATTCGCGACCGGCATCGCCCGACGCGCTTGCGCGCGCTCTGAAGGCTGCGCGCAAAAGCGGACGAAGCTCACTCATTGAGCTGATCACACGCCGCAGCGACACTGCGCGCGAAACGCGCCAACTCGTTGCCGCCGCTGCGCGGGCGGTGGATGCGCGAGGGCCATGAAGACCCTACAACTAACGCGAGGCGTGACGCCTGTCGTCTGCGCACACGGTTTCCTCGGTGAACCGGAAGACTGGCGTCTCTTTGCGCACGCGCTGGGGCCGGACTATGGCGTATCTGCATGGGCGTTGCCGGGGCACGGCGCGCCGATGGTGGAGTGTTTTGTAGAGGCCGTGCGGGCGTTGGAGCGCGCCGTGCGGGCGCAGCCGGGGCCGCCGCATTTGGTGGGCTATTCGATGGGCGGGCGCGTGGCACTTGCCGTCGCGCTCGCTGCGAGTGTGCCGCTGGCTTCGCTCACAATTATTTCTGCATCGCCGGGATTGAAGACCGGCCTCGAACGGACGACGCGCGCGCGGGAGGATGATCGTCTGGCAGATGATCTGGAGCGGCGCGGTCTCGAATTGTTCGTACGCTCGTGGTATTCGCAGCCGATTTTCGCATCGCTCGAGAGTCGCCCCGCATTGCTGCGCGATCTACTCTTTCGCCGCGCGAGCGGAGACGCAGCGGATCGTGCGGAGGCGCTGCGGGTGCTGAGCGTAGGGCGGCAGCCTTCGCTCTGGAACGATTTGCCTACACTGAACACGCGTTCACTATTCATCACAGGCGTGAAGGATGCGAAGTATTGTGAGATACTGGCGCGGATGGCTGGCTTGTGTCCGCGCGCGCGCGTGCTTAGGGTAGCGGACGCGGGGCACCTCCCGCATTTGGAGCGCCCGGAGTTTGTGTGCGCATCGGTGCGTGAGTTTTTTGAACACTGAAGATGGAGAACGAAATGGCGAGTGACATCAAATGGGTTTCGGCGGGCACATTCCGCGACATCAAATATGAAAAGGCGGAGGGCATCGCGAAGATCACGATCAACCGGCCTGAAGTGCGGAATGCCTTTCGCCCGCTAACGGTGAAGGAAATGATCGCGGCGCTGCAGGATGCGCGGCTCGATGAAGAGATCGGCGTCATTATTCTCACGGGCGAGGGGGAAAAGGCGTTTTGCTCAGGCGGCGATCAGAAGATTCGCGGCGACTCGGGCTATAAAGATGAAGCCGGGCAGCACCATCTCAACGTGCTGGATTTTCAACGCGACATCCGCGCGTGCCCTAAGCCGGTCATCGCGATGGTCGCGGGATACGCAATCGGCGGTGGACACGTACTGCACGTGATGTGCGATCTGACAATTGCGGCAGACAATGCAATCTTCGGCCAAACCGGCCCGAAAGTGGGTTCGTTCGACGGTGGCTACGGTTCGTCCTATCTCGCCCGCATCGTGGGGCAGAAGAAGGCGCGCGAAATCTGGTATCTCTGCCGTCAGTACAACGCGCAGCAGGCGCTTGAGATGGGGCTGGTGAATACCGTGGTGCCGCTCGCGCAGCTTGAAGAAGAGACGGTCAAATGGTGCCGCGAGATTCTCGAGAAGTCGCCGCTTTCCATCCGCTGCCTCAAGGCCGCGCTCAACGCGGACTGTGATGGTCAGGCCGGTTTGCAGGAACTCGCGGGCAACGCGACCTTGCTGTACTACATGTCGGAAGAGGCGCAGGAAGGGCGAAAGGCTTTCGTCGAAAAACGGAAGCCGAACTTCGCGAAATTCCCGAAGCGCCCCTAAACAGCGCGAAAACTTCCAAGCGTTGGAAATCCGGGCGGAACGGACTTCCAACGCTTGGAAAATCTGCATCGCGAATCATGAAGTTGAAACCGTGGATATTGGCTGCGCGTCCGAAGACGCTGTGGGCGTCTGTCGCGCCGGTCATGATGGGCGCGGCGCTGGCGCACGGCGATGGCGGGTTTCACGGGCCGTCGGTGGCGGCTGCGCTGGCGAGTGCGCTGTTGATCCAGATTGCGACGAACTATTGCAATGATTATGCGGACTTTGTGCGCGGGACAGATGATGCGGAGCGGACCGGGCCTACGCGGGCGACTGCGGCGGGTTGGGTGAGTCCGCGCGCGATGTTCCGCGCGACGGTGGTGACGTTTGCGTTGGCGGCAGTTGCGGCGCTGTATCTGGTGTATCGCGGTGGCTGGCCGATTGCGGTGGTGGGTGCGCTTTCGATTGCATCCGGCGTGCTCTACACGGAGGGACCGCGGCCGCTTGCGTATCTCGGGTTGGGCGATGTGTTCACGTTGGTATTTTTCGGGCCGGTTGCGGTGGCGGGGACGTATTACGTGCAGACGGTGTCGTGGTCGTGGGTTCCGGTGATTGCGGGGCTTGGGCCGGGATTGCTTTCGGCTGCGATTCTGACGGCGAATAATCTGCGGGATCGCGAGGGCGACGCGCGGAGTGGGAAACGCACGTTGGCGGTGCGCTTCGGCGATACGTTTGCGCGGTGGGAGTATGTTTTCTGTGTTGTCGGCGCGGCGGCAGTTCCGGTTGTACTGGTGCTGTTTATGGGCGCGCCGCGCGGGGCGTGCCTCGCGGCGCTGATTGTGCCGGGCGCGATCCCGGCGTTTCGCACGTTGGCGCGCGGAGTGAAGGGTGTGGCGCTGAATCATTTACTGGCATACACCGGCGTGCTGATGTTGGTGCATGCGATTTTGTTTTCGATCGGTTGGGTGTTGTGAGAGTTGCGAAGATTGAGTTGATTCCGTATTCGCTGGCGCTGCGAAAGGCAGTGGCTGTGGGCGATGCGGTGTTGCGCGAGCGCGAGGGTGTTCTGGTTCGTATCGAATCGGTGACCGGCGCGGTGGGATGGGGCGATGCTGTACCGCTGCCGGGATTTAGTCGCGAGTCGCTGGAGCAGGTTCGCGCGGAATTGAAGGCGCGTTGCGAACGGCCGATCGAGCGCGAGTTTGAGCGTGCGGCGGATCTGTTTGCGTGGTCGTCCACATTGACGCGCCTTTCGCCATCGGCGTTGTTTGCGGTGGAATCTGCAGTGGCATCGGCAGCAGCTTCAGAGACGAATCGCACGCTTGGCGAATGGCTGTTCGGGATTTCGGCGAATCGTTGCGAGGTGAATGCGTTGGTGGTGGAGCCGCCAGAGGAATGGGCTGCGCGCGCGAAAGAGTGCGTGGATGCGGGCTATTCGACCGTGAAGTTCAAAGTGGGGCGTGCGCCGCTTGGAGAAGAAATTGACGCATTGTGCGCCGTGGCGGAGTGTGCGCCGGGTGTGCAGCTACGCGTGGACGCAAATCGCGCGTGGTCGGCGACGGATGCGCTCGCGTTTGCCAGAGGTGTTTCGGGGCTGCCGATCGAGTACATCGAAGAACCGCTCGCGGATGCGCGCGCGTTGCCGGATGATTGGCCGGAGTCGGTGCGGATTGCGTGGGATGAGACGCTGCATTCCAGCGATGAGCTGCCGGTTTTTGAAACGCGCGTGCGCGCGTGGGTGCTGAAGCCAGGTCTGGTGGGTGGCCTTTCGCGGAGTGTTCAGCTTGTGCGCCATGCGCGGCGATACGGGTGTCGGGCCATTATTAGCTCTGCGTATGAATCGGGCGTGGGAATTCGCGTGTTGGCGGAGCTTGCCGCGACGACGGGCTTTGCTGCGGGGTTAGACACGTATTCGCTCTTGGCGGAGGATGTGTTGGAGCCGCGCCTGGAGATTGCGAACGGGGAGATTGATTTGGCGCTCGCGCGGCGCAGTGTGGTGAGACGATGAATACGATCCGGTGTCCGCTTTTTGAATCGGCGATTATTTCCAAGCACGAAACGGCTCTGATTTCCGGTAGCCAGGCGTTCCTGTTTTCCGATTTGGACGAAATGGCGTCGCGCGTTGCGCGGAATCTGAAGCGCGCCGGAATTGCGCCGGGCACGCGAGTCGCGATTTATCTCGAGAATTCCTGGCAGTATGTGGCGATTTTGTGGGGCTGCTGGCGCGCGGGTGTTGTGGCGTGCCCGCTGAACACGCGGCTGCCGCGCGAAGCCGTGTTTGAGCAAATCCGCTATATTGGTGCGACCGCACTGGTGGCGCGTGTAGCAAATCCGAGAAGTGAAAGCACAGCGGCGCTGCGGGTGTTGTCGCCGGACGAGTTGCTGGTGTATCGCGAGCGCGATGAGGATGAGGTGGACGGCTGGCCGATGCGGCTGGATGCGCCTGCGACGATTGTGTTCACGTCGGGGTCGAGCGGCGCGCCGAAGGCCGCGGAGCATTCGATCGCAAACCATTATTACAACGCGCGCGGTTCCAACCGGAACATTCGACTGTCTTCGCGTGATCGCTGGTTGTTATCGCTACCGCTGTATCACGTGGGCGGGTTGGGAGTTCTCTTCCGCTGTGCGTCGGCGGGGGCCGCCGTGGTGGTGCCGGAGGCGGGTGAGCCTATTGAGGTGGCGCAAGAGCGCTATGGCGTGACACATCTATCGCTGGTTGCGACGCAACTGTATCGTCTGTTGAACAATCCGGAACTGCCCGCGAGCTTTTCAAAGTTGAAGATGATCTTGCTGGGGGGGAGCGCGATTCCGCCTGCGTTGCTGGCGGAGGCGATGCGGCGGCGCTGGCCAGTGTATACGAGTTACGGAATGACAGAAATGGCGTCGCAAATCTGCACGATGGGACCTGCCTCGCCGCCCGCGAAGCGGATGACCAGCGGGCGTGTACTGGGCTATCGCGAAGTGCGGATTGCGAGTGACGGCGAAATTTGGGTGCGCGGACAGACGTTGTTTTGCGGCTACGTGACGACGTCGGAGCGGCAACGTCCGGTGGATGAGTCAGGATGGTTCGCCACAGGCGATGTAGGCGCGTTGGATGAAGAGGGCTATCTCACCGTGCACGGGCGGAAAGACAACCTCTTCATTTCAGGCGGCGAGAATATCCAGCCGGAAGAAGTGGAAAAGTGGATCGCAAGTTTTCCGGAGGTCGCCGATGCCGTTGTTGTGCCGCGTCGGGACGAGGAGTTTGGCGCGCGCCCGGTGGCGTTCGTGCGCTGGCGCGGCGACGCTGTTTCAGAGTCGGAATTGCGCGCGCGATTGGAGAAGATTCTACCGCGCTTCAAGATTCCGGTGGAATTCCGCGCGTGGCCGGATGAAGGATCCGGCGATCTCAAAGTGGATCGCCGCAAATTACGCGAATTGGCTGATCGCGGGTGACAAAAACTCACGCCGAGCGCAGACGCTGGATGATTTTTTTGAGCGATGCGGGGAGTTGGACTTTGTGGCCGGTACTTTTGCTGATGGCGACGTGCGTGGTGGTGACGTAGCCGGTGGTTTTCCCGTTGGCTGAAAAGCGGCTGACGAGTGTGAAGGACGTTTTGCCGAGGCGCTGGAGGCGTAGTTTGATGGTGAGCTCATCGCCGAGACGGAGCGGGGCGGAGTAGTTGGCTTCGGCGTGGACAATCGGCAGCGCGACGGTTCCTTTTTTCAGAAGTGAGGCAAGCGGGCTACCGGCTTCGCGCATGAAAGTCTCGTAGGCTTCGTGAGCGAGGCGAAACTGCGAGGCGAAGTAGATCACGCCGGCAGCGTCGGTGTCGTGGAGGCGGATGGTTGTCGAATAGGTGAACACGTCTGTCTCCTTAAGGTGAGAATGAATCGGCCATTTGGGAGAGCGCGAGTGCAGCTCCTCCAAGGTTGAAAAGAAAGATCAAAACGGCGAGCAGCTTCAGAATAATGATGACGCCGCTGAGGACGAAAAAGGTGCGCAGCTTTGCCATTCCGGTTGCGAGTTGTTCGGGTGAAGGGTTGCCGTCCCCGAATGCGGCTTTGGCGCCAAGCGCTGCGGTGCCCGAGAGGATCATCAGGATGCCGACGGGTATACCCACGCAGGTGATGGTGAGCAGTGCGCCGCCGATGATGCTGGCAATTCCAACGAAGGAGAGCCAGCCACCAAATGCTGGCAGCCGGGCCGCCTGTGGTGAGTTCGTGGAAGGAGCCGATGGTGGAGCGGGTGGTGGTGTTGCTCCGGTTGGGTTGGCGTTGGGAATAAAGGGGCGCAGTGCGGGCTGTTCCTGAAGAGGTGCCCACGTGGGCATTCCTTGCGTCCAGACCAGTTCTGTGGGTGCGATCTCGCCTGCCTGGATTTTCGCGCAGAAGTCGCGCTCCATGAGGGGACCGCGCTGTTCTGTTCCACCGACTGTGTAGTACCAGAGTTTGTCCATACGAATACCTTGGCGGGAACTGTACGGAACGCGCACGGGCGGGGAAAGGCTTTTGATGCCCGATCGAAGTGGTCAGGCCGGTTCCGGTTTCACCAGTTTGAGCAGGTGGTCGTAGGAGTAAATCGAGGACGAGTGTCCATCGCTCCATGTGATGGCGACCGCATAGTTGCCCATCGGTGAGATGTGTACGGGGACGATGGATTCCGGAATGGAGGCGGGATCGAGAATCTTTTTGCCGGAAAATTCTTCGATGCAGTGCGCGCAGCGGCAGGCGCGTCGAAGGTTGGCTGGCGTGCAGGTGTATTCTTCGCCGTTGGAGAGGGCGACGACGATACCGCGGGCGGGGTCGTGTGAGACGGTGGGCGGGGCCAGGCCGCCGCTGGTGATTTTTCCGATTTCTTCGATAACGGATTCTGCGATTTGGGCGTAGAGAGCGGACATTGCGCCATCTTTATCTGCCAGGACGATGGGAGTCCCGGAGTCGCTGAGTCGCGCGATTTCGGGGAAGAGCGGGATCTCAAACGTGTTCTGAATGCCGAACTGCTCCATCAGACGTTTCCGCGCGCCCTGTCCGAAGATGTAGTGTTTGGTCGTGCAGTTCGGGCACATGAAGTAGCTCATGTTTTCGACAACGGCGACGGTGGGCACCTTCAGTTTATCGAACATTTGGATGCCCTTGACGACGTCCACGAAGCTGAGTTGCTGAGGCGTGGTGACGATCACGGCAGCCGTGATGGGGATGAGTTGGGTGAGGGTGAGTTGAATATCGCCCGTGCCGGGGGGCATATCAATGATGAGGTAATCGAGTTCGCCCCACTCGGTGGTGGTGAGGAGTTGGTTGATGACCTGCGTCACCATGGGGCCGCGCATGATTGCGGGGCCTCCGCCCGCCTGATTGGCGACGAAGCCGAACGACATCAGGGTGACATCTTCGTATTCGAGCGGTTGGATGAACTCGCCGCGCATGAAGAGTTCGGTTTCGCGCGGCGAGACGAGGATGGGGAAGCTGGGGCCGTAGATATCTGCGTCGAAGAGGCCCACTTTGGCGCCGCGTCCGGCGAGGCTGTATGCGAGGTTGACAGCGGTGGTGGATTTTCCGACGCCGCCTTTGCAGCTAGAGACGGCGATGATTTGTTTGACGTGGTCGAGACCGGGCGATTTGACGCGCAGCGGGTTGGGTCTGGCGCGCGGCTGCTGGGCGACTGCGATGGAGACGGAGGTGACCCACGGAAGTTTGCGTACTGCCTCCTCGCACGACTTTTTCAATTGTTCGCGATGCGGGACTGCGGCGGCGGTGAGTTCCAGAGTGAAGGCAACGTGGCCTTCTTCGTCATGCTGGAGTTTCTTGATGAGACCGAGAGATACTATATCTTTATCCGAATCCGGGGCGATGATGTGACGCATGCTGTTTCGGATTTGGTCGTTGCGGTCCATGGGCATATTCCTTGAATAAGTGAAGCATAACAATAACCGCGGAACGGGCACTTGCAAGCCCGGCACGCGGGGGAGATCACGATGGGTGTAGAAATTACGAGTGTGTATGACGGCGATTTGCGCTGCACGGTGACGCATGGGCCATCGGGATCGCAAATTGAGACGGATGCGCCGGTGGATAACGCGGGGAAGGGCGAGCGTCTGTCTCCGAGCGATTTGGTTGCGACGGCGCTGATCACGTGCATTCTGACCACGATCGGAATTGTGGCGCAGCGAAAGAACTGGGATGTCAGCGGAATGCGGGCGCGAGTGGTGAAAGAGATGAGCGCAACTCCGCCGCGTCGCATCGCGCGATTGACGGTTGATTTGTGGATGGCGCGCGATCTATCGCCGGAAGGTCGTCAGCAGGTTGAGAATATCGCGCACGCCTGCCCGGTGGCGAAGAGTCTCAATGAAAATATTGAGATTCCCGTGACCGTGCATTGGCCGGAGTAGAGCAGGGCAAGCCCTTCTCTTTTATTGACCTTGGCTCCACGTTCCGGGGCTATCGCTTCCATTGCTTTGCAGGCATTGGATGGAGGTGGGTTATGGGCTTTCGACGTCGAGGGCGATTCTAAATGCGATATCGAGCTCATCCATTTTTTCGGGAGAGAGAATGCCGATATAGTTGGTGAGGCGATTTTTGGCCAGGCTGACTAATTCGTCGCAGTGGATACTGCTGTCGTGCTTGAGCCCTTCGTTCACACCTACGGGAACTTGTGTGCTTAATCCATCGTGCATTGAGTAGATGGGCGCGCAGATCACGGTGGAGAATTTTGAATCAATTACAACCTGCCTGCTGACAATGACGAATACTCTGGATTTTTTCGGATCCCGGGTGGTGGGATGCTCAACCCGGTAGAGTTCGCCGCGCCTCATGTGGGCACCTGAAAATCCAATACGGCTTCTGCTTCCTTGTTCATAGCGGAGGCCCGGCGATCAATGATCTCTCGATCGCGCCTGGCATTCTCAATGCGCGCGAGTTGCGACAAGTAGTTGCTCGTGGCCGCTTCGATGAAGGCGGAGCGGCTCTGGAAGTTGCCGAGATTCTGGTCAATTCGAGCCAGAGTCGTATCCGACAGTGTGATGGATGTCTTGACTTTCATACTACTAACATACCGACAATCGTAGTAGTGTCAATGAGTCCGACGCGGGGGCGGATGCCGGAAAAGCCGGTTCAGCGGCTGTCGGAGTGGGTGGTTTATTCGGCTGGCGGCTGCTGATCGGCGAGCGTTTCGCCGGCGCCGGTGGGGTTCATGGGCGCGAGCGTGGGCGGGGCGGGTGTGCGGGTGTCGGGGTGGCGGGGTTTCTGATTTCGTGCAATGTGATGGGGAGGCACTGTGCGAAGTGTCGGAAGTCGCCGTCTGTGGTGAAGATTGCGCAATCGTGTCGCACAGCAACAGCGCAGATGAGAAAATTGGTGTTGGAGCCTTGAATCCCTTTTGTGCGGCAGAGGTTGTAGAATTGCGCCGCTGTGGCGTAATCTTTGGGGGTCAGCGGAATGTCAGGAAAAGCGTCCAGGTGGGTTTCCAGACGCTCGAAGTGTGCCGCGTCGGAAACTCCGGACAAAAGTTCCTGTCTGATGGGTCCAATTATTTCAACAACATGGGCGGCGATTAGGCGTCTGAGTTCGTCCGCTTCGGGGGTTCGGATTTGTTTGCGGCGGCGCAGGGCGAGCGACCAGATGCTTGTGTCAACCAGGACTCTCATTTTCTTGCTCGTTGCCGCTTGTAGTCGTAAGCGGGATCGAATTCTACCTCGCCGAACAGATTCAGGATTTGCTCCTGCCGCAGGTGGCGGATGTAGTCCGTCAGCGCCTGCGTCACTGCTTCTTTCTTCGTCCGGTGTTTCCCGAGTGCGGTAGCTTCCGCAATCAACCGATCATCAAGTTGAAGATTTGTTGCCATGACCTCATCTCCACACATAATCTCACACATTGGATTGTGTGAGTCAATCGCCCTTTGTCTTCTGCACGCTAACCATTGCGGGTGCGCGGATGGATTTATTCGGCTGGCGGCTGCTGATCGGCGAGCGTTTCGCCGGCGCCGGTGGTGCTGGGGGCAGGTGCGGCGAGGTGGGCTCGGCGCGATGCGGCGCGGGTGGGACGCTCGCCCTCGGTGAAGCGGCCCATGGCGCGGAACTTTTTGTATCGCGCTTCGAGCCGTTGATCGTCCGAAAGCATTTGCACTTCTTTTAGGTTGCGCAGGATGGCGGTCTTGAGTGTTTCGGCCATGGCGATGGGGTCGCTGTGTGCGCCGCCGAGGGGCTCGGTTACGATCTCGTCGGCGAAGCCCATGGCGATGAGGTCGTTTGATGTGAGACGGAGCGCCGCTGCGGCGCGGTCGGCGAATGCGCGGTCTTTCCAAAGAATTGCGGCGCAGCCCTCTGGCGAGATGACCGAATAGTAGGCGTGTTCGAGCACGAGGACGCGGTCGCCGACGCCGATGCCGAGTGCGCCGCCGCTGCCACCTTCGCCGATGATGGAGACGATGATGGGGACGGGGAAGGTGAACATTTCGCGCAAGTTCACGGCGATGGCTTCGGCGATGTGGCGCTCTTCAGATTCGATGCCGGGGTAGGCACCGGGGGTGTCTACGAGGACGACGATGGGGAGGCGGAATTTCGCCGCCATTTTCATGAGGCGCAATGCTTTGCGGTAGCCCTCGGGATAGGCGCAGCCGAAGTTGCATTCGAGATTGCTCTTGGTGTCGCGCCCTTTTTGCGTGCCGATGAGGATGACGCGTTCGTCGTCAATGGTGGCGAATCCGCCGATGATCGCGCGGTCGTCGCGATAGTTGCGGTCGCCATGGATTTCGATCCAATCGCGCGTCATGTTTTGGATGTAATCGTTGGTGTAGGGGCGAAGGGGGTGGCGTGCGACCTGTACTTTTTGCCACGGGGTCAGTTCGTTGTAGATTTTGCGGCGCGCGTCGGTGACGCGCTTTTTCATGCGTTCGATTTCTCCCGAGACATCAATCTTCTGCGTCTCGCTGAACTGCGTCAGGTCGCGGAGTTTGTTTTCGAGTTCGAGAATTGGTTTTTCAAATGGAAGGGTATAGGGAGGCATGATGTAGGTCTCCGGGAAAATTTATTCTTCTATGATAACGGGTGTGCCGATTGTGACGATGGTAAAGAGTTCGGTGACGTCTTCATTGACGAGTCGAACGCAGCCCATGCTGGCTTGTTTTCCGATGGTTTCGGGCTCCCACGTTCCGTGGATTCCGTAGCCTTTAATATTGAGCGCGAGCCAGTGTGTGCCGAGGAGGTTTTCCGGGTCGCCGTAGGGAATGGTGCGTCCATCGGGATGCCACCAGGTGGGTTGGGGGATGCGATCTACGATGGTGAATTCGCCGACGGGAGTCTTGGCGTATTCGCCTGTGCCGACGCGATAGCGTTTGAAGAAATGTCCGTCGAGAAGGAGAAGGAGATCGTTGCGGGTTTTGTTGACGCGGATTTCCCATTTGCCGGTGAAGACGCGGAGGCGGGTGTTCGGGCGGATAACCGAACCGGAGATATTGTTGATTTTTTGGATGAGCTCGACGGTGGTTCCGTACTGCTGAGCGATCTTGGCCAGCGAGTCGCCAGGCTGCACCGTGTAATCAATTTTTTCCGGCATGGGGCGCGGGGTGAAGAGCAGTTCTGTTCCGGCTTTCCCGACGAGTTCTTCGGCAGCGGTGCGCGTTGCATCGGTCTTTGCGCTCTCAATTGCGGCCAATCCCTTTTCGCGTGCGGGCTGCCATTTTCCGTCTTGGGCGAGCGCCTGCGCCTCGGCGAGCAGCGCGCGCGCGGCATCATCCGTCGGCGCTTCGGCGGATTGCGGAGTCGTGCTGGCGGGCGGGATTGCGGCGGGTTCCGGTGCGCGCGAGGGGTTTTGCGATTCCGCAGCGGTGGTGGCGGCTGCGGTTTGCGCGGTTGTCTCGGCAGCGGGCGCAACGGCGGGCGCGGGGGTCTCGACAGGCTTTTGCGTCTTCCATGCCCAAAAGAGACCACCCGCCAGCACGAGAAGTGCAGTCGCCAGCAGATACAGAGGCCCGCGCGAAGATCGCGCAGGTTGTTCATTCATAAGGAATTGCGTCATACCATGGTCTCAAGGTCGCGCATGACCAGAGACATCGAAGGGTATCGGTCGGCCTGCCGGTACGCAAGGCATTTGAGAATGAGGTTTTCCATGGCCGGCGGGAGATTGACGTTGTGGAAACGGAAGCGGGTGGGGCGTCCGTTCGGGTCGAGTTGCGCCTTGCGGGAGTCTTCTAGCGTGACGCCTTCGAAGGGCTTATGGCCGGTGAAGAGCTCATAGCAGGTGACGCCGAATGCATAGATGTCGGTTTGGTCATCTACGAGATTGCGAAGGAGAGTTTCGGGGGGCAGATAGGCGAAGGTGCCCGGCAGGGGCGAAATTTTTACCGGCTTGGGCTTGCGTTCGATTGCGAGGTCGAAGTCCACCAGGATGACGAGCCCATCGTTCCGGACGATGAAGTTTTCGGGTTTGATATCGAGGTGCAGGTAGCCCGCGAGGTGCACATAGCTGATGGCGGCGGCCATCTGGCGCATGATCGTGAGCGTGTTTTGGTAGAGTAGCGGGTCTTTGCGGAGAATGAGGTCGCGCAGGTTTCGCGATTCGACGTACTCGACCACGGTATAGGGTTCGTCCTGGAACGTGCCCGCCTTGATGAGGCGGACGACGTTGGGGTGGTTGAGGCGACTGAGGATTTGCGCGCCTTGCAGGAAGGCAGCGCGGATGCGGCGATCTTTGATGTGGTCGGGTTTGAGGCGGCGTATCACCACGCGGTTTTGCTGCTGATCTACGGCGACGTAGAGGTATGTCATACCACCGCTCGCCAGCCGGCGCGTAATGGCGTATCCAGCAAATTCTTGGCTCATTCCCACCATGAGAAATTCCGTAAAGGACGCTAACACAATAGGCGTGCGAAGAGAAGGTTGTCAATGTTGATGGCGTGATGCAGACTGCATTTGTGAGTGTGAGCACACTGCTTGATCTGATTTTTCCCCGTCGCTGTGGTGTCTGCGGAGTTGAGCCGGATGCGGCTGGCGCATTTCTCTGCTGGAATTGCCGCAGCCAGTTGCGCGTCGTCGGCAATCCGCATTGTTCGTGGTGCGGCAACCCGCTGGAGGGGCGTGTGGATCACGCCTACACCTGTTATCACTGCACGCAGATGGCACCCGCGTTTGACCGCGCGCGTTCGGCGATGCGGTTTGAAGGGCCGGTGCCCGCACTGATTCATCAATTCAAGTACGGCTCTGCGCTATGGCTGCGCAGCGAGTTTGTCAGTTGGCTGGAAGCGTGCGTGGGCGTGCACTATGCTGGGGAACAAGTGGATGCGGTGTGTCCGGTTCCGCTTTATCCCGCCCGCGCTCGTGAGCGAGGATATAATCAGGCTGCGCTGCTGGCCGCGGGTCTTGCGAAGCGTTTGCGTAAGCCTTTCTGGTCCAGCGCACTGGAGCGAGTGCGTCCGACGGAGACGCAAACGCATTTGACAGCTCGCCAACGCCTCTCTAACGTTGCCGACGCGTTCAGAGCTAGATCGAAGCCGCGCCTGCAGGGCCGGTCGGTCCTGTTGGTGGACGATGTGATGACGACAGGCGCGACTACAAGTGCGTGCGCGCTTGCGTTGAAAGAAGCCGGGTGTCGGGTGGTCAACGTGGTGACGCTGGCTCGGGGACAATAATTTAGGAACGAACTGCGTATGCCGTTGTTCAGCAAGAAAAACTATTCGACTGTCAAGGTTCGCAAACGCGACATTCCGGACGGCCTTTGGCTCAAATGCCCGGGCTGTCAGGAAATTATTTTTAAACAGGAATTGGACGAGAACGCCTCCGTGTGTCCAAAGTGCGGGCATCATTTCCAGATGAGCCGCGCGGATCGAATCAAGCTGCTCCTTGAAGAGGGGTCGTTTGAAGAGTGGAACCCGGACATGTACAGCGTGGACATTCTCGGCTTCACCGGAACTGCGTCCTACACGAGCAAGCTGGAAGAGAACCGCCGTAAAACCGGCTATGCCGACGCGATCAGCATCGGCCGCGGGCGGATGGGCACGCATGACGTTGGGTTCGGTGTGATGGACTTTTCCTTCCTCGGCGCCAGCATGGGCTCTGTGGTAGGCGAGAAGGTCACGCTGCTCATTGAGCGTTCCACCGCGTTGCGCCTTCCGGTGATTCTCGTGTGTGCGTCGGGCGGCGCGCGCATGTATGAAGGCATGTTCAGTTTGATGCAGATGGCAAAGACCAGCGGCGCACTCGCGCGGCATGCGGAGGCGGGACTTGCTTATATTCCTGTGCTGACACATCCGACAACGGCTGGCGTCATGGCGAGCTTCGCGACGCTGGGCGATTTGATTGTGGCCGAGCCCGCCGCGCTGATCGGTTTTGCCGGTCCGCGTGTGATCAAAGAGACGACGCAACAAGATTTGCCGGAGGGCTTCCAACGCTCCGAGTTCCTTCTCAAGAAGGGGCTGCTGGACATGGTCGTCAATCGCAAGCAGCTCAAGCAGACGTTGGTGTTGACGCTCGATTATTTGCAGGACAAACCCGTCGCGATCCGCCAGAACGCATAGCGGCGCGCCCGATCTGATTCCGTGAGCAACGCGGCTGATACGCAGGTGAATTCCATTCTGGCGCGCTTGTATCGGCGCAATTTGCACACGATCAAGCTCAGCCTTGATGTCGTGTCCGTGCTGTTGAAAGAACTTCAAAATCCACAGGACTCGTTCCTTTCCATTCACATCGCGGGCACCAACGGCAAAGGTTCCACCAGCGCCATGCTCGCCTCGATTTTGCGCGCCGCGGGGTTCCGCGTCGGCCTATACACCTCTCCGCACTTGCGCCGCTTTAATGAGCGCATTCAGGTTGACGGCGAACCGATTCCGGATCGCGCTCTATTGCCCGTAATGGAAGAAGTCGAGGCGGCTGCGCGTCGCGCGTGTGGGGAAGCCGGGCGCGATGCGACATTTTTTGAATTCACCACAGCGTTGGCATTCTGCTGGTTTCGCCAGTGCGGCGTGCAGATTGCGGTGTTGGAAACGGGACTCGGCGGGCGACTGGATGCGACCAACGTTGTGACGCCTGTCGTCTCTGTCATCACCTCTATCGGATTGGATCATCAGGCCTATCTCGGTGATACGATCGAAGAAATTGCGGCTGAAAAAGCGGGGATCATCAAACCCGGTCGCCCCGTGGTCTGCGGGCAGTTGCCGGAGGCGGCGATGGCTGTCATGCGCAAGACCGCGCGCGCACAGTCCGCAACGTTGACCGTTGCGGCCGATGTGTGCGCCGTCACGCGCCACTCACAGACGATTGATGGGCAGCGCCTCACCATCGAAACTCCGGATGAAACGATCGGCCGCGTAAATTGTCCGCTGCTGGGTCGCCATCAGTTGACCAACATTGCGGTGAGCGTTGCGACTATTCAGGCGTTTGTGAACGAAACGCATCTGCCGGTTTCGAGCGATGCGATTCGCGAAGGATTGAATCGTGTGACGTGGCCCGCCCGCCTGCAAATCCTCTCGCGCGATCCGCTTGTCCTGCTCGACGGTGCGCACAATGTGGAGGCCATGACGAGTTTGTGCCGCGCGGTTCAGGAGCTGTGCGAGGAGAGACCCGTCGGCGTGCTCGCGAGTTTTCTGGCGGACAAAAATGCGGTGGGATGCCTCCGCATACTCGCGCCATTGGTCAAGCGCTGCTGGCTGGTGCCGTGCGATGGATCGCGCGCCATGACGACGGATGCACTCGCCGCCGCTGCGCAACAGGCTGGTGTAGAGGCTGAGATTGATACTCTGGAACACGCGCTGCCTGCAGCGCGAAGCTGGGCGAGCGAGACAGACGGATTGCTGCTGATTGCGGGTTCGTTCTATCTCGCGGGCGCTGTTTTGGATGCGATTCCAGAGGCCTGAAGAACCTCTGCCGGGGTACTCGCAGCGGCGTCGGGTCGGGCTTCTGTGATGTTCATCCACATTTGCGCGCGTCGTGCCGGCAGCGAGACAACCCAGTTATCCTCGCCATCGGGCGCGAATGTTTTCACGAGGCGATACTGCTCCAGCGATCCGTTGACGTGCGTCACGACCATGTAGCTTTCATCCGGCGTCTCCGGATTGAGGGCGATGGAGATATCCGGCGAGCGTCCCAAACCGGTGAAGTGAATCACCGCGTGCCCGCGCGGACCGGGCTGCGCGTGATAGGCGAAGGGGATCGGCACATCGAACGACCCGTGATTTTTGAATTCGCCGACCCACAGATTGCCCGTGAGAATGACAGTGCGCGAAATCTGCGTTTTGTAGAGCACACCCGACCGCGTGCGCAGGATCACAACGCTGAGCGCGAAGTCGAAACCGGGCTCATCAAAGCGCAGACGGTTTGGATCCAGCGCGATGAAGCGAAGGTGCACAATCGGATCCGCCACCTTGTCCATGGTGGGAATGAGAATCGCGCGCGCGTCTGCCGCCAGCATGGGAACGCGGCGAGTGAGCTCGTCGAATGCCAAATCGAAGTCGGGATTGAGTTCAGAGAGGCCGCCCATTTCCAGCAGCGGTCGCACAAAGTCCGGGGTGGTTGTCGGCACATGGCGGATTGCGCCTTCCGCCATACAGGGCGCGCGCGCCATGCGGTTGATCCGGTAATCGAGCGCAGTCTCCGGAATGAGTGCGAGCAGGGCGCCCTGACCGTCCGCGGTGACCAAAAGGCGGTCGCCCGCTTCATCCCACAACAGCGATTCGATTTGGCCGAGACCCTCTGCAATTTGCGTTATCTCGCCCGATTCCGGATCCACAACCGAGATGCGTCCGCCTTCCTCCGCAACTGCAATGCGGCCGTCGGGTAGGGAGGCCACGCCTTCTGGCGAGCGGAAGGTTTTTTGTGTTGCGCCCTCGCGCAGATAGCGCGTCTGCAAGTCAATCCAGCCCAGTGTCCCGGTGAATTCATCGCAGTAGATGGCGAACTGTCCATTCTTTGAAAATGCGACGCCGGAAAGGCTTGTGAGCGGACGCATCACCGGCACCCACCACTGCCCGTCAATATCGCGATAGACCAGCGCGCCCTGCGCCATGCCGCCTGCGGCATAATTGGCGCCCTCCGCTGTCGAACCCGTGAGCAGCAACTCTCCGCTGTCCCGAACGGCAATTCCTTCCCATGCGAAATCCGCAGCCTGGCCCGGCACGCGAATTACTTCAGTCGGCCCCACCTTGCCGGATTCCGACATCGCGATTTTCAAGATGCGTCCGCCCGGGCGATCCTCCACGAGATACAAATTGCCGTAGCTATCCATCGCCAGACCCTCGGGCGATTTGATCGGGCTGATTCGCTTCTCCGTGTTGCCATCCATCACATACATCCGCGTGTCCTGTGTGATGACCGTCTTGACGCGACCTCGCGGCGTGACCATCACGACCCGGTTCGCCTCTTCCTCGCTCACGAAGAAATTCCCCGTGCGCGGATCAAGCGCAATTCCGTCCGGACTCGTCAGATCGCGAACAAATGTCTCCGCGCGAAAACTCGGGGTGTCGGGAGGTTTTGTGGCAGGCGCCGTATGGCGCACAGGCGATACGGCGCCGCTGCTCGTGACCACCACAACCGAAGTATCGGCCAGTCCCGGATCGAGCGACATTTGATTCACGACCTCGACCAGCCCCTTCGGCGTGACAGCTGCAAGTGTTTCGCTGATCTCCCGCGGAAGGGATTCCGGAACAACAATGCTCTTTTGCGGCTGCCCGGCAGCCCCGTGCCGCGTCACGCGTCGCAGCGCCTGATCGGGTACTGGTTTTGTCAGCAGGAAAAGAAGGCCGAACCCAATAAAGGGAAGCGCCAACATCAGGATCGAAGACCAAAGGTCCGGATCCAACCATTTGTGCCCGCGTTTCATCAGAATACGCCTACACAATGAGCAAAAAACGTGCCAAGCGTTCTATTTCGGCTGTTCGCGAGTCAGGCAGTGCAACGTTCCCAGTCCCCAAACAAGGTCAACCGCATGAATACCGCGAACAGGACGATCGGGAAAGAGCTCGGAAAGGATGCCCAGCGCCACCCGATCATTCAAATCATTGAATGTTGGCATCAAAACAGCGGCGTTGGAGATATAAAAGTTGGCATAACTGGCGGGCAGGCGCTGACCCCGGAAATAGAGGGGTGCGGGCATGGGGAGGGGAATCGCCTCCAACTTCGACCCGTCCTCCAGTCGCATATCTGCGACTCGCTCCCAGTTTTCTTCTAGCGGGCGATAATTTGTTTCTGCCGAATTCTTCTCGCGCACCAGCACCACTGTCTTCGGATTCACGAACCGGCAGAGATCGTCCACGTGCCCGTGCGTGTCATCGCCCGCGACGCCTTTGTTGAACCACAGCACATTCGGCGCACCGAAATAATCCGCAAAAACGCGGCCCCAATCCGCCTTTGAAAAACCCGGATTCCGGCACTGCACTTCCTGATCCATGAAGCACTCTTCCGTCGTCAGAATCGTGCCGCGCCCGTTCACGTCAATTCCGCCGCCCTCGAGCACCACCGAACGCCCTTTGTGCATCACCGGCACGCGCGGAACGCCGAGCTTCTTCGCCGCCTTTGCCGCGACCGCATTGTCCAGTTTCCAGTCGTCATACTTCGCCCACGCATTGAACGTGTAGTCGAGAATGGCGAGGTCCTTCAGCTTTGCGCCGCTGCGCGCGAACATCGGACCGAAGTCGCGCGTCCAACCGCGATTCGTCGGCCAGCGAAAGAACTTGATGCGCGCGAAATCCACGCCCGCAGCCTTCAACACGCGGCGCGCCGATGCTTCGTGCGGCGCATCCTTCACAATGATGTGTACGTTTTCCCCTTCGGAGATGAGACGCGCCATTTCGCCGAACACCCACGGAATCGGCGCGAACTTGCCCGGCCAGTCCGTCACATTGTGCGGCCAGCCCAGCCATGTCGCTTCGTGCGTTTCCCATTCGGCAGGATGATGAAGGCGCATGGTCGTGATTCTCCGGTCAATCCGCAAAACGGCGAACCAGCTCGCCGAAGACATCCACGCGCCGGTCGCGCCAGAACGGCCAGTTGCGGCGCACGTCTTCCACGCGGCGCGTATCCGTTTCCACCACGAGGATCTCTTCCTTGTCCGTGGACGCCTCCGCGATCACCACGCCGAACGGATCGCTCACGAACGACGTGCCCCAGAACTCCAATCCCGCCTGATTCGGATCCGGCTTTTCGTGCCCCACGCGATTCACCGCCGCCACATAGCAGCCGTTCGCAATCGCGTGACCGCGCTGCACCGTGCGCCACGCATCGCGCTGCGCCGCACCGAACTCCGCCTTCTCACCCGGATGCCAGCCGATCGCGGTAGGGTAGAAAATGGACAGCGCCCCGCGCATCGCTGTGAGGCGCGCCGCCTCGGGATACCACTGATCCCAGCAGATCAAAATGCCGATCCGCCCCGCATTCGTATCGAATGCCTTGAAACCGAGGTCGCCCGGCGTGAAATAGAACTTTTCGTAGAAGTTCGGATCGTCCGGGATGTGCATCTTGCGATACATCCCCTGCACAGCACCCTTCGGATCCATCAGCACTGCGGAGTTGTGATAGAGCCCCGGCGCGCGCCGCTCAAAAATCGGAATGATTACGCTAACGCCCGCCTTGCGCGCCGCCTCGCCGAGCACCTGCGTGGAGGGACCCGGAACCGGCTCCGCGAGATCGAACGTCGCCGCGTCTTCTTTCTGACAAAAATACGGCGTGCGATACATCTCCGGGAGGCAGACAATCTGCGCACCGCGCGCGCCCGCTTCCACCACAAACTCCGCCGCGCGCCGCGTATTTTCATCGGCGTTCGTCGAGCACTGCATCTGAACCAAACCAATCTTGTTTTTCATGTCGGCGCGCAGTGTGCCGCATTTCAAAAAAAAGTCCAATGCTTGGACAAATTTTTGCGCGCAATTTCCAACGCTTGGAAAAGTGCGCGCGCGGGACTTCCAATGATTGGAAATCGCGCGCGGTTTACGCGAGGGTGTAGCGGTTGTCGCGCATAATCGTTTCGCAAGAGCCGTCCGCGTAGCGCAAGTCGAGCTGCGCGATGCCGATGGGGCAGCTGCGCGCGTAGACGATGTCGTGATGGACCACGTGGTCGGGGCTGGCGAACGCGTCGGGACCCGTCACGCCGCCGAGATGCTCGCTTCGTCCGTAAGCCCAGTGGAATCCCGCCTTTTCGTCTTCGAGTACACTGCCGAGAACTGCGGCGGAATCGTTGCAGCCGAGTCCGAGTTCCGCAATGTTGCGGCGTGCCGGGTCCACATCGAAGTGTGCGCGCAATTTATCGGCATACGCGCCGCCGCGTACGTCAGTGATTCTGTTCTCGCGCACGGTGAGGATCGCTTGTTCACCTTGCCATGCGACAGGGATTTCGCCTTGCGTTTGGCTCGGCTCGCCCGCGCGCTCGCCTTCGTAAGGGACAATGAATGCCTCGCCGCTGGGGAGATTGATGAGGCGGAAACCATCCTTCTTTCGCGTACAAACGCCGTCATCGGCGTGCGCGTGGCGGAAGCGCAGATCGAATTGGAAGCGGTGTCCTGTTTCGAAGGTGACATCAGCGTATTCAGCGCGCTCCAACCGTTCCGCGAGAAGCTGCGCCTTGCGTGCCACTTCGCGGTAGTCCGCCGCGAGCGCGGTTTGTTCCATCCGGCGCAGTACGCCCGGCATACTCGCGACGCGGAGATCGGTTCGCGCTTTGACAAACGCGGAGAGGGGAGCAGTTGCGGAGTGCTTCGTCATTGCGACGACGATGTTCGCGCGCGCGATTGCGTCCGCCACGCGAACCGGTGTGCTGTTCTGTGCGCCGATTTCGGGGAGGTCCGCATTGTTGCCGGCGCTGGCGGGGAAGGAGAGAAGCGGTTGCGATGCCGCGCCCAGTGCGGCGAATGCCTGTCGCCATTCCTCCGCCATCGCGCGACGCTCGATCCAATCGCTGTTGTCGGGCACCCCCTCGCGCGGGAGATCAACCATAACGAGAACATTTTCGTCAGTAGCAGGATCGAAGACGTCGCGGAGAAGTTTCGGAAGATTGAAAGTTGGCATGGGTGTATGATAGCAGAAAGCGCAAAGGAGGGCGACATGCATGTCGCCCGTACGGCTCGTCCTCCGCTGCGCTGCGTAATTGTCCGGCTCCGTCCTGCTTCGCAGCACTACGCCGGGACATTTCGATCGCGGAGCGATCGAAATGGTGGGCGGTGAGGGATTTGAACCCCCGACCACCTCGGTGTAAACGAGATGCTCTACCGCTGAGCTAACCGCCCGTGAAAGCCCTGCACAATAGCTGTTTCGCGCGTTCCGTCAATCGTTTGCAGCCGGATCCACCCGTAGCCGTGGTTTCGGTTTGTTTTCAGACGCGGTGGAGTGGTATGGTTTAGGCTCAGAAAATGCTGATATAGCCCCAATTCTAATTCAATGAATGATGTGGAGAAACGTGATCGGGTGCATCGGCTCCGGCTTTGGGCGGGGCTGAGTCCTCGGTTTCGGGCGGCGAAGCGGGAGATGCGGGGGTATCTCGCGATCGGGATTCTGCTTTTTGTCGTTCTCTTGGTGTGTATCGCGCTTAAGATATTTTTAAAGCTTCCGCATGGCGGGATGCCGTCGTAGCGACTGCAGCATTTCAATCTTTGCGATCAATTTTCGGCTCAGGGTGTGAGGGCGTCCACCCATGTGGCGAAGGTTTGCATGAAGCGGGTGATGAATTCTTTTGTGCCGTCGTTGGTGAGAACACCGTTTTCGTCAAAGAGTTGTTTGGCGAAGCCGACATAGGCTTCGGGTTGCGCCATGGTTGCAACGTCTAGGCAGACGAGGGTTTGGCGAAGGTGATGATTTGCGCCGAATCCGCCGACGGGGCTGATCGAGACGGTCATTACGGCTGCAGGTTTTTTGCTCCAGACGCCTTGTCCCGGCGGGCGGGAGCCGACGTCGAGCGCGTTTTTGAGGGCACCGGGGATGGAGCGGTTGTATTCGGGGGTGACGAAGAGGAGCCCATCGAAGGCGGCGACGCGTTTACGGAATTCAATCCATTCCACGGGCGGATGTTCTTCCAAGTCCTGATTATAAAACGGGAGGTGCGCGAATTCGATGAATTCGAATTGCAACGATTTGGGTGCGACGCCGATAAGGGCGTGCGCCATTTTCCGGTTATAGGAGTCTTTGCGCAGGCTGCCGACGAAAATTGCGATGCGTTTCATGTGGGTCCCGTTTGTGTTAAGATCGGGCGCACGGTAGTGCAGATGCAGAAAAAATGGAAGTGATCAGATCGGACAGCAAAGAAGGAGCGGTTCGCGATGTGGAGTGAGATGTATGACGGATTGGAGGTTGTGCTGCTGCCGTGGGAGGACAATGTGTTTTATATCCTCCTGCGCGAGGGCGGGGCGCTGGTGGTGGATCCGCCTGCTGCGCGGCCCGCGCTGGCGCTATTGAACGGGCGCGGTGTGAAGCTGGATGCGATTCTGATTACGCATGCGGATTGGGATCACATCGAAGGCGCACCGGAGTTGGTCGGGATGTTTGATCCGGTTGTGTATGGCCCGGCGGGCGCGACGATGAGTTTTGGCTTTCGCGGGGTGGGCGATGGCGAGGTGGTAGAGTGGCGCGGATTAAAGATTCGCGCGTTGGATACGCGCGGGCATCGGCCGCAGCACATGGCGTATTATTTGCCGGAGCCTGCACCGGGTTTGCTGTTTTCGGGCGATTCGCTGTTTGCGGCGGGCTGCGGGCGCATTTTTGGGAATCCGCCGGAGTGGATGTTTGCTGCGCTGCAAAAGTTGGGGGCGCTGCCGGGCGAGACGCATCTGTATTGCGGGCACGATTATTTGGAGGGGAATCTGGAGTTTGCGCTTTCAGTGGAGCCGGAGAATGTGGCGATGCAGCGCCAGCTGGCGGATGTGCGCGAGCGTCATCGCGCGGGGTTGGCGGTGTTGCCGTCCACACTGGCGATTGAGCGGGAGACCAATCCGTTTCTTCGCGCGCGGGATGTGGCGTCGTTCGCAAAACTGCGGAAGGCGAAAGATTCGTTCTAGCGCGGAGGCGGGGAGTCCCTATACTCCGGCGCATGGATGGATTTCGTCTGAATCCGAAGCAGCAGAAGGTTGTTGCTGCTGCGCTCACGTTGCTGGGCATTGCGGCAATTGTCGTGTTGCTCTATTCCGCGTTTCTACTCCTCGCCCGTTTTATCCGCACCTTTTCGCCCGTGCTCATGCCGCTGGCGGTTGCGGGGATTCTGGCCCTGATGCTGCGTCCGTTTTATATCTGGCTGTTACGGCGCGTGCGTTGGTCGTGGCTGGCGGCGGCGTTGGTGCTGCTGTCTGTGGCGCTGCCGATTGCGCTTGGCGTGTGGTTCTTCGGCTCGGTGCTGGTGAAGCAGGTGCAGGGGCTGGTGCAGCAGGCGCCGGTGTGGATTGAGCGGCTGTCGGAGCGCGTTGAGGCGTGGGCACCGCAGCTTTCGGCGTTCTGGGAGGATCGGGGAGACGCGGTGAAGGCGGGGCTGCAGGAGCGGAGCGGCTGGATGGCGAAGCAGTTGCTGGCGTTGCTGCGGCAGGTGCTGGCTGCGGGGTTCAGCGCGTTCCGGATGCTGGGCGGTCTGTTGAGCTGGGTGGTGCTGCCGGTCTATTTTTATTTTCTGCTGACGGCGCGCCGGATTTCGCTGCGGCAGTTGGAGGGCGGTTTGCCTTTCCTTAAAGAAGAGACGCGCCGGGATGTCGTATATCTCGGGACCGAGTTTCTGAACATCATGGTGGCGTTCTTCCGCGGTCAGATCGGAATTGCGGCGATTCAGAGCCTTCTCTATGCGGTTGGTTTCGGCGTCGCGGGGTTGCAATACGGAATTGCGATCGGGCTGGTGCTGGGTTTTCTCAACATCATCCCGTATATGGGGAACATCATCGGACTGGCGGTGGTATTGCCGCTGGCGTATTTCCAGCCGGGCGGCGGCGCGCAGTTGATGGTGATCGTTTTGCTTGTCATCGGAGCGGTCAATGCGATTGAGTCGTTTGTGTTGACGCCGCGGATTATGGGAAACCGGACGGGGCTGCATCCGATGATGGTGATTCTGTCGCTATTTTTCTGGGGTGCGGCATTTGGCGGAGTTCTGGGGATGCTGTTGGGCATTCCGCTGACAGCGTTTCTCGTTGTCTTTTGGCGGTTGCTGAAGGCAAAGTATATCCGCGAAGTTATTTAGCGCCTCAGGCGCGCGCGCCGCGCCGGAATGGATGAAATCGCGATGACAAAATCGAAGATTGTCGGGTTGATATTGATTGGTCTGATGGCCGTGATTTGCATTGTGAATCGCGGGTTTGCGGACGGTGTGAGTGTGGATCTGCTGATTCACACAGCGAAGCTTTCCAAGTCCATGTTGATGCTGGCGTGTACCGCGCTGGGTGTGGTGGTCGGCGTTCTCCTCAAATAAACGTATGGCAGATTCTACCTTACCATTGCGCGTCAGAGATTTGTTGGCGCGCGGCGTGCGGATGCCGAATCCCGCTTCAGTCGAAATTGATCCGGCCATTGTGCCCGAGCGGATTGCGCCGGACGCGGTGATTCACGCCGGATGCCGTTTGCGCGGCGCTTCCACGAGTGTGGGACCGGGCTCGGAATTGGGTGCGGAAGCGCCGATGACGCTGGAAGACTGCCAATTGGGGTCGAAGGTCGAGCTCAAGGGCGGCTATGCCGCAGGTGCGGTGTTTCTGGATGGCTCCAACGTGGGGAGCGGCGCGCACATCCGCGCGGGGACGCTGCTGGAAGAAGAGGCGAACGGCGCGCATACGGTTGGGCTGAAGCAGACGATTCTGCTGCCGTTTGTCACGTTGGGCAGTCTCATCAATTTTTGCGATGTGCTGATGGCGGGCGGTCGCAGCCGGAAGAACCACAGCGAAGTCGGTTCGTCCTTCATTCACTTCAACTACACGCCGCATCAGGACAAGGCGACAGCATCGCTGCTGGGCGATGTGCCGCGCGGGGTGTTTTTGGATCGCGCGCCGATATTTCTCGGCGGGCAGGGCGGTCTGGTGGGACCGGTCCGCATCGGATACGGCTGCGTGACGCCTGCGGGTTCTGTTCTGCGTCACGATGCATCGGACGACGGAATGTTGATCGGTTCTGCCGGTGTGGCGGCGGGGGTGCGGCGCTATGACGCGAGCACTTATCGCGGCGCGCAGCGCGTGTGGCGGAACAATCTGATCTATATTGGCAATCTCTACGCGTTGCGCGAGTGGTATCGGCATGTGCGCCCGATTTTCATGACGGGCGTGTATGATCGTTTTTGCCTCGATGGCGCATTGCGCTTGCTGGACGGCGCGCTGAAGGAACGCATGAAGCGGCTCGACGAATGGGTCGCAAAGGTGAAAGGCTCGGCGGAGCGCCTGCGGGCGGGCGGCGAGAGCCGGTTTGCCGCAGAGTGCGAAACGCAGGAACGTATTGTGAGCGGTTGGGCCACAGCGCGCGTGCGGATGCAGAATCCGGCGCTGGGCGAGGCACAGCGCGATATATTTTTGGAACAATTAGCGGCCGCGCGCGAAGGGCGTGAATACCTGGCGCTGCTGCCCGCCTTGCCGGATGCTGTGAAGCAGACGGGCACCGCGTGGCTGCAGGGCATTGTGGATGCCACGGTGCGCGCGGGAGAAGAATAAGGAGACGACAATGGGTCGCTTGTTTGGAACAGACGGTGTTCGCGGCGTCGCGAACCAATACCCGATGACGGCGGAAATGGCGCTCGAGATCGGTCGCGCCACGGCGTATGTGTGCAAGCAGCATCAGGAGCGCCGCCACACGATTGTGATCGGCAAGGATACGCGCGTGAGCGGGTATATGCTGGAAAGTGCGCTCACTGCGGGCATTTGCTCGATGGGTGTGGACGTGCTGCTGGTCGGGCCGATGCCCACGCCCGGGATTGCGTTCATCACGCGAAATATGCGCGCGGATGCGGGATTGGTGATTTCCGCTTCGCACAATCCGTATCAGGACAACGGTATTAAGATTTTCTCGCGCACGGGCTACAAATTGCCGGATGCGGATGAAAACGAGATCGAGGAATTGATCAGCTCGGGCAGGATCAAGGATATTCGCCCCACGGCCAATCAGATCGGCAAGGCGCGCCGGATTGACGACGCGCTGAGCCGCTACATTGTTTTCTGTAAAAACACGTTCCCCGAGAATCTGAGTCTCGAAGGGATGAAGATCGTCCTCGATTGCGGCAACGGCGCGACGTACAAGGCGGCACCGATCATCTTCTCGGAACTGGGCGCGGACGTGACGGCGATTCACTGTTCGCCGAATGGCGTCAACATCAACGAAAACTGCGGATCGCAGCATACGGAAGATTTGCGTGCGAAGGTGAAAGAACTCGGCGCGGATGTCGGTTTCGCGTTCGACGGCGATGGCGACCGCATGATTGCGGTGGATGAAAAGGGACAGGAAATCAGCGGCGACCATATTCTGCTGATCTGCGCCCGCGCGCTCAAGGAGCAGGGGAGACTGCCCAATAATTTGATGGTGACAACCGTCATGGCGAATTTCGGCTTCTTCGTTGCCGCGCGCAAGCTCGGCATCGAAGCGGGCGTCGCGCCGGTCGGCGACCGCTATGTGCTGGAGATGATGAAAGAGAAGGGATCCACAATTGGTGGTGAAACCTCCGGTCACATGATCTTCCTCGATCACCACACCACAGGCGATGGTCTGATCTCCGCGCTGCAGTTGCTTGCCGTGATGCGTGCGACGGGCCAGAAACTCTCTAGCATGAGTGGCATTATGTCCGTGACGCCCCAGAAGATGATCAACGTGAACGTGCGCGAGAAACCGGACCTTTCGACGGTTCCGCCTGTTCAAGAGGCGATCAAAGCGGCGGAGGCGGAGTTGGGCGATCAGGGACGCGTGCTGGTTCGCTATTCCGGCACGCAGTCCATGTGTCGCGTGATGGTGGAAGGTCCGACGAAGGAAATGACGGACCGTTTGACGAATGCCATTGCTCGCGTTGTGACCGAATGTCTGGGTGCCTAACGGGTATGCGCGCGCGCCGCACATGGGCTCGAACACTGCTGGCGGCAGCGGCATTGGCATGTGCGGCGGATTCCGCTTTTGCGAGCCGGCGCGATCCGTTTGATGCGGGGTTCCTCGCATCGCGCTATCGCGACGTGCAGGGCGATCAGCGATTGAAGGTTGCCGGTCCGTTTTTCGAGGCGGCGGAATCCACGCAGGGCTGGCATCTGGTCGCGTTCCGCCCGTTTTACAGCAAGGTGGAGGATCCGGCGCACGACCAGTCTCGCCGCGATTATCTCTGGCCGCTCGGCTCTTCGCGCACGATTGGAAACGAAGAGCAGACGCGCGTGCTGATTTTCTTTTCGTTCAAGCACGGTGAGGAACAGCCGCAGCGCCGACACCGCTTTTGGCTGCTTCCGTTCTATTTTTCGGGGCGCGACGCATCGGGCGAGACGTACCGCGCGGTGTTTCCGTTCGGTGGCACGATTCGCGAGTTTCTGGGTCGCGATGAAATCTCATTTGTTCTGTTCCCGATTCGTTCGACCAGCAAACTGAACGAATTGGAGACGAGCAACTGGCTGTGGCCGATCATTTCAAAGACCACGGGCGGGAAGGTGGAGCGCGAGCGCGTGTTCCCGTTCTACGGGCGCTCCTACCGCGAGGGGCAGTACGAAAAGCGCTTCGTGATGTGGCCGATCTGGACGGATGTTGAATACTTTTATCCGGGAAGTTCGGGCAAGGGATTCATCCTGTTCCCGCTCTACGGACACACGCGGCTGGAGGATCAGGAGACGTGGATGGTGATTCCGCCGTTGTTCCGCTACACGAAAGGCGAGCGCGCAACGCGGCTGCTTGCGCCGTGGCCGTTTATTCAGCGGGAAACGGGCGACATCAATAAATTCTATATTTGGCCGCTCTGGGGGCACCGCCAGGAAAAATCCGCCGATACGACATTTTATCTCTGGCCGATCGTCTGGGATCAGACATTCAAGCGCGGGAATGAACAGCAGGACCGCTTCATCATCGCGCCGTTCTACTTTCAATCGAAGCAAGGCGTGACAAATGCGCCACCCGATAAGCGGCAGGTAAAGCTGTGGCCGCTTTTTTCATACCGGCGCGCGGGTGAGGACTCCTTCTTCCGGACACTTTCGCTGTGGCCGCTGGCGGATTACAGCGCGGTGGAGCGCAACTGGGCGCCGCTGTGGACGATTTATTCGAGCGCGCGCCACGAGGATGCGGTGGATCGCGAACTGCTGTGGGGGCTGTATCGGGATCAGAAGCGGGGCGACGAGGAGCGGCGTTGGTCGTTGTTTCCGCTGTGGGACTGGCATCGCGAGCAGGATGGGAAATCGTGGTCTTTTCTTAAAGGATTGTTGGGCCGCGAGCGAAGCGATTCCAATGTGCAGTGGCGTGTGCTATTCTTTTTGAAGTTTGGCGATTTGCCGGAAGAGGAGACGAAGCCATAATCACGCGCGAACCAGAGTTTTACGACCCGCCTGTCAATGCGCTTGCGCGAATGGGGCGCAATGTCATGTTGAATCTGCGCGGACTGGGCCAGGCGCTGATGATGCTGTTCGAGGCGACGCTGTATATTCCGCTCGTTCTGACGAAGCGCCGCCGCCCGGAACTCTTCAATCAACTCTACATCACGGGGATCAAATCGCTCGGCGTGATTACGGTGGTGGCGGCGTTCACAGGAATGATTCTGGCGTTGCAGACGGGGTTGGAGCTGCGCCGCTTCGGTTTGCAGCAGAACATCGGCACTGCGGTGGCTGTTGTGATGCTGCGCGAGATGGGGCCGTTCATGACAGCCCTGATCGTCGCGGCGAGTGTCGGATCGGCGATTGCCGCGCAGGTCGGCACGATGGTGGTTTCCGAAGAGGTGTCTGCGCTCGAAATCATGTCCATCAACCCGGTGCGCTTCATCGTGCTGCCCCGCCTGGTTGCGCTGGCATTGATGATGCCGATCCTGACCATCTACACCAACATTTTGGGTATTGCGGGCGGCGCGTTGGTCGGCGCGACACAGCTGCAAGTCTCGTTTCAGGCGTACATTGATAACGCGCAGCTCTATGCGCAGAACAAGGACCTCTACGTTGGGCTCTTGAAGGCGTTTGTGTTCGGCATCGTGATTGCGACAACGGCGTGCCATCAGGGCTTCATCACGAGCGAGGGTGCGGTCGGCGTGGGTCAGGCGACGCGGCGGACGGTGATTATTTCGTTCCTCACAATTCTGGTGTTGGGTTACATGCTGACGCGGGTGTTCTACCGATGATTCGCTTTGAAAATGTCACCAAGCGTCTGGGGCGCCGCAATGTGCTCGATGGCTTTGATCTCAAAATCAAGGCGGGCGAAACGTTCGTCATTTGCGGTCCTTCGGGCATGGGCAAGAGCGTCACGCTCAAGCACATGGTCCGTCTGCTCACGCCGGATTCCGGCCGCGTGATGGTGGGCGAGGATTGTGTGAGCGAGGCGACGGGGCGCGAGCTGGAGCGGATTCGCGCGCGCTTCGGCGTGTTGTTTCAGGGCGGCGCACTCCTCGAATGGCTCACCGCCGGTGAAAATGTCGGATTGCCTTTGCGCGAGCATACGGACAAGGGCGAAGACGAAATCGAAAAACTTGCGCGCGAAAAGTTGCGGCTGGTCGAATTGGAAGATGCGTATGACAAGCATCCGTCCGATCTCTCCGGCGGAATGCGCAAGCGCGTGGCCCTTGCGCGCGCGATCATCACCGAGCCCGAAATCGTGCTGTACGACGAGCCGACATCCGGCTTGGATCCGATCACGTCGCGCACGATTGATGAGCTGATTGATAGTCTTCGAAAGCAGCTCGGAATCACCAGCGTTGTCGTGACGCACGATCTGCATAGCGCGTTGGCAATCGGCACGCGCATTGCGATGCTTAACTTTGGGAAGGCTGTCGAGGTGTCGGCGCCGGAGCAGTTTATGAAGTCCAGTGATCCGGTGGTACGCGGATTTCTGGAAGCGCAGTACATTACCCGCCGCGGAGCGTGGGAGAAGGGGTTGAAGCTATGAAGCGCAGTCGAGTTCAACAAGCCACAGTCGAGGTTACGGTCGGGTTGTTTATGATGTTGATCCTGGTCGCTCTCGGCTTTTTCACCATCGTGTTGAGCCAGGAAAGTCTATTCGGCACGAGCCATAAAATGTCCGTCATGTTTGATCAGGTCACGGGCCTCATCAAGGGCGACAAGGTATTTGTGCGCGGCGTGGATGTCGGTCGCGTGAAGAGCCTGAGCGTGCGCCGCGACGGGGTGTATGCCGACCTCACGCTGGAATACCCGCTCCAACTGCATGAAGACTACAAAATTGTAGTGACTCCGTCGTCCGTGCTTGGCGGCAAGTTTGTGGATGTGTACGAGGGTTCGCCGGATTCGCCGCTGCTGCCGCCCGATGCGAAGATCATTGGCGTTGGCCCCTCCGATTTTATCGCGGAACTGACCGATGGCGTGAAGGCGCTGCGCCAGACGCTGGAAGGCGGGGGTGTTCTCGGCAATCTGCAGGAGACGATGGAAAATGTTAAAGAGCTGACGCGCCGCCTGCGCGACGGTGAGGGCACGATTGGAAAACTTCTCACGGACGACGCGCTCTACACCAACATCCTCGCCGTGAGCGAACGCCTTTCCGGCGGGCAGGGCACGCTCGGCAAGCTGCTGTCGTCCGATGACAAGCTGTATCAAGATTTGTCCGACACAGTTGCTGCATTGAAGGAAACGGCAGAGACGATCAATCGCGGCGAGGGGACGCTTGGGAAATTGATCAAAGACGACGGGATGTATAATCAGGTGGATGGCCTGATGGGCGATGTGCGCGCGGCGGTGGATGATCTGCGTGAGACGACGCCGATTGTGTCGTTTTCCAGTATTTTCTTCGGCGCGTTTTAGCGTAGCTTCATTCGTGTAGTGTCAGGGGGAGGAGTCAGCACGATGAAATCAGTACTTGCGTGTGTCGCTGTGGCGTTGATTTGCGCCGCCTGCTCAACGGTCACGCCCTATACGGGTGCGGTCGCGGAGCGAAGCCCGTATTACGGCAATCTTTCTAAGGCTGACGCAGTGAATGTGATTCGCTCACAGGCGCGGCCGGCGAGCGGAATGACGGACTATGGCAGCTTCGCCCTGGATGAAGAGGGATTCAGTTTCAAGCGCACCACCAACACGACCAAAACAGAATATCGCGACGGACGCTCGGTGCAGGTGACGTCCACCGTCTGGATGGTTCGAAGCGTGCCGTGGACGGCGATTACGCGAACCAGCGCATATTTTCGCGATTACCAGTACGTGTTCACGGATGAGTACATCATTGAGCTTCGCTACAACCACCGGGATTTCGACGGAAGCCAGCGCATTGCGCGCGAAGAGGAGTTCCGTTTCGAGTGCAAAACTGAATCCGATCTGGTGGACACCATGGCGGCGATCAAGACGCTGACCGGCGAGGTCACCAAGTCAACAACACCCTGAGCTCAGGGCGCGAGCCGGACGCGGATGTTGTAGAAATAGGCTCCCGCTTCGGGCGAAATAGTGTTTGTGACGGAATTAGTCGGCGCTGTTGCCGGCAGATTCGTCCATTGTGGCGTGTAGGGACCGAAGGCGTTGGTCGTTGACCAGACGGAATACACGCGCCCAGTGACGCTCGGCCAGCGCAGGACCAAGTTGCTCACTGCGCTCGGGTGCAGACTGACTCCCGTAATGAGGAAACGCGAACTGCTGTTCGTCGGGTTGGTTCCCGCGATGTATTCCTCAAGATTGCTGAATCCATCGTCATCGCTATCGGCGTGTGGCATTGCGTTTGTGGGACCGCCGAAATAAAGCGTTTCCCAGTCGTTTGGCAAGCCGTCGCCGTCGGTGTCGTTCGATTCCGTGCCGCCGAGAAACTGCATCGCCTTGGTCATCACGGTTGCGCGCGTCACAGCGTTGGTGATCGTCTCGAACGGGAAGCCCATTACGATTGTGCGATATGTGGAATTGCTGAACTGAATGATGGCGCCATTCGCGCCGGACGCGCTCGCGCCATACACCGCCGCCGTGACGGCGCCACCGCTGGTACGCAGAATATCGGGGAAATTCGCGGCATAAATATCCGGGAGCAGATTTGTGTAGTTGAATTGCAGGGTGACTCCGTTGAGGAAGCCGTTGGCCGTTCCCGTCACGATGTTGGTTGCCGCATTGTCGGCGGCGTACGCCGCGCGGAGGGTGTTCGTGAAGAATTTAACTTCGTCCGCGCTGGAGACGCCGACTCGTCCGAGGTCCCATCCGATCTCTGCGCCGGAAACGAAAAGGCGTCCACCCGCGTTCAGGTATCCGGCGACGGCTGTGCGCTCGGTGGCATCGAAGGTTTTGTCCACCGTGGATTCCTCGCCGAGGATCCAGACCACTTTTGCATAATTCGTCAGCGCCGCGCTGCCCGTGATGAGCGAATGATCCGCGAAGTCGAACGTCTGACCGGCTGCGGCGAGGGCGACGCCGTGTTCTTTGACATAGTCGAAGCTGTTGATCATTCGCGGGCGGACGAGCGTCACGTTGCCATTCAGATTTTTTGCGATGAAGCGGGTGGGGGCGAGGGCATTGTCGTTGCGGTCGAATCCGTTGACAACCAGTACGCCCGCCTTGGCCCCGTTCGCCGTCACGCGCGCGCCTGCCACAGCGGAGTGCAGGGATTCGCCGCCCGCATTGGTCGCGCAGACGCGGAAGAAGATCGTCGCGCCTGCGTTCAGATTGGTGATGGTCTTATTTGTGGTCGCCGCGCCGGAGACGGCGATCGGGTTTCCAAAGCCGCGCCCGTCGGTGGAGGTATAGATCACGTATCCCTGCGGCAAGCCGCCGCTCGCAGCGGTGCGCGCGGGCATTTGCCATGAAATCGTCAGCGCGCCGACGCCAGAATTCACCGCCTTGAGGCGGATCGGCCGGTCGGGCGCGTTGGTGTTGACGATGCCGCTGGCATAGTAGCCGCTCAGGTGACGGATGAGTCCGCGCACGGTTCCGCGCGCGAGCCACTCGCGCCCTGCGGGCGTGCGGAGTACCGCTGCGTCGCTCGCGTTGTCGTGAAAGCCGACTTCGTTGATCGTTGTATCCATCTTTTGATAGACGCTGGAATTGTAAATTTCGCCGTAGGTGCTGCCGTAGAGATAGGATGTGCGAGCGCTCCAGCTTGGAATCACGCTGTTCGTTCCCGCGCGCATATCCTCGTTGCACTGCCGCGCGAGGGCGGCGGCGAGATTCGTCTGTGCGGAATAAATGGAAGGATAGTTCGCCTCAATGCGCGTGTCGTAGAGGCCGATCGTTCCGCGGCTCGTCGCGTTGGTGGAGCCGCTGGCGTTCGAGTGCAGACCGATATACACGCGCCGCCAGCGCGGGCGGTCGTTCGTCCGGCACATATAATCCGCCATGCGCGCGGGTTGGCCGATGTTGTCCTCGCGGTCGTCGAGTCCGTTGACGTCGTAGAGCGAAGCGGGCATTCCTTGACCCATGGATTTGATCGTCCAGAAGCGGCTCGATTCCAGTTCGGATTCAAAGCCGGAAAGGCCTGCCGCGCCGCGCGGCTCCGTGCCCATCCCGTTTCCGAACCGAATGGCATCGGCGAAAACGTAGCTGCCTTCTTTCCCGCCCGGCACAAAGTTGCCGATGTTGACGACGCCGTTGGTGCCTGCTGCGAAATAATACGTGCCGAGCCACACCCATCCGCAGCCGACGGCACTGTGATCCACGCGCACGTCCGTGATGCCGCCGGTGTGATAGATGCGGTAGAGCTGATTTGTTCGATCTGATCCATGCCGGACCCACGTATAAACCGGATAGTCGCCCGCAACGGGAATGCTGGGGCGGTACGACGCCCACGCAGTTGAGCCGTTGGTGCTGACGGCTGCGTAGCGGTAGGGAATCGCATCGCCCGGCTTGCCGTAGTAAATGCTCTGCGACGAGTTGTACCACGTTCCGCCGAAGGTCACCTGCCCGCGCGCGGAGAGGTTCGTATCCATGTTGTCGAGTACGACCTCGTTGGTTTGATAGCCGACAGGGCGGAACGGGACGACGGTTGCACCCGCCTTCCACGCTGCTTCGACAAAATAGTTGAGCTGGTCGAGATTCCCGAGGTCCTCATTCATCGCGTGCGCCAGCGTGCGCTCAGAAATCCACGCCGTCAGCGCGGCATTTGCGCCGAAGCCGTGCCCGCCGCTGGTGAAGAGAACGATCCCGGAAAGAGGCCCCGACGGTTGCGCCGCCGCGAGTTGAGGCAGGCCCGTTTCGTCCGGCGTCGGCAGGGGTTCGGAGCCGTTGCCGTTTTCGCCGGGATCGCCGTTGTCTTCGCCGCCGTCGTCATCTGCTGCGGCACCCATTGTGCCCTTTGTCAGGATCGTGCCGTTGAATCCAACCGCCACGAACTGATCCGCCGCATAACTGATTCCGCGCAGCGTATTCGTCGTGCCCGATGTTTCCGGTTCCCACGTCGCGCCGTCCATCGAAGAGAGAATCGTGCCGTTTGCGCCCGTGGCCTTGAACACGCCTGCGCAGTACACGACGCGATAGAGATACGTGCTGTTTGTGTACACCGTCCACGAAATCCCGTCCGCCGAACGCAGTGTGCGTGTGTTGCCGACCGCCGCGTAGTAGCCGTTGCCGTACGAAACGTCGGAAATATACACGGGTGTGCCGGAGGTTCGCTTGGTCCACGCGAGCCCGTTTGAAGATGTCATCAAGAGCCCATTCGCGCCGACGACGACGAAGAGAGGCGAGTCCGCCGTGGCTTCATTGGTGCCGCCTGAATGCAGGAATTCTGCGCCGTATCCGACACCTTGCAGCGAAAGGTTTGTGCCGGAGTCCACTGCCGACCACGTGATGCCGTCGGTCGAGCGCACCATTGCTCCGTTGTCGCCGCATGCGAGATAAATGCCGTTGCCGTACGCCACGCCGCGGAAGAGGGCATTCGTCGGCGAGGTGCGCGAAGTCCAGTTGATACCGTTGCTCGATGTGAGGATGGTTCCGCTTTCGCCCACAATGACCCAGAGAGGCCCATCGCCATTCACATTCATCAGCAGACCGCTCTTGCCGCTCGTTTGCGCCGTCCAGTCAATGCCGTTCGTCGAAGTGTAGATGGCGCCATTCGCGCCGCTTGCGACGTGCAGTCCTTCGCGGCTTCCCACGCCGTAAAAATTCGCGGTGTACGCAGAGGTGCGTTGGATCCACGGCGCATTCGCCGAAGACCCGCTATCATCGCCGCCACCGGGATCGCCGGGCTCGCCCGCGTCCGCGCCGAACTTTTCGGCGATCAGGTCCCACAATTCGGTCTGTCCGGAAGCCTGTGTCAGATTCCAAATTCCGATGCCGCCGAGGTTCTTTGAATTTGCCAGATCATACTTCATCCCGAGACTGACGGCGTCGTCGTAAAAGCACTGATAGGCTGTGCTGTTGGTGATATAGACGAAGTAGGGGACGCTCCCGTTGTTGTCCCACTTGCGCCCCCATTTGTTTGCCTCTGATTTGCATGCCGTATACGTCAGCGCCGCGGAGTAGGAGGCGCCCAGACTTGCCGCGCCGAGATTCGTGCTCGCCGCCGCCCAGCGCCGCCCGTAGTACGGTACACCGAGCATGAGCTTGCCGGGTGTGATGCCTTTGCCGAGGTAGTAGTTGAGGGAATAATTTTCCGAACACCACGAATTCGCGCCAATCCACTGCGCGCTGCTGTAGAGCGGCGCCACGGGGCCGGGCGTCGCGCTGCCTGACCAGTAATAGTCGTAGCCCATCACAATTGCGTAATCCAATCCGAACGCGTCGTAGGCGGAGACGTTGAACGTCGAGTACCAATCCACCGACGGCAGCGCGATGCTGACTTCATAGTTCGTGTTCGCCGCGTGAAAGCGCGTCGTCAGATTACTCATGAATTTTGTCAGCGCAACATCCGCGCCGCTCCACGAGCCGATGCTCTCGAAATCAATGCAGATTCCGTCGCCTGCGCTCCCCGCGCGGTTCGTCATCGCGATCAAAAGCTGCGTGATCAAATTGCTCGTCGCGATGTTGTTTGTCAGAAAACGCTGATTATTCGCCGATCCGAATAGCGTCGCCGTCAGCACCACCTTCACGCCGTTGCTGTGCGCCCACGCGACGACCGGTGTGTTGCTCCAGGAATAGGAAGACAACGCATTTCCGTTCGTCGGGTTCACTTCATACGAGAAGTACGCGATCGTCGTGAGGTTGGAATACTGATAGTTTTGGATGTCCGTCATCGTCGCCCAATACGGATGCCATCCGAGCACGCGCTTGCCCTGCGCGATTTGCGGTAAGCCGCGACGGCCGGGAATCGCGCGGTGTGGAGGGCCCGGCTCCGGCGCGAGCCCCGGCGGGACGTCCGACGGTGGCTCTCCGGCGTGTTCCTGTAGCTCTCGCTGATGTTCACTGACCCAGTCGTCGAGGTTCTCGGGAACGATCAGCGCAGCCTCTTCGGCTTCTGTAGCCGATGCTCCCGCCGCTCGCGCGCGCGATCGCGCGATACTGCGCGCCTTTTCAACGGCGGGCGAGACTTCGCGAATGTCGGGAATAATGAAGCGCGGAGAATCAATGGCCGTCTCATTCCACTGATCCTGTCCGGCAAGTGCGTTCTCTGCAGCAAGGCGCTCGGCCGATGAGAGATGACGGACCTCAACAACCGGCACGGGATCAGGATCTGAAAAAGCAGATAAATGCGCAAAGGCGAGGGAGGCGATGGCTCCTGCAAGCATCCGGAGATGAACGCGTACACGCATTCTGCAATACTGCATAAACCGCCTTGCGCGCGTCAAGTTTGGCGCGCGGGGTCAGGAGCGCGCGCGATCGGCCTGCCAGCGGGCGAAGAGGGAGAGGGGGAGGAGGCGGGTCGAATGCGAGTGACGGAGCGCGAGTTCGCCGACGGATACCCGTCCCGGGCGATCGCGCATGGTGTCGCTGAGGAGATTGCCGAGCATCAGGGACGACGCTTCGAGGTTGTACGCTGTGAGAATGATGAAGAGCGGGCGGTCGCTCAATACGCGGCGGCAGATGTCGAGCAGTTCGGTCAGTTGCTTTTCGACCTTCCAGACTTCGCGATTCGGACCGCGCCCGAAGGAAGGGGGATCGAGGAGGATCGCCTCATACCGGCTTTCGCGACGAATTTCACGATTCACGTATTTGACTGCATCTTCGAGGATCCAGCGGATGGGCTTAGTTTCCATGCCGGAGAGTTGCTGGTTGTAGCGCCCCCAATTGATGGCGGGTTTTGCCGCGTCAACGTGCGTGACCGCGAAGCCTGCTTGCGCAGCGACGAGGCTTGCAACGCCGGTATAGCCGAAGAGATTGAGGAGGCGCGGCGCAGGTTGCGCATTCCGGGCGGGGGCGTGTTTGCGAATCCAATCCCAATGGGGCGACTGTTCAGGGAATACACCGACGTGTTTGGAAGTTTCCAGAAAACGCGCCTCGAGTGTGAGTCCGTCGAGGCGCATACGCCATTCGCGCGGCATCGGTTTGCGCAGTGTCCAGTTCCCGTTGTCTTCATGAATGGCGACAGCGCGGCTCCATTCTGACTGCGGACGGGCGGGCTTCCACCACGCTTTTTGCTCGCTCCGGATCACGATGAGCGATCCGAAGCGCTCCAATTTCCGACGGTCGCCGGAATCGAGCAGCTCATATTCTGACCAGTTGCTGGTCAGCACTTCGATTTGCGGCAATCCGTTCATGGCGGCCATTCGTACAGGGTTGCCCGAAACGCGACAAGATAAATGGCGGTTGTGCGGGATGTTCGATTAGGTATCCGGCTGAATTGGGAATTCGAATGACTGCGAATGTTGTACCGGCGGGAGGCAGATGGTGTCGTTGCACGCGCTGTAGGTGAGATGAACCGTTGCTCTTGCGGTTGGCGCGCTGTGCGCTGAATGCAGGCGGAGTGAGAGGGTGGAGTCCGTTTGTGCAGCGAGTGTGAAATCTCCGGAGACTTCCGCGTTGAAAAGGTGGCCGGTTTTGTCCGCTTGCAGCTTCCATCCTTCCGGTACGATCGCTCGAATCTGGATTTCAACTGGATTTGCGGCTGACACTTTTGTCGCGGCAGGGGTCAGTTGAATTTCGATATGGGGAAGCGCTGCTGCACTGCCGAGTTGCAATCCGGCAAGAATGAGGGCAGCGCAGCCGGAAGGTTGGAGCGCAGCGCGCGCGGAGCAGGCTGTAAAAGCGCGCGCGGCGAATGTAGCGAAGGCGGGGTCGCGCCCGCGTTGCGAAAGAGTTGTCAGTACGCGAATCGCAAGGGCGGTTGCCGAGGGCAGGGGTGAGTCGAAGCAATCGGAGAAGCGGGTGAGAAGGCTTTCGTGCTGTTCCGACGTCGCGAAGAACTGCCCCGTTGAGGAGTCGGCGAAGCGATCGAGCATTTTGTGTCCCAGTTCTTCAGCCGCATTGAGCCATTCGGGATTTCCGTCTGCCGCGTGGAGGGCGAGAAGTCCATCGGCGAGCGCCGCGTAATCCTCGAGAAAGGCGGGGATTCGCGCTTGCCTGTTGCGCCACGTGCGCATCAGTTCTCCGTTGGGCATTGCGTGTGCCAGAAGAAACTTCGCCGCGCGCGCCGCAGCGTCGTGATAGTGTGGAGCTGACAAAATTGCGCCCGCGCGGGCGAATGCGGCGACCGCCAATCCGTTCCAACTGACGATTCGTTTGTCATCGAGGCCCGGCCGGATTCGGCGGCTCCGCACATCGAGCAGCGTTGCGCGGCAGCGCGCGAGGCGCTCGTCGTCGTTTCCTTTCGGCCAGGCGCTGAGATGCGGAATGTTCATTCCTGTCGCGCGTCCAGTGGCTTCGTCGAAATAGTTGCCTTCCTCCGTGATTTGATACGCGTGGCAGAAGAATTCACCATCGTCGTTGCCAAGCGCTTCGAGAATTTCGTTGCGATGCCAGATGTAGAAGAGTCCTTCTTCGCCCTCGCTATCGGCATCGAGCGCGGAATAGAACGCGCCTTCCGGGCCGGTCATTTCGCGCAGGATCCAATCGAGTGTGCGTTGGGCGACGTCTCTGTGCAGCGCGTTGCCGGTGACGCGAAATGCCTCTGCGTAGACGCGCGCGAGGAGGGCGTTGTCGTAGAGCATCTTTTCGAAGTGCGGCACGAGCCATTCCGCGTCGGTCGAGTAGCGGTGGAACCCGCCGCCGATGTGGTCGTGAATTCCGCCCAGCGCCATCGCGTTGAGTGTGCCCGTGGCGAGGTTGAGAAGGGCGGGATCGCGTTGCTTTTCGGAGTGGTAGAGGATCAGCTCCAGCGCGCTGTGTGGCGGGAATTTGGGCGCATCGCCAAATCCACCATGGCGTATATCATAAGTTTGGCGCCAGGTATCCAGCGCTGCGTTCAGCAGGTCGTCCACACCCGGCGCGGCTTGCGTGCGCGATGCGCCTTGCGCGTGGCGGCGGATGGCGTCGGAGAGTTGGTTTGCCTGTGCCTCGACATCGGCGCGGCGGGTCCGCCAGATTTCGCTGAGGCGGGTGAGGAGGGTTTTGAAGCCGATGCGTCCACCGCGATCGTCTGGCGGGAAATACGTGCCTGCATACCATGGCCTTCCATCGGGCAGCAGCCAGACGGAGTTTGGCCAGCCGCCGCGTCCTGTCATGAGTTGCGTTGCGACCATATAGAGATCGTCCAGATCGGGGCGCTCCTCGCGATCCACCTTCACGGGGATAAAGTCGCGATTGAGGATGCCGGCGATCTCTTCGTTCTCGAACGATTCGTGTTCCATGACGTGGCACCAGTGGCAGGTGGAATAGCCGATGGAGAGGAAGATCGGTTTGTCCTCTGCGCGTGCGCGTGCTTTTGCCTCGTCGCCCCACGGATGCCAGTTCACCGGGTTGCGCGCGTGTTGGAGGAGATAGGGGCTCGATTCGTGGATGAGGCGATTAAACTCCGGCCCGCCGTCGGCAGGTAGGTTTTTAATCGTATCGGCATCGGGCAGGGGCTGTCGTTGCATAGCGGATACAATGTCCTACGCGCGGAGCCGGGTTTCAACCTTGCGGCGGGAGAAATACGCGCGGCTCATTCGGTGGCGAAACTACTCGGTTTTCCCGATTGAATGCGGTACAGTGCTCCGCGTTTTTGTATGAAGCATTTAATGATCATCTTTCTCTGGCTCAGCATTGTGCTGAGCGCATGCGCGGCACCGCCGCAGGGTGATTTCCCGATCTTCTGGTCCGGCAAAGAGAAATACGTCTCCCTGCGCGATGTGGCGGCGGTGTATGGGATGAGTATTTCGAAGCCGGTGGCACAGCGGATCACCATGCGGAATCGCTCGCAAACGATCATCTTCAAGACGGACGGTCGCGAGGTGATGTATGGCGGAAACCTCATCTGGCTGCATTCGCCGGTGGTGAACGTGCGCGGGCGCTGGGCGATTCGCGAGGTGGATTTGCGCGTGGTGCTGGATCCGGTGCATCGGCCCGGTCGCCACTTGAAGGCGGTGCGCCATCGCGTGGTGGTGCTGGATCCGGGGCACGGCGGGCAGGACACGGGAGCGAAGGGGAAGCGCGGTGTGGAAGAGAAGCGCGTGGTGCTCGATATTGCGCGGCGCGTTCGCGCGCAGCTCGTCAACGCGGGATATAAAGTGTATATGACGCGCGAGACGGACCGGTTTATTGAGCTCGATGAGCGCGCGCGGAAGGCGGCGCGCTGGGGCGCGGATATGTTCATCAGTATTCATCTGAACTCGGCGGGGAACGAATCGGCAGCGGGGGTGGAGACGTATGCCCTCGCGGCGGCCGGATATGAATCCACATCCGGCGGAAACTCGAATTTGACGCAGCCCGGAAACCGGCACGAGGTGCCGAACGGCATTATGGCATATCAGATTCAGCGCGCGCTCACGCAGGAGTTGGGCGCGACGGATCGCGGCGTCAAGCGCTCCCGATTTCTCGTGCTAAAGAACGCGCCGTGCCCGGCGGTCCTGGTTGAGTGTGCGTTCGTCTCCAACGGACGCGAAGAGGCACAGTTGCTGGACGAGGCGCATCGGGAGCGGATTGCGCAGGCGTTGGCGCGCGGCTCGATGAATTATTTGAATCTCGCGAAGCGAGCACAATCGGAGGCTCCATGACAAAAAAGAAAGCCATACGCTCACGCAATGCGTCCGCCGTGTTCACGTGGGGGCGCCCGCTCCACTTGAAGTACTACATGTTCGATTGGGACGACAATATCCTGCACATGCCGACGCGGATTCATCTGGAGAAAAAGACGGCGCGCGGGTGGAAGCCGTATGACGTTTCAACGGCGCAGTTCGCGCGCATCCGGCGCACGATGAAGAATTGCCGTCCGTTGAATGACGATTGGGATCAGGCGTTTTCCGATTTCTATGACGTGGGCCGCCGCGGGATTGATGCGTTTCTGGACGACACGCGCAAGGCCTTGCGCCCGATTGTGAGCGGCAAGGCGAAAGGCGCGCCGAGTTTTCAAAAGTTTCGCAATGCCCTGGTGGAGGGGCGTCTTTTCGCCATCATCACCGCGCGTTCGCACAGCGCAGTTGCGATTCGCAAGGGTGTTGAATATTTCATCCGCCGCGTTCTGACGCCGGAGGAAAAAGCGGAGATGTTGCAGAACCTGCGCGGCTACATTGCCTATTTCGACGGCGATCCTGGCGGGCTTTCGGACAAGCAGGTACTGACGCAATATCTGGATCTTTGCCGCTATCGCGGTGTGACATCGCCGGAGTTTCAGCAGTTGATGGGGCGCAAACTGGGCGGGTCGGAGAGTCCGGAAGAGGCGAAGCAGTTTGCGATTCGCGAGTTTGTGCAGCATGCGCTTGGCCTGGTGCGCGACAAGAACCGCCCGGCAAAGATCAGCATCGGATTTTCCGACGACGATCAGAAGAACGTGGAGTCGGTGATTGAGTTTCTGCATGGCGAATTGGGGCGCGAATATCCGGGGGTGAAGTTTGTTGTGTACGACACATCCAACGCGCGCAAACGCGCCGGTCGCAAGATTGTGATTGAGCGCGGCTGATCGCGACTCTTGAAATCGGACTGAACCGGCCTACACTGCCGCCATGGATTCTCGAGGGGAGATATTCTTTCGCTGTACAGCGTGCCGCCGTCGGCTGGCCGCGGATGCGGGTGCAGCCGGGCATTTGTTGAACTGCCCGAATTGTCGCGCGTCGCTGCGCGTGCCGGAATCGTCCACTGCAGCGGATCCGCTCGCGGTGCGGAGACGGGTAACGACGCTCGTTGTACTGGCGGGTTTTCTCGCGTGCGGGGTGGCGGGCTGGGTATTGGCGCGACGTGTGCCGGGCGAGTCGCCGGGCCGTATTCAATCTGTACAAACCCGTGTAGCGACGCCCGCAACGGGGAAAACGGGGACTTCAGCAACATCGTCCACTCGCGCACTGCGGGGAGACGGGGCGCGCGCAACGGCTTCGGAGGTGGCTGTTGCGCCGCAGGCGGTTCAACAGCTGCAGGAAGAGAATCGCGCGATCAGCAGGCAGTATGAAGAGCTGGCGAATTGGATTTTGAGCAATTTGCGCGGGCGGTTTCTGCTCAAGCAGCAGCATGTCGGGAAGCTGCGCTTTGCGCCGGTGAACGAGGACTTCAGTGTCAATGCGGATCTGGCCGATTTCCTCGCTGTGAACCCGAATGAAAGCACGTTGATGAACGACGTGTTCCAGTTCAGCCGCGACTCGCTGGTGGGGTTGCAGCAGACGTATATGACAGCCACGCAGGACGCGCCGGATCGCGTCACGCTGTATATTCCGCCGTTTGAGCGCGAGGGGGCTGCGTTGCGCGAGGAGCTGTATGGCGCGTTGCAGGGCGTGTTGGGTTCGGACCGTTTCGGGCGACTGCTGGAAGTGGGCGAGAAGGAGTTGACGCGCTCCTATGATTATTTCGGAACGGCGTCGCGCACGCTGGTGTTTGAGTCGGTTTCGGATCCGCGTGTCTCCGCAAAGCCGTATCTGGTGATTCGGGATGGCTGGGTGATTCCGCAGGACGAGTCGCGCCGCACGACGGAGACGTCGGAAGAGGCCGTGACGGAGTTGCCTGCGCGATACAACTCGTATTTGGCATGGCTTCCTGATTTTATTGCCGCGTATGCCAAACCCTGAATCATCATCCGCGCCGGCTCGCGTGCGCCTGCATAAGTTTATGGCCGAGTGCGGAGTCGCATCGCGCCGCGCCTGCGAGATTATTATGCAGGAGGGCCGCGTGACGGTGGATGGCGCGGTTGTGCGCGAGGTCGGGACGACGATTGATCCCCGAGCGCAGCGCGTGGAGGTGGATGGACGCCGGATTCAGCGCGAGTCGTTTCGCTATTTGATGTACAACAAGCCGCGTGGTGTGCTGAGCGCGCTCTCTGACCCGCGCGGGCGGGGTACCTTGGCGGATGTTCTGCCGCCGGATGCAGGCCGCGTCTTCCACGTTGGTCGCCTGGATCAGGATAGCGAAGGGCTGTTGCTGTTGACGAACGATGGCGAGCTTGCGGCGCGGTTGATGCATCCGCGCTATGAAGTGGAGAAGACCTATCGCGTGACGTGTGAGGGCGATTTGGATGCGGCGTCAATCGAGCAGATGATGCGCGGAATTCGGGATGAGGGAGAGCTGCTACGCGCCCGCCATGTGGAACGTGTTGAGGCGGGGCTTTACACGATTGTGCTGACCGAGGGCAAGAAACGCGAAATCCGACGGCTTTTTGCTGCATGCAACTGCCCGGTGCGGCGATTGGTGCGTATTGCGGTCGGCCCGGTCCGGCTCGGCGCACTTGCGACGGGGAAGTTCCGCGAATTGCGCCGTGAAGAACTCGATGCGCTGCGGGCGATTACGGGTTTCTGACGGCGGGCGCGGCGCCCACTTCTTCCAAAAGGAGCGCGACGGACTCCTCGATTGTGAGTTGGCCTGATGCCACACGCGATTCGTAGTGGCGGTGCCAGGGGCCGAGTCGCGGGCGGGCTTGTCGCCATTCGTCGAGGATGAGCGGCGCCATGACGCCTGCATCATCAATGAAGCCCGTATCGAAAAATGCCTGCTCCGTTGCGTCGTGGTCATACCCAACGCGGATGATTTTCGCATGCCAGCGCTTATCCTTCCAATCGAGAAGCGCGAACGAGGCCTGCTGAATGCCGTCGAACGACATACCAACTGCACCTGCGTTCACGATCAGCGTGCCGTTGATCTGACGGATGAACGGGACGTGGGTGTGGCCTGCCACGAGCACGGCGGGCGAGGGGGCTGTCAGTTCCGCCAGTTCGGGTTCCTTCATTTCCTCATACAGCCCGTGACGGTTGCTGCGCATGGAGGCGTGGACGAAGCGCACTTCGGTTCCATCGGGGCCTCGAATGGAGTGGCGGTCCGGCCATTTTTCGACCGAGGGGAGGAGGTCGCGCACGCGTTGCATGGTCCAATGTGTGTGCGTGTAGAGTTTGCGAATCCATTCATCGCTGAACGGGTGGCCTGCAGCTTCCTGCAAAACGAAGTCTTCGTGGTTACCCTTGAGTACCTGCCAGCCCTGCTCGCCCTGGCAGCGCAGAATGCCCTCGAGGCAGATGCGCGGTTCGGGGCCGCGATTGATGACATCGCCTGCGACGACTACGTGGTCGGGCTGTGCATCGGCGACAGCGCGCTGCACCGCCTCGAACGCGAGGCGGTTTGCGTGGATATCCGATAGAACTGCGATGCGCATGTCGCGGAGAATCATACGCCGGACGGCGCGCGTTGCCTAATTGAAATAAACGGCGATTCTGTGTACTGTAATCGGAATGAAGACGAAACTCGCCCTCGTTTTGCTGTTCGGCTTGTCGCCACTGATTGCATCTGCGGCGCAGATGGAACTGAATCCCGAATTTCACGAAGTGGCGGACCATTTGGCGCCATCCAATGCGCTGAACGTGCTGACATTTTCGGCGCCGCGCTCAATTGCGGTGCGCGATCTCGGCCTGGATTCTGTGGGGCTGACTGCGGGCCCTGTGCTTACGGCTTCCGCTGAGCTTCGCATATTTGCTAACCGCGACGCGATGAACGCGAGTCCGAAGGCGCGCTTGTGGCTCAACTCGCTCGAAGGCGGGCGCTGGTGGTTTCTGACCGGCGGCACGGGTGTCGCGGAGGAATATGTGATTCAACCGGGTGAGGCGGTGCTCCTCATCACGCGCAACAGTGCAAACGAAATTGCGTGGACGAATGTGTTCACTGCGGAATAGTGCGCCCTGTGCGAACAAGGAATATCGCACGAGCTCGATTTGATGGATACTGAGCAAAACGGAAGTGCGGTCGCGCGGTTTTTGCCGAAGTATCTGTTCGCATTGCGGAAGTGCGCATCTGCTTTTTCTTTCCGTGTGTTTCGCTCTGATGCGCGGTTGCTCATTTGGAAGATTTGCAATCATTACGGATTCCGTTCGGACGAACCCACGCCGGAACTGCCGGAAGTTTCGCCCGATATTTTTCTGAATGAACAGACCGCGATTCGGATTGTGGAGGCTTCCGTTGCCGACGGCAATGTGACGCCGCTTGAGCTGGCGGTGCTGAATGCAGCGGCGCAATCTGCGAACACTATCTTTGAAATCGGAACGTTTGATGGCCGGACGACGCTGAACCTTGCGCTGAATGCGCAGTCCAACGCCCGAATATTCACGCTCGATCTGCCGCCGGACGATGCGGCGTGCACTGCCTTGCCGCTGGCGAAGGGGGATCGCACATTCATCGAGAAACCCGAATCGGGCGCGCGATTCAAGGGGCGGCCGGAAGCAGCGCGGATTGTGCAACTTTATGGTGATTCTGCGACCTTCGATTTCGCGCAGTATGAGGGGCAGATGGATTTCGTTTTTGTGGACGGGGCGCACTCGTTCACGTACGTGCTGGCCGACGCTGCGACAGCGCTGAAACTGTTGCGTCCGTCCGGCGGCATCATTTTTTTCCACGACTACGGGACGTGGCCGGGCGTCACGCGCGCCCTAGATAAACTCGCGCGCGAATCAGATGCGTTTCGCGGGTTGCGCCGCGTTGCAGGTACAGCGCTCGCCTTTCTCCGCGTCGAGCGCGCGTGAGCGTTTAGGGCTGCGCGTTTGGAACGATTTCCCGGACACCCGGCGCGGTTCCGGAGTCGTCCGCCGGAAATGTGAGGAGCAGGAAGCGGGCGGTGACGGGTCCGTCTTCGAGCGCGGGTGCGAGGGCTGGCCATTCATCCGCGTCATTGCTGTAGAAGACGAGCGCGTTGGTGAGCGCGTCTTCGGCTGAAAGAACGTCGAGATTGTTGAGAGTGAGGGGCGGCGAAAATTCTGCGGCGAGCCACCAGCCGGATTCTTCGGGCGCGCCGGACCACTGTGTATTTTTGTCGCCGTCGAATACGCTCCACGCGTTGGTGCCCGGCTCGGCCGAGCTGCTGGCGACCACGAGAATGGGGCGCGGTGTATCGCTCGCGTTGGCGGGCGCGACATCGGCGTTGGCACTGGCGGCGAGGCGTGCCTTGGCTTGCGCGGCGAGGGAGACGTGCTGTTCGACTGCGGCGCTTTCCTCATGGAGTTGGCGAACTTCTTCGTCATCGAGTGTGCGGGCGAAGATCAGAACATCATCAATCGCGCCGTGGAAGTAGCGCGGGTCCTCGCTGTCGAAGTGGCGGCCGATCTGAAAGTTGCCTGCGACGAAATCGTCGTCTTCGCTGTAGTCGCGTTCTGCGGCGAGTTTGCCGTTTACGTAGATTTTGAGTTTGGGTCCGTAGGTGACCGCGATATGGGTCCACGTGTCTTGAGCATAGTGGAAGGCGCTGACGAGGTTGGCGTTGAGCGTGTTGGCGCCTGCGCCGATGACGTAGGCGTGGCCGAACGCATCGCCGATTCCGCTATCGAGCAGAGAGAATGGGCGGATGCCGGGGCGCTCATCGAGACGGAACCAGAAGGAGAAGCTGAGCGGGAACTGTTTGCCGCTGACGGGGGTGACTGCGTACGCGCCGCTGCCATCGAGGTAGAGCGCGCCGTTGGGAGTGCCGTGGCGGTCTTCGACGAAGACGGATCCGACGAGTTGGGCGGTTTGACCCTTGCCGCTGGAGTCTTCCGCGTTTCCGTTGAAGAAATAGGCGGCTTTGAGGTCGCGACTGAAGTCTGCACGCGCGACGGGCAGGCTCAGTGCGAGGGCGGCGATGATGGGCAAATACGTGCGCATAGTGTGATTCTCCGGCTGAACCTTAAGCATACCCGACACCGCGTGTTACGACAAGTCGCATGCCTTTGCCATTGACCGGAGCGGGTTCAGATCACACCATGCGCCCCCATGTCGTACCCGTTTGCAGAGATCGAGCCGAAATGGCAGGCCTATTGGCTTAAAAACAAAACCTTTCGCACGCCGGATGAACCGGATGTGACAAAACAGAAGTTCTATGCGCTGGATATGTTTCCGTATCCGAGTGGCGCGGGGTTGCACGTGGGGCACCCGGAGGGGTACACGGCGACGGACATCATTTGTCGCTACAAACGGATGAAGGGATTCAATGTGTTGCGCCCGATGGGGTGGGACGCGTTCGGATTGCCTGCAGAGCAGTACGCGATTGAGACGGGGACGCATCCGCGCGAGACGACCTATCGGAACATTGATCGCTTTCGCGCGCAATTGCAGGCGATCGGGTTTTCCTACGATTGGGATCGCGAGTTCGCGACGACGGATGAGGATTATTATCGCTGGACGCAGTGGATCTTTTTGAAGCTCTACGAACGGGGGCTGGCGTATCAGGCGGAGGTGCCGGTGAACTGGTGTCCCGCGCTGGGCACTGTGCTGGCGAATGAAGAGGTTGTAGACGGCAAGTCGGAGCGCGGCGGGCATCCGGTGATTCGCAAACCGATGCGCCAGTGGATACTGCGGATTACGGTGTATGCCGAGCGATTGCTGGCGGATTTGGAGCTGGTGGATTGGCCGGAAAGCATCAAGGAGATGCAGCGGAACTGGATTGGCCGGTCCGAGGGTGCGGAGGTGACCTTCCGCGTGCGCGGATCGAAGGCGAAGATCGTTGTGTTCACGACGCGCCCGGACACGCTGTATGGCGCGACCTACATGGTGCTCTCGCCCGAGCACGCGCTGGTGAATTCGCTGACGACGCCGGAGTGCCGCGCGGCTGTGACGGCATATCAGGAAGCGGCGTCGCGGAAGAGCGATTTGGAGCGCACGGAGCTGCAGAAAGAGAAGACCGGCGTCTTCATCGGCGCGTATGCGATCAATCCGGTGAATGGCGAGGAGATTCCGATCTGGATCGCGGACTATGTGCTGGCGGGCTATGGTACCGGCGCCATTATGGCGGTGCCCGCTCATGACGAACGCGACGGCGATTTTGCGCGCACATTCAATCTGCCGATGAAGGTGGTGGTGCAGCCGACCGATGGATCGGATCCGATTGGCTTTGTGGATGACGGCATCGCGGTGAATTCGCCGCTGATTGACGGGTTGCCGACGCCGGAGGCGAAAAAGAAAATCACGGCGTGGCTGGAAGCCAAAGGGCTGGCGGTCGCACGGGTGAACTACAAGCTGCGCGACTGGTTGTTCAGCCGCCAGCGCTATTGGGGCGAGCCGTTCCCGATTATTTTTGTGGATGGCGAACCGAAGCCGCTCTCGCCGGATCAGCTTCCGCTCCGTCTGCCGGACGTGGCGAGCTATAAGCCGAGCGGAACGGGGGAGAGTCCGCTGGCAACAATTTCCGAGTGGCTCAATACGGTGGATCCCGAAACTGGAAAACCGGCTGTGCGCGAAACGAATACGATGCCGCAGTGGGCGGGATCGTGCTGGTACTATCTGCGATTCATTGACCCGAAGAACCCCGGCGCACCGGTGGATCCGGCGAAAGAGAAATACTGGATGCCGGTGGACCTCTATGTCGGCGGCGCGGAACACGCGGTGCTGCATTTGTTGTATTCGCGCTTCTGGCACAAGGTGCTTTTTGATTGCGGCGTGGTCTCCACGGTAGAGCCGTTCCAGCGCCTGGTGAATCAGGGAATGATTCTGGGCGAAGATAATCAAAAGATGAGCAAATCGCGCGGCAACGTCGTGAATCCGGACGATGTGATTCGCGCGTACGGCGCAGACTCCCTGCGGCTCTATGAAATGTTCATGGGCCCGTTGGAGGCGGTGAAGCCGTGGAGCATGCGCGGGGTAGAGGGGGTATACCGCTTCCTCAACCGGGCATATCGTCTAGTGTGCGATGAGGAGACCGGAGCCGTGTTGCCTGCGGTGGGTGGCGAGGCCACGCCGGAGCAGAATCGCGCGTTGCACGCCATGCTGAAGAAAGTGGGCGACGATATTGAAGGGCTGCGCTTCAACACTGCGATTTCCGCCATGATGGAGTTCTCGAATGAGGCGCAGAAGTGGACACAGCGTCCGCGCGCCATTCTGGAGGCCTTCGTCCTTGCGTTGAGCCCGTTTGCCCCGCACCTGGCGGAGGAGTTGTGGGAGAAGCTCGGGCACTCGGCGAGCCTGGCCTATGAGCCCTGGCCCGCGTTTGATCCCGCATTTCTGGTTTCGGACACCATGGAAATTCCCGTGCAAGTGAATGGCAAGTTGCGTGGGAAAGTGGTGATTGCTGCGGGAGCTGCACAGGATGCAGTCTTGGCTGCGGCGCAGGCGGACGCCAACGTGCAGAGCCACCTCGCCGGCAAGGCGATCCGGAAGGTGATTTATGTGCCGAATCGCCTTTTGAATCTTGTGGTGGCTTAACTCTTTTCCCCTCGGGCGTAGGACAGATTCTTTGATCCGGCGTGCTCATGCGGCTTTTGAGAGGTTCTTGCAGTAGGCATCGAAGAGATTGCTTTTGATGAGACAGCGGAAGGCGAGAACATTTTCAGCACCGGAACAGAGCCAGCGCATCCCGGAGAGTTTGGTGCGCTGAGCGACGATGTGGCGGCAGGCACCCTCGATGGCGCCCGAACCGATGAAGTAGCCCTGGCGGCGGAAAGTCCGATAGGTCATGCGCGCCGCGTTGGTTTGGAAGTAGGATAGTTGAGC
>JBDHQM010000014.1:0-56409 GCA_039807095.1 Kiritimatiellia bacterium
GTTTTCCGGGAACTCCCCGGAATGCAGATAGGTATATCACAACCCGAAGACACAAGGGGCAACCTCTGTGTTGCCCGTAGCCGATAATCGGGGCAGGACCCGCCATTGACGGGCGAGCATCGCCTGCCCCTCCGGTGAAGAGGCGTTCGCTTAATTTGAAACGCTCTAGCGAATCAGACCTTTGACGCGGTTATCGAGCGCCAGCTGGTCCTGCGTGAACGCGCAGTAGGCGGAGAAGTTCAGCAGCGCGTCGAGGCCCAAGGGACTCTGTTGCGCGCGCGACTTCCAGTGCTCGATTACGGGGATCTTGCCGTCCTTCGTGGCGAGAGTGCGATCGGCCTCCGTCCAGTTCGGGAAGAGGTCCGGGAAGCCCGCGTCTGCAAAGTGTTTCACGACGTCTGCCGGTTTGAGCTCACAGCAATTCTTTTCGAGTAGCGCGTCGGTCGCGCGAAGGAAGGCGGGCGAGACGTCCCAGAATGCATCTGCGCCAATGCCCTTTGCCGTCAGTCCATCCGCAAGCGGAACAGCGGGATCCGCGCTTACATTTGATGCAGGCGTTGAGAGGGGGGCGGCGCGATATTGCGAAGCAGCCTTGGGCGGCATAGTCAGCACGTCCAAGCCGGCGAGTTCCGCAATCTGTGCTCCGTTCCGGATACTGGCGCCGATGAGGCGCGTCGTGGTGCGCTTTTGCTCGCGAAAGCCTGTGAGGAGGCGCTGGGTTGCCAGTGTCGCTTTTTCTCCTGCGCCTTCGCCCGAACCGAATTTGTTGTCGGCGATGAGCGCGTTGATGCGTCCGAGAAATACGTTGATGTAGTCCGGTTTGGAGAAGAGGGCGGCGATGACGTTTTGGCGCGCGGAGAAGCCGAGCGTGAAGTTGATCGGCACGCCTGCCTGTTTCAGCTTTTTCGCGCCGATGTAGCCTGCGGGCGTCAGTGGAACCTTAACGACGAACCGTTCCGGGCAAATGGCGTAAATCCGCTTTCCGTAATAGACCGTTTTTTCGACATCATGCGCGAGGTCGGTGTGAAGCTCCACGCTGACGGTCGCATCAAACGTTTCAACGAGGCGAAGGCCGTGCCACGCGTTGAGGATCAGTGCGAGTTCGAGTTTGAGGGTGTCGTCACTGATATTCGGATCTGCACCGCGGACGGCTGCGACGGCACCTGCTACGACGCCGTCGTAGATTCCCTTTTGAATCTCCTTGTTGAGGAGGGTGTTGTTGGTGGTCAGCCCGCCGAAGGAGGCGTTCCAGATTTTGGACGCTTCATCAATGTCGCCCGTGTCGAGCCAGAGCTGCATTCCCAGGGCGTGTAGCTTCGCCCATTCGGCATCGGGATTCGCCTTGAGCTTGGGCTTCCCGAATTCGTGTTTGAGACTGTTTCGAACGAAATCGTGAACTGCACTTGCTAAACTGGACATATCTGCCTCGCTTCCTTCTTCGTTTAATCATCCGCCTATTTTTGCGAAACGCAAGAGCCGGATGCGCGCAACAAATTCTTGTAATCCAGACAAAGTTGTCCTACGGTTTTTCTTTGTCTTAGAGGAGCACTATGAAAAAAGTTCTACTGACTATCGGAATCTCGCTTGCAACTGTAGCGGCCTTCGCGGCCGACGTGTCGAAGTATGCCCCGCCGAATGCGGATGAAATCAAGATTACGGGCGATGCCGCCAAGGGCGCTGCCACGTATAAAATGTTCTGCGCCTCCTGCCACGGTGCAACGGGCAAGGGCGACGGTGCGGCGGCTGCCGCGCTGAATCCGAAGCCGCGCGATTTCGCGGATAAAGAGCGCATGAGCCAGATTGCTGACTGGGAAATCCTCAAGGTTATTAAAGAGGGTGGCGCTTCTGTCGGCCTTTCGCCGTTGATGACGCCGTGGGGCGCTGTGTTGCAGACGGAAGAGAAGCTGCAGGACGTTGCGGCCTTCGTTCGTTCGCTGTCGAACTAATCGTCATTACCGGTTCAATTATGAGAGCCCGCAGGGGAAACCTTGCGGGCTCTTTTTTTTGTACGTCGGATACGGTGTGTTGCCGGGGCGAAAATTCCCAACGAGCCGAGGCGAAGGGAGACCCGATAGTCGAGGGCAAGGACGTTCCCGCGTGGTCGCGTCTGAAGGAGGCCAGCGGCAAAACGAGGCGTTCAGCAACTGGGCGTCCCCACGGTACGGACGAATTGATGCAAAAAGCCCTTTAGGCTTGATTTTCAGGCCGGCTTTGGGCGAGAACGGACGAGGTAGTAACGACGTCTTAAATCTAGGAGGTAACTTGATGAAGAGAAAGCTGTTGTTTGGTTGGATGATTTTCGCGTTGGTGTGCGGTGTGAACGCGTTTGCGCAGACGCGCGATGTCACCTTCCAGGTGGACATGAGCGTGCAGATTGGCAAGGGCAAGTTTAGTCACGGAAATTCGATTGATGTTCGTGGACCCTTCAACGGGTGGGCCGGAACTGCCATGACTCGCGACGGGATGACTGATGTATATCAGGTGACTATTACCGTGACAGGTGCTCCAAATACCTCCGCAGAGTACAAATATCATGCGGCTGATTGGGAATCTATTTCCGGCAATCGCAGCTTTCAATTAGGACCTGCCAATACTCCTCAAACTCTCCCGGTTGACTTCTACAATAACGAGGAAGAGGTCGGTAACGAGGTTCAGGCAGACGTCACATTTTCCGTGAACATGAGCGTGGAAATCGCGGAAGACCGCTTTGATCCGGAAGGCGACAAGGATGTCGTGGTCCGCGGTGAATTCAACAGCTGGGGAACTTCCAGCGTTCTGACCCGCGAAGGCAACTCCAGCATTTACTCCGGTACCTTCAACGTGTCAGCGGAGGAAAACTCCGCAGTGGAATACAAGTTCTTCTATTTCGCTAAGGATAACAGCGATGTGTGGGAAAGCCTCCAAGCCAACCGCTCCTTCATCATGGGTGGCGGCTCGTCGCAGGTATTGGCCACCGTGTACTTCAATGATGTGGAGCCCGTGGCTGTCAAAGACCTGGAATTTACGAGCGGGACATGGAATCCCAGCACATTGGACGATTATGAATTTGAACTGACGCGCCAGGAAACGAATGGTCAAGAATCCATCGTGCTAAGCAGCGACAATGAAGCGGCTGTCACAGTGCCTGCATTTGTTTGGTTTGACGACGGCAGCAACAAGACGGTCTTCCTCGCCACAGTGGTCAGTCTGACGAATGGCGACGCGACGATCACGGCGAGCAACACGCTGACCGGTGCATCGGACTCCTATACGGTGCGTGCGCCGACGCTGTCGGTGACCGGGCCGCAGAACGTGTATGCAGCGGGTACATACCAATACACCGTCACCCGTTTTGCGGGAATTACCGACACGGTAAATCTGCAAAGCTCTGATACGGGCGTGATGACGGTTCCCGCCACGCTCTCCTTTACCGGTGGGGTTAACGAAGCTACCTTCAGCGCCAGCGGAATCGGAGCGGGCCAGACCACGCTCACGGTTACGGACCCCGCCAACGGCATCTTCACGACGATTCAAGTGACGTATGCCAATCCCCACATGGTGCTGAGCGGTCCCGCCACCATTCCGGTTGGCGAGTCGAAGACCTACACGCTGACGCGTTTCGGCGGAATCGGCGACTTGGTGAACCTGGCCAGCTCGGCTACGGGCGTGGTGACGGTTCCGGCGACGGTTCAGTTCCAGGTGAACGAAGACGTCGTGACGTTCCAGGCGACGGCTGTTGCCGCGGGTACGGCGAAGCTGAGCGCTTCCAACAACGACGGTGACAGCAACGAGCTGACCGTGACGGCGCAGGGCGCCCTCAATGTGATTGCCAACGACCACGCGGGCAACTACACGATCGCGACATTCACGAATGGCGCCAATGAAGGCTTCGGCTTCGGCGCGTGGGACTTCTGGAATGCCCCCGCCACTTTGGGCGACTCGACCTCCGGCGGCGGCGGCGATTTGAACTCGACGAACGGTCTGTCGTTCAAGTTCGGCCGTAATGCGGAGAATGACTGGGCCAACGCTCGTCGTAACTTCAACGGGGCACTGGGCGAGGGCGACACAGTCAGTTTCACCTTCACCTACAACTGGGATGGCGGTGGGCGCGGTGTGGATATCTTCGATTCCAACGGTCAGTTCGCCAACCTGATCAACGTGGGACCCGGCGACAACTTCAGCGTGAACGGCAGGACGGTTTCGACCAACTGGTCGCCCGGCGCCGTGGTGGAAGTGGAGATCACGCAGGAGGCGGCTGGCATTGCGATGACGCTGGTTCGCAGTGTGGGCGGAACGCCGAATCTGAATTATACGACCAATATTGCGAACGCGCTGCCCGCAACGGGTTTCTCCATGTACTGCGGCGGTTACACCTACAATCCGGCGGATGAAGCCAACTATGCGATCTACATGAACGATCTGCGAATTGTGAGTGCAGCAGAAGAGCCGGAAGCCCCCGAGATTGAGAAGATCACGTTTGCGGCGAGTAGCGGCGAGATGTTGTTCAGCGTGCCGACCGGCTATTCACTGGTGGCCGTGGAAGGCGCTGACTGCGAAGTGAACGGCTTGGCGCTTGACTGGCAGGCGCTGGTTGAGAACACGGACTACACCTACAACATCGGCACGGGCGAAGTCCGGATTCTGATGAACGACCCCGTGGGCAAGCTGATCCGCGTCGTGCTTGCGAAAAACTAACGCAGTTTTCATCGCGTTTGACCGGCGCTCCCGCGAAAGCAGGGGCGCCGGTTTTTTTATGTCAGACGTGGCCGAAATAAATCTATGAGGCTTCATCCGATCAGTGGGGCACTATGAACTCCACTGCATCTGCCCATGTTGAGGAGGGAAGGTTCTTGCAAAGACCCCGGAGATTGTATGGGGAGGGTACGACATGTGCGCCCACGGAGTGGTCGCACCACCTATGCACGGCTGAGCGAGGGTGGCACGGGCACTCCGTGCACGTGCATAGACTTGCGCGCGCCCACGGTCTGTCACGGCGTAGCCGAAGTGCATCGAAACGGGCGCAGGTTTTTCCCCGACTATAGCGCGTCTATCCTCCTGCTGTAGTCCCGCCACTCTGCTGGCGGAATGATGAGCCAGGCAATCTCCGGCGACGGAGTGGCCCGCCTGCAATGCTATGCGTAGCATTGCGGGCAGGTGGAGTTACAACCACCCTCGTTGAGGGCAGAAAAGTAGCGCGCTGTTCTTCGCAAACCTCGCTCGATTGATTGCAAGTGATCAATTTCGCGAGCGCGGGCGGCGGGGATGTCAGTGCAGATGCGGTCCTGCCGCACTCATACTTAGCGACCCGTCTTTTACGCCGCGCACGGCGATAAGCTGATCTGCCAGAAGTTGGACGCGAGCTGCTTTGCTGCGGACGATGATGACTTCGAGGCAGTCGTCGTGATTCAGGTGAATATGCGTTGTGGAAATGATGTCGTGGTGGAAGTCGTGCTGGATATTTGTCAGCCGCTCCTGAAGCTGGCGCTGGTGATGATCGAAGACTAGTGAAATGACGCCGACGACGTCGCGGTTCGCCTCCCACTCTTCGCGGACGAGCGCTTTCCGGATCAGGTCGCGTACAGCCTCTGAGCGGTTGCTGTACTTGTGCTTGGTCAGAAAACTGTCGAATTGCGCGAGCAGTTTGTTGTCGAGCGAGACTGAAAAACGTTCAAGCATCGGGGTATCCTAGCAGTTGGTACGCAGTGCTGCCACTGCGGAGTATGGCTGGTCGCGATCCGATTGGATCGCGGCGGTTCTTCCGTTGCATTGTACAGCGTGTTTTTGCAAAATCTTAGCGGGGCAGTGATGAATATTTCGATCAATAGCGATGAACTTTTCCGACACGCGTTTGAAGGCGCGAACGATGGTATGTGTATTGTAGAACCGAGCGGAAAGCTTGTACGGGTGAATCAGCAGATGGCCGATATGCTGGGCTATCCGAAAGAAGAAATAGAAGGGCGGATGGTGGAAGACTTCGCTGCGCCGGAGAGCCGCGATGTCAGTGCAGGATTTATTCGGAAGAGCGTGTCGCGTGAAGTGGAGTCTTCGGTGTTTGAGAAGGCGTATCGAGCAAAGAACGGGGGTCTCGTCTATGGACAGGTGGCGAGTTCGCTGATTCGGGACTCGGAGGGAAATCCACTGTTTTTTATTTCGCACGTTCGCGATATCACCGCCCGCAAGCAAGTGGAGCAGGAGCGCGAATTGCTGCTTGAGCAACTGTTGAAGGCATTGGCAGACATCAAGCGATTAGAGGGGATTCTTCCGATTTGCTCGTTTTGTAAGAACATCCGGACTGATGACGGCGAATGGGAGCCGGTTGACCGCTATATCGCCCAGCATTCAGCGGCGCAGCCGAGTCACAGCCTCTGCCCCAACTGCCTTGCGAAGCATTATCCGGAATTCACGGAATAACTTCCAACGATTGGAAACCCTCGCGAATTGAACTTCCAAGGGTTGGAAGTTTCTCTCTTGTCGTCGAGTGAGTGCAGTGCGTCGCTGCACTCCTAACTCCCAACTCCCAACTCCTCACTCCCCTTGGGCTATTTCAGATATTCGGCCTTAAGCTGCTCGTACCGATCAATGACCTGGCGGACGTAGGCGCGTTTTTCTGTGTAGTCGCCGAGGAAGAAGCTGCCCTTGAAGCCGGCGACGATGACGTTGCGCAGCTCTTTGGGGGTCAGGTTGAGATGCTTGACGGCGAGCATGATTTCGTTGGTGACGGTGGTGTTGGACATCAACCGGTTATCCGTGCAGATGCTGACGGAGAGGGCGTGATCGAGCATCTTGCGGAGCGGGTGTTTGGAGATGTGCTTCATGTGGGGCAGGGTCTGCAGGTTGCTGGTGAGGCAGACTTCGATGCAGATGCGCTGGCTGGCAATATAGTCCACGAGGTTGTGGACGTAGGCTTTGGGGTCTTCGATGGCGGGATTGCGAACCATCTCGTCAGCGAAGAGCCAGGTGCCGTGTCCGATGCGGTCGGCGTAGCAGTCGGTGATGGCCTGGAAGATGGATTCCGGTCCGTATGCTTCGCCGGCGTGGACGGTTTTGCGAATGAAGTTGCTGTGCGCGTATTGGAATGCGGCCTTGTGGTCTTCGGCGGGATAGCCCGCTTCGGCGCCGGCGAGGTCGAAGGCGACGACGGGGAGGCCGAGGTCGTGCTTCATGACGGCGGCGGCGCGCGCGAGTTCCTGGGAGGCGGCGGAGATGATTTGTTTGCGCGGGGCGTAGGGCATTACGCGCGAGATCGCGGCGTAGTAGGGCGACATGTATTCGTTGAAGAAGCGCAGCGCGCAGAGAATGATGCCGAAATGAAACGGGATATCGCGCCCGGCTTTGACGTCGGGTGAGCGGTTGTGCTCTTTTTGTGCGCGCTCGAATCCGCGCGCGGTGGCGCGCACGACGTCTTCCATCGAAAACTGTTCGTGCGCGTGCAGTTGCGGCGCGAAGCGTACCTCGACGTAGCGGACACCTTCGGCGAGATGGTCCTGCGCGAGTTCATAGGCGATGCGTTCGACGTTTTCCGCGTTCTGCATCACGGCGCAGGTGTAGGCGAAGCCTGCGAGGTAGTCGGGGAGATCCTTATAAAAGTCTTTGAAGACTTTTTTGCGGAGCCCTTCTTCCGAGTAGGCGGGGAGCTTCACCTTGCTCGCTTTGGCGAGTTCGATGAGGGTCGGTATGCGCAGCGATCCGTCGAGGTGAACGTGAAGTTCCGTTTTCGGGATGCGACGTACGAACTCTTCCGTGATGCGCTGTGCCATGATGTACCTCTCTAATTATGCTCGTTCTTCGGGCAACATTTCTCCGCCGATGATGGACGCGCCACCATCCACATAAATTGTCTGGCCGGTGATTTTTTTAGCCAGGGGGCCGAGGAGGAACGTCGCGGCGTTCGCGACTTGAGTCTTTTCTTCGTAGACGTTCCACGGGAGCGGGCTGATCTTCTGCCACGTGTTGGCGAGCATGTCGAAGCCGGGGATGGACGTCGCGGCTTTGGTCGCGATGGGTCCGGCGGATACGGCGTTGACGCGAATGAGGTCTTTGCCGTGGCGGCGGGCCAAGGCGCGCACAACCGCCTCGAGCGCCGCCTTGTTGACGCCCATCCAGTTGTATTGCGGGAAGGCGAGGCGCGACTCAAAGGTGAGCGCGACGACGGAGCCGCCATTCTTCATGTGCGGATAGGCGTGGCGCACGATGCTGGCAAGTGAAACGGCGCTGATGTTGAAGGCGTTTTTGATGTCTTCGATGGCGTCGGTGTGGAATTCGGAGCCGAGGCAAGTCTTCGGGTTGGCGTAGCCGATGGAGTGAACGAGACCGGCGATTTCGCCCGTGCCTGCGAAGAAGCTTTTCAGTTCGTCTTCAATCGTGACATCGCAGAAGCGAATATCGAGCGCGTCTTTTTCTTCTTGGGAAAGGTCTTTGCTGCGGTCGAAGAAGATTTTCTTCAGGCGCTCGTTTTGCACTGTAAAAATGACCTTGCCGCCGTGCTCTTTGATGGATTTGCCGATGGCATAGGCGATCGAGTCGCTGTTGAGCAGCCCCATCACTACATACGTCTTACCTGCTTCAATCATTCTAAAGTCTCCGTTGGTGCTAGTGCGGCACAGTCTCGCATACCGACCGGAGCGTTTCAAGCTCGCCTTATTCCGGAGCTGTGCCAAAATGCAGGCATGGCCGGATTTGCGCGATTTGCTGCATCATTGTTGCTTGGAGGAATCGCTATGGCGCTGAACTGTGTGGGGCAGGGCGACGCAGGCGAGGTGGACCTCGCTTCGTTTCGCGAGGCGATGGTGGCGCATCAAATTGCTGGGCGCGGGGTGAGTGATGAAGAAGTTCTGTCCGCGATGCGGGCGGTGCCGCGGCATCACCTCGTGCCGGAGAGCGTCCGCGCCGATGCGTATGAGGACACGCCGCTTCCCATCGGGTGGGGGCAGACGATTTCCCAGCCGTACATCGTGGCGCTGATGACGGAACTGCTCCACGTGTCGCGCGGGATGCGCGTGTTGGAGGTCGGGACGGGCTCAGGCTACCAAGCTGCCGTTCTGGCGGAGATGGGCGCCACAGTGTTCACGATCGAGATCGTCAAGCCGCTGGCGGAGCGAGCGGCGCGCGACTTGCTTGCGCTAGGTTATACGAATGTTTCCGTCCGTGCGGGCGACGGCTATCTTGGCTGGCCCGAGGAGGCGCCGTTCGACGGGATCATCGTCACGGCTGGCGCGACGCACGTGCCGCAGCCGTTGCTCGATCAGCTCAAGCCCGGCGGGCGGATGGTGATTCCGGTGGGAGAGACCGGCGATGTGCAGGAGCTGCGATTGATCGAAAAGACCGCAGAGGGTTCGGTTGTGGAGCGCGATATGCTCCCAGTTCGCTTCGTGCCGTTGACAGGTGAGCATGCGGAGAAAGGACGCGCCGAGCGTGGCGCGAGTGAGAAGTAGCTCGCCGTTGACTAGAGGAGTTGCTCCCGCATAGTATCGCGCGGAATGACGCATATTTCCTCATCTTCAGGCGCGCCTTCCGATGGCGTGGAGCTCTCTATTGTTGTGCCAGTATATAAGGAAGAGTCCACGATTCCGACCTTCCTTGAACGAATCACGCCTGTTTTACGCGGTATCACGGAGTCATACGAAATCCTCTTTGTTCTCGATCCGAGCCCGGACCGGACGGAAGAGGTGATTCAAGCCGCTATCGCTAAAGACCCTCGCATCCGTCTGTTGGTGATGACGCGGCGCTGGGGGCAGCCCGCCTGCACGATGGCGGGGATTGAGCTGTGCCACGGTCGCGCGTGCGTGGTGATTGATGTGGACTTGCAGGATCCGCCGGAACTGATCGGGGAACTGGTCGCAAAATGGCGCGAGGGTTATGACGTGGTGCTTGCCCAGCGGCGGAGCCGGGAGGGCGAAACGCTGCCGAAGCGCCTTGTCTCGTGGGTCGGGTATTGGGTGATCAATCGCATTTCAGAAGCTCCGATTCCCCGCAACAGCGGCGACTTCCGTTTGATGGATCGCAAGGTTATTGAGGCGCTGCGCGAGTTGAAGGAGACGCACGGATTCCTGCGCGGGTTAGTTGGGTATGTGGGGTATCGCCAGACGATTGTGCAGTACGATCGCGCGCCGCGCGCGGCGGGCCAGTCTAAATACAGTCAGATTACTGGCTCGTTGCGGATCGGCTTCAACGGCATCGTCGCGTTCTCCAGCAAGCCGCTGACACTTGCGACGATTCTGGGATTTTCCGTCGCGCTGATCAGCGTGATTCTCGGACTCGGCTACGTCGCGGTGCGCATCATTGCGCACAAGGGGATGGTGGCGGGCCTCGCCCCGCTGATTTTGATCATTACGTTTCTAGGCGGCGTTCAGTTGATTTGCCTCGGTATCATGGGCGAATACATTGGCCGCATTTATGAAGAAGTGCGGCAGCGTCCGAAATACATGGTCGCGCGCCGCGTCAATTTTGAGGGCGCATCGTGAAGGCATTTGTGACGGGTGGAGCGGGCTTCATCGGGAGCAATCTGGTGGACCGCCTGTTGGCGGATGGGCATTCGGTCGTCGCCTATGACAACCTCTGCAGCGGATTTGAAGAATATTTTGCGCCGCATCGCGAAAATGATCGCTTCCGCTTCGTTCGTGGCGATGTGCTGGACGTGCCCGAGCTGACCGATGCGATGCGCGGATGCGATACCGTGTTTCATCTGGCGGCGAATGCGGATGTCCGTTTTGGACTGAACCATCCGCGTCGCGATTTGGAGCAGAACACGATTGCGACGCACAATGTTTTGGAAGCAATGCGCGCGACGGGCGCAAAGCGGATTGCATTTTCTTCGACCGGTTCAGTGTATGGCGAGGCGACAGTTTTCCCGACGCCGGAAGACGCGCCGTTTCCTATTCAAACGTCGCTCTATGCTGCATCGAAACTGGCGGGTGAGGGGCTGATCGCCGCGTATGCGGCGGGATACGGCATTCAGGGATTTATTTTCCGGTTTGTCTCGCTTTTGGGTGAGCGATACAGCCACGGACACGTTTTCGATTTCTACAAACAACTCCGCAACAACCCGACTGAATTGCGCGTGCTGGGCGATGGAACACAGCGGAAGTCGTATCTCTACGTGCAGGACTGCATTGATGCCATCCTGGTGGCGTTGGAGAAAGTGAAGGACCCGATCAGCGTGTTCAATCTCGGGACGGACGAGTATTGCCGGGTGACCGATTCGATCGGTTGGATTTGCGAGACGCTGAACGTGAAGCCTGAACTAAAGTTTGCGGGTGGCGACCGCGGATGGGTTGGTGACAACCCGTTCATTTTCCTCGACTGTGCGCGGATTCGCGCGCTCGGGTGGGCTCCGCGTTTGACCATTCGCGAGGGCATTGTCAAAACCGTTGAATACTTGAGAGCCAATCCGTGGCTGCTGGAGGCGCGCGCGTGAGTGAGAAATCGTTGCAGGGGCGCGTTGCGCTGGTCACGGGTGCCAGCCAGGGATTCGGCGAGCGCATCGTCCGCCACTTTGTGGCAGAAGGAGCGAGCGTCGTCGCTATCGCGCGATCCGCGGACAAACTCGATCAGTTGTGCGCTGAACTGAAACCGCTTCTTGGTGCAGGGCAGGCGGTGGTTCCCGTGCCAGGCGATATGTCGCGCGAGGGAGACATTGAGCGCGTGGTAGACTCGGCGGTGAGCCGGTTCGGACGAATTGATGTCTTGGTGAATTGCGCCGGCAACGTGGGACCGCGCGGAGCGCTCGATGAGATTGACTGGGCGGAGTGGCGCGCGGCGATTGAGCTAAATCTGCTCGGACCCACCTACCTTTGCCGCTGCGTGATCCCGCACATGAAGCGCGCCGGATACGGGAAGATTATCAACATTTCGGGCGGCGGCGCGACCAAGGCCATTCAAAATTTGAGTTCTTACGGCGCATCGAAAGCCGGATTTGTGCGTCTCACCGAGACGCTCGCACTGGAGCTTGCCGCACACCACATTGACGTGAACGCAGTTGCACCGGGCTTGCTCGCGACGAAGCTGGCGGCGGAAGTAATGGAAATCGGGGCGGATATTCTCGGTGCGCGCTATTTTGAAGAAGTGGAGCGACAGCGGCGGGGCGAACACGATGCATTCGCCAAGGCCACGGCGTTGTGCGTGTTTCTTGCCAGCGCGAAGAGCGATGGCATCACCGGCCGCTTGATAAGCGCGCCGTGGGATCCGTGGGCGACACTGTCTGCACGGCGCGAAGAATTGGCGCGTTCCGATATTTACACCCTTCGCCGCATCACGCCGGAAGATCGCGGACGAAAGTGGGATGAGAACGCATGAATATCGGCATCATCGGATGTGGCCTCATCGGGACGAAACGAGCACTGCACGTTGCACCGCATCGTGTTGTCGCCGTTTGTGACTTGGATGCGCCAAAAGCAACAGCGCTCGCAGAGCGGGTGGGGGCACGTGTGGAGGCTTCGCCGGAATCGCTTTGCGCATCGAACGACGTTGAGATCGTCATTGTCGCGACCACGCACAACCAGCTGGCCGGTCTTGCCTCGCTTGCTTTGCGCGCGGGGAAACACGTGCTAGTGGAAAAGCCCGGTGCCTGCCGTCCCGAAGAACTGGACGCCGTTCGCGACGCGGCCGCGCAGGCATCTCGCGTTATCTGCTTTGGCTACAATCATCGTTTTCACCCGGCGTTGCTTCAGGCGCGCGAAATTGTGGACTCCGGTGTGTTGGGCCCGCTGATGTTTATTCGTGGACGCTACGGACATGGCGGCCGGATCGGTTATGAAAAGGAATGGCGTGCAGATGAGGCATTATCCGGCGGCGGCGAAGCGATTGATCAAGGCGTTCATCTGATTGATCTTTCGCGCTGGTTTCTCGGCGATTTTCCGCACGTGCAGGGCTATGCGCCGACCTATTTCTGGGATATGGCGGTGGAGGACAACGCCTTTATGCTCTTGCGCACCGCGTCGGGGCAGGCTGCATTTCTTCACGCCACGTGGACCGAGTGGAAAAATATGTTTTCCATGGAAATTTATGGACGCGACGGCAAGTTGCAGATTGAGGGACTGGGCGGCAGTTACGGGCAGGAATCGTTGACGTTCTATAAAATGCTCCCGCAAATGGGGCCGCCGGAAACGCAGCGCTGGGACTATCCCGGAACGGATGAATCGTGGCGGTTGGAGTTTGAACACTTCATTCGCGCGGTTGAAGGAAACCCCTCGCACTGCTCCACGCTCAACGATGCCCAACGCGCGCTCGCCATTGCACAAACGATCAGGACCTTCCGATGACGTCAAAACAGAAAGCGATTTTTTGGAGCCTATTGGCCGTGGGCCTTTTCTTCCGGCTCTTCGACCTCGGTCGCGCATCCTTTCAAATTGACGAAATCAACGTCGTTCAATTTGCGTTGCAGGAAAAGGGGCTTTTCACTGCCTACGAGACAGAGCTGCAGCGCTTTCTATTTATTCATCGCCTCCCGCTCCTGATGATTCTGCTGAAGGCAGCATTGTGGGGGCACAACGCTGCCGTATCGGGGTTCCCGTCCGAATTTGCTGCGCGCCTTCCATTCACACTGATTGGCTTCGCTGCGCTGCCGTTGATATTCGGTTTGACTCGGCGTCTGGCAGGGACGCGCGCGGCGCTATGGGCGCTGGCGTTGACCGCGCTTTCGCCTTTCCACAACTACTATAGCCGCGAAGCATACGATTATAGCATGCTGCTCTGCTTTTCGACGGGCGTGTTGTGGGCAGGATACGAATTGTTTTCCGCCCTTCGTAGCGGACAAAAACTTCCGATGCGGTGGACGCTGGCGTATCTGGCGATGGCAGTTCTCCTCCTCTACGCGCACCTTTCGGGGCTGGTCTTCCTCGCCTCATGGTGCGCGGTGCTCGGCGCCGCCGCACTCCTCAAGCCTGAAACGAGGAAGCCCGGACGATTCATTCCTTTTGTCGCGACGATGGGCACACCATTCATTTTCTTTTTGCCCTTTCTGCTCAAGCTCCTCGGGAAAGGATGGGTAGATTCGGATGCGTCATCATCGGTACGCAGAATCGGATCGAGCATCCTCAAAGACCTGTTGGGCCGGATGGGGTGGGGCGAGGCGTGGTGGGCGCTGCTGCCATTTGTCATAGTGCTGGGCTGGGGCGCCTATTCGGCCCTTCGCGAGTCCCCGGAGAAGAAATACACGGCACGGCTTTTTCTGATACACTTGGCGATCAGCTTTGCACTTCAGGCCTATCTGTTGCGCGTGGCGCGGTTTGAAATCCGTTATTTCGCCGCGAACCAGCCGATTCTTCTTGTTTTTGCCGGCATCGGCATCGCCGCATTCGGCGCGTGGCTTGCGACGCGCATGCCGCGCGACGCAGTCTTTCTGCGCATCCCGGGTACTGTACTCCTGCTCGGCTGGCTGGGGTATAACGCATGGCTGGTTACGCAGTTGGAGTGCCGGGGATCCAATTTCAAAGAGCTGGCGCGCTGGGTGGAGCAGAACCTCCCGCAAAATGGAATCTATTGCTTTTGGAACGGATACGAACTGCGCGGCGTTCCGAGCGTGTATCCCACGCCCGGTCGTTTCGCGACATTTCCCACCACCTGGAGTTCGGAAAACGACTACAAGCAAATGCAGGTGCAGGAGCGGATGGTCTCACTCTTTCAGCGCTTTCCCACCACAGCCTACGTCGAATATTGGCCGACCGATCTGCTTGATCCGCTTACCCCGTTCAATAAACCGGTTCCGCGCTCGGATCTGTTTATGAATCAGGTTTGGCTCACCGATCCCTCCTTCCAGAAGATGGTGCAGCTCAAGACGCAGCCCACAGGCGATACCCAGTGGCAGAATCGCTATATTGATCACATCCTGATTTCCTACAACCGCCCTGAGGATATGCCCGCGCTCGCGCGCAAACAGGGTCGCGCTCTCTATCACTACTTCGGGACGGACTGGCAATACGTCAAAGACCGGGGCATGAACGATTGGCTGGTCACTGGCGGTTTTGCCACCTTGCTCGTCGGGAATGCTTCTGAAAGCAATCAGAATGGACGGATCAGCATTCAGGCAATGGCGCCGCCGAATGGATGCCGACTCACGATTTATGGGCCGAATGGCCAACCGCTTGCCGAGCAGGTCGTCATCCCCGGTGACCGCGTTGGCGAGGTGGTCGTCAATGCGCCCATCGCGCCCGGCGAGACGAAGCTCTCTCTTCAGGTTCTCCCACCTGCGAAGCAAATGAACGCCGCGCTGTATGTACACGGCGCATCCGTGACCCCAGTTTCGTCTGCTGCCGTGCAGTGAGTGAGTTTTTTCGGTTAGAGTACTGTGAATATAATTGCGGCCGTTATGCTGTACGGGAGGGGCAACCTCCGTGTTGCCCAGTGAGATTTGTGAGGGCAGGATCTGCCGGAGGCGGGTGGGACGGAGCCTGCCCCTCCAGTGGAGAGGCTATCGCCTTACTGCTCTATCGCTGAATCTGCGCGAGAATCTGGCGTGCGCGTGTGTCCTGCGGGAAGAGTTGGACAATCCGCTGCAGTAACTGAACTGTTGTTGCACCGTCGCGGAGTCCGTTTGCACTCTCTACGCCGATCCAGAGGGCACGGTATAGATTCTGCGGTGTGTAGTTCACCTGAACGCCGAGCGCGGTTTGTAGAGCGAGTGAAAACTGCTGCTCGCCTTTTGCGAGATCGGCAACATCCAGGCGGAAATCCTGATCGTCCGGCCGCATCGCGAGGCACGCCTGATATTCGGTAAGCACTTTCTTCGGGTCGGCTCGATCCGAGAGCGCGATTCGCGCCGCATCATAGCGATCGAAGAATGGGCGTTCCGTCGCAATCTCCACCTTCAGAGCGTCCGCACCTATCGGCGTGTCGCCGAGCGCCTCTGCTTTAGCGAGAAAATCATCTGCCGCTGCGTATTGGAACTGGCTGGCGAACACAAATGCGTTCGTCGCGAAGTAGGGGCCGGATTCTACATAGGCGGCAACGCGATCGCGCTCGCCGTTCATCATGATGTTCAACGCGAGTGTGCGGGCCACTTCCTGCAATCCGAGCTCGGTAAAATGGATGCCGTCCTTATAGAAGAATAGGGGCGGTTCCTCGTAGAGAGCGCGGCGTGGAGCGATTTCTTTTTCGAGGTCAATCAGATGGACGGATTCTTCCGCGGCGACTTTGCGCACCGTGTCGCAATATAGATTTTGGATATAGTGCCAGACCGCGATGGGGCCGTCCGCTTTGTCCTTGAAAAGTTGATAGAGCTGCCAATCCCAGTCGCGCTGCGGTTTGTTATCGTCGAAGCGGGATAGAATCGCCTGATCGGGCATACCGTCGGGCGTTGTGCAGAGATAGAGTGTCAAACCGCGATCGCGGCACAGCTTCGCGAGGCGTTTGAGATTCTTCGCCGTTTCGTTCGCGGGCACCCGCTGCTCCACGTGGCCTTCGCGTCGTTTATCCGCGAAATACACCAGCGCCTGAAAGAGGCGCGACTTGGAAAGTTGATCGCGCAGTTTGCTCTGCCATTCGGTAGGCAGCTGGTGAACGGAATCGCGTCGCCCGTCGTGCACCCACCGGTCATTCCAGCCGAGGAAGAGCACCACGATATCGGGTTTTAGCGGAAGTAGTTCGTGTTCGAATATCTGCAACATTTGATACGTGCTGCTGGAACCCACACCGCCGTTTAGGACCTCGTATTTGTTGGTGCCCAAAGCCTCGCGCAGAAGGCGCTCAAGGCGCTCGGAATACGATTCCTGTCCGCCGAGTGTGCAGGAATCTCCGAGGCTTGCGATGCGAATCACACCGTCGGGTTTGACGTCCGTCCAATCGTGGCCGCGAAATCCTTTGTTATTTGTGATCGGTGTATTCGGTTCCGGCACCCAGTAGTAGGGCGGAAAGACATTGTAGCGAATTGAGAGCTTGCGCGTGCCAAAGTACTCCTCGTGTCCGCCTGCGACGTAGAAAAAGCTGTTCGTCCTGAACGGATTTGAGCTCAACCGTGCGGCGATTTCGCCGACACCTAGCAGGAAGAGAAGGGGGATTAGTGCAAAAACGATCCGTTTTGTTAAACCCGGCGGTTTCTGCGGCGAAGCGGGCGACTGCACAGTCTGCGCGGGCTCTGGCGTATTCTTTTTCTTCTTTTTCGACATGGCAAGACTGTACCAACCCGGTCATTCATTTGGAAGGTTCTCATCGCGTTCCCCATCTTCTTCCCATCCCGCCGGATCTCGGGTCGCGTCGTCGCTGTTGCGCTGATTCTGACGAGGCTGGGGGTCGAAGATGCGCGTTTTCGTTCCATCTTCTTTGGCATTGAAAGTTCCTTGCCCTCCATTGCAGTGGCTGATGCTGCGGAAGCGGTGGCGCAATTATCAGATAACTATCAAAATGTATCAAATTGACATTTGAAAGGCGTGTTGCTATCAAAAAGATGAAATTTGATAAATTAGGCATGTAGAAATGAAAACACCTCAATCCCCACCCAATTTCGCAGTTCTGTTCGAGAAATTCACCCAACAGCATCGCCTGCCGGCACTTATGCAAATTGCTGAGCGCATCCAAGATAGCGACGAATATTATCACTGGGACGAATTGCGGCGTCGGCCGGTTAGGCACGGGCAAACGCATGAAGAGGAGTGGTTTGTCCTCAAAATGAAGCGCAAAGTGGCTGAGCGGCGATTCCCGTTAACTGACTGCAAGGGCCGTTTTTTTACGTATTCAATTCCTGAGCGGGTGCTTGAATTGCTCCATGAGATTGATTTCGGCGCGGGCGGGTTTATCGGAATGCCGGAACCGATCGCCAATCCGCACACGCGAGACCGCTATCTGGTCAGTTCGCTGATTCAAGAGTCTATTACGTCGAGTCAACTGGAGGGTGCGGCAACGACTCGCGCGGTGGCCAAGGAGATGTTGAGATCCGGACGCACGCCCAAAGATAAAAGCGAGCAGATGATTCTAAATAATTTCCGCACTATGCAGGAGATTATCCGAATTAAGGACCAGCCGTTAACGACGGAGTTGGTGATGAGTATTCATCGCTTCGTCACAGATCAAGCTTTGGATAATCCCGAGGCATCGGGAAGATTTCGCCGGGCGGATGAAGAAGTAAGTGTGATGGATGATGAGCATCACATAGTACATCACCCGCCAGCAGCGGGGGAGCTTCCTGAGCGCATGAAACAGATGTGTGACTTCGCTAATGGCCGGATTCCTGACCAATTCATTCCCCCGGTGATTCGGGCTATTCTGCTCCATTTCTGGTTAGCGTATGATCATCCGTTTGTGGATGGAAATGGGAGAACAGCCCGGGCTCTATTTTATTGGTCCATGCTGCATCATGGCTTTTGGCTGTTTGAATTCATTTCTATTTCCGGAATTTTGGTGAAGGCTCCGGCCAAGTATGCCCGGGCGTTTCTGCACACGGAAACGGACGAGAATGATTTGAATTATTTCATTCTTCATCAGGCAGATGTCATCAAAAAGGCCATTGCTGAGCTTCACTCTTATCTGGACCGAAAACAGCGAGAGAACAAAGAGGCAGAGAAACATCTGAAAGTTCTACTGCGATTTAACCACCGCCAGCAGGCGTTGATTGCCCACGCTCTAAAGCATCCGGCGCATGAGTATACGATTGCCAGCCATCGCCGGAGTCATGGTGTTGTTTACGCTACAGCGCGGGCAGATTTGATGGAATTGCATCGGATGAATCTTCTGAGTCAGCTCAAACGCGGCAAGGCCTGGGTTTATTTCCCTGTACAGGATATGGCGAAACAGTTGGAGGTATTGTCGCGGGCGCAGTAGCTCGAGAAAGATGTATATCGGCTGGATGCGTGCAACCTCGATGGATATCGGGTCGCCTGCCTGGAAGTTGGGGTGCGCTGCCGATGCGTGTTGAAAATGAGGCTTTGGTGTGACAGAATCTCCGCTTATGCACTTTGTTGAAACGTATCTGAAAGAGGCGGCGGATATTCTTGCCACGGTTTCGCGTCCTTCCATTGACGGGCTGGTGAAGGCTTTGCGGAAGTGTCGCGCGAGTGAAGGGCGGGTGTTCGTGCTTGGTGTCGGTGGGAGTGCGGCATCGGCGTCGCATTTCGTCAACGATCTGCGGAAGATTGTCCATGTCGAGGCGTACGCGCCGACGGACAACGTGGCGGAGCTGACGGCGCGCACGAATGACGAGGGGTGGGCGAGCAGTTTTGCGGCGTGGCTGACGGGTAGTCATATTCGCGCCAACGACCTCGTTTTCGTGTTGTCCGTGGGTGGCGGCGACGCACAGCGAAATATCAGCCCGAATCTGGTGCTGGCGCTGGACACGGCGCGCGCGGCAGGTGCAAAGATCGCAGGGATCGTCGGGCGCGATGGCGGCTATACCGCCAAGGTTGCGGATGCGTGCGTGATTATTCCCGTCGTGTCGTCCGAGCGTATTACGCCGCATACCGAGGCGTTTCATTCCGTGATCGGGCATCTATTGGTTTCCCATCCCGATTTGCAGGCGCAGGCGACAAAATGGGAATCAGCCGCCGCCACGAAGCAAAACAACTGAACAGGAACTCCGTTATGGCCCCTGACTCCGCGATCCCAAGCCTTGAACAAATGCGCATTAAGATTTTCGGTGATGGCGCAGACCTCGATTCGATTATCTCCGCGAATCAGCGCGGCCTGGTGAAGGGGTTCACGACGAACCCCACGCTGATGGCCAAGGCCGGTATCACGAACTACACCGTTTTCGCCCGCGAAGTGTTGCGGGTTGTAACGGACAAGCCGGTTTCGTTCGAAGTGTTTTCCGATGAGTTCGATGAGATGGAGGTGCAGGCCCGCAAGCTTGCGGCGCTGGCGCCGAACGTCTTTGTGAAGATTCCGGTGACCAATACGCGCCGCGAATCGGCCTGTCCGCTGATTGCGAAGCTCCACAAAGAGCGGATTCAATTGAATATCACAGCGATTCTTTCGTTGGAGCAGGTGCAGGCCGTTGTGGATGCGCTTCAGCCGGATGTGCCCGCCTTTGTTTCCGTGTTCGCCGGACGTATCGCGGATACGGGGCGCGATCCGCTGCCGCTGATGAAGAAGGCGCTTGAGATTTTGAAGAGCAAGCCGGCGTCCGAGTTGTTGTGGGCGAGCCCGCGCGAGCCGTTGAACATCATGCAAGCCGAACAGATGGGGTGTCACATCATCACCGTGACGCCGGAGATTCTGGCGAAGTGCAACAAGTTCGGTATGGCGTTGGAAGATCTCTCTCTCGACACAGTCAAGATGTTCTACACCGATGCACAAAAGAGTCGTTTCAGTATTGATTGATCCATCCGGAGCCTCCTCATGATTGTTACACGCACACCTTTTCGAATCACCCTCGGCGGCGGCGGCACGGACCTTCCCTCGTTCTATCAGGAGCACGGCGGCTACGTGTTCACGATGGCGATCAACAAGTACATGTACATCTTCATCAACCGTCGCCCAGTGGCCGCCCCGAAGATTGTCATCCGCTACAGCAGCGTTGAGACGGTGGACACCATTGATGAAATTCAGCATCCGCTCGCGCGCGAAGCGCTGCGGCTTCACAACCTGCGGGATCACATTGAGTTGACCAGCGTGGCCGATATGCCGGCAAAGGCGGGACTCGGTTCGTCCGGCTCCTATACCGTCGGCCTACTGACCGCTATTCGTGCGTTCAAGGGACTGCCGGTCGCGCCGCAGGAGATTGCGGAAGAGGCGTGCCGTATTGAGATTGATATTCTCAAGGAGCCGGTCGGCAAACAGGATCAATATATCGCGGCATTCGGCGGATTTCAGGAGCTGGATATTGCCAAAGACGGGCGCGTGACAGTGACGCGTGTGCCGGTGGATTTTGTCACGGTGAACGAACTCGTGTCGAAAGCGCGCATGTACTACACGGGAGTGCAGCGCTCGGCGACCGCGGTGTTGAAGGCGCAGAACGAAGCGGCGGCAAAGAAGGCGCGTCCGGATCACGCACGCGTGTTGGACAGTTTGCTGAAGATCAAGGCGCTGGGTCGTGATATTCGCGCTGCGTTTGCCGAGAAAGACCTCGATCGCTTCGCCGTCCTCATGGATCAGCACTGGATGCACAAGCGCGCGATGTCACCCGGGATCAGCCTGTCGGTGCTCGATGAGTTGTACGATCAGGTGAAAAAAGAATACGGCGTGTTGGGCGGCAAGATAATCGGAGCTGGCGGCGGCGGGTTTGTGATGCTCTACACACCGAACAATGGCCGCGAGCTGGATGAATTCATGGCGGGGCACGGGATGCCGCGCATCAGTTATTTCCCATCCATGCACGGTACCAAAGTGGTGACCGACATGAGCCCGTTCGACGATTTCGATTCATTGCGTTGATATGCAGGTTCTCGTCATCGGGCTGTGGCATCAGGGCGTGGTCGGCGCGGGCTGCCTCGCCAAACTTGGCCATCGCGTTGAGGCGTATGATCTCGATGCCGAACGCCGCGCCCTCCTGCGCGCGGGACAACAGCCTGTATTCGAACCCGGCCTCGCCGAGCTTCTTCGCGAACAGCAGGATGCAGGGCGTTTAGTGTGGCTATCCGATTTGCGCGAGGCTGCGTCGCCGGATATTGCAGTGCTGATGCACGATACGCCGGTGAACGATCGGGACGAAAGCGATCCCGCGTGTGTGTTCGAGGCGGCAAACGCACTCGCGCCCGTACTGCGGCGTGACACCGTTGTCTACGTCACGGCGCAGGTGCCGGTCGGCACGTGCGATGCCTTGTATGTGGTGCTGAAGAGTGCCCGTGCCGACTGGGAAGGCGGGATCGTCTATAGTCCGGAAAACCTCCGACTCGGCCAGGCGATTGAGCGGTTTCTGAATCCGCCGCTGCCGGTATTGGGTTCGGATAAGGCGCAAGCAATTGAGAAAGTTGCTGCCCTGTGGCCGGAGGACGTTCGGTGGGATCGCGTGACGCTCCGCACGGCGGAGATGGTGAAACACGCGTTGAACACATTTCTCGCCACGACCATTACGTTTGCCAACGAACTGGGGAATCTTTGCGACGAGATAGGCGCGGACGGGTATCGCATTGCAGAGATATTGCGCCGTGAGCCACGAGTGGGGCCGAAGGCGATGTTGTTTCCCGGCCTCGGTTTTGCCGGCGGCACGCTCGCACGCGATGTTCAAACATTGCGTGCGCTTGGAGACCGGTCGAAGTTGAATACCCCGTTTTTGGACGGACTGTGGGAAGCCAATGCGGTGCAAAACACGATGGTGCTTCGCAAGCTGAAGAGCGCGTTGGGCGCATCTTTGGCGAATCGCAGGGTCGCTATTCTTGGCCTGACGTATAAGCCGGATACCAGCACCCTGCGGCGGTCGGCATCGGTCGAGCTTGCCGAGGCGTTGCATCGCGAAGGCGCCGTAGTCGCAGCATCGGATCCGCGCGCGGATTGCGAAGAGGTCGGGGCATTGCGCGATATTGAATTTCATGAGCAGCCGGAAGCGGCCGCGCGCGGCGCGGACGCTGTTGTGTTGATGACACCCTGGGCGGTGTACCGCTCGTTGGATTTGGCTGCATTGCGCGCGCTGACGCGCGGCGACGTCCTGATTGATACTGCGCCGATTTGGAATGCGGAGCGTGCGGAAGCTGCCGGGTGGACCTACCTCGATATCGGACGCGGGCGAAAGGCGAGCACATGCAAATCGTGATTCTCGCCGGAGGGTTGGGTACGCGATTGCGTTCGATTGATCCGCTGCGGCCGAAGGCGTTGATGCCGGTTGCGGGGCGGCCGTTTATTGACTGGCAATTCGAGCTACTCAAACAGAACGGATTGCACGATGTGGTGTTGTCCATCGGGCATCTGGGCGAGCAAATTGAGGCGCATGTGGGGGATGGCAGCGCGTGGGGATTCCGTGTGCGGTATGCGCGCGAGAATCCGGCTCAGCTCCGTGGAACCGGCGGGGCGCTGGTTCACGCATTGCCGCTGCTCGACGACGAATTTTTGATGATGTACGGCGATTCGTATCTTCCGATTCCGTTCGCGCCGGTAGTGGATGCTTTCCGTGTCGCGGGGACGCCTGCCTTGATGACCGTGTATCGCAATCGCGGCGCGTGGGATGCCAGCAATGCGCGCGTGGAAGGGAACCGGGTGACGTTTTATTCGAAGACCGCGAAGCGGGGTGAGGCGGATTGGATTGATTATGGATTGCTCGCGTTCCGGCGCCGCGTAATTGCGCGATACGAAGCGGCACCCGTGCCGCTCGATATGGCGGTGATCCTCGCCGATCTGGTTGCAGCAGGAGAGCTGGCGGCGTACGAGGCACCGGAGCGGTTTTACGAAATTGGAAAGCCGGAGGGCCTGCGCGAGTTGGAAGCCGTTTTGAGTGGAGAGCGCACATGAAGCCTGCGTTGTTCATTGATCGCGACGGCGTGTTGAACGCGATGGTCTATGACGAAACGCACGGCCTGCTGGACTCGCCGCGTCGCCCGGAGCAGGTCCGGATGATTCCCGGCGCGGGCGCGTTTTTGAAGGAAATGAAAGCCGCCGGATTCCCGATCATCGTGGTGACGAATCAGCCGGGCCTTGCGAAGGGTACACTCACCGAACGCGAACTGGATGCCGTGAATGCGGAACTCTCCCGGCAGCTCGCGCAAGAGGGTGGAGCGTGGGACGCGCTGCGCTATTGTCCGCACCATCCCGCGCCGGGACATGGTGGCAACTCAAAATACACGTCGGCGTGCGATTGCCGGAAGCCTGCGCCGGGCATGTTGCTCGATGCGGCGCGGGAATTCGACATTGATCTATCCCAAAGCTGGATGATTGGCGATGGGCTGGTGGACGTTATAGCGGGGCGTCGCGCCGGGTGCAAAACGGTGTTGGTGACTTCGTTGAAGTGGTCGTTCGCCGAGCGGTTTCTGGATTGCGCCGATAGCGAACCCGATTACGTGGCGTGTTCCCTGACCGACGTGTTGCATTTGATTCGCGACGGGAAATTGCCGCCCCGCGCGCGGGAGGTGTAGTGATGGCGCCTGCTTTCGCCTGCCTCGCCTGCGGACACGAACGTGCGACACCGGTTTACGAGCAAGTGCCGGACTACTTTTTGCCCACGGGAATTCGCGTGGATTATGTCCGTTGCACAGCGTGTGAATTGGTGCAGCAATTCCCGGTTCCGGAGGATGTAGGGCCGTTTTATGCGGCGTATCCTGTGCATGGGAAGAAGTCGTTTCTTCACGAAGTGACGCGTAGGCTTGTGTTGAAGCCGGTCTATTTTGATTTGGCGTCGCTTCGGAACGATCACGTCTTGCTGGATTATGGGTGTGGCGACGGATGGTTTCTGGATCAGGCGAAATCCCGCGTTGCAACGGCGTATGGATTTGAGCCGACCGCGCAGCAGGCGGCGCGTGTGGCGGAGAATGTCGGTGTGCAGGTTTTTGACAATGCTGCTGCGATGAAGAGCGCGCTCGCGGGGAAGGTGGACGTGATTACGATGCACTTCGTTCTCGAACACCTCACCGATTTGAAGGGCACGTTCGCGCTGCTTTCCAGTTTGTTGAAGCCGGGCGGTATCTTGCGCGCCGTGGTGCCGAATCTGGACAATATTGAGTACCGGGTTTTTCGCTCGCGCTGGCACGGGTTTGATGCACCGCGTCACATCAGTTTCCCGACGCCTGCCCAGTTGAAGCCGGTGCTGGATTCCGTGGGGCTGCATCTTGCTGATGACCGGTTTGTTCCGTTTCCGAATACGCTTGCGGCGAGTTTCTGCATTGCGCTGACAGGGCGCTACCGCCCGTTCCCGTTTCTTGCCTTTCTTCCCCTCGCAATTTTGTGGTCGCGTTTGTACCCTCGCGGCACCCGGGCGATGACCTTTGTTAACCATGAATAAAACCACCTCGACAAAAATTTCACCCCTCTCCGCGCTGCCGCTTTTTCTCGTTCTGGCGGTTGCATCGTTCTTCCGCTTCTATCATCTGGCGGAACCCGCATTTCGAGCGGACACGATTCTGTTTTACAACATCACACGGCAGGTGCAGGGCGCGTGGACTATCATGTCGAAGTGGCTGCAGCTGATGGGTATTTCGGCGCAGCTTCCGTTCCCGATGGCGTTCGTCGAAGGGTTCCTCAATATCTTCGGATTGGAACCTACCCATTTCACGACCCGGCTGCCCTCCGCGCTGTGGGGTGTGGGCTCGGTGGCGGCGGCATGGGCGTTGGGGTGTCGTTTAGGCGGGCGTGGCACGGCGTTCGCCCTTGCGTTGACGGTCGCGTTCAATCCTTATCTGATTTTGACCAGCCGCGAGGCGTATTTTTACCCGCCGATGGTGCTCGGTTCGTTTTTGCTGCCCATCGCCGCCATTGACGCCGTTCGCGCGTGGGTGCAGCGGGACGAGAAGATCGGTGCGTGGCGCATTGTTGCGCATGTGGCGGGTATGTTTCTGATGATTTACAGCCAGCCTTCGGGTTGGTTTGCGGCGTTGCTTCTGGCGGGGACCTCGGCGTTGTTTTCGCTCTTGCAGGCCAAGCGCGCACCTGGTGCCTGGGGGCGGGTGTGGATGCTGGTCGGGCTTTCGATTGTCGTGGGATTGCCTGTTCTTTTTGCGGATTGGGGCGTGCCGCAGTTGATGAAGAGTTCGTCAGAAGAAATGCGCTCGCTCGCGCGGCGCATTTTCGAAGGCGGTCCGTCCCTGCCGCAAATGCTGGCGACATCGGCGACGGCGTTCTTTCTGGGACGCGGCATCGTTCGCGCCATTATCACAATCGCGCTGTTCTTGCTCGGCGCGTGGGGCTTGATTCGTTTGGCCAAGCGTGAACCGTGGCTGCTCGTCATTCCCGCCGTGCTTGGTGTGGGGATGGCTTCGTTTCTCGTCGGCCGCGAGGCGACAGGCGCGGGTTTCTATTCGCGCTATATGCTGGCGTATCTGCCGCTGTATTTGTGCTGGTTGATGCTGGGATTGCGAGCGCTGGGCGATGCGCTTGGCGCGAAGCGCAGTGCCGGATTGGATCGAAAGATCATTGTTGCGATTGCGTTAGTGCTGGCTGCTGTGAATGCCTATCCCGCCTGGCTCTGCACGCAACTGACGGGAATGCCCACGCCGTACAAAGATGTCGCGTCGTGGCTGGATTCTAATTTGCCGAAGGGCACGCTCGTGGTTGTGGATCGTTGGTACGAGCCGTGGAACGAGATGGCGATTTATCAGCCGACAAATGTGACGGTGACATTCACCGTGCCGGACGAACCCTATGACCAGTTTCTTGCAAATCGCTGGCGCGACACGGTGCAGCAATTTTTTGTGAAATTTCCCGACGCCGCCTATATGGAAATCGCGCGCAACTACTGGACACGCCCCGCAACGGGGCCGTGGCAGTGGCCCCACGATTATTTTGCGCACTCCACAACGATCACGAATCTCGCGGGATTCAAGCTGCGGGAGTACGGACTCGCCAATCGCGAAGATTACTTCGACTCCACAACGAATCGCGTCCTGGTGAATATCTATTGGAACACAGCGGATGATCTTGTCGCGAAAGCGCGGGAGACGGGGAAGAAATCGCTGTTGCTTTATGGATCTGACTGGGGCTATGCAAAGCCCTGGCGACAGACGCAGCGCTTCGACGACTATCGCGTGCTTCAGCAAACCGGCACGCTGCGCGCGTTTAATCTCACCGACGAACTGGAACGCGTGAATCTGCGACTGCGCGCGGCGGCGGTGGGCGGTTCGAAAATTGTGAACATTGCCGGAGTGGCGACGCGTGAATTTCCGGTGGGCCAATTCGGTTCGCTCGATGTGGGGCCGATTGAGCTGAAGCCGGGCGAAAACGCCATTGTCCTGCGCGACGCGGGGCGGGTCGGAGGGCAGGCATCGCTCTTTGTTGAATCGGTCGAACTGTTGCCCGCCAACTGAACGGCTCAGGCGCGGTCGAAAAGAAGTGTTTTAACAATCCCCTCGATGACGCCGAACAGGTAGATGAGGTCGGCGTAGGGTCCGATGATGGTGATGACGCCGATATCCTCGGGGGATTGGCGCGCGGCGAGGATTCTGTAGTGCAGGGCGCGGAATAGTATCCAGAGGAGGGGGACCCAGAAGTAGGTGGGATAGAATGCCGCGAATACGAGAAGGGCAAGGAGACCACCGGCAAAGATGAGTTGGCTGAGCCGGTGTTGTGCGCGCGATTTTCGATTGCCCGCGGAGTTGGCCAATACGCCGAGTCCGTACTTGATTACGACGAATGCCTGGCCGCGACCGTAGGTGCGCTGTTTGCGAAGAATTTTCCGGATGGAGTCGCTGGTGCCGGTGAACATGACGCGGAAGCGTGCGCGGCAGTCCTGAATGATTTTGTAGCCGTCTTTGCGAATCTTTGCGGACAGGTCCTGATCCTCTGCGGTGAGGGAAAGTTTTTCGGAAAAGAAGTCGTGTTTTGCGATGACGTCGCGACGGAAGACGTCGGCTTTCCCCTCGATGAAGCCGATCTCATAGACGCCGGTATCCTTCCGCGTGGTTTCGATCGGAAGGACGTTCAGGACGGCGAAAAGGCGGTCGCTGAGCGCGAGGGTGTTGTAGTCGTCGAAGAGGTATTGTCCGGTTGCGACACCGACTTTGGGGTCGGTTTCGAGGTGCGTGAGCATACGCTCGATGTAATCGCGATCCAACAGGCAGTCGGAGTGGAGGGTCATGACGTAGGGCGCGGTGGTGAGGCGGAGGCCTACGTTGCAGGTTCGGGAAAGGCCGAGGTTTTTCTCGTTTTTTACGTACTGGATTCTGTCGAGGAACGGCGTCACGGCGGCATCGAGATCGTCCGGCGAACGGTCGTTCACCACAATGATCTGCAGCGGCTGAACCGTCTGCGCGAAGAGGTGTTTGAGCACCTCTTCGATTGTGCCGGCGCAACCGTACGCGGGAATAACAACTGACACCTTCGGGTTCGACATGGCTGGCAACGATACTCGTAGCGGCAGATTATCGGAACACCTTTTTTCCAAGCGTTGGAAGTGCTTTGGCGGGGAATTTCCAGGCGTTGGAAGTTTGTGTGAGCGGTGGGGTGGGGGTGCGCAGCTTGCGCGGTTCGATTGGGGGAGTATCTCCAGACTTGGCGCGGTTGTGGGAGATTGGTAGCGTTGCCGCGACTGATGAATAAACGAATTACCATTGTGTCGCCGTTCCTCGATGAGGAGGAGAATCTGCCGGTGCTGTATGAGCGTCTTGCGAAGGTGATGGACGCGCAGCCGGAGGAGTGGGAGCTGATTCTGGTGGATGACGGCAGTACGGATGGTTCGGTGCCGTGGGTGCGCAAGAAGGCGGCGGAAGATCCGCGGGTAAAACTGATTGTGTTGTCGCGCGATTTCGGGCATCAGGTGGCGATCACGGCGGGGTTGGATCACGCGGATGGCGATGCGGTGGTGGTGATTGATGCCGATCTGCAGGATCCGCCGGAGGTCATTCCGGAGCTTCTCGCGAAATGGCGCGAGGGCTATGAAATTGTGTATGCCGTGCGCCGGAGCCGCGCGGGAGAAAGCATTTTCAAGAAGGTGACAGCTTCGCTGTTTTATCGTCTTTTCCATCGCATTGCGGGAATCAATGTGCCGATGGATGCAGGCGAGTTTCGCCTGATTGATCGCAAGGTGGTGACGGCGCTCCGCGATGTACGCGAGTTGCACCGCTTTCTGCGCGGGCTGACGTGCTGGACGGGATTCAGTCAGTGCCCCGTGCTGTACGATCGCGCCGCGCGGCATGCGGGGAAGACGAAATATCCGCTGTGGCATTTGATCCGGCTGTCGTGGGATGCACTGACGTCGTTTTCCGGTGCGCCGCTGCGCTGGATGACGGGGATCGGTGTGTTGGTGAGCGTATCCGGACTGGTGTTTGCCGTTCGCGTGATTTTGGGGCGGCTGTTGGGGTGGGGCGAGAATGTACCCGGCTGGACCTCGCTGATTGCCGCGATGCTGGTGTTGGGTGGAATTCAACTCATTAGCCTCGGACTGGTCGGACAATACGTGAGCCGGATTTACGAAGAGACCAAGAAGCGCCCGCTCTATTTCATCCGCGATTCGATTGGAATCGCGCGGGACGATGCGTGACAGTGCGTGCGCATAGACTAGATTCTGATTCCTCAAAACAGGCAGGAGGACGACAGCAATGAAACCAACACTTCTGATTATGGCGGCGGGAATGGGCAGTCGCTACGGCGGTTTGAAGCAGATTGACCCCGTGGGACCTTCCGGCGAGATCATGCTGGACTATTCGGTGTTCGATGCGTTGCGCGCGGGATTCGGTCGAGTGGTGTTCGTTATCCGACGGGAAATTGAAGAGCCGTTCCGCGAGATTGTGGACCGGCACATTGCGCGCGCGGTGCAGGTTGATTACGCATTCCAATCGCTTACCGATTTGCCAGCGGGTTTTTCGCCGCCCGAGGGACGGGCGAAGCCGTGGGGCACAGCGCACGCAATTTATAGCGCGCGCACGGTGGTTAAAGAGCCGTTCGCGGTGATCAATGCGGACGATTTTTACGGGCGCGCGGCCTATGAAGCGCTTGCGACGGCGCTGACGAAAACTGCGGTGGATTCATCGGAGTTTTGTTTGGCGGGATATCGCGTGTCTGACACGCTCTCGGAACATGGCGCAGTTTCACGCGGCGTGTGTGAAGTCGGGGCGGATGGTTTGTTGACGCGAATTGTGGAGCGTACGCATATCGAGCTGAAAGAGGGCTCGGTCGTGGCGCAGGTGGATGGTCAGTTGATTTCGATTCCGTCCGAGACCACGGTTTCGATGAACTGCTGGGGCTTTACGCCTGCGCTGTTTGGACATCTGGATCGGGCATTTCTTGAGTTTATCAAAGAGCGGGGACAGGATCTCAAATCAGAGTTTGCAATTCCGACTGTGGTGGATCGCCTCATCGCCAGCGGTGCGGCCCGGGTACGCGTGTTGCCTGCATCGGCGCGTTGGTTGGGAATGACGTACCCGGAAGATAAGCCGCTCGTGCGCGACGGTGTTCAGCGCCTTGTTGCGGCGGGGGTATATCCTGATCGGCTTTGGGAGGGATGAGGGAAGAGGGATGAGGGAAGAGTGATGAGGGAAGAGTGATGAGGGATGAGGGAGGGGATGCTCGACCGATTTTCCGCGGTCAGCGACCGCGGCTACAGATGCGCGGCGAGGGCGCCGCGCTCAGCACGCGGGGCGCGTGCGCTCCCCTGCGTCGCGGCGAGGGCAGATTGCAGCGAAACGAGTGCAGAATTATTTCGGTCTTCGCACGCTGTTTTTTTCGCTGTAGTCCCGCCACTCTGTTGGCGGAATGATGAACCAATTACTCTCCGGCAGCGGAGTGCCCCGCCTGCAACGCTATGCGTAGCATTGCGGGCAGGCGGAGCTACAGATGTCCTGGATGAAGGCGATTGTTTTTCCGCGGTCAGCGACCGCGGCTACAGATGCGCGGCGAGGGCGCCGCGCTCAGCACGCGGGGCGCGTGCGCTCCCCTGCGTCGCGGCGAGGGCAGATTGCAGCGAAACGAGTGCAGAATTATTTCGGTCTTCGCACGCTGTTTTTTTCGCTGTAGTCCCGCCACTCTGTTGGCGGAATGATGAACCAATTACTCTCCGGCAGCGGAGTGCCCCGCCTGCAACGCTATGCGTAGCATTGCGGGCAGGCGGAGCTACAGATGTCCTGGATGAAGGCGATTGTCTTTGCGCAGTCAGCGATTGCGGCCACAGATGTGCGGCGAGGGCGCCGCGCAGCGCGCTGGGGGATCAGATGATCCAATCGAGTTCGGTGCCGGTGGCGCTTTTGATGCGCAGTTCCGAGTGGTTGGCGGAGACGATGCTGTTTGCGGGCACACTGTCGGTGAGGAAGACGTTGCCGCCGATGGTGGAGTCGCGTCCGATGATGGTGGTGCCGCCGAGGATTGTGGCGTTGGCGTAGATGACGACGCCGTCTTCGACGGTGGGGTGCCGTTTGATGTGTTTGATCGGGAATCCGTTTTCGTCGAGCGGGAAGCTGCGCGCGCCGAGAGTGACGCCTTGATAGAGCTTCACATTGTTGCCGATGACGGTGGTCTCGCCGATGACCACGCCGGTCGCGTGGTCAATGAAGAAGCCGCGTCCAATTTGGGCGCCGGGGTGAATATCCACGCCGGTTTGCGAGTGCGTCCATTCGCTCATGATGCGCGGCACGATGGGGACGTCGAGTTTGTAGAGTTCGTGCGCGAGGCGGTGTGAGGCGATGGCCAGCACACCGGGATATGCGAGCTGCACCTCCGCATAGGTAAGCGCGGCGGGATCGCCCTCGTAGGCGGCGCGAACATCGTCAATCAGCAGGCTGCGAATGTTAGGCAGTTGATCGGCGAACAGTTTGAGTACGCGTTGCGCTTCCTCTTCAACTGCGCACGGCGTGCGATCGTCCTGATGTTGCGCGGCCTCGCCGATCCAGCGGAAGGGGAGCGCGAGTTCGATGTCGGTGCAAAGCAGGCGCAGCGCCTTTTCCGTATTGGCGCGAATGTGGCTGGCGAGGGAGTGGCAATCCACCGATTGATACGAAAGTTTGCCGGGGAAGAGGACGTCAATGAGCGTTGTGAGCGCTTCGATGATGGTCTGGGTGTTGGGGTAGCAGCCGAGTACGCTGTCGGGGCGATCTTTGTCGCAATCGGAATAGAGTTTGAGCATCCGCCCGGTGATGGCATCGAGCAGTTCGTTTGAGACGACTTGTTTTGTGCGTTCGGGCGTCATGTCTGTGCGGCTATCCGAGGCGGCTGCGCTGCCATTCCACCTGGGCTTTCAATCCTTCGGTCACGGGGGTGACGGGGTTGTATCCGAGGAGGCGACGCGCTTTTTCGATGTTTGCGGCGGTGTGTTTTTGGTCGCCGGGGCGCGGGGGCTTGCGCTCGATATTTGCCTTTTTGCCGGTGAGTTCTTCCAGCCGGCGAATTACTTCATTGAGCGAAACAATTTCGCCGCCGCCGACGTTGAACGTCTGGCCGAGCGCGGCGTCGCGTTTTTCTGCGGCGAGCATCGTGGCGCGTACGCAATCGCGTACGAAAGTGTTGCTGCGGGTCTGTTCGCCATCGCCGAACATCGTGAAGGTTCCGCCGCTAAGGAGCGTGCGAATGAGGATGTTGTACGCCATGTCGGGGCGCTGGCGGGGGCCATAGACCGAGAAATAGCGGAGGATGGTGATGGGAAGGCCGAAGTTGGATTCAAACGCGCGGCAGAGGTTTTCAGCGGCGAGTTTTGTGATGCCGTAGGGCGAGAAGGGTTGGGTGAGGGCGTCTTCACCCTGCGTGGCTTCTTTGCCATAGACGCTGGAGGTTGAGACGTGGATGAAGTGAGGGAGGCTCACGGCGCGCGCGGCTTCGAGAAGGCGGAGCGTCGCGTCGCAGTTGCAGGTGTTGTAGAGCGAGAAGTCACTCCAGCTCTTCATTAGGCCGGGCATTGCGGCGAGGTGGAAGAGGGTTTCGCAGCCGTCCAGCAGGGGCGTGACGTCGCCGGTGCGGAGATCGAGTTCGTGAAAGGTGAAGTTGCTGCGCGTGCGGAGGGTGGCGAGGTTCGATTCTTTGATCTCGCGGGGGTAGTACGGAATAAACGTGTCCACGCCGACCACTTCCACGCCCTGGGCGGTCAGCGCTTCACTCAAATGCGATCCAATAAAGCCGGCTGCGCCGGTGACCATGCATCGTTTCATCATTTCTCCTGAAAGCCAATGGATACGAAACACCAACTCGCCCGATTTCGCCAGTCCAAAGCGCGAGCGGGTTGGAGGGGCGGCTTATTCCTCGTCGCCTGCGGTGTCGGCAATATGCAGTTTATCCATCCGGTATTTCAATATCCGGCGGGTAGTGCCCAGCAAATCAGCGGCGCGCGTTTGCACGCCGTTTGCCTCGCGCATGGCCTGGCGGACCAGCTCGGCTTCGTAGGCGTTGACCATTTCTTCGAGGGAGGTTCCGTTGAAGCGCGGGGGGGCGGGGGTGTGGTGGAGGGCGTGCCCGTTCTGAAGTTCGCGGGGGAGATGCTTGATTGCGATGACGGATTCCTGTCCGTGCAGGACGAGGGTTCGTTCGACGAGATTGCGCAGTTCGCGGACGTTGCCGGGCCATGAATAGCCCTGAAGGAGCGCGAGGGCATCCGCGGCAATTTCGCGCGTGTTGACGCGCAGAGATTGTTTGAAGAATTGGAGAAAATATTCGACTAGCACGGGAATATCTTCCGCGCGGTCGCGGAGCGGGGGGACGACGATGGGGATTACGTTGAGGCGGTAGAAGAGGTCCTCACGGAAATGTTTGTTTTCCATCTCCACCGCAAGGTCTTTGTTGGATGCGGCAATGACGCGCGCATTGGTGCGGATGGTTTGTGTTCCGCCGAGGCGCATATACTCGCGTTCCTGCAGGACGCGGAGGAGTTTGACCTGCGTGGTGAGTGGCATTTCGCTTATTTCGTCGAAGAAGAGGGTGCCCGCGCCTGCGAGGTCGAATCGGCCGAATTTACGTTTATCCGCGCCGGTGAAGGCGCCTTTTTCGTGACCGAACAGCTCACTCTCCATCAGTGTTTCGGGCAATGCGCCGCAGTGAACGGCAACAAAGGGCTCCTCTGCGCGCGGGCTTTGCGCGTGCAGCATGCGGGCGATCAGTTCCTTGCCGGTCCCGCTCTCGCCGAGGATGAGGACGGTGGCGTCGGTTTCGGCCGCCTTTCGTGTGTCTTCGAGTGCCTGCAAGAATGCGGGTGCGTGGCCGACGATGCCGTGTACGGGGAACTGGCGCGCGACTTCGCTCTGAAGCACTTCGACCTGGAGGCGAAGCGACCGGTTTTCTAGCGCGCGCGCGACGACGCGGCGGATTTCCTGTACGTCGAAGGGTTTGGTGATGAAATCCACTGCGCCGGATTTGATGGACTCCACGATGGGGCGCGCGTTGGTTGTCGCGCTCACCATGATGAAGGCGAGTTCGGGATAGAGGCCCTGCGCTTCTTTCAACAGGGTGATGCCGTCTTTATCGGGCATCATGACATCGAGCATCACGAGGTCGAACCGTGTTTCTTCGAGGCGCTCCAGCGCTTCGTTTGCGTTTTCTGCGGTGGTGACTTTGAAGTCGCGCCCGAAGATCATTTTGAGCGATTCGCGACTGCCGCGTTCGTCGTCAACGATCAGCAGATGTTTCATGGGTGTTCTCCTATGCCGGCGGCGGGAAGGGTGATGGTGACGGCGGTGCCGCGTTCGTTGCTGTTGATCTCAACGCGGCCGTTGTGATCCACGACGGTGCGTTTGACGATGGACAGGCCGAGGCCCATGCCCCGGGCTTTGGTTGTGCAGAAGGGGGAGAAAACTTTGTCGCGGATTTCGGCTGGAATGCCTTTTCCTGTATCGCGCACGGTGATGGCGACGCCTTTGTTGTTGTCGCCGTTTTGCGGGCGGGTGGCGATGAGTTCGATTTTGCCTTTGCCGTGTTCGCCGAGCGCTTCGATGGAATTGCGCAGGAGGTGGGTGAAGCAGTCGGCCAGCGCGCGTTCGTCGCCCCAGACGGGCGGAAGGTTGTCATCGAGGTTGAGGGAGATCAGGGTGCCGTTCCGCTTTTCGGGCGGAAGGACAGTGTCCGCACTGCGGCGGAGCGGGCCGCGGATGTCGAAGGCGCAATATTTCAGTTCCGGCGGGTGTGCGAAGTCGTTGATTTGGTCAATGATGCCGTTGAGGCGATCCACTTCAGAGGAGACCAGTTCGCTGAATTCGGAGCGGAATTCGGCGTCGTTATATCGCTCGGGCAGGAGTTGCGCGAAGGTCTTGATGGCGACGAGCGGGTTGCGAATTTCGTGCGACATGCTGGCGGCGAGTTCGTTCCAGAATGCGGCGCGTTCGAGTTCTTCCTGTTTCTCTTGCAAGGCGCGCTGGGCGGTGATGTCTTGAATGATCGCGACCGCGCCGAGGCACTTTGCTGCGTCGCCGAGGCGCCGCGTCTGGACGTACATGGCGCGGCGGGTGAGCGGGTCGGTCCAGGCGTGCGGGAACTCGAAGAGCTGTCCTTCGATCGTTCGGCGCACCATGTCGGCGAGGCGGCTGCCGAGCGCTTCGACGGGTTGGCCGACGGCTTTTTCGGGAGTGAGCGCGAGCAGGGTTTGCGCGGCGGTGCTGAACCAGCGGATGATGCCTTGCTCATCGGTCGCGACGATGCCGGTGGGGAGGGAATGGATGAGAGTCTCCGCCAGCGATTTTTGGCGTGTGACCTCTTCATAGAGGAGGGCGTTTTCCAGGGCGGTAGAGATGTGTCCGACGGCGCTGGAGATGTCCTCGAGATCGGCGTACTGAAACGGGAGGCCCGTGGCGCGGTGGCCGATGAGGACCCAGCCGATGAGGCGTCCGCGCGCGAGGAGGGGCGCGATGATTTCCGCGCCTTGCGCATCGAGGTTGCGTTGTAGCATATCGCGTTCGGCGGGATCGGTTGCGGTGGTGAGAGTGGTGCGCGCGATGAGATGGGCGTGGCGATCCATCCATGTGACGAAGGTGTCTGTGGCGGGATAGAAGAGTCTCGAAGCTTCGTCGGTGCAGCGGAGCGCGGCGGTGAGGCTATAGGGTTCACCGGGTTGGCGCTGAACAAAGATGCCTGCGCGCACAACTTTTATGGATGATGCGATGCCCTCGACGACGCGGTCGAGCATGGCGTTGATATCGCCGAGATGGTTGATCGCGCGCGCGAGGTGGCGGAGGGAGAGCGTGGCCTCTTCGCGCGGGGGGCGGGGGTCGGCGTGTGGCGGTGCGCGATGGGCCTCCGCGCGCAGACGATCGTTTTCGATACGGAGCTGCAGAAATGACATTGCGCGCGCGAGGAGCGTCTCGAGGTGGCGTCGGTCGGCATTGAGCGGCTCGACGGCATAGACGCCGCAGTCTTCTGCGATTTGTGCGGGTGTGGAGCGCGGATCGCCGAGTGCGATGATAGTGAGGTTGGGATAGCGGCGGAGGAAGGCGGGGAGGAAATCGGGCGCTTCGCCGAGTCGAAGATCGAGCAGGAGCACGGCGGGGCTGAGTCGGCTGCACGCGTTTTCGAGGTCGGCCCGTGTTTCGGAGAGATAGGGTTCGGTACCGGTGTGTGCGACAGCGAGGAGGCGCTGGCGCAGTTGCGGATCGCGGGTGTGGATGAGGAGCGGGGGCTGGGTCTTCATGCCGCGACCTCATTGGCGGCGAGTGGAAAGAGAAGGGAGAAGGTGGAGCCTTTTCCGAGTTCGCTCTCGACCTCCATGATGCCGTTGTGTTCTGTGATGATGCTGTGGGAAACGGAGAGGCCGAGCCCGGTGCCGGAGCTTTTGGTGGTGAAGAAGGGATCGAACACATGCGGAATGTCTTCGCGCTTGATGCCGGAGCCGGTGTCGCTGATGGCGATGCGGAGGCGCATTTCCTGTATGAACGCGCCGTCGAGGGTCATCTGCGGGGTTTCAACTTCTGTGTGTTCGGTGGCGACGGTGAGGGTGCCGCCGTTTTCCATGGCGTCAATGGCGTTGAGGAAGAAGTTGACGAAGGCCTGGGTCAGGAGGTTGGCGTCGCCGCGAATCAGATCGCGCTGTTGGGTGAAGGACTGCACGAGTGTGATCTGTTTTTGTTTGAGTTGCTGCTGAATTAGTTGGATCGAGTTGTTAAGAATGTCGTGCACGTGCGCGGGGTGGAGACTGGGTTTGGCCGGTCGCGCGAAGCGCAGGAGTTGGTTGACGATGGAGTCAATGCGTTTGACCTCCTGGCCGACGAGGGAGGAGAAGGTCTGGCGGAAGTCTTCATCGTCATACCGGTCGGGAAGGAGTTGTGTGAAGGTCTTGAGTGTGACGAGCGGGTTTTTGATTTCGTGCGCCATTCCGGCGGAGAGGGTGCCGATGCTGGCGAGGCGGTCGGTGCGGCGCACCTGGTCTTCGAGTTTCTTGAGGAGCGTGAGGTCTTCGAGGACGAGCAGCGCGCCGAGTTGGCGCCCGGTATGGCTGCTGAAGGCGGCGGTGCTGAAGCGGACGGGGAGGCTGTCGGTTCCGTTCACTGAAAGTGTGACTTCGATGTTTCGCCGGCCTGTCTCGCCGGAGAGCGTTGCGTGCAGCGCTTGTGCGAGCGCGGCGGGCAGGCATTCGATCGGATGCTGTACGAGCGGTCTGTCGAGGTGGAGAATGCGTTGCGCTTCGCGGTTGAACGTTGTGATGTTGCCATCGTGGCTGGCCGCGATGATGCCGGTGACCACGCGGTCGAGGAGGATGTCGTTGTAGATGGCGCTGTCCTTGATCTGCGTGTAGAGATCGGCATTCTCGAGGCCCACCGCGAGCTGGTTGCAGAGCACCTGGAGGGTGCGCTGTTCGGTCTGGCCATAAATTCGACCTGAGAGGCGGGGGCCGAGCAGGACAATGCCTTTGAGGATGTTGTTTGCGTAGATGCCGACCGCGATGACGCTCTTCAGGGAGGAGACCACGTGGCCCGCTTGCATTTCCTGGCGCGATGCCTGGAAGCGTTGGAGGGTTTCGGCGGCGAGCGGGGCATTGTATTGCGCGAGCGTGCGGGGAAGCGGATTTTCGGCATCGAGCCGGACGCCGTCATCGCCGGGCGCGGGATAGTGTTGAATGAACTTGTCGGCATCCTGCAGCAGGATGATGACGCGGTCGGCGCCCACGAGCTTGGCGGCGAGTTCGGCAAAGTGATTGAGTAGTTCGTCGCGCGTGCCGATGGAGGTGACAATGCGGCTGGCGGATTGGAGCGTTTCTGTGACGCCCATCGCTTCGAGGCTGAGGAAGAGACGGTTGGCGAATTGCTGAAGCCGGCCGTGTGCGGGCGCCATGGAGAATGCGACGATGATCGCGGCGATGAGGTGCGCGCCGAAATCGCGCCAGGGTAGCGGACCGAGCGCCCAGCGGAACGCGAGCCAGGCGAGCAGATAAAGTCCGACAAGATAGCCTGTCAGGAGGGCGTAGGCAGTGACGCGGCGCAGTACGTCGGCGACCTCCATGATGTGTCGCGTGGCGATGCCGTAGGCAATGATGCCGATGAGGAAGAAGGCGGAGAGCGGCGCATATTGGACGCTCTGTGAGGTCGCGGTGAAGAGGGGGACCACCACTGCTGCGAGGACTGCCACGATGATGCCGGTGAATCCGCCGAAGAGGAGAAACTGAATTTCGGTTCGCTGAATACCGCGCGTCGAACGGCTGTTTTGGAAGAACGCGCGGGCGAGAAATGCGAGGTAGAGCGCGAAGTAGATCGCGTAGATCGCAATGCCCGATCCATACACGGGTTCGGGCAGCCGGCCGGTTTCGGTGGGGGCCGGAATCGTGACGCCGCGAAGATAATAGGCTGTGCAGGAGAGTGCGGCGATGGCGATCGGTGCGGCAGCTTCCCACTTGGAGTTGATCAAGACGCGCGGCCACCGCCGCGACGGGTGCATGACAGATTTGCGCATCATGCTGAACATGAACGGCGCGAAGGCGCCCAGAATGGAGGAAATCCGGATGGCAGCTGCGATCAGCGGTTTATCAGTCGTGTAGAACGCGATGCCGAGGCAGGTGAGCCAGCCCGTCATGATGAGCGAGAAGGCGAAGAAAAATACGTTCAACGCCCGGCGCTGATTATTGAGAAATACGAAAATGCCGAGCGAGAGGGCGGCGATTACGCTCAATAGATGTATGATTTGGAGAATCGGCATTTTAGATTTGCTTCACGATGATGCACGCATTGCCGCCGCCCAGCCCGTGGACATTGACGAGCGCTGTCGAAACGCGCGTGCGGCGCGGCTGGCCGGGTACGAAGTCGAGATCGCAGAGCGGGTCGGGATTGGTGAGATTGGCTGTGGGCGGAATGGTGCCGGAGTTCATCGCCATGATCGCTGTAGCCAACTGCATGGGGCCTGCTGCGGCGAGCGGGTTGCCGACCACGCCTTTGATTGAGCTGACGGGAATTTGGTATGCGCGGGCGCCGAAGACATTTTTGATCACAGCCGCCTCGGCGCAGTCCAGTATCCGGTGGCTGGGTCCATGCGCGTTGATGTATTCGATGTCGTCAGGAATCAGCGAGGCGTTTTGCAGCGCGCTGTTCATGGCGACTTCGAGGCCCGAGCAGGGGGTTTCGTCACTGAAATCCTGACAGAATGCTGTGGAGAGAATCTCGGCGTAAGGCTGTTTGCCGCGATAGAGCGCGTGTTCTTTCGATTCGAGAACAACGAGTGCGGCGCCTTCCGAAATGATGCCCGCATCGTGTTCGGCATCGAACGGGCAGCTCGCGAGGTGTGGGTCCACCTGTCTGCCCGTGAGCAGTCCGGACTGCGCCATGCAGGCATAGGTGAGCGCATTGATCGGCGCGTCTGCGCCGCCTGCGATCACGATATCCGCGCGGCCAGTGCGGATGAGTTCGAATCCCGCCGCGAGCGCTTCGGAGCCCGCAATGCAGGCGGAGGAATGCGTGTGCGCCTTGCGTATACCGGGTATCGCGTCGGTGATGGATGTGGCGGCATGATGAGGTTGACCCGATGTTGCAACGTGGACGGGTACTCGCCAGGGCCCGTGACTTTGCAGTCGCTCGAATCCCTGTTCGATCAGTTCTACGGCGGGGCAACTGATGCCGAGGCAGATATCCATTGTGCTGCCATTGTGCGCTGCCGGGTCGAGTCCGGCGTCCTGATAGGCGAGGTGTGCTGCAGCCGCTGCCAGCAGGTCTTGTCGCGATCTTCGCTTGCTGAAGCCCGGTCGGCCGAGGATCGCGTTGATGTCAAAGTTTTTGACCTCGCCCGCGATCTGGCAAGGATGATTCGAAGCGTCGAACAGCGTGATGCGGGCAATTCCGCTTTCGGCCCGCAATAAAGAGCTCCAGAAAGCATCCTTGCCGATTCCGTTCGGCGCCACAATGCCCAGCCCCGTCACGACTACGCGCGATCTATCTTGTGCAGCCATATAATATAAAGGTTACCAAGCGTGTCCCCATGGAACATATCCGCTCAGTCCGAAACTCCCGCCACCCGTTGTTCAAATCTGTGCTTAACGATATTGAATGTACGATTTTGTGCGCGTGCAAGGAAATTGTGCGATTTTGGGGCGATAATATTTTCTGTCAGCTTGGCGCAACGCGGGTTAGGGCAATACCTCGATCGGGGAGCGGCTGTTGAAAGCGTGTGGATAACTTACAGAACGCGCGATAGCACGAAGGAAAACACGCGCGCACAAATTTGTGCACTTGTGCGCGATAAGTGCTCCGATTTAGCCGGAAGAATGGGGGAAATTAACAATATACAGTGGTGCGAGGCGAAGCACCGCGATGTGTAGGGGTGTTTGGGAGTTGGCACGGCGTTTGCTAATTGGGGGTGTGCTGAAAAGGCGGTACAGGGAACCAGGAGATAGCAAATGACGAAGTATGCATGGAGATTCGTGTGGGTGGGTGCATTGGCGATCGGGTTGGTCGCGGATGCGAGCTGGGCGAATGGGTTTCGCAATCCGCCGGAGACGGCTGAAGGATTAGCGCGCGATGGCGGCAAGCTGACGGCGATTCGCGGGCCGGCTGCGGCTGCGGTGAATCCGGCGAACATGGTGGATACGAAGGAACCGGAGGTGGTTGCCTCGCTGACGCTGGTTCATGCAAAGACGGATTATGAATCCGCGCTGGGCTCGGCAAAAACGGACGATCCGTGGAAGATGCTGCCCAATGCGTTCTTTGCGTTTCCGATCGCGCAGGATGAGTTTGTGATGGGCGTGGGGGTGACGACGCCTTTCGGGCAGTCCACGGAATGGAAGCAGGACGGCGTGCTGCGCTATTCCGCGCCGTATCTCGCGGAACTTCAGGTGGTGAATGTGAATCCGACGGTGGCCTACCGGATCAATGATCGCGTGGCGGTGGGCGCGGGTGTGGACATGTTCAGCTCTACGTTTGAGATGAAGCAGTTTGTGCCGTGGTCGCAGGTTGTGGGAAATCCGGCGGCGCCGGACGGAAAGATGAAGTTTGATGGCGATGGCGACGGGTGGGGGTGGAACGTTGGCGTACAGGTGAAACTGGCGGAAAACCAGTCGTTGGGTCTTGCGTATCGCAGCCGCGTGAAGGTGGACTATGATGGCGATTTCAAGGTCAGCAACATTCCTTCGCCTGCGCTCGCCGCGCCGAAGAGTGATTTCTCGAGCGAGATCGAGTTCCCGGCGATTGCCTCCATCGGATATGGAATTCAGGTGAACGATCGCCTGCAGGTCGGTGTGGATGTTGAGTGGATTGAGTTCTCGCGCTTCGACTCGCTGCCGATTGATATTGGCATCAATAACGCGCTGCTGCCTGCGGCGGCGATTCCGCAGAATTGGGATGACACGTGGACCTACGGCGCGAGCGCGTCGTACAAATTGAGCGATGCATGGGTTGCGCGCGCGGGATACAAGTTCATGGAGTCGCCGATCCCGTCTTCAACGCTGGCGCCGACGTTGCCGGATGCGGATCGCCATCTGCTCTCCGCAGGATTGGGCTATCAGAGCGGGCGGCACAGCGTGGATATGGCCTATGCGTATTCGATCTTTGATGACCGCGCGGCATCGGGCAATCCGGATCCGGCGTTGAACGGAACGTATGATCTGTCGTCCCACCTGGTTGTCATCACCTACGGGATTCAACTCTGAGCGATGTCATGATTGCCTCAGCCAAACGGCCAAAAGTATTGGTGATAGACGATGAGCTCGGGCCGCGCGAGAGTCTGCGTGTATTGCTGAAGAACGAGTTCGCGGTGCAGTGTGTGGATTCTGTGGATCGCGGCGTGGCGCTTCTGAAAGAGCTGGAGCCGGATGTGATTGTGATGGACATCCGGATGCCGGGGAAAAGCGGAATTGAAGGGTTGCGCGAAATCCGCACGCTGGATCCGCATGTGGCCGTAATCATGTTGACGGGATTCGGCGCGCTGGAGACGGCACAGGAAGCGCTGCGGCTCGGTGCGAATGACTATCTCAAGAAACCTTTCGACATCATCGAAATGCAGGACGTGATTCGCGCCAACGTGCGCCGCAGCGTTGTCAATCGCCGCCGCGCATCCACAGAACTCGAGTTGCAGCGCCTGAATGGGCAGTTGAGCACAGAGCTGGAGCAGAAGCACTTGATGGCCACGCTGGGGCAGGCGTCTGCGGAGCTGGTGCACGATTTGCGAAACCCGCTCACAGCGGTGTTGGGCTATGTTCAGATTCTGGCAGAAGACCTGACCCGGGCGCGCGAGACGCAACACGGCACGCCGGAGGCGACGACAGAATATATCACGCTGATCGAACAGAATATTCAGCGCTGCCGCGAATTGGTTGAGGCGTGGCAGGACATCAGTCGTCCGCAGCGCCGCGAACCAAAACCGATGCAGCCGTCCTCCATTCTGGAATCCGTGGTGGATGCACAGCGAATGCTGGCCATGTCGCGCCGTGCTGCGTTGCGGGTTGCGGTCGAGAACTGCGAAGCCTGTGTGCTGGGCGATGCCGTTCAGTTGAGCCGCGCGCTGCAGAACATCGTCGTCAATGCATTCGATGCGCTGCCTGCCGAGAACGGTTACGTTGCCATTTCCGGCGCACGGCTGCGCGATCAGTATCAAATTGAAGTGCTCGACAACGGCAGTGGCATTGCAGCGGTTGATCTTCCGAACCTGTTCAAGCCGGATTTCTCGACCAAGGCGGCGATGAAGAAGGGGACGGGACTCGGCCTCTTCATTACGCGCCGCATCATTGAAGATCACGGCGGGATGATCAGCGTCGAAAGCGCGGAAGGGAAGGGGACGAAAATGACGATCAGCCTTCCCGTGTATGAGGGGACTCCGGACGCTTGACCGGATGCGCGCGCGTGTTCGGGCTGGACAGCGGGGCGCTGTCTGCCGACTCTTGCGAGCATGACGCAGGCTTCTTCTTCTGATTGGCGCGCTGAATTCACGGCGATCGTCGGCGCGGCTCATTTTCAATCCAGCGCGGAATCGCGTGCGGCGGTCGAGGCGAATGTCACCGGAATCAAGCGGCAGGTTGCCGCAATTGTTTCTCCGGGTTCCACCGATGAAGTGCAGCGCCTCGTGCACGCGGCCAACCGGCATCGCGTTGCGCTCTATCCGTTCAGTCGCGGCTGCAACTGGGGGCTCGGCTCGCGTCTTCCGGTGCGTGATGGCGCGTGTCTGGTGGATCTTTCGCGGATGAACCGCATTCGCGAGGTGAACGCGCGCCATCGCTACGCCATCGTCGAGCCCGGCGTGACGCAGCAACAACTGCATGAATATATTGTGCAGCATAAATTGCCTTTGATGATCAACGTAATCGGCGCGGGCTGCGGCACGAGCCTGCTGGGCAACGCGCTGGAGCGGGGCATTGGTTACTTTTCGAGTCGGGCGGGTACGCTCTCGGGCCTCGAAGTGGTGTTGGGAAACGGCGAGCTTATGCGGACAGGATTTGGCGATGAATCCGCCTCCGCCCTGACGCATATTTACAAACACGGGGTGGGGCCGGGTCTCGATGGATTGTTCTATCAATCGAACTTCGGGATTGTGACCGCAGCCGGCATTGAACTGCTTCCGCAACAACCCTATCGCTGCTCTGTGATCGCAAAAATCAACGACGCCGCGCGGCTTCCCGAGCTGGTGAACGCGCTCGGCGATCTGCGGCGCCGCGAGGTGATCCGGATGGTGACGCACATCGGCAACCGGAACCGGACGTTCGATACCGTTGCCCCGCTTGTCTATGAGCAACTCGGTCCCGGGCGAACCCGAGAGCGGGCGGAGGCGCTTGTGAGCGCGGAGGGGTTCGGCCCGTGGAGCGCCGTGTGCAGCGTGGCGGGCGAGCGCGAAGAGGTGCGGTATGCGATCCGGACCATCCGCAAGGCCTTGCGCGGCTTGGCCGCTGTCTCAGTGTTGGACGATGCACTGCTTGTGAAGGCGGAGCGATTGCTGAAGTTCTTTTCCTTCCTTCCCGCCGCGCGCCGGAAGGCCCTTGTGTTGCGCGCAATTAAGCCTGTTTATGGCCTTTCGCAGGGCGTCCCGACGGATGAACCGCTGCGCGCACTGCATTGGGGCGCCGGACTCGAACCGCCCTCCGGGCCGGTTCCGAATCCGGATTTGAGCGATGCGGGATATCTCTATGTCCTCCCGCTTTTCCCGCTCGATGGCGCGATTGCAGGTGCGGTTGCAGCGGAGGCAGAGCAGCGCGCAGCGGCGCGCGGATTCAAGCCCGCGATGACGTTCAACATCATAGACGAGCGCTGCCTTGAGTTGGTGCTCTCCCTGTCCTTCCCGCGCACGCAGCCGGATCGCGTCGAGTCGGCGCAGGCGTTTGCGGATGAGATGCTCGACTCCCTCGCAAGACAGGGCTATCGCGCGTATCGCGTGGGCGTGCATCAGATGAAACATGTTGTTCAGGCGGGAGCTCCGTTCTGGGAGACTGCGCGCGCGATCAAACGTGCGCTCGATCCGAACAGCATCATTGCCCCCGGACGCTACAGTCTCGACTGATTCCGCACAAGTTGCGCGCTTTTCGAGCTTTCTCCTTGTGTCGCCATTTCCGAGTAAGTACAGAAAAGGGCGATGGACATTATCTATACGATCGGGCCGCTTCTGTTGATTGCGGTTGTGCTGGCTGCTGTCTGGCTTGATCGCTGGAGTGTGCCCGTCATCCTGGTTGCACTCGGAGCAGGTATCCTCTTCGGGAGCGATGTCCTCGGTCTGTGGGATTTCGGCAATGTTCCGCTGACAAATCGCGCCGCGAACCTTGCGCTTGTTTTCATCCTGTTCAACGGCGGCTTTCACACCCAGCAGCGACAATTTCGTGCCGTCGCACTGCCTGCGGGCGGCCTGGCAACGTGGGGCGTCATTCTCACGGCCCTCTTCACATTTCTGACGCTTCACTATGGACTGAAGTGGGGCTTGGAAGAATCACTCCTGCTGGCCGTGATCATTTCCTCAACCGATGCGGCAGCCATCTTTTCTATTTTGCGTCGCCAGCCGCTGCCGCCGAAACTTTCCGCGACGGTCGAAATCGAGAGCGCCGCGAACGACCCGATGGCCATTCTGTTGACCGTCGTCGCGATCGAAACGCTGCAATCCGGCTCTGCGCAGTGGACCATGGTTGTGGTGACGTTCATTTGGAAGTTCACCGCTGCGCCGGTCATCGGCTGGTTGTTGGCTAAAGCCTCGCTGTGGATGTTCAACACGCTGCAGCCGCAGGAGCGCGGGCATTATTACGTGCTATCCCTCGGCCTGATTCTCCTGATTTATGGCGTTGCGGAGATTCTCGGCGCCAGCGGTATGCTCGCCGTCTTCATCGCGGGCTATGTGATGGGAAACAGCCCCTTCGTACACAAACAGGGGGTGACAAACTTCCTCGGCGGCCTCTCGGCAATCGCCAACATCGGCATGTTCACTCTGATGGGACTCCTTGTTTTCCCTCATCAGTGGGCGCATCTCTGGCAAAAAGGGCTGATCCTGTTTCTCGTGCTGACCTTCCTTTCCCGGCCGCTTGCCGTTTGGCTTGGCACTATCGGTATGCGTCTGGGCTGGCGGAACAAAACCTTCATCGCCTGGGCCGGGTTGCGCGGCGCGGTTCCCATCGTCCTCGCGATCTATCCAAGTGCAGCGGGCATGGAGAACGGGCAGATCATCTTCAACCTGGTTTTCTTCACCGTTCTTCTCTCCGTGCTGGTGCAAGGCTCCACCCTCGGCGTCATCGCGCGAATACTCAAACTCGCCGTCCCAGCGCGCCCCGCGCCGCCGTGCAGTCTGGAATTGATCACCATGACCGAGAGCGATCTCGATCTCTTCGTCATTGATATGCCCGACCCCAAAGGCGCCCCCGGCCCGCTGATTGGCGAACTGCGTCTTCCGCCCGGCACCGTCATCACCCTCATCACGCGCGAGAACGACGTCGTCGTGCCGAAGGGCTCCAGTCAACTTTGCGGATGGGACCAAGTCACCGTGCTTGCCCACGCGAAAGACGAGAACGAAATCCGCGTGCTCATCGCCGATGCGTTTGAAGCAAAAGAGGCGGAGCGCCGGGCGCAGGAATCGTCAGCCGCCACTCAAGCGTGAAGAAATCAACGCCCGCGCCACCGGAATATCGAACGGCTTGCTCAACACATCGTTGACACCCGCCGCCGAAAGCGCGGCGATTCGCGCCGGTGACATATCGCCCGTCGTCACAATGATCGGACACGTCGGATGCGCCGTGTGCAACGCCTGCACCAACTCGACGCCATGCAGCGAACCCGGCAGACTCAAGTCGGAAATGATCAGTTGCGGAGAATGCTGATTCGCCAGTGCCAGCGCACTCGCCCCGTCGCCCGCCACAAACGCCGTGTGCCCCATCAATTCAACCACGCGCCGGAGCAGCAATTGAATCGCCTGCTCATCCTCCACAATCAAAATACGCGCCGGATCATTCACCATGTGCATTCAACCCATCGCATCAGTCTATCGCCACCCCCGCCCGTGGCAATGTTTAGATTTTCGGCGCGTAGCTGCAGCGTAGCCGCAAACTGCGAAGAGAGGCGACACGCGCGTTCGGGGCTTGACCCGTTGCCACGCTCTACCCGATTCTAATCCTACGCTGATCCCGAGAATCGGCGGGCTGATTTGGAGAAGGGGGGGTAAGGTGCCAGATTATTACGCGCATAGCCTGCGGGATGACCCGCAAGAAAAGTGGCAGAAACTAGACGACCATCTCAGGCAAGTGGCCACGATGGCTGCTACATTTGCCGAAGCTTTTCACTCTTCGGATTGGGCATGGAATGCGGGGTGGCTTCATGATCTGGGTAAAGCAACAAATGCATTCCAGAGTTATCTGCTGAGGCAAAATGATCTGGACGATGCTGATTATGATGCCGATGGCAGTGTCTCTAATCATGCAAGCGCTGGAGCCGCGTATGCACAAGATCAGCTCGGTTTGCCTGGCAAAATTCTCGCATACGTGCTAGCCGGCCATCATGCTGGCCTGCCGGATTGGGATGCTGGAGAAACGGGTAATGCTGCCTTGTCCATCCGGCTCGAAGAAGGTCGCCAGAATCTGGCGACGATTTCCAAGCATGCCGGCGCCGTGAGAGCAAATCTGCGTTCATTAACCAGACCAGTCTATGTAGCGCAGGATAATGCCCATTTCTGGATGCGAATGCTGTTCTCTTGTCTGATAGATGCTGACCGGCTGGATACCGAGAGTTTTTGCGAGCCGGAAAAATTTGCCTCGCGGGGTGATTTTCCAACGATTGGAACGCTCGCTCCGAAACTTTTCCAAGCGTTGGAAGAACTGGAACGTAAAGCTGTAGCGTCCGAGGTCAACACCATCCGGGCGGAAATTCGACAAGCATGTGAAGCCGCGGCGGAGAATACTCCCGGGCTGTTCTCACTCACTGTCCCGACTGGGGGCGGAAAGACGCTCTCAGCAATGGCCTTCGCGATGCGTCACGCTCTTCGGCATGGCAAGCGACGCATCATCTATGTGATTCCATACACCAGCATCATCGAGCAGACGGCTAAGACACTGGGGGGGATATTCGGGCCGGAGAATATTGTTGAACATCACAGCAATCTGGATCCGGAACGAAGTACGCAGCGGGCTGAAATGGCGGCGGAGAATTGGGATGCTCCAGTCATTATCACGACCAGCGTTCAGTTCTTTGAATCTCTTTATGCTGCTAAAACAAGTTCAGCCCGCAAGCTGCATAACATAGCGAATAGCGTAGTCATACTCGACGAAGCGCAAATGTTGCCTCCAGAATTGTTGACGCCCTGTGTGGATGCAATCAATCATTTGGTGTCTTGCTTTGGAGTCACGCTTGTTCTCGCCACGGCAACACAGCCCGCTTTGCCAAAACTTCTGCCGGCGCGTGAAATTATTCCGAACGGATTGAATCTCTATGCCCGTTTGCAGCGGACGAAAATCAACCTTCCAACTGATTGGCAGGCGCGAACGGCATGGGAAGATTTAGCGAGGAAACTTTCAGCACACGAGCAAGTGCTGTGCATTGTGAATACACGTCGTGACTGCTATGAATTATTTTCGCTCATGCCGGAAGGTGCGATCCATCTCTCTGCTTTGATGTGTGGTGCGCATCGGTCGGAAGTTATCTCGGAAATTAAGCGCCGACTGATGGCTGGCGCACCTTGTCGGGTGATCAGCACTCAACTGGTCGAGGCGGGGGTGGATATTGACTTCCCCGTCGTCTATCGGGCTTTGGCGGGGCTCGATTCAATCGCTCAAGCCGCCGGTCGCTGCAATCGCGAAGGGAAACTGAACGCCTCTGGTCGGCTCGGAGGGGTGCAGGTCTTTATTCCGCCAAACCCAGCCCCGCCGGGACTCTTGCGTAAAGGCGAAGACACCATGCGAGAAATGCCTGCGATCCCCGGATTTGATCCGCAGGAGCCCACGTCGTACACACGGTATTTCGAAAACTATTATGCCAAATTGAACGCCACAACTGGGCGTCCGGGCTCTAAAATTATATTCAATCACGATCTAGTGCGTGATTTCCCGCATGTTTCCTTCCGAACGGCTGCCCGTGAATTCCGCATGATAGACGACGCACAACAGGCTGTGCTGGTGAGATGGGGTGATAACGACTCGTTGTTGAACGAATTGCGCTGTATCGGCCCAACTCGCGAGAATATGCGCGCACTCCAGCGCAATTGCGTAAATTTACCTCGACGACATGTGCGGGCGTTCCATGCCCGCGGCTTGATCGAAGAAATACAGCCAGATTTCTGGCTATGGATTGGCAAATACGATAGGATCACAGGTCTAGACCTGTTTGGTGAAGGGTTCACGGTCGAAGAGCAGATTTTTTGAGCAGCATGGGAGGACTCCAGTGAGAGGTTTTTGTTTGGAAGTCAGCGGGCCGTACGCGTGCTTTACGCGACCCGAAATGAAGGTCGAACGTGTGAGCTACGACGTGATAACGCCCTCTGCCGCAAGAGCAATCTTTGATGCCATTTTATGGAAACCTGCAATCAAGTGGCACATCAAACGCATTGAGGTGTTGGAGCCAATCCGGTGGATTTCCGTGCGAAGAAACGAAGTGGGGAAGGTTGCTTCACCTCGATCCAGCGGGATATTGATTGAGGATAATCGTCAGCAGCGTGCCGGCTTGTTTTTGCGAGATGTAAAATATCGGTTGTTTGCCGAATTCGAGTTCATCCCGCCAGAGCGACGTGGCACAGTCGTCAATCCGGTTCCTGATTATCTTGTGGACGCCGAAGATGCTGCAGAGCTTCGCAAAGATGAAACGCCAGCAAAATATGCGGCGATATTTGAACGCAGAGCGAAGAAGGGACAATGCTTCAATCAACCCTATTTCGGCTGTCGCGAGTTCTCCGCTGCCTTTCGTCTGGTGGAACCAAGTGAGGAACTGGCTGCACCGATTAAAGAAAACCGCGACTTGGGCTGGATGCTCTATGACCTCGATTACACCGATGCAGCAGATATCAAACCACAATTCTTCAGGGCCGAGATGAAAGACGGCGTGATTATCACGGATCGCAACGCGGTGGAGGTGCGCGGATGATCCTACAAGCGTTGAAAGAATACTATGACCGCAAGACCGATTTGCCACGGCCTGGTTTCGAGTCTAAAGAGATCCCATTCGTTCTCACACTGAATCTTGACGGCACGCCCGTTGCTCTAACACCCACGTACGAAGGAACAGGAAAATCTCGAAGAGCGAAGTGCTTCATGGTGCCTCAAGCGGTTAAGAAGTCCGTAAATATTGCTGCGAATCTTCTGTGGGACAATCCTGAATATGTTTTTGGCGAGGTCCTGAAGGGAAAGCCCGACAGAGTTAAAGAACAACATGCGGCGTTCCGAAAGCGGGTCGAAGAATTGCCGGTTACTGGCGATCAAGGATTAGCTGCGGTAAAAGCATTTCTTTCGCTTCCGGACATAATCCAACGCATGGATGCGTTTGGCGAACCTTGGACTGAATTAAAAAAGACCGGTGCGAATGTTTCCTTTCAGTTGGCGGGTCAAGCGGGCTTAATCGTTGAGCGTCCCGCGGTCCAAGCGGCAATTGCAGCAAGCGTAGATGGAAAAGGCTCGGAATTCTGTTTGGCGACCGGTGAAAAAGATGCGGTAGAACGACTGCACACGGCAATTAAAGGGGTGTGGGGTGCGCAAAGCAGCGGTGCGAACATCGCCTCGTTTAACCTAGAGGCATTCTGTTCTTTTGGTAAATCGCAGGGTGCCAATGCACCCGTGGGCAAATCTGCTGCCTTTGCCTACACCACGGCTTTGAATCACCTCTTGAGCAAAGACTCGCGGCAGCGAATGCAAGTTGGGGATGCCTCCACGGTGTTTTGGTCTTCGCATGAGTCACCATTTGAAACCGAGGTAGCTGATTTTTTCGGCGAACCACCCAAGGATGATCCAGATAGAGGAACACGAGCCGTCGAGGCTCTTTTTCGCTCGGTTCAAACAGGCGCACTTGCCAAAGAAGAGGGAGCCACGTGCTTTTATGTCCTTGGCTTGTCTCCCAATGCATCGCGTATCGCCGTCCGCTTCTGGATTACAGACACAATCCCTAATATGGCTGCTCGCTTTTGTCAGCATTTCGAAGACATCCGAATTGCTCATGGACCGCGAGAACCTTCTACGCTCTCTCTTTTTCGGCTCCTCGTTTCGACCGCCGCACTGGGCAAATCGGAGAATATTCCACCCAACCTGGCTGGAGATGCGATGCGTGCAATCCTTGAGGGGCGGCCCTATCCGCAATCACTGTTACAAGCGGCTGTTCGTCGTATCCGTGCCGATCACGAGTTGTCGTATCCGCGCGCGGCGCTCATCAAAGCCTGTATCAACCGAGCGAGCAGATTTAAAAAGACAGTAAAGACGGAGGAACTGCAAGTGAGTCTGGATATAAACAATATGAATGTCGGATACCGGCTTGGCCGACTGTTTGCCTTGCTGGAAAAGCTACAGTCTGAAGCCAGCCCTGGCATTAACGCCACTATTCGAGACAAATTTTACGGCGCAGCATCCAGCACGCCTGTGACCGTGTTCGGCAATTTGATGCGCTTGAAGAACCACCATCTTGCCAAGTTGGAGAACACGGGCAGACGTATCTATTTTGAGCGTTTGCTTGGCGAGATCGTAAGTGGCTTTAATGATTTTCCAAATCACCTTTCCCTTGAGGACCAAGGCCGTTTTGCCATTGGTTATTACCACCAGATGCATGACTTCTACACAAAGAAAACTGAAGCCAACCCAGTCAAAGGAGAATAAACATGAGTGACCCAATTACGAATCGTTATGACTTTGTCCTGTTGTTTGACGTGCAGGACGGAAATCCAAATGGCGACCCGGATGCCGGAAACCTTCCGCGAGTGGATGCGGAAACGGGGTGTGGCCTGATTACAGACGTTTGCCTCAAACGAAAAGTAAGGAACTTTGCACTGCTAACCAAGAATGGACAGGCAGGCTATGATATTTTCGTTAAAGAGAAGGCGGTGTTGAATCAAGCGATCGAAGGCGCATACAAAGAGCTGGAAATTGATCTGGCAAAACCGCCTGCTGATCCTTCAGATGGCAAAAAGCGCAACAATCCCGGCGTTGGACAGGGTAGCGAAGTCAGCAAGGCCAGAGATCAAATGTGCGCAAAATTCTTCGATATCCGGACTTTTGGTGCTGTCCTTTCGACGGGTGCTAATGCCGGCCAAGTTCGTGGTCCGGTGCAGATGACTTTTGGCCGGTCCGTTGATCCTATCGTTTCTCTTGAACATTCCATTACGCGCATGGCGGTGGCGACGGAAGCGGACGCTGAAAAGCAAGGTGGCGATAATCGAACGATGGGGCGGAAAAACACCGTGCCGTATGGTCTTTATGTCGCGCATGGTTTCATTTCTGCACATTTGGCAAATCAGACGAAATTTACGGAAGACGACCTCGCGCTGCTCTGGGATGCTTTAATCAACATGTTCGAGCATGACCGCTCCGCTGCGCGTGGGTTGATGGCGACCCAGAAGCTGGTTGTCTTCAAACATGACTCGGCACTTGGCAATGCTCCGGCGCACAAGTTGTTTGAGCGCGTGCAGGTTAAGCGGAAGGATGAAAATAAGCCGCCTCGTTCGATTCATGACTACGAGATTGTGATTGATGAAACGGATATGCCTGCAGGCGTAGCGGTTCTGACAGAAAAAAATCTGCTCTAGCTCATGGATCGAGCGTTGGAAAAGGTCATGTCTGAACGGGCGGTTTCGCTCGGGCGGGCTGGGGATCCGGCAGCATTGCCGGAACTCCTTGATCTTATGCGCAAGCCTTCATCGGGAGTGCGTCGGCTGGCTGTGTCGGCGGTCGGGAAATTAGCAGGATTGGTTGAAGCCGAAGAGGCGGTTCCCGCTTTGCGGACGTGTCTTGGCGATTCGCACCCGCAGGTGCGGCAATATGCGATCAAGGCGCTGTCTGCATATGGAGCATCTGCGCGCGACGCACTGCCGGAGCTTGCAGATATTGCGGCAAATCCAACAGAGAGAGAGTACAACCAGCACGACGCAGTCAAAGCGACTGAAATCATTCGCGAAGCAATGCGCATCGCAGAGGAGCAAGCGGTTCAACTTTGCCAGCGCTGTGCCGTGCAGGTCCACCCCGATGAATTTGCGCGGAGCCAGCGTGCCTTCCAGCGAGTGTATTGCGATCGCTGCTTCGATGAAGTTTTCATCGAACGCCGCAATTATGATATGCGGATTGAATTGAATAAAACTATCCGAACGCGAGACGGCACACTCGTACAATCGGATGGAGAGCGGCGCATCGCTGACTATCTGCGAGCGCAGCATATCGCCTACCGCTACGATGAGCGCTTTCGCATTATAGACGGCTATGCCATTCGTCCCGACTTCTACCTGCCGGAACTCGATGTCTATATCGAATACTGGGGGATGGATACGGCGGACTATAAAATCGGGATGCTCAAAAAGCAGCAGCTCTATCAGCAGACCGGCAAGCGATTAATCTCGATTTATTTTCACGAGAAAAATCGGCTGGAGGCAATCCTCAATGAAAAGCTGGGCAAACCGCGCTAAGGAAATGAGGCGCCCGTCTGACTACGCTTCGCTTCGTGTTGACGGGAGACGCTATGTATGCGGAGGCTGATCTCTTGCCTTTATCTGCCTTGCAGCACTTGATGTTCTGCGAGCGCCAGTGTGCCTTGATTCATATCGAGCACATCTGGACCGAGAATAGACTCACTGCTGAAGGGCGCATCATGCACGATCGGGCACACGATGGAGAATCAGAGTCGCGGGGAGGTGTCCGAATCGCGCGCGGTTTACGGATACGCTCACTGCGGCTCGGATTGATTGGGCAGGCAGATGTTGTGGAGTTTCCCGAAAATGCTCCGCCGTTTCCAGTGGAGTATAAGCGCGGCAAGCCCAAAGCTAACCGATGCGATGAGGTTCAGCTCTGCGCGCAGGCAATGTGCCTGGAGGAAATGCTGGAACTGGATATTCCCGGTGGCGCACTGTTTTATGGCCAGCCCAAGCGCAGAACAGATGTGCTTTTCAGTGAAGACTTGCGCCTGTTGACCGTAAGGACAGCTGCCCGCCTGCATGAATTGGTCAGTCGCGGAATTACTCCACCTGCGATTTATGAGAAAAAATGCGACTCCTGCTCCCTGATTGAGCAGTGTCAGCCTAAATTGCGTAAAACGATCTCAAATTACCTGAATTCGATGATTTCTAGTGGATAGGCTGCGCTGAGAATGAAAAAGTTTCTTAATACACTCTTTGTCACTACGCAGGGTGCCTACCTCAACAAAGAGGGGGAGTCTGTGGTGGTGTCCGTTGAGCGCGAAGTCAAGCTTCGTATTCCGATCCACACGTTAGGCGGAGTTGTCTGCTTCGGGAATGTCGCTTGCAGCCCGTTTCTTCTTGGCCATTGTGCAGAGCATGGCGTGTCTGTCAGCATGCTGTCTGAACACGGACGCTTTCTTGCCCGCGTTCACGGGCCAGTCTCCGGTAATGTTATGCTGCGGCGAGAGCAGTATCGGCGAGCAGACAATGAAGAGGCGACGCTGGTTCTCGCCCGAACAGTTGTGCTTGCGAAAATCGCCAATGCGCGAACGGTGTTACAGCGCGCATTGCGCGATCATGGCGATAAACCGGCGGTTGAGGCGCTTGCACCATCGGTCGTGCGCTTGGAACGGATGCTAAGCGAGATCATGGCATGTGACAGCCTAGATCGCCTGCGAGGTAAAGAGGGCGATGCCGGACGAGAGTATTTTGGGGTCTTTGATCACCTCATCACGGCCCAGAAAGATGCGTTCTTTCTGCGGGAACGCAATCGGCGCCCTCCGCTCGACAACATGAATGCGCTTCTGTCGTTTACGTACACCCTGCTGGCTCACGACTGTGTCGGCGCATTAGAAGCAGTGGGGCTGGACCCACAGGTCGGATTCCTGCACCGGGACCGATCGGGTCGCCCGAGCTTGGCTTTGGACCTCATGGAGGAATTTCGTCCCTATTTCGCGGATCGCCTTGTGCTGTCCTTGGTCAACTTGAAACAGCTACAGGCGCGAGACTTCAAGAAGACGGAATCTGGAGCAGTGGAGATGTCGGATGACGGACGTAAAACCCTGCTCGTGGCGTATCAAAAGAGAAAACAGGAAGAAGTGAAGCATCCGTTTTTAAATGAAACGATGCCGATAGGAATGTTGTTCTATGCACAGGCGCTTTTGTTGGCCCGACACCTGCGCGGTGACATTGATGGGTATCCGCCATTTTTCTGGAAATGATGCGAAAACAGGTAGACGAGGTCTGAGCGTATGATGGTGCTAGTTAGCTACGACGTTTCTACGGTGGATAAACGTGGACAGTCTCGTTTGCGCCGTGTGGCAAAAACCTGCCTGGATTTTGGACAGCGGGTGCAGAACTCCGTGTTCGAATGCGATATTGATCCTGCTCAGTGGGCCGCTCTGCGCGCAAAACTGGAACGTATCGTGGATCCCGAGACCGACAGTCTTCGGTATTATTTTTTGGGATCGCAGTGGCAGCGCCGCGTCGAACATTTCGGCGCAAAACCGACGTTGGATTTGCGAAATGATCCTCTGGTTGTCTGATAGCGCGAACCGGCAGCGCACATAAAAGCACGGGGCAGTTCGCGCTCAGGGCAAGTGCTTGAAAAACAGCACGTTCCGAGCTGTGTGTGAGAATGTTCTTTGAAAAATGAATAGAGCGAGACGGGGTTCGCGGAAACTTCGATGTCGCGTCATGCCAGATAAGCACTTATGTTATTGCAGTCGCGCCCCTCGCGGGCGCGTGGATTGAAACCAGTATGGCCCCCGTCAAGGCGCTGGCGGAGTAAAGTCGCGCCCCTCGCGGGCGCGTGGATTGAAACACCTTGTGAATCCTGCGCCCGCGCTCACTCCGAAAGTCGCGCCCCTCGCGGGCGCGTGGATTGAAACGGGAGCATCAAATAACGGATCAAGAGCGCGCGCCGGTCGCGCCCCTCGCGGGCGCGTGGATTGAAACTGTTGGCGGTGTTGTGAAAGAATTTGGAAAGGGTGGTCGCGCCCCTCGCGGGCGCGTGGATTGAAACCGCGCGGTTGTTTAGAATTGCGAGCGCGGCGGGGGTCGCGCCCCTCGCGGGCGCGTGGATTGAAACTTTGACGAACAGCGCAACCCGGATATGGTTAGAAGTCGCGCCCCTCGCGGGCGCGTGGATTGAAACGCGATTTGGCGCCCCATCGCTCGCCCGGTGGCAGGTCGCGCCCCTCGCGGGCGCGTGGATTGAAACAGAGCGAGGAGAGAAGAAGATGAAGAAATTGATTGTCGCGCCCCTCGCGGGCGCGTGGATTGAAACGTTATTGCGCGCGCTAATTTTGGCCGGATTTTTGTCGCGCCCCTCGCGGGCGCGTGGATTGAAACATCAATCGCCGCGTGCGCGAAGCGTGGGAATGGGTCGCGCCCCTCGCGGGCGCGTGGATTGAAACCGCGCAGATAGAGCATCGGTAGTTTCAGCCTCAAGTCGCGCCCCTCGCGGGCGCGTGGATTGAAACCCGCACGCACGCTCTACCGATGGAAACCGTCACGTCGCGCCCCTCGCGGGCGCGTGGATTGAAACTACGCGAGCGAGCGTGTCGCGAACCACGGCGCGGGTCGCGCCCCTCGCGGGCGCGTGGATTGAAACTTGCAGCGCGTAGATCGTCACCTCAGTGACGCGCGTCGCGCCCCTCGCGGGCGCGTGGATTGAAACTTGCTGGTCTCGGCGGCATCGGCACAAACGCTGGTCGCGCCCCTCGCGGGCGCGTGGATTGAAACTGAACATAGGATGCGGGAAGTGTATCACGGCAGGTCGCGCCCCTCGCGGGCGCGTGGATTGAAACACGCGCAACGCGGCTTCCAATGGTGCGGTTCAACGTCGCGCCCCTCGCGGGCGCGTGGATTGAAACTCACCGCTTGTGGCTTTTGTTGGATCGGGGTTGGTCGCGCCCCTCGCGGGCGCGTGGATTGAAACGTCGTGATGGCATTAGCCACCTGCTGCGTGTAGGTCGCGCCCCTCGCGGGCGCGTGGATTGAAACTTCGCCATGCTGCCTCCGTGTGAAAAAGTGGCGAGTCGCGCCCCTCGCGGGCGCGTGGATTGAAACAATAATCCTGTGCTGATAGACGGCGACGGCGGCAGTCGCGCCCCT
>JBDHQM010000056.1:0-12177 GCA_039807095.1 Kiritimatiellia bacterium
CGGCCGCAGCTCGGGCTGACTGGCGTAAAGATTTTTGGACGGGATAACAGGATTGCCGGGATGGACGTGACGACATTCTCTGGGGAGCGCACGCGCCCTCGCGTGCTGCGCGTGGCGCCCTCGCCACGCATCTGTAGCCGCGGGCACTGACCGCAGGAAAAAATCGCCCCAACCCGGGCGCTGTAGCCGCGGGCGCTGACCGCGGAAAAGAAAGCCGCCTTCAACGAAGGCGGCTACAGCAGAACTCACAGAGCCCCACTGAAACACCATACACCACCCCAAATTTCTCCTTGCCAACCCCGCCCCCGCGCTATGAAATCGCGCCGTAATGCGCCTTCACCGTTTACTTCTTCGCGTCCGAACCTGTCCCGATTGCGGAGCAAATCGGGATGCATTTCATGGTGAAAAACAAATTCGAAATTCAACATCCGAAATTCGAAATCTCTCCGGTTTCAGGTTTCAGCCTTCAGGTTTCCTCATTCTCTTCTGGTCTACCGTCTACGGTCTACTGTCTACAGTCTATACCTCCGCCGCCGACCGCACCACCCACACCATCCCCGCCCTCACCAACGACGTCACCCTCACCGTCACCTGGCAACCGCAATACTACATTGACGCCACCTCCTCCACCTACGGCGTCGTCACCGGCGCCGACTGGTACGACGAAAACGGAACCGTCACCCTCCACGCCGTCGCCGATCCCTACTACCAACTCGACCACTGGTCCGGCGACACAGCCCTCGCCACCACCAACGGCGACACCCTCACCTTCCCCGCCGACGAACCCCGCTCCCTCTCCGCCACCTTCGCGCCGCAACGCACCACCCGCGGAACCCCCCTCTACTGGCTCGCCCAACACGACATCACCAACGACTTCGAAACCGCCGATGCCGCCGACCCCGACGCCGACGGCTACCCCACCTGGCAGGAATACATCGCCGACACCGACCCCACCAACGCCGCCAGCCACTTTCCGCCCCTCACCGCCCATCTCGACGAAAACACCGCCACCCTCACCCTCAACCCCACCTCCACCAACCGCACCTACGCCATAGACCACACCCCCACCCTCACCCCCGCCACCTGGCAACCCCTCACCAACGCCCCCGGCACCGGCACCAACTGGACCACCCCCCTCCCCCCCACCAACCCCGCCACCTTCTATCGGGCCCGAATTGCAGGTACGGGCGACATCCATGTCGCCCCCTAGCCCATGAAATCCGCCCTCCCAATCCTCCTCTGCGCGCTTTGGATTATCTCCCCCGCCCACGCCCAACTGACACACGGCTGGAACAATATTGGCACTCCTACTGCAGTTTTAGATGACCTAATTATCGCCAACACCAACAACGGCGCGATCTACGACAGCTACACCCTCTTTTTCGAAGACCTCGCCAACCAAATCTACGACAGCAATCCAAACCTCCACACCAACTACGCCTCCTCCGCTGACCTCATCGCAGCCGGAATGTTTGAATATACGGTACGACCAAAACCACCAAGTGAAGTTGCAAATGAATGGTTTCCAGAGATTCAAACAAATGGTAACATTAAATTGCTTCATGGAGATTTTGGTTACGACAAATGGAAAGCATCTCAGCAAAGCCCTAACTACCGACAAAACGGCACCCTCAGCATCTACAAACTCCCCTTCCTTGACCTCAACGGCGACGGCGTCTGGGATTCCACCAACGACCTCACCATCGCCAACGACAACAGCACTATGGTGTTAGGTGGAAGAGGATATACCTCAGGAGGTGGAGGTTATGTTGGTGATATTATTCCAAGAATTATTGTAGTTAAACCTGTAGAACCTACTAAAGAGGTTCAAATAAACTCAAAATATTCTGACTGGTTCGGCACCAACACCATCGGCAACCCCGAAATCAACACCATCCCCACCAACCAACTCGCCCTCCCCCTCGGCTCCCCCGTCACCTCCTCCGTCGACACCTACATCTACGACACCAACACCCCCCACCGCCGCCTCAAAGCCCGTTTCCCGGTTGATTAACGATTCTTCATGAAACCCTTCAGCCCAATCGGTAGGGCGACCTCTCCGAGGGAGCCACGGTGGAAAACCTCGCAACGCGCTCGGCCCCGGCTCGCTTGGAAAGCTCGCCCTACCCGTCCCCTCCTCACCCTCCTCTGCGCGCTTTGGATTATCTCTCCAGCAAGCGCCCAACTGACACACGGCTGGGACCATTTCTCAAATACTGAAAAGATTCTATCTGATACGATTATCGCCAACACCAACAACGGCGCTGTCTACGACAGCTACACCCTCTTTTTCGAAGACCTGGCGAACCAAATTTACGACAGCAACCCGAACCTCCACACCAACTACGCCTCCGCCGCCGACCTCACTGCAGCCGGAATGTTTGAATATGGAATACAACCAAAACCACCAAGTGAAGTTGCAGATGGCTGGTACCCAGACATTCTAACGAATGGTGATATTAGACTGAATCATTACCCAATTCCTTTGCCTTATTACGACGTATGGAAAGCCTCCCAACAAAGCGCTAACTACCGACAAAACGGCACCCTCAGCATCTACAAGCTCCCTTTCCTTGACCTCAACGGCGACGGCGTTTGGGATTCCACCAACGACCTCACCATCGCCAACGACAACAGCACGATCGTCCTCGGCGGACAGGCAGAAACACCAGGCGGATTCTTTTTTTATCACTACATCCCCCGCATCATCGTCAAATTCCCGACCCGCACCCTCACCCTCATCTCCCAACACCCGGACTGGTTCGGCACCAACACCATCGGCAACCCCGAAATCAACACCATCCCCACCAACCAACTCGCCCTCCCCCTCGGCTCCTCCGTCACCTCTTCCGTCGAAACCTACGTCTACGACACCAACACCCCCCACCGCCGCCTCAAAGCCCTTTTCCCATAGCGCCCCTTCCGATCGCGAATCCCCTCACCAATCCGCTCGCTGTAGTTCCGCCTGCCCGCAATGCTGCGCATAGCGCCGCAGGCGGCTACTCCGCTGGCGGAATGAGGAATCAATCAACCTCCGGGGAGCACACGCGCCCCCGCGTGTTGCGCGCGGCGCCCCCGCCGCGCGCCCGTTCCGCGCGGTACGCGAGGGCGCGTACCGCCGCATGCGAGGCGCATGCGCTCCCCCGGAAAGAGACCGCCCTCCGCGGGGCCGGTGAACCCGGGTCGGCTAAGCCTTTCTGCTTCGATGTATCCTTTCCGCAACTGTCGCGGTGTGATATGGTCGCGCCTTTTAGAGGTGGACAGCTATGATTGAGCACGGATTCGAATTGTTGCGCAGCGAGGATGTTGCGGAATATCAGGCGAAGGCGCATCTCTATCGCCACGTCAAGACGGGGGCGGAGCTGCTTTCGATTGAGGTGGCGGATGAGAACAAGGTGTTCGGCATCACGTTCCGCACGCCGCCGTCGGATTCAACAGGCGTGGCGCATATTCTGGAGCACTCGGTGCTCTGCGGATCAAAGAAGTATCCGACGAAGGAGCCGTTTGTCGAATTGCTGAAGGGTTCGCTTCAGACGTTTCTCAATGCGTTCACGTTTCCGGACAAGACCTGCTATCCGGTGGCGAGTCAGAATCTCCAGGATTTCTACAACCTGATTGATGTCTATCTCGACGCGGTGTTTTATCCCCTGCTCTCCCGTTCCACGTATGAGCAGGAGGGTTGGCACTACGAGCTGGAGTCGCCCGAGAAGCCGCTGATTTACAAGGGCGTGGTGTTCAACGAAATGAAGGGCGTCTATTCTTCGCCCGATAGCGTTTTGGTGGAGCAGGCGCAGCGCTCGCTCTTTCCGGATACGACGTATGGCCTCGATTCGGGCGGCGATCCGGCACACATCCCCGATCTGACGTACGAACAACTGACGGGGTTCCATAAGCGGTTCTATCACCCGTCGAATAGCCGCATTTATTTCTACGGCGACGATGATCCGGCGAAGCGCCTCGAATTGATGGATGCATGGCTGAGCGCGTTCGAGAAGCAGGATCCCGATTCCGCCATCGCGACGCAGGCAGCATTTTCCGCGCCGCGCGAGGTCGTGCACGCCTATCGCACGGATGCGGAGGAAGGCGGCAAGTCGTTTGTCGCGCTGAACTGGGCGCTGCCCTCACCTACGGACGCGACGACTTCGCTATATGCCAACATTCTCGCACATATCCTCATCGGAACGCCCGCATCTCCGTTGCGCAAAGCGCTGCTTGAATCGGGGCTTGGCGACGATCTGACCGGGTGCGCGCTGGAGGCGCAGGCGCTCCAGATGTTTTTCTCGACCGGTTTGCGTGGAGTGGATGCGGAGAATACCGGCAAGGTGGCGCCGCTGATTCGCGCGACGTTGACCGCCCTCGCGGATAACGGAATTGACCCGCGCACGATCGAGGCGTCGCTCAACACGATCGAATTTGCGTTGCGCGAAAACAACACCGGCAGTTTCCCGCGCGGACTCGCGCTGATGTTGCGCGTGCTTTCGAGCTGGAACTATGACGGCGATCCCATCGCGCCGCTGCATTTTGCCGATGCACTCGCCGCGCTGCGCGCGCGCATCGCTGCGGGCGAGCGCGTATTTGAAGGATTGATCCGCCAGTGGTTGCTCGACAACTCGCACCACTCGATCGTGACGCTGAATCCGGACCCGAATCTCGGCCCCGCACAGGACGCCGCCGAGCGCGCCCGCCTCGATGCGGCGCGCGCGGCGCTCAACGATGACGAGGCGCGGGCACTTGCCGCGCGTACAGCGGAACTGATCGCCGCACAGGGCGCGCCGGACGCTCCGGAAGCGCTCGCGCGGATTCCGCGTCTGACGCTCGCCGATTTGCCGCGCGAGAACAAAGCGATTCCAATTCAGAAGCAATATGCCGCCGGAACGCGCGTTCTCTATCACGATATTTTCACGAACGGCATTCTTTACCTCGATGTGGGCCTGAACCTGCGCGAGCTTTCTCTCGCACAGCTCCCCTACGTCCCCCTTCTGGGGCGCGCCTTGCTGGAAACCGGCACGGCAACGGAGGATTATGTCTCGCTCAGCCAGCGCATCGGCAGCCGCACGGGCGGCATTCGTCCGCGCGTCTTCACGTCCACCATCCGCGAGACGGAGAGCGGAACGTGCTGGCTCTTTCTCCGGGCGAAGGCGATGGAGAGTCAGGCGGATGATCTCTTCGCTATTCTGCACGATGTATTGACGGGCGCGCGGCTCGATCTGCGCACGCGCATCAAGCAAATTGCCCTCGAAGAGAAGGCGAATCTGGAAGCCAATCTCGTGCCGTCCGGCCACTCCTTTGTCGGACAGCGCGTCCGCGCGGGGTTCGGCGAGGCGAGCTATGCGGATGAGCTGACTAGCGGCATCAGCTACCTCCAGTTCCTCCGCGAACTCCTCAATGAGATCGAGACAAACTGGGACGCTGTTGCCTCAGCGCTCGAACGCGTCTTGAACGCCCTGCTCAACCGCCGTTCCATGACCATCAATGCGGCGATTGATTCTGAAGCGTGGAGCCGCATCGCGCCGCGTCTGACGGCGCTGCTGGCGGATTTGCCCACGCGGGCGGTCCCGCAGCCTGCATGGGCCCTGCCGACGCTGCCTGCCTCCGAAGGGCTCATCATTCCCGCCGCCGTGAACTACGTCGGCAAGTCCTTCAACTGGCGCGCCGCGGGTTACACATTCTCCGGTTCGGACCTCGTCGTCTCCCGCTTCCTGCGCACGGCCTATCTCTGGGAGAAAGTGCGCGTGCAGGGCGGTGCGTATGGCGGGTTCAGCCACTTCGATTATCGCGGGGGCTCGGTCAGCTTCATCTCCTATCGCGACCCGAATCTCAGCGCGACGCTGGACATCTACGACGCGACGGCCGACTACCTGACCTCACTGACGCTCTCGCAAGACGAGCTGGAGAAGGCAATCATCGGCGCGATCGGCGATCTCGATAAATATCAGCTCCCGAACGCGCGCTCGTTCACCTCACTCGCGCGTTTCCTTGCCAACGACAGCGACGATTTCCTCAAGAAGCTGCGCGAACAGGTACTGGGCACAACGCTGAAGGACTTCCACCGGTTCGGCGAAATGCTGCGCGGCATGCGCGAGCACGGGCGCATCGCGATCCTCGGTGGCAAGGACGCCTTGCAGGCGTACAACCCGCAAGTGCTGACGCGGATTCTGTAAATTGCACTCCAACGCGCGCGTTATTTTGCTAAAATTGCGGGATGGCTAAAAAACGCTATGCAGTGATCGGAACCGGCGCGCTAGGCGGCTATTACGGCGCGCGCCTTCATCTCGCCGGCCACGAGGTTCACTTCCTCCTGCACAGCGATTATGCGCACGTCCGCAAGCACGGTCTCCGCGTAGACACGGCGGATGGCACGCTGCACCTGAATCCGGTACACGCCCACGCATCGGTGGACACAATGCCGCCGTGCGATGTCGTCCTTGTCGCGCTCAAGACGACGCAGAACCATTTGCTTCCCGTATTAATCCAAAAACCACTCGCCCAAGACGGCGTGGTGCTGGCGCTTCAAAACGGGCTCGGTATCGAAGAGGAAATCGGCGCCATCGTCGGCGATGCCCGCGTGATGGGCGGACTCTGCTTCATCTGCGCGACGAAGCCCGGCCCCGGCCACATCCAGCACGTGGACTACGGCGAAATTGTGCTCGGCGAGTTCCGGCGCGACGGCAGCCCCGCGGGCATCTCCGCGCGCATGGAGTCCATCGGCGCCGATATGCGCGCGGCCGGAATCCCGATTACGCTTTCGGACGATCTGCTTCTTGCGCGCTGGAAGAAGCTCGTCTGGAACGTGCCCTACAACGGACTCTCCGTCATCCTGCGCGCGACTTCCGACCGCATTGCGCAGGACCGCGATGCGTGTGCGCTGGCGGAAGCGCTGATGCGCGAGGTCATCGCGGGCGCGGCGGCGTACGGGAAGAGAATCGGCGAGGATTTCATCCAGCGCATGCTGCAGCACACGGCGAAAATGCGGCCGTACAAACCCAGCATGCTGATTGACTTCGAGTTGGGTCGCCCGCTCGAAGTGGAGGTCATTTATGCGCGACCGCTCGCCGCCGCGCGCGCAAAGAGCGTAGAATGCCCCCGCATCGAAACCATCATGCAACAATTGCGATTCCTCTCTCCGTGAGACCCTCCATGAAATCCATCATCGCCTTGCTCCTCTTCGCGCTGACCACTGCACCTCTGTTCGCGGAACAGCTCCGCGATGCACCGCCCATGCGGTTCGAGGTCTATCCCATCGGCACGATGGATATGGACTCCACCCTCGAATCGGTCCGCGCGTTTGTCGGCGACGAAGGAAACGTCACTCCGGATCCCGTCCACCAGCGCCTGCTCGTCGCCACCACACCCGAGCGCCACGCGCAGATTGCGGATTTGATGCGCAAACTCGCCGTACCCGCGCGCAATGTCCTGATTGAAGTCGCAATTGACTCTGCAGGGAATCAGGACCAATCCGAGTTCTCCGTCTCCGGTTCCGGCGACATCAACCTCGGCTCCGGCGGGATCGGCGGGACAATCAAGCTGCAACCCAAAATCATCAACCAGACCACCACCATGACGGGGCGCGAGGTGCAAACGCTCCTCGTCAGCAGCGGACGCGAGGCGAGTTTGCGCGTGGGCGAGAGTGTGCCGTATCTGCAGTGGTTCAATGAATACGGATTCAACTACGGCTGGAATATGCCACAACTGGCGTGGCAGGAGGTCGGCTCGTTTCTCGTCGTTCAGCCCACGGTGATTGGCGACGGCCCACTTGTGCGAATCAAACTCACGCCTGAGCTCCGCGGACTGGTGGACGGCAAGCCCGAGCATCTCCGCTTCACCGCTGTATCGTCCGAAGTGGTCGTCAGCGACGGGCAGAGCGTTTCTCTCGGCGGGCTCGATCAGAACCGCGATTTCTACGACCGCTTCCTCGTCGGCGTCGCGCGGAACGGCGGGACGCAGTCGCTCAATGTGCGCCTGACCCCGCGCATCCAAACCCTCACGCCCCCACCCGCCCGCTAAACTGCAATCATGCCCACCTTCACGAGCGAGCGACGCCCCTGGGCCATTCTGATCCCCCTCCTCGCTCTCATTATCATTTCCTCTGCGGTATGGCTGGGCAACGGCGGGCTCCCCGGCGTCAATCACACGCAACTGCTCCTCGCCACCCTCGCCGTATGCGGCGCAACACTGATCAATCTCGCGCTGCGCTGGCTGCGCTGGCACTTCCTCCTCCGCACACTGCACATCCGCATCCGCACCCGCGAATCCCTCCTCATTTTCACGAGCCTCCTGCCCATGGTCCTCACCCCGTGGGCTTCCGGCGAATGGCTTCTCGCCCTCGCCCTGCGTCGCCGCGCAACAAATCCTCTCCGCGCCGCCATCCTCGTCTGGCTCACCTGCCGCGCCGCGGACGCGATCGCCCTCGCGCTGATCCTCTTCGCGGGCGCGTCATCAGTCCTCTACGTCATCGCCATCGCTCTACTCTGGACGGTGGCGCGGCCGTTTATGTCATTCGCGCCACGCGACTCCGACGCCGCACGCGCACCTCGCCTCGTCAACTTTCTCGCCCTCTCACTCGCCGCGTGGGGCTGCGCGGGAGCCAGCCTCTACATCGCTCTACTCATTCTTCAGACCGACATCAGCATTGCGCCCGCCCTTCTCGCCTTTGCCAAAGGCACGCTCACCGGCTCACTCTCCGGACTCCCCGCAGGTATCGCGATCACCGGCACATCCATCATCCATCAACTCACCGCCATCAACATCCCGGAACATGTCGCCATCTGGAGCGTCGCAGCCCTCCGCTGGGGCACCGTCGGATTCGCCGTCGCGCTCGGCATCCTCGTCGTCGCGAAAGGCCGCCGCGCACTCCGCGCCATCATTCAGGGAACGAAACCTCCAACACAGGGACACTTCGCCGACCTCGCTCCGGAATACGAAAAAGAAATCCCCGCGCACGTGCGCAACCGGCTCATCAAAACAAAATCAGCCGTCATCCTCCGGACTCTGCAGCGCTGCAACGTCCCCACCGGCGCGCGCGGACTCGACATCGGCTGCGGGCAGGGGTGGTACCTCGCCCGCATTGCAAAAAACGGCTACACGATGGCGGGATGCGACCTCGCAGCGGGCCAAATCGCAGCGGCAAAAAAATTCTGCGACGTGAACCGGGTCTCAGCCGATCTTCATGTTGCCTCTGCCGACGCGCTTCCTTTCGCGGACAACACCTTCGATTTCGCCTACGCCATCAACGTCCTCCATCACATCACCGACCGCGCCGCCTTCGATCGCGCACTCCGTGAAATCATCCGCACCCTCAAACCCGGCGCCCCCTTCATCGTCTTCGAGATGAACACCCTCAACCCTCTCTTCCGCTTCTACCTCTCCTACATTTTCCCCTTCATCCGCAACATTGACGATGGAACAGAAGTCTGGCTCCTCCCGGGCAGCCAGCAACTCGTCCCCGGCGCAACCTGGAGCCGGGAGATTGACTACATCACCTTCCTCCCCGACTTCCTCCCCGGCTTTCTCATTAAACCCCTCTCCCACGTGGAAAGCCTTCTCGAACACTCCCCCCTCCGCCGCTTCTCCGCCCACTTCGCCTGCGCCCTCATCAAAAACCCTCTCCCATAAATCTTAGGTTTCAGGTTTCCGCTTTCAGGTTTATTCTGCCTTCTTCCTTCATACTTCCTCCCGACTCATCCTTCATAACTCAACACTCATAACTCTATCTTCTCTTTTTCCTTCCCAATCATGCGGCAACATGGCACACAGCGCCGGAAGGGAGCCGCTTGCGCTCCCGTTTGCACATGAACTTGTTATACGTTTTCAGCCTCTTGGGCGTTGCAGTCTTCGCGGTCAGCGGAGTCCTCGCTGCGGGTCGAAAGAACTTCGACTTCTTCGGCGTTGTGGTCATCGCGCTAGTCACGGCAATCGGCGGCGGAACACTGCGCGATCTGCTTCTCGACCGGCGTCCGATTTTCTGGATTCGCGATCTGAACTATCTCTACGTCTCTGTCGCTGCGGCACTGCTGGCGCTGCTCTGGGTGCCGCGCCGCCCCATCCCCATTCGCGCTCTGCTCTATGCGGACGCACTTGGCCTCGCACTCTTCACCATCAGCGGCACCCGTATCGCTTACGAACTAGGGTTCGATCCCGTGATTGCAGTGTTGATGGGGTGCATCACGGGTGTGGCGGGCGGTGTGATTCGCGACATTCTGAGCGCCGAAATTCCGCTCCTCCTCCGCGATCGCGAGGTATATGCAACCGCCGCCATTGTGGGCGCGGTCGTCTATCTGGCAGTACACAGATACTGGAACACGACACAGGAAGTCGCCGCCGAATGGGGAATCCTCACGGTCGCAACCATCCGCATCGTCGCAATCAACTGGCGCTTACGCGTCCCTGTGTTCAAAGCCCCCGAGAAATATTAAAGCAACCGGAGGGACAGGCTCCATCCTGCCCGAATTTCGATTACGGGCAGCACAGAGGCTGCCCCTCCAGATCACCAACCCCCGTCCCGCACGTCTCAATCCCAATCGCGATCGCGAATCGCGACTCCTCCCCACCAACCAGCCCGCTGTAGTTCCGCCTGCCCGCAATGCTGCGCATAGCGCTGCAGGCGGGCCACTCCGCTGGCGGAATGATGAACTAATCAACTTCCGGAGGAGTCATTCGCGAATCCGATCCCGACAACTTGCGGTAGGGCAGCACAGAGGCTGCCCCTCCAGATCACCAACCCCCTCCGGCGCATTACAACGGCTTATGCGCAACGCGCAGAGAAAACGCGAGAAACTCGATCCCTACTCTTCTTCGTGAACAACTTCCGACAGACGGAAACCCGCTTCCGCCATCATCGCCATGTCGTTCTCATAGCCTTGCCCACCGGTGGTCAGATAGCCCTCGCTGAACATTGAGTTCGCGGGATACAGCGCGAGCGGCTGCATGTGCTTGAGTACCGCCTCACGTCCGCCCGCAATACGAATATCGCGCGTCGGATTCACCAGCCGGAACATGCAGAGGCACTTCAAGCCCTCCGCAGGCGTCAGCCGTGCAACATCCGCCAGCGGCGTACCCGGGCGCGGATCAAACAGATTCACCGGAATAGACTCCACTTCCATCTCGCGGAGCATAAACGCGAGGTCCACACGATCGTCGAGCGACTCGCCCATCCCCATAATACCGCCGCAACACGCCTCCATCCCCGCCGCCTTTGCGATCTTCACCGTGCGCACGCGGTCTTCAAAGGTATGCGTCTGGACGACTTTCGAGAAATAGTTCTTCGACGTTTCGAGATTGTGGTTGAACCGGTTCACGCCCGCTGCCGCCAGTTTTGCGGCATCCGCTTCCGTCAAAATGCCGAGCGAAGCGCAGATATCAATATCCATCTCCGCCTTGATCCGCCGCGTTGCCTCGCAAATGATTTCCAGCTCGGCATTCGAGGGGCCTCGCGTCGCCGTTACCATGCAATACTTCGCCGCGCCCATCTCGTGCGCCTTGCGCGCGCCTTCGAGCAGCTCCTCGGGCGTCTGCATCCGGTAACGCTCGACGCCACTCTGCGCGCCCATCGCCTGACTGCAGAATTGGCAATTCTCGCGGCACAACCCGCTCTTCGCGTTGCGCAAAACGTGCAGCCGCACATCGCGCCCATAAAACCGCTTGCGGACGCGAAACGCCGCATGCAACAGCGCCAACAACTCATCGTCGTCCGACGTCAAAATCGCCATCGCATCCTCGCGCGACAGGGCATTCCCCGCCAGCGCTTCATCCGCCAAATGATCCCAACGAGCCATAGCTCCTCCTAAAAAGCGTTTCTTCTTACACCAACTCGCGAAAATGGAACAGAAAAACTATCCACTCACCCCACGCGAGATTCAAGTTCACGCAACCCAATTGTCTCACGCCCGTCACCCACGCGCGAAAAGCCGCCCTCAACGCGAGCGGCCTTCCTTCCGGGGAGCGCAACTTGTCGCGGCGAAGTTCGAGTCTGCGAGGACGAAGCCGGACGCGCCCTCTTGTGTCTCGCGAAGTCCCGCACGGGACGAAGACGGAGCGTGCTTCGGTGCGCGCCCTCGCGCACCAAAGCGGGCACGGGATACTCTCCGGCACTAGAGTGCCGGAGCCTAGAGTTTGGCCTTTGACTAGATCGGCGAACTAGTTTTTTCGTTTTCGCGCAATATTCCTCTTGCCCTACGGCGT
>JBDHQM010000057.1:0-12085 GCA_039807095.1 Kiritimatiellia bacterium
TGGCGAAGCGGCGCGCGCGATTGAAAAATGGCCGGAAGATGGCGCGGTGTGGGAAACGCCGTTGGGGCGGATCGCGGTGGTGAGTGGCGATGGCGCAGTGGTGTCGAATGCGGCGCTGTTGGTGGTGAATGTGTCGGGCGCGACGGTGTATCGCGGGGATGCGGGTGCGGCGAATGGGTTGAAGGGGCAGCGACTCGCGGCGGTTGTGGATTTGGGTGGGGACGATGTGTTTGAGAGCGATTTGCTGGTGGGCGCGGGCGCGGCGCTGTTCGGTGTTTCTGTGGTGTTGGATGTGGAGGGTGACGATCGCTGGCGCGCGGATTGCTTGGGGCAGGGTGCGGGGATTTACGGGGTTGGCTGGGTAGAGGATCGGTCGGGCCGAGATTCGTTTGCAGCGCGCGTATTTGGGCAAGGTGCGGGGATTGGGGGATTGGGTTTGCTGTGGGACGGAGCGGGCGATGATTCGTATCGCGTGGGATGGCAAGGGCAGGGGTTTGCGGGGTGGATGGGATTCGGCGCGCTGGTGGATAGCGCAGGTGGCGATCATTACTTTGCCGGCGGGCAGGAGTTGGATCACGAGCGGAACCCGGACAAATATCTGAGCCTGGCGCAGGGTTTCTCGATCGGTGCGCGTCCTTTCGCGGGCGGCGGAGTGGGGGCACTGGTAGATCTGGCGGGCGACGATGTGTATGAGGCGGACGTATTCGGACAGGGGTCGAGTTATTATTACAGCGCGGGCTTTCTGCTGGATGGCGGCGGCAACGATTACTACCGCGTGGTGCATTACGGGCAAGGGTGCGGCGTGCATTTGAGTCTCGGACTGCTGGTGGATTTCGTGGGGGACGATGTCTATAAAGGCGGGACACTGGCGCAGGGCGCTGCGCACGATTTCTCGGTGGGCGGTCTGCTCGATCGCGATGGGAACGACCGCTATGAAGCGGAACGCGACTCGCAGGGACACGGGATGAACAACGCGTTGGGCTGGCTGCTGGATGCGGCGGGCGACGATGTGTATGAGGGGGCGGACGCCGGTTCGACGCAGGGAATTGGAAACGAAGGCGGAACGCGCGAATCAGGGAGTATCGGACTGCTGCTGGACCTCGGCGGGCATGATCACTATTCCGGGCCCGGCGCGGATGATCGCGTCGTGCTGCGGCCGCTGTATGGGGTGGTGTTTGATGAGAAGACAGAAGGGACAAAGGCAGAAGGCATCCGGCTTCGCCAAGGCTACGCCGTGACCAGCAAAGGCACAAAGGGGGAGGAAGGCAGAAGGCAGAAGGCAGAGGGCACAAAAGTGGGGGAGATTTCGGATGTCGAATTTCGGATGTCGAATTCAGCGGGAGAGGAGGGGGTGTTGGATTATGACGTGCTGCTGTATCGGGCGTTGCGGTATGGGAACACGGAGCAGCGGCGCAAGGATAAGGAGGTGGCGCGACAGGAGTTGTTTGCGCAGGGTGCCGGGGCGCTGCGAGAGGTGATGGCGCGTGCGCATTTTGAAAATGTGATGCTGCAGGTATTCGCGTTTGAACTGGTGACGAGTCACGTGTCTGCGGAATCGGGTGTGCCCGTGTTGGCGGAGTCGTTGAAGTCGAAACACGAACAGACGCGCAAAGTTGCGGCGTATCTACTGGGATTTTATCCGCGCGCGGACGAGCAGATTCCCGTGTTGCTGGCGCTGTTGGATGTGGAGAAAGAGCGCGGTGCGGCGCTGCGCACGCTGGGGAAATGGAAGGTGGATGCCGTGCGTCCGATTGCGCGGCGATTGCTGAAGGACGAGTCGGAGCGAATCCGGATTGCCGCGTGCAACGCCTTGGGCGAGTTTGAGAATGCAGAAGACGTGCCTGCGCTGATTGAGGCGTTGGGCGATCCGGCGTTATTGGTGCGCGATGTAGCAGCGCGCGCGGTGCTGCGTTCGGGCGATGCGGCGGTTGTGTTGCTGAAGAGCGCACTAGCGGAGAGCGAGGGTGTGAAGCGCCGCCAGATCGAGCAGGTGTTGAGTGTGGCGAGTGGCACGTGGGCATGGGAGTTGCCGTACTATTGAGGTCTTTTCGCGCGCGAATGACTTCGTTATGCTGGCGGGCTATGTCAGCTATGCACTACATCAGTACGCGCGGTCAGACGCCGCCGATGGGCTTTCAAGATACTGTATTGGAGGGTCTCGCGCCGGATGGCGGACTACTGATTCCGGAGAGAATTCCCGATGTGCGAGACCGTCTTTCACATTGGGCGACGCTCTCGTATCAGGACCTGACGTTTGAGGTGCTGCGGCTGTTTGTGGACGTGCCGGGCGAAGACCTGAAGCGATTGATTGAGCGGGCGTACAAGGCGTTTTCGCATCCGGAGATTGCGCCTGCGTGGCAGGTGGGGCCGGTGTGGATTCTGGAGCTGTTCCATGGGCCAACGTTGGCATTCAAAGACATTGCGCTGCAGTTTCTGAGCCAGTTCTTTGAGTACGCGCTGGAGGAGCGCGACGCGCGGCTGAATATCCTTGGCGCGACGAGCGGCGATACGGGGAGCGCGGCGATTCACGGCGTGCGCGGCCAAAAGCGCATTAACATTTTTATCATGCATCCGCACGGGCGCGTGTCGCCGCTGCAGGAAAAGCAGATGACATCGGTGTTGGATGCGAATGTGTTCAACCTCGCGATTGACGGGACGTTTGACGATTGCCAGACGATCATGAAGTCCGTGTTCCGCGATTTGGAATTCAAGCGCCGCTATTCGCTCGGTTCGATTAATTCGGTGAACTGGGCGCGTGTGTTGGCTCAGATCGTGTACTATTTTTCGTCCGGTCTCTACGTGATGGCGCAGACCGGCGCGCCGCGGGTGAGCTTCTCTGTGCCGACGGGGAACTTTGGCGATATTCTCGCGGGTTGGTATGCCGCGCAGATGGGATTGCCGGTCGGGCAGTTGGTGCTGGCGACGAACGAGAACGACATTCTCGCGCGCTTCTTCAATACCGGGACGTACAGCCTGGGGAATGTCGTGCCGACGCTGAGTCCGTCCATGGATATTCAGGTGGCGAGCAACTTTGAGCGCTATTTGTTTTATCGAATGGGGAGCAAGCCGGACGCGCTGCGCTCGGCGATGGAAGGGTTTGCGAAGACGGGTTCGCTATCGGTTCCCGGTCGCGATGAATTGTTCCGCGCGGGAGTGGGCAACACGGCCGCGACGCTGGCGACGATCAAACGCTATCACGAGACGCACGGCTATTTGATGGATCCGCACACCGCTGTGGGTGTGTATGTCGCCGAGCCGCATATTCGCGCAGACGAGCCGATGATTTGCCTTTCGACCGCGCATCCGGCGAAATTCAGCGCGGCGATTGAGCAGGCGACGGGGCGTGACCTGGCGCGGCATCCGATTCTCGACGCCTTGCGCGATGCGCCGACGCGTTGCGACCGATTGCCGAACGATGAGAATGCCGTGCGGGAATACGTTGCGGCGCGCGTTGCAGAATAGGAAAGATCGCAGCGATGGGGAGGAATCGAGAACCCGGTGTTTCGCTGGCGTGGATGGCGCGTCCGTTTGGATGGCTGCTCAAGCTGCTCGGTATCGTTTTTTTATTCGCGCTGGTTGTTGCATTGACGGACTTGCCGTGGTCTGTGTATCGCTGGCTGGGCGCGATGGAAGGCGACGGGCAGGGCGCGCCGGATTTGATTGTGATGATGGGAGGCGGCGGGATTCCCAGTGAATCGGGGTTGATGCGGACGTGGCAGACCGCGTATGAGGCTGCGAAGTATCCGAAGGCGCGCGTGCTGGTGGCGATGCCGTATGAGCCCGGCGAGGGTGGGACGAACCGGAGCGCGGTTCAGCGGGAGTTGATGCTGCGCGGCGTTTCGGCGGCGCGCCTGCTGCAGGAAGGACATGGCCGGCATACGCGCGAGCAGGCGATGCTGACGTATCAACTTTTTGAAGAGAGCGCAGAGCATACGCGCGTGCTGATTGTCACATCGCCGGAACATGTGCGGCGCAGTGTACTTGCGTTTCGCAAGGCGGGATTCCCGATGGTGCGTGGGCATGGCGCGCTGGAGCAGGAGCTCGAAGCGCCGCTGGATTATGGTCGGCCGTCTACGGGTGCCTCGTCGGAAGAGAAATCAATCGTCGGGCAGAGCGTAATGATGCGCTATCACTTCTGGAACACGCTTGAAATCGAAGTGCGCGTTGTCCGTGAGCTGGTCGCGCTGTGGTACTACAGGGCGAAGGGGTGGGTGTGATAGACCGTAGACCTTAGACCGTAGACCTTAGACCGTAGACTGTAGACCGTCAGAATTTTTGCCACTCGGGTTTGCCTTCGAGGACCCAGTCGTAGTAGCTGGTGTTTTGAAGGAGTGAGGCGGCGGGTTTGTCGAGAAAGACTTTGACGACGGGGTGCATTTGCAGCGCGGAGGCGGGCACCATGGCGGTGACGGGGCCTTCGACGGTGCGCACGATGGCGTTGGCTTTGCGTTTGCCGAATGCGAGAAGCATACATTTACGGGACGCGAGCACATTGCCGAGACCGAGAGTGACGATGTAGCGCGGAACGCGGTCTTCGCCGCCGAATTGTGGAGCGAAGTCGCGGCGGGTGCGCGGGGTGAGGGTCTTTGTGCGCATGGGCGAGCTGAGGGAGGAGGTGGGCTCGTTGAAGCCGATGTGTCCTTCGACGCCGATGCCGAGTATTTGCAAATCTATTCCGCCTGCCTTCTGGATGGAGGCTTCGTATTGGCGGCAGTGTTCCGGAATATCGGCGGCCATGCCGTCCGGGATGTGGATGTTTTTCTGTGGGATATTGATATGATCAAACAGGTGTTTGAACATGAAGCTGCGGTAGGAGGCGGGATGGTCGGGTGGAAGGCCGACGTATTCATCGAGGCTGAATGCGGTGACGCGGCTGAAATCAATGTGACCTTCACGGAACTTGCGGACGAGTTCCCGATAGAGCGGGATGGGGGTTTGTCCTGCGACGAAGCCGAGAACGGCATTCGGTTTTTCGCGGAGCAGGTGTGAGATGTAGCGTGCGGCGACGACGCTCGCGGCTTGCGCGTCTGATTGAATGATCAGTTCCATGGATTTTTATTACTTGGACGCCAGCAGACTGTCAACGCAGTTCCAACTCGGAAATGCAAAATTGGTTGGGTCGTTCGGCGGGGCCGGCGCCTTTGGGCATCTCGATGGTGAGTCGGTTGAGCTGAAGGGAGGGGAGTGGGATGGCGGTGGAGGGGGCGGGTTCAAGGTTGTCGAGTGTGACGAGTGGAGTGGGTATGCCGGTGGCTGCGGTTCCGCTGATGCGGAGGGTGTGCGGGGTGGCGGATTGAGCGCTTTGTTCCGGCCAATAGAGGTGGAGTTCGGAGAAGGATGTGGGGTGGGGAAAGTCCAGATGGACGGTGTGATTGGTTGCGGTGTCGGCAGAGCACCAACCGTTTGAGGTGGTGTTGGTGGATGTGGGTTCGCGCACGCCGTCTGCAAGGGCTTCGGGGTTGAATCCTGGCGCGACACTGTCGGCCGAGATTTTCACGCGTGCGTCGCGCGCGAAATTTTCCAGTTCTGCGATGGCGGGGTTGGTGAGGCTGTGTTCGAGTGTGAGGAGGGCGTCGGGAGTGTCGGATGGGAGGGCGTGCAAAGTCCATGCGGACTGTGCGTCGAGAGTTTGCGGAGTGCGAATTCGCGGAGTGAAGACGAGCGGGTATTGCGTGTTTGCGAGGGGTGCGGCTTCGCGGGTGTCGGTATTGGCTGGCTGGGTGGTGTTCGTGGTGTCGGGCCAGATGTGTCGCCATATTTCTGTGGCTTGTTCGAGGGCATAGGTGCCTGCGGCGGCGGGCCAGGCTGCGAAGGTGCATTGGAAGGCGGCGCGGCCGGGGAAGAGTTTTGTTTCCGGCGAGAGCGCCACTTCAAAACGGACGCCGAGAAACGTGTTCTCGGGGCGGGTGGTGATTTGGTAGAGGCGCGGTTCTGTTGGATTGACGCCGATGAGAAGGGCGAGTGGCGGGACTTCGACGATGCCAAACGGGTGTTGTGCGCGTTCGCCTTGTGTGCCGAGGCGGGTCGGAATGGTGTCGGACGTTTCGGTGAGCGTGCGGGCGATTCGCAGCGCGCCGGTGGCGGTGTGTAGTGTCCAGTTTGTTGCATCCACGCGCGGGCCGAGTTCGAGTTGAAGGAAGCGTGGTGTCGCGGATTTGAGTTGGACCGAGAGGGTGGTGCGCTGGACGATGTCGGTTGCGCGGTCAAGGAGGAGTACCCAGTCTACACCGAGATCGCGGCCGCCCCAGCGTTGGCGTGCATCTACGCTGTAGGCCACGCCGGGGGTGAGCGGTGCGGTTTTGCCCGACTCGATGTCGCGGATTTGGAGGTTGAAAGGCAGAGTGGCGCCATCGGGGAGAATCCATTCCTGTTTGGCATGGATATAGGCGCGTTCCCACTCCTGGGTGGCGAGGTTGTCCTCGAACGCGGCGCTGAGCGAGCGCGGGGTTAAAACAGTTTCTGCCTGCGTTAAGAGTGCGCAGGCAGAAATTGTTGAAACGAAGACGCACAGCGAGCGGACAAGCCTGTCCGTACTGTAGTCTTCCTGTTGTTTCATCGCGATGGAGATCGCGAAAAGCCGACGGGCTAGGCCGCTTTGATTTGGTTCTTCGCCAGACCGACGATTGACGCAAAGCCTTCGGGATCGTGGATTGCGATTTCGGAGAGCATCTTGCGGTTGAGCAGAATGCCCGCCTTGGTCAGTCCTTCGATCAGGCGGCTATAGGTGATGTCGTGCGGACGGCACGCCGCTGCGAGGCGGGTGATCCAGAGTGAGCGGTAGTCGCGTTTGCGGTCCTTGCGGTGCTTGGTTGCGAGCACCATGGCGCGATCCACGGCCTCTGTGGCCTGACGGATGCGCTTGCTGCGGCCGCCATAAAATCCTTTGGCCAGCGCCAAGCGGCGTTTGCGACGTTTGCGAGAAGCGGGCGAATTTGTAATGCGTGGCATGGTTTAAGTCTCCCTGCGTTATTTGCCCAACATGGTCGAAAACTTACGGCTCACCAGGTCCGGCGTGACAACCTTGGCGCGGCGCAGGTTACGCTTGCGCTTGCGTGTCTTGCTGGTGGCCAGATGGCTTTTGCCTCCGCGCGAGCGCAGGAGTTTGCCTGTGCCGGTGCGGCGGAATCGTTTGGCGATCGCTTTCTTCGTTTTCTGCTTGGGCATGACGCTCCAATCCTTTCAATACAATCCTCTACAGGGGCGCGTCGGTTCGATCCGCCTGCCCCGGCGGAAAAGAGCGATGTTGTAGGAAAGCGGCCCGCTGTCGTCCAGCACTTTCTGAAGAATTTTGGAACGGCTGAGGGGGCGACGCAAATCTGAAACCTGAAAAAGGGAACTGGCGGCTGAAGGTTGAGGGGGGGCTTCGTTTTTATCGAATCGGACTTGCGGTGGGGGGTGGTTGGTTTATTTTGTGAGGCGGAGATGGTTATGAAGTTTCTTTATCCTTTTGTCGCTCTTTTATTTTGTGTGTCGGCAGCGTCTGCGGCGCTGGTGGAACGGACGCAGACGTATACGGATGGGGCTACGGAGATGCATGGGTTCATTGTGTATGACGATGCGTTTTCCGGGTTGCGGCCGGGTGTGTTGGTGGTGCACGAGTGGTGGGGACAGAATGACGAGGCGCGGCGTCGCGCGCGGATGCTGGCTGAGCGGGGCTATATTGCGCTGGCGGTGGATATGTATGGCGAGGGGAAGGTGGTGACGCATCCGGACGAGGCGAAGGCCCTGGCGACGGGAGTGCTCTCCAATATGCAGGTTTGTATCTCGCGCCTTCGCGCGGCGCGCGCACTGTTGGATTCGCAGACGCAGGTGGATCCGGCGCACGTGGCGTTGGTTGGTTACTGTTTCGGTGGCACGGCGGCACTAGCGTTGGCGCGGGCGGGGGATGATTTTGATGTGATTGCTTCGGTCCATGGGACGTTGGGCACGAAGATGCACCCGCGCGAGAATAGCGTTTCTGCCCGTGTGCTGGTGTATCAGGGCAGCGATGATGCGGCTGCGCCGCCGAACGAGATTCTTGCGTTTGAAAAGGAAATGAAGGCGGCGCGGGTGAATTACAAAATCGTGGTGTATCCCGGCGCGAAGCACGCCTTCACGGTGCCTGAGGCCGATCGCTATGCGGAGGAGTTTCATCTCCCGGTCGGCTATGATGCGGAGGCGGATCGCCTGTCCTGGGAAGATCTCCTTGAAGAGCTGCAGGCCGCGTTTGACAAGCCCGCGGTATCTGACGATTCAGAAGCTGCGGAGCAGGAGCCGGTTGTAGAGGCGCCTCAGACGCCTGCGGCGCCGGCGGCCGAGTGATTGCTGCGTTTCCCGTTCATATTTGACGATGCGAGCCAGCAGGTGCATTGTTACTTCACAGAGGAGTTCCGTTAGCGACCTGTAAATCGGTCGCATTTTTGTCCGCTTCAAACAGATCGTTTTCTCGAGAATTGCAGACAGTCGGAGGCTGTTATGAACGTTCGCGTGTGCATGGTCGGGATGTGGGTCGGAGTGGGTTTGTTTCTTCTGCCGCAGCTTGCATCGGGCGATGGTGCGATCCCGTGGTCGGACATTGGCGCGCGAGCGTCGGCCGAATATCAGGGAGACGGGCTGGTCGTTTCCGAAGAGGGTGAGGGCGCGAAGCTCACGTGCGTTTTTCAGCGCCTTGAGGGGAATGCGACTCCGGCGGGGCTGTGGTTGACCAGTGTTGTGGAAGGGCAACCGCGCGACCGCTTCCGCGTTGTCGCCTCAGCAATCAATGATGCTGCACTTTCCGGAGCGGGCGAAATTTCTATTCATGATGGCCGGGTCCAATTTATGCGGCCGGGATTGGTTGAAGAATATTCCGTGAGCGTGGACGGCGTGCGGCAGGATTTTGTGGTCTTGGCGAAGCCGGAAGGTGCTGGGACGCTGCGCGTGGGATTGTCGGTGGACGGCGCGGAAGTGCGCGAGACTGTGGGTGGCGCGGAGTTGGCGTTGGCGGAGTCGGGGCGGCGGATCGCGTATTCGCGGTTGCGCGTGACGGATGCGGAAGGCAAGGAGCTGGCGGCGCGGATTGAGGTTGGAGAAAATTCCGCGGCGAGGGCGCCGCGGCAAGCACGCGAGGCGCGTGCGCTCCCCGAAGACGAAGACTCGAACTACGCCGTGATGGGGGAGGAGCCTGCGTTCCCCGGAGAAATCCGAAATCCGAAATTCGAAATGGCGATTGTGGTGGAGGACCGGGGCGCGGTGTATCCGGTGCGGATTGACCCGACATTCAGCGATGCGAACTGGTATGCGATGAATACGGGGCTGGCGGGGGTTGAGGGATCGGTCAATGCGGTCTACGTCGAGACGAATGGCACGTTTTATATCGGCGGAAACTTTGACTATGCAGGTGACGTATATGCGGGGAGTCACGTTGCCCGATGGAACGGCACGAACTGGGTGGCGATCGGGACGCCGCTAGTCGGGAATGTGTATGCGATAACGAAACTGGGTGGAAATCTCTACGTGGGCGGTTTTTTTACTTCGCTACTGCATACGAATATCAAGCATGTCGCGCGGTGGAGTCCGCCGTCGAACGATTGGGTGGAGGTGGGCGCGAGTGGCGGATTAAATGGCGCGGTGCGTGCGTTGACGGTGGATTCGCAGTCTTACTTGATTGCGGCGGGTCAATTCACGAAAATTGGCGTGGGCACGACCGCCAACCGGATTGCGTATTCCGATGAACTGAATTGGTATCCGCTGGGTGTGCCCGGGTTGAACGGGTCCGCGTATGCGCTGGCCGTCATGGGGACGAATCTTTATGTTGGCGGCGGATTTTCGACGGCGGGTTCGACCAACGTAAAAAACATTGTCCGGTGGGACGGCGCGAAGTGGTCGAGCGTGGGTGCGGGTGTTGGTGATTGGGTGTATGCGTTGGCGGCTCTCAAGACAAATGTTTTGTATGTGGGCGGAATGTTCACTAATGCCGGCATTTTGTCTGCGAATGGCATCGCCGCCTATTTCCCGAGTGCCAATAATTGGACGAAGCTGGGCGATGGAATAGACGGCACAGTGTATGCGTTGGCTATCCCTCTCGGCGGGGGTCTTTTTGCTGGGGGCGATTTTCTGAGCGCCGGCGGGAAGAGCGCGAAAAATATTGCGTGGTGGAATGGCGCCGCGTGGACGAATGTAGAAGCGGGATTCAATCGTCCGGTGTGGGCGCTGGGCATGGTGAACCCCACAAATATGGACGTGCTTGCGGGCGGCGATTTCACGGCATCCGGAGCCCGGTCGCTGGCGCACGTGGCGCGCTCTCAAGGTCTTTCGCCGTGGAGTGATTTCGGGAAGGGGTTGAATGGCGATGTGCTCGCCATTGCGGTTGGAAGCAGCAACGTGTACATCGGCGGCAAGTTCACGCGGATGAATGGAACGAATCTGAATTATATCGCGCGCTGGAACGGGACAAGCTGGGGGCCGATCGGAGGGGGGATGAACGATTGGGTTGCGGCGCTGGCGACCTCCGGCAACGACCTCTATGCGGGCGGATTCTTTACGAATGCGGGTGGCGATCCGGCAAATTATGTCGCGAAGTGGGATGGGAGCGGGTGGAACGCGATGGCAGACGGCTTTGACAATCCGGTGCTATCGCTGACTCTGCTCGATACCAACCTTTGTGCCGGCGGCGTGTTTTCTTTTTCCGGTGCGACCATTGTTAGGCGCGTCGCGCGCTGGAGCGGATCGCATTGGATGGCGTTGGGGAGCGGCATTAGCAGCGGCGCGTTCCCTGCCGTTTACGCGTTGGCAACAGATGGAACGAATGTGTACGCGGGCGGCGAATTTACTTCGGCGGGCGGAGCCGGGATTACGAACATCGCGCGCTGGAACGGCTCGACGTGGAGTAATCTCGGTCGCGGTACGGATGCTCGCGTAAATGCGCTGGCGTGGTCGGATGGAAAACTTTACGCGGGCGGCGCCTTTCTCCATGCGCATGGCAGCCCGGCAAACCACATTGCGCGATGGGACGGCACTGTGTGGAACGCGCTGGGCGACGGCGTGGATGATGAAGTGTTCGCCGTGGCGGCGTCGGGGAAGAATGTTTATATCGGCGGCAGTTTTCTCCATTCGGGAGCGGATTTTATTCCGCACATTGCACATTGGAATGGATCAGAATGGAAGCCGATCGGCAGCGGGGCTGAAGGGGGCAGCAATGTGTTTGCGCTTGCGCTGTCCGGCTCGCGCCTCTTTGTTGGCGGCGATTTTGTTGAGGCGGGCGATAAAATGTCGCCGTACATCGCGAAGCTCGAATGGCCGGGCGAATTGCCGGAGCTAACCATATTCTTCGATGGTGCTGCGACGCGTGTGCGGTGGCCGTTTGTTGGAGCCGAGGACGCGATGTTGGAATCCACCGACCGCCTCGTGCCTTCGAATTGGACGAACGACAATCATACTGTTTTTCCCGAAGGTACAAATCGGTTCATCGTGATTTCCCCGCCGACGACGAACGCCCAGTTCTTCCGGCTTCGCGATTAGGTTGTGCGGCGGGTGACCGTATTGACCCTATTGACCTTATTGACCATGGAATTGATCATCTGACTTGCCAAATCGGGTGCGATCCTTTATCACGCCACCTCTGTTCGACATCCCGGTGGGATAGCGAAGTGGACAAACGCATCAGACTGTCTCGCCGGAGGCGAGCCTGCCTCTGGCAGGAAATCTGACGGCGAACGAGAAAAAATTTTAGTGTTGGTGGGATAGCGAAGTGGACAAACGCATCAGACTGTAAATCTGACGGCTCACGCCTTCGAAGGTTCGAATCCTTCTCCCACCACCATTTTGAAGTTGGCTTTCTTTCCGCGATGATTTTCCACGGCCCCGGCCACTCGACGCGCAGGACGGGAAACCCGCGACGGATGCGACCGCGCAACGGGCTTGGACGACGCCCGGACGACGGCGACGACGAGGAGCGCGACGGACTCCCGATCCAGCGACCGGCCAAACGCGACGGGATTCCCGCAGGATTTTCAGATTTTTCGGAGGCCGCCCCGACGTGACGGGGCGGCGTGGTGTCGGCGCGTGTGGCAAAGCCGCCGCGCCGACCTTCTTGGACCGACTTCCGTTCCGGCACTTCCGGCAGGGC
>JBDHQM010000015.1:0-54448 GCA_039807095.1 Kiritimatiellia bacterium
CACAGGATGCATACTCGTTCGAATTGCCCTCCGTGACGTGCGTCGTTGACAAGAAGAGTCAGTCCCAGTCGGAGGAACACCGTGTCTAGCCACAGTCAGGCAGCCGAACACGTCGCGCATCATTTCGACAGCGCAGAACAGCAGCGCCAATCCGCGCAGCTCGGTATGTGGGCCTTTCTGGTCACCGAGGTGATGTTTTTCAGCGGGTTGTTTGCAGCCTATATCATTTATCGCTCTCTGTACCCGGAGGCGTGGGTGGTCGGAAGCCACATGCTCAGCATTGGCCTCGGCGGCTTCAACACCGTTATTCTGCTCTGTTCGTCGCTGACGATGGCGCTGGCAGTTCGCGCAGCACAGACGGACAAACGCGGAGCCTCTGCGCGGTGGATCATTCTCACCATATTCCTGGGCCTCGCATTTCTCGGGGTAAAGGCAGTCGAGTATTCGGCAAAGATTGATCATCACCTGGTGCCCGGCGCCAACTTTCATCTCAACCCGGCGCAAGAGCTCGCCAACCTTCAGGCGGCGGGTGTGCAGGTCGGAGAGCATTTGCGCCACGCAATGGAGACGGTCAACACCGCACATGTTCAGCTTTTCTTCTCGCTGTATTTCGCCATCACCGGACTTCATGCAATTCACATGGTCATCGGAATCGGCGTCATGATCTGGCTGCTCAAGACGACGCTGCAAAAGCGGTATTCGTCGGCCTATTACAACCCTGTTGAGGTCAGTGGACTCTACTGGCACTTTGTGGATATCGTTTGGATATTCCTGTTCCCACTCCTGTATCTGGTCGGAAGGCACTGATGAGCGAGAAACACGTAATACCCGTCGGCACCTATCTGGGCATCTTTGCGGCACTGATCCTCCTCACCGGATTAACTGTCTGGGTGGCGTTCTATGACTTCGGCGCACTGAATACGGTCATCGCCGTGGGCATCGCCTGCGTAAAGGCCCTGCTGGTTGCGCTGTTTTTCATGCACCTCAAGTATTCCGCGCGCATCCTCTGGCTCTATGCCGGCACCGCGATCGCGTTCTTTATTTTGCTGATCACGATTACGCTCAGCGATTATCGCTCTCGCGAGTGGTTCCCGACGCCGAAAGCGTGGAGCCAACCCGCCGCCACCACGACGGACGCTGCGCATTGATTTTTCAGACGGGGTTTATTCGGGGTCCTGGACATGCCTGAAGCCGTAAAATTTATCGCGCTTCTCAAGGATTGCTGGCAGCTCACCAAGCCGCGGGTGATCGGTATGGTCCTCGTCACCACCGTGACTGGCTACTTTGTCGCAAATGGCGGCATTCACTGGAGCGATTGCTGGAAGCTCTTTCTCACTGTGCTTGGAACTGGGCTGGCGGGGGGGGGATCCACTGCGCTCAACAATTATCTGGAACGCGATCTCGACGCACTTATGACCCGCACCCGGACGCGCGCACTCGCTGCTGGCCGACTCGACCCCTCTGTGGCTCTTTCACTCGGCATCCTTCTCGTCATCGCGGGCGTCGCGCTGCTCGCAACAACAATCAATCTACTCTCTGCCTTTCTGGTGCTCCTTACTGCCTTCATTTATGTCCTCATTTATACGCCGCTAAAGCGCGTCACATGGCTCAACACCTCGATTGGCGCAATCACGGGAGCGCTCCCGATAATGGTCGGCTGGACTGCTGTCCGGAACGACGTCGCGCCGGGTTCTTGGGTGCTCTTTGGAATCCTCTATCTGTGGCAGCATCCACACGTCTTTGCCGTGACATGGATGTATCGCGACGACTACAGCAAGGCGGGTTACAAAATGCTTTCTGTTGTAGACCCGACGGGCCGTCGCGCGTTCCGCCAGGCGATTCTATTCTCCCTCGCGCTTCTCCCCGTTTCCATTGCACTGACGGTCTTGGGACTGACCGGTCTGATCTATCTGATCGGCGCTATTCTCCTCGGCGCCGCGCTTCTGACCACCAGCCTCACTCTGTCACAACAGCGCACGTATGAAGCTGCGCGCCGCGTTCTTTTTACATCGCTAATCTACCTGCCGCTTCTTCTTCTCCTGATCGTTCTCGATGCGGGTGTTTTGCGGTAGAGCGCCAGTAGAACTTCCAAGGATTGGAAGTCCCGGCGCGAACGACTTCCAAGGGTTGGAAGTTTTTCACCGGACACAACAATCGCGCATCAACCGCGATACGAAAGATAGCCGATGACAGAAAAGAACGTATTGCGAGTAATCTTCGCCTTCTCTCTGGCTGTTCTCGTTGCGGTTGCCATCATCTACAACCTTCCGAAGGCGGGCCATATCCCGGTGTTTGTCCGCCTCTTGCCGCACTGCAATGCGGCGCTCAATTCGGTTTCGACGCTATTGCTGATCAGTGCATTTATTGCTGTGCGCCGAAAGAATATCGTTTTGCATAAACGTCTCAACATTGCGGCGTTTATCCTCTCCGCGCTATTCCTCGTCTCCTACACCACGTTTCATACGTTCGGAGTCGAAACGAAATTTCCGGCAGAGAACCCACTGCGTCCGGTATATCTCGCGATCCTGCTTTCGCACATCGCGCTTTCGGTGTTTGTTCTGCCGCTCGCTCTGCTCACGCTGTATCGCGGTTTGACAGGCGCGTATGCCGCACATCGCAAAATCGCGCGATGGACGCTCCCAATCTGGCTCTACGTTTCGATCACGGGGGTGATCATCTATCTGATGATTTCCCCGTATTACCAGTTCTAATGGGAAATCGCGTCGAGCGGTCGCTTATTCCTCAGGCGGATTCACACGGAGGCTCCGCACGTCAACCGAGGCAAGGGGCTCCAGCACACGGTTGAGAATTGTCGAGAGGCGAATGCCGCCCTTCATGAGCTGAAGTTCGACGACTTTCCGGTTGTTCTGGATGTATTCTTTGTCGAGGTCGAGGGGTGCGCCGTGCTTCTCGGGGAGAACAGAGTATGCATTCTCGCGAGCCACTTCGTGCGTGTCCCATCCCCAGTCTGCAGGGGTGCCTTCCGCCCAGCGGCGGGCGCGGCGATTCGAGATTTTGTCGTTCAGTTTGTCGGCATATTCCAGAGCGCCTAGCGACCCCATATTTTCAGCGACGAGATACGAATCCCAGATCGCGTGGAGGCGTGCCGGTTTGGCCTGGCCGGGATAATTGACGAGGCGCTCATTTCCTCCGCGATCGTCGTCATAGTCAATGCAGTGGAGCGGCTGGTGGATGTCGCCGAGCATGTGAACGAGGAAGCGCAAAGCGACATGGCGATCTTCAATTGGCCGGCTGGTGTCGGCGATGATCTTAGCCATTTCGTCAATCTGGTAGATGATGCACTGACCGTCCGGGCAGTCGCGTTCCGGGTTGTATGAATCCGCTTCAAAAGGGATGTCTACAAAATGCCAGGGTCCGGTTTCCGGCATATCGCGTCGCACGTAATCCGGCCAGTTGCAAATGTAGTTATCCGAGATTTGCTCCTGCGTTTCCAGTATCTGTGACAACGCGCGATGCGCGTCCTCGCTCAACCGCAGTTCAGCAATATGTGCAACGATCCGGTGCCCCTTAGGTCCCCACGCATGTGCGATCGGCGTCCCTGCGAGGAGGAGGCCGACGGCAAAAAGAGATGCGGTTATTGACTGCTTCATTCCCATATAGACACCATTCCCTTCATTTCGTTCACATATTCCTGACTACGAGGTGTACATCTTCCGTACGGGATACACACCGAGCGTGATCACTTGGGACGCCGTCGCTTTAGCCGCGCGAAGCGCCGCTTGCACAGCGGGTTGGGCCGGAGTGCCCTGAATATCAACGACAAACAGATAGGCCTTCGGTTGGCCGATAATGGGGCGGGAAAGCAGGCGTGTCAGGTTGACGTTGCCGTTCTTGAAAGCGCCCAGAAAATCGAAAAGGCTGCCCGGCCGGTTATCGAGCATGATGAGGAGGCTCGTTTTACTGCTGCGTACCGCGGGCGTATCCGATGAACCGATAAGGAGGAATTGAGTGATGTTGGGTACATTCGTTTCCACCGGGAAATGAAGAATATCCAGCCCATAGCGCTTTGCGGCATCCCGCGCGCCGAGAGCCGCCGCCGTGGGGCTTTGGGCCGCGCGTTCCGCTGCTGCCGCCGTACTGGCTACTTTGTACATTTTCACGCCGGGAATATTTTTGCGCAGCCAGGCCTGAGAGTGTGAAAGCGGCGCAAAATGGGAATACACCTCGCGAACGGGGGTGCCGCGGTGGCCGAGCAATGCCAGTTGCACGTTGAGCGAAAGTTCCTCCTGAATGTGCAACCGCCCTGCGTTTTCGACGAGAAGGTCTATCGTTTCGTAGATGGTTCCGCCCGATGAGTTTTCCACCGGGACAAGTGCCAGACGCCCGCGTTTGCTTCGCACGTGCTGAAAGGCTTCATAAATGCCGGCACACGGAACAAGCTTCGCATTGGCTCCGAAGCGCTTCCGTGCGATGAGGTGAGAAAAGGTGCCCTCGGGGCCGAGATAAGCAACAGACTGCATGGTTCTATGATGAAGGCAACAGGGCGGATGGCGCAAGGCGGAAGTGCAATTTCTGCTATTGCGTTTCACCGAGTGGCGAGGACACGGACGTGCGACATCCAACGCAGCGCAGCAGAAAACGACCCATTTTCTTTTCTTTTTCCCAGAAGAAGCGGAATTGCCCCAGCAAAGTGCCGTACACGAGGAGGAAGAATTGGTAGGCCGGAAACACAATGAGCAGCCATGTCGCAAATTTGAGACCGAACGACGTGTGCGCGGTGTAGCCCAGCAAATGAAAAATCCAGCGTCGCGTTGGAAGAATGGAAATTCCAGCGAGCGAAAACACCAGCATCACGATAATCACCTGGAAGTCGGATGTGAGACCCCAGCGCTCTTTTAGTTTTTGAAACATGCGGGCTTAGAGCGTGAACGCCGCAGCCGATGCGATCAATAGTAAAACGATGGCCAACCAGCGAATTCCGTCGGCGAAGGTGCGGCGTCTTGCCACAGCTAAAAGTCCGCCGACAGTGATGAGGATCGCAAATTTCAAACCAATCACACCGTTGAAGTGCGCGCCCATGCGCCAGCCAGATGACCGGTAATACATGATGGCGCCGGCAATCAGACCGATTGTGATCAAAATGTTCCAGAGGCGGGTCACGCCCCGAATATCAGCCGCGTCAATGCGGGTGGGAGTGGATAGTCCAAGTTGATAAACCAGAAGGCCGCCCAGCAGGCTGATCATGCTGATGATGTGGAGCCAGCGCGAGAGTTCATAGATCATGGCAATCTCTCCGGTTTCCGGTTGTCGAGCTTCAGTCTGTCTTGCCCGCAAGCGGCTGATTCTGTTTTGCCGCGCGCTCGTGGGCTTGCGCAGCATTCTCCACAGAGGCTGCTTCTTCGACAAGCATGATTACTTCGGACCGCGTGACTTCAAGAAGCCCGTTTCCGGTGTAAAAAAACCGTTCTTCATCCGAGATTCTGGCGGTGGTAAGGCCGGGCTGCACCGCTGCGATCATAGTCGCATGGTGCGGCAACACTCCGAATCGTCCCATCACGCCCGGCGCGGAAACGGATTCCGCATCGCCTTCAAAGACTTTGCCGCCGGGGCTGAGGATGGAAAAGCGGTAAGAACTCATTTTGCCGATTCCCTGATCTTCTTGGCCTTCGCGAGAGCTTCGTCAATGTGCCCGACCATGTAGAATGCCTGCTCCGGCACGTCGTCGTGCTTGCCTTCGAGGACTTCTTTGAACGAACGCACAGTGTCGGCAATCTGGACATACGCGCCCTTCATTCCGGTGAACTGTTCGGCAACGAAGAAGGGCTGCGAGAGGAAGCGCTGAATCTTGCGCGCGCGCGCAACGGTCAGGCGGTCGTCTTCCGAAAGTTCGTCCATACCGAGAATGGCGATGATGTCCTGCAGCTCTTTGTAGCGCTGAAGGATTTCCTTTACGCCGCGAGCGACTTGATAGTGTTCCTCGCCGACGACATCGGGCGTCAGGACGGTGGATGAGGAGGAGAGGGGATCCACGGCCGGATAGATGCCGAGCTCAGCGATCGGGCGCGAAAGTTCGGTCGTCGCATCCAGGTGGGCAAACGTTGTGGCGGGCGCCGGATCGGTATAGTCGTCGGCAGGCACATAGACCGCCTGAATAGAGGTGATGGAGCCGTGTTTTGTGGACGTGATGCGCTCCTGCAATTCGCCCATGTCCGTCGCGAGGGTCGGTTGATATCCGACGGCAGACGGGATGCGCCCAAGCAGTGCGGAGACTTCTGCACCCGCTTGTGTGAAGCGGAAGATGTTGTCAATGAAGAGCAACACGTCCTGGCGCATATCATCGCGAAAATATTCGGCAATTGTGAGCGCAGAGAGTGCGACGCGCGCCCGCGCGCCCGGCGGTTCATTCATCTGGCCGAAGACCATTGCAGTTTTATCAATAACGCCCGATTCCTTCATTTCGCGGAAGAGCGCTGTGCCTTCACGTGTGCGCTCGCCAACGCCCGCAAACACGGAATAGCCGCCGTGCTCGGTTGCAATGTTGCGGATCAACTCCTGAATCAGCACCGTTTTTCCGACACCGGCTCCGCCGAAGAGACCGATTTTTCCGCCCTTTTTGTACGGGGCCAGCAAGTCAATCACCTTGATGCCGGTGACGAGGATTGAATCCTGTGTATCTTGCTCTTTGAACTCCGGGGCAGGGCGGTGAATGGGGTAAGCCTTGTCCTTTTTGATCGGGCCCTGGTTGTCAATGGGTTCACCCAGCAGGTTCATGACGCGGCCCAACGTGCCGACGCCAACGGGCATCAGAATGCCGTCGCCCGTGTCGCGTACTTCTGCGCCGCGCTGAAGACCATCGGTCGTGTCCATTGCGATGGTGCGGACGACATTGTCGCCAAGATGCTGTGCCACTTCGAGTGTCAGGTTATTCGGCTCTGCGCTGATGAAGGGATTGTCGAGTTTCAGCGCCGCATTGATGGCGGGCAGTTTGCCGGACGGGAACTCGACGTCAACCACTGCGCCCATCACCTGCGAAACATAGCCGATGGTCGCTGTTGCCTGAGTAGAAGATGTGCTCATATCTATTTCTCCTGAAACCGCCTTCGCAGGGCGGGTGGGTCTATCCCTTCAGCGCCTCCGCGCCGGATACAATTTCAATCAATTCCTTGGTAATGGATGCCTGTCGCGCGCGGTTCCGGAGGAGGGTATAGCTCCGGATCATCTTCGTCGCATTGTTCGTTGCGTTGTCCATGGCCGTCATGCGCGCACCATTTTCGCCTGCTGCGCTTTCCAGAAGGGCGAACTGAATTTCAAAGTTGATGATTTTGGGCAGCAGAAATGCGAGCAGCTCCTGCGGTTTCGGCTCCATGATGAAGTCGTCATGAACCTTGGACGCGCCGGGTTGATGTACGTGAGGTTCAACCGGGAGCAGCTTTCGAATCACCGGGCGCTGTGAAAGCACGTTGTTGAAGTGGTTGTACGCGACATAGACCTCATCCACGTCGCCGCTGAGGAAGGCGCGCTGCACATCGCCACCGATCACCTGCGAAAGCTCTGCTGCGGTCAGTTGCGCTGCGTTGTCGTAATAATTCTGAACTGTGACGCGGCGACGGAAGAAAATCCAACCGCGTCGTCCCACAAAACTAAAGACGAAGTTCTTCATCTGCTGCTGTGGCATGTGAACCCAGCGTGCGATGTGTTTGATCAGGTTGTGGTTGAATCCCGCACACATGCCCTTGTCTGACGTAAGGACGAGAATCAAACTCTTTTGCGCTTTCCCGCGTTTCTGAAGCAGGGGATGGCCTGCTTGCCCCAAAGCGCCTGCCAGCCGCGTCAACAGTTCTGTCAGTTTTTGAGCGTAATCCTGGGCCTTTCGCTGAGCATCCATCGCGCGATACAGCTTGCTGGCCGCCACCATTTTCATGGTCTTGGTCATCTTGCGCGTGTTGCCCAGATTGGCCAGTTTGGCTTTATATTCTTTCAGCGATGGCATGAGTTTTCAGTCGTCTATATGTAGCAACGCGGGGGGGGCACTCAGCTCTTTTTGTAAGAGCGCTTGAAGTCGGTCAGCGCATCGGTCAGTGCCTTCTTCACGTCATCCGTCATAGCCTTTTGCTCGTTGAACAGTTGAACGTAGCCCGAGTAGGCGCCATCCAGCGCCTGGTGTAATTTCCGTTCAAAATCTTTCACCTGACTCACCGGAATATCATCGAGGAATCCGTTTGAACCGGCGAAGATGATAGCGACTTGCTTGGCCACCGGAAGCGGTTCGTGGACACCCTGCTTCATCACTTCCATCAGGCGTTGTCCGCGATCGAGCTGCTTGCGCGTTGCGGCATCCAAGTCCGATGCGAATTGCGAGAAGGCGGCCAGTTCGCGGTATTGCGCGAGTTCGAGGCGGAGCGATCCGGCGACCTGTTTCATCCCTTTGACCTGTGCATCGCCACCGACACGGGAGACCGAGAGGCCCGCGTTCATCGCGGGGCGCTGTCCGGCGTTGAATGCATCGGATTCGAGGAATATCTGTCCGTCCGTGATCGAAATCACATTCGTCGGAATGTAGGCGGACACGTCGTTACCCTGTGTCTCGATGATCGGCAGCGCCGTCAAAGAGCCCCCGCCTTTTTCCGCACTCATCTTCGCTGCGCGTTCGAGCAGGCGGCTGTGGAGATAGAAAATATCGCCCGGATAGGCCTCGCGCCCCGGCGGGCGGCGAAGAAGGAGGGAGAGCTGACGATAGGCCTGTGCCTGTTTCGTCAGGTCGTCGTAAATGATTAGTGCGTGTTTGCCGTTGTCGCGCAGATATTCCGCCATGGTACAGCCGGAATAGGCGGCGAGGAACTGCATCGGCGCGGGGTCGGACGCAGTTGCCGCGATGATGGTGGTGTATTCCAGGGCGCCGTATTGGCGGAGTTTTTCAGCGACTTGCACAACGGTCGAGCGCTTCTGGCCGATTGCGACATAGAAGCAGTGCACATCCTGGCCGCGCTGGTTGATAATCGTGTCCAATGCGATGCTCGTCTTGCCGGTCTTGCGGTCGCCAATGATCAGCTCGCGCTGGCCGCGGCCCACAGGGGTGAGTGCATCAATCACCTTGAGCCCGGTTTGCATAGGCTCTTTGACGTCCTGCCGCTCGATGATGCCCGGCGCCTTCAATTCGATCGGGCGCGTTTCCTTTGCTGCAATCGGCGGCCCGCCGTCAATCGGATTCCCGAGCGCATCCACCACGCGGCCGGCCAGCGCTTCGCCGACCGGAACCGACGCGATCTTGCCCGTGCGTGTGACTTCATCGCCTTCTTTTACCGTTTCAACATCGCCGAAAATACAGACGCCCACGTTATCGGTTTCGAGGTTGAGCGCCATTCCGCGCACCCCGCTCTTGAATTCGACCAGCTCATTGGCCATCACGTTGGAGATGCCGTGCACACGCGCAATACCGTCGCCGACGCTGATCACCGTGCCGGTTTCATACACGTCTGCTTTGAGCTCAAAATCGGCGATCTGCTGTTTCAGGATCGCAGTTACTTCTTCGGGTTTGATCTGAAGTGTCATGGGTTACCTCTGGGCAGTCGTCATCGCCCGATGCAGTTTTTCAAGTTGGTGATTCACGCTGAAGTCATACACGGTGTCGCGCACGCGAATCTGAATGCCGCCAATCAGTGACGGATCCACCGAGGGCACTGCGCTCACCTTGGTTTTGAAGCGCGTTTCTGCGCGCGCCATAATTTCGCGCAATTGATCGCCGGAGAGCGGGCGCGCGGAAACAATCTCGATCGGCAAAATCCCTTTTTCCTGGCAGTAGAAATCTTCGAACGCGCGAATGATTTCCATCAGGATGCTGCCGCGCCGCTTGCTCACGAGAAACAGAACAAATCGCTCGGTGAGCGGATCGGCTTTGCCTCCGAGAATTTCCTTCCAGATGGTGGCGCGCACTTCCTGACTGAACGCGTAGGGGCTCGCCATGCGGCGAAAGGTCTCGCGCTCCTTGCCCAGCTCTCCGATTGCCGCGAGATCGCTCCGGACAACATCCAGGCGATCCTGCTCTTTGGCCAACTCAAAGAGGGCCCGGGCATAGCGAGTGGCAAGGGGGGAGCGGGGCATGCGCTATACTTTCTCGATCAGATTTTCGACCAGCTTGCGCCCGCGCGTCTCGTCCATTTGGTCGGCCAGAATTTTGCGCGACAACTCCATCGCGAGGTCTGCGCTTTCCCGACGCAAGTCGGCGATGACATTCGCATGCGCCGTGCGGATTTCGCGCTGTGCATTGGCCAGCAAAATGCCGGCCTCGTCGCGCGCCTTTGCCTCGATCGTCTGTGCAGAAGCAATTGCGGCTTTGCGAGCCTGCTCGACGATCTGCCGGGCTTTCTCGTCCGCCTGATCAATCAACCGCTGCCGTTCCACCTCGATCTTCGCATATTCGGCGCGCGTCTTTTCCGCCTCTTCCAGCGCGGATTTGATCTGCTTCTCGCGGTTGTCGAGAGTCGTCAGAATCGGCTTCCACGCCACCTTGTAGAGGACGAGCGCCAGCAACCCGAATGTGATCCAGGTGAAGAGAACCATGGATCCGCTGACATCCAGCGGATTGGGTTCCTTGTGTTCAACGGATGGCGCAACCGGCTGTTCCGTGAACGTCACCGGCGCAAAATCCTGCGCTCCGGATGGATGGGTGGGTTCCATTTCCATTCCGAACTGAGATTACTTCGCGAGCAAGCAGACGACCGTGCCGAACAGCGCGACGCCTTCGATCAGCGCCGCAGCGATGATCATGCCGCTCTGAATCTTCGGGGCCGCGTCCGGCTGACGCGCAATGCCTTCCATTGCGGACGACGCCAATTTGCCGATGCCCAGTGCTGCGCCAATCGTGACCAGACCCGCGCCAATAGCTGCAATTGAACCTGCCATTTTCCTACTCCTTATCCTTCTGTATGCCTATCTAACGTTCTTCCATCACTCTGTGTGACACTTGTTTTACACGCGCTCCGCCTCAATGTGCCGGATGATGAACCTGCGCAATGAACATGGCCGAGAGCAGCGTGAAAACGTAAGCCTGAATGAATGCCACCAGAATTTCGAGAACGTAGATCGCGAGCGCCAATCCGAGCGCGGGGAGGGCAACCAGTCCATAGGTGACCACCAGGCCAATCAGCGAAAAGATGACGATGTGGCCCGCGAACATATTGGCGAAGAGACGGATCGTGAGCGCAAAGGTCTTGATGAACATGCCCATGAATTCGATCGGCACGAGCAGGATCAGCACCGGCCATGGCACGCCGTGCGGGACAAACGCGCGTACAAAGCCGCCGACTCCATTTTTGTAGACCGCGCCGAAAATCATTACGCCGAGCGTGATCAGCGAGAGGCCCGCTGTGACATTGACGTTGCCCGTTGCCGTGGCGAACAGCGGAATTAGTCCCATTAGATTCAGGAAGAGGATGAAGAAGAAGAAGGAGCAGAGAAGGGGGGCCATTTTCCGGCCATCCTCTTCGCCGAGGTTTTCAATCGCGATGTTGTCGCGTACGAACTTGACCAGCACTTCAAGCGCATTTGCCGCGCCGTGAGGCACGGGAGAACGCTTGCGGAAGGCCAGCGCAAACGCGCCCGCCAGCAGGAGCGCACCGACCATGAGCATCACCATGTGAAGGCTCATGCCGTCCGGGAGGTGGATGTTGTAGAACGGCAGCGCCCAGTGCGTAGAGTCCAATACGTGCTCCAACGCATATTTCGTCACCGCATCGCTGCGCTCTGCCAATGTTGCTGCCGGCATGATCAGGCCACTCCCGGTGCAGATGTCGAGCTGCGAGCGACGATGGCGATTTCGGCCACCATCATTGTGCAATACATTGTAACCAAACCGAGTGCTGTCGCTTCCGGATGCAGACCCGCCTCAATGGCAAGAAAAAGCAATGCGATCAATGCAAACATTCGGACAATTCCGCTGCCAAGCCCCCATCCAAGCGAAGCCTGTGACGCGCGCAGCGCCTTTTGATAGCAGAGCAGGCCGATCGCGCTTTGCACAAATCCTGCACTCCCGCTGAGCAGCCACGCATCGAGTTCAAACACCTCAAATGCGGCGATGGGAGAGACCGCTGACAGCGATGCACCCAGTACTCCTGCCCCCGCCAAAATCCGCTTATTTCCTTTTCTTCGCATCATCCGATTGCTGAGCCGCCTCTGCATTGAGAGCGCGGATCAATTTCCAACATTCATATCCGATATAAAAAAGTCCCAGTCCAACTCCGGCCAGCGTGAACGCAATTCCGCCACCCCGACGCCGGTCCAGCCAATAGCCTGCGCCCGCGAACACCACCATGCCCACCGCCAGTTGCAGACCCAATCCGGCGGCACCCCCCGCAAGGGGAGTCGGTCTGGAATTGTGTTCCGTCATTTCTTTTTCTGCGCGCCCACAGCAGGCCCGCGAAAGTAGGGATACATACCGACCCAAATCGTATAAGTCCAGCAGAATTGGACACGTACGCACGTGAAGATCGCGCGCTTGTGCGTTTTCTTTCCGCCCAGTATGATGAAAGCGTCAGTCAGCATTTTCGGCAGCAGCAGAACAGGAGTTTGTTTATGGATCATGCGGCGATCATCCGGCAATATCTGCGCGACCGGCAGGACGAGGAATTCGTAGCCGAGTCGTTTCCTTTTGTAACCATTTCGCGCCAATCCGGCGCTGGCGGGCACGCGGTGGGCCGCGAGATTCTCCGCAAACTCGATGACCTCAAGGGCGGTTCCGTCACCGAGGGGTGGGAGATGTTCGACCACAAGCTCTGCCTGCTCATTGCGGAAGACAAATCGCTGGGCGTTTCCTTCAACGAGCTGCTTGAAGAAAAATACCGCTCTGAAATCGGCCACGTCATCACGGAACTTCTCGAACAGCGCTCACGCCGCTACGAACTCTATAAGCGAATCTTCGAAATCGTCCGTATGCTCGCGATGCTTGGCAAGAGCGTCATCGTCGGGCGCGGCGGAATGTGCATTGCGGGCGATCTTCCGCTGGGCGTACACATTCGTCTCATTGCGCCCGAAAAGATACGCATCACGCGCATCATGGAGCTCTATGAGCTCGACCGCGATGCGGCGATACAGAAGCTCAAGGAGCAGGATCGGGATCGCCATCGCTTCATTCATGATTTCTTCGGCAAGGATAGTAACGACCCGTTGCTTTACGACGCTGTCTATAACACCGAGCGATTGACCTTCCCGGAGATCGCGGAATCTGTCGCGCGCCTCGCACTTCAAAAAATGGAGCAGTTCAAGAAGACCTCCCTCTTCCCCAAAGCGTGAGGAGGGGGCGTTGTTGCGTCTGCGGGGAGGCGTTCCCGCGGACGGAGTTTTAGAGGTGGCGGAAGAGTAGGAGAGGCGACATCGGATGACCGATAACCGGCAATTTCTGCTTTATACCGCGCCGGATGGCGCGGTGAAAGTGGAGGTCTATTTTAAGGGGGAGACCGTCTGGTTGACTCAGAAAGCGTTGGCCGAGTTGTTCGGGGTCAAGCGCCCGGCTATTACCAAGCATTTATTGAACATATTTGCCACTGCGGAATTGGTGGAAGCTTCAGTGTGTTCCGTTTTGGAACATACTGCCGGAGATGGCAAAAAATACTCTACGAAATACTACAACCTCGACGCCATGCGCTGGAAGCGAAGCTGAAGGCCGAGGGTGAATATGAAATATTCCGCCAACGCCAAGACCGAGAATACGTCTCAGACTTTGATCGGGAAATCAAACGTTTGGAAGGGCGGGAATAACTCGCGCACCAACTACTGATTCTCGTTGCCGTAGGGGGCGAGGCCGCGCGGAGGATCGAGGATGATTTTGGTGAGGATGGCGCGGCGGAGGAGGTTGCGGTTTTGCAGTTCGCGAAGGGTGAGGAATGCTGTGCCGCGCTTCCGGCTGGATGAGCTGGACGGCATGGCGACGAGACCTTGCAGCCCGGTTCCTTTCATCCGGAGAGATTGTCCAAACGCGGTGAGGCCGGTGCTGGCGGAACGCGTGGCGAGGGCGTGGTCATCCGCTGTGAGCATGGGCGCGATGTCGGCGATGGCGGGAGGGAGCGTATCGAAGTCTATCGGTGCTGAATATGCCGGTGGGCGCGGCGCAGATTGAGTCGAGGCGCGTGTTGTGCGAGCAGGGCGCGCGGCGCGCACGGGCTGCGGTGGTGAAGAGACCGGAGGTGGCGACATCAACTCTTCTTCATCGTCTTCATCATTTGCGAAGGGATTTGGGTGGGCTGTTTGGCGGGGGATCGAGCGGCCTGCGAGTTGCTCAAGCATCTCGCGGACTTCATCGTTGATGGGCGGGGCCGGGCGCCGGGTGGGCGGCGGTCTGCCGGGGGGGGCGGATGCCTGGCGAGCTTTCTGGATGAACTGCGCGATGCTCCAGATGATTAAGATAACCACCCAGACAATTCCTTCAGCTCCGATCTTGGCGGCTAATGGAGGTATCAGCATCGCGCAGTTCGCTTTGTGGATCAGTGGCCCTTGTCGGGTTTTCCGTGGCCCTTGTCATCGCCTTCGGCAAGAGATTCACGCATGCTGGTGTCCGCCATGATGTTCTGCATGCGGTAGAAATCCATGATTCCCAGGTTGCCCTTGCGGAAGGCTTCCGAAATGGCGAGCGGAACTTCGGCCTGTGCTTCAATCACCTTGGCCTGCATTTCCTGCACGCGCGCACGCATTTCCTGCTCAAATGCAATAGCCATGGCGCGGCGGCCTTCGGCTTCGGCCTGACGCAGTTTTTTATCGGCTTCGGCGCGTTCGGTTTCGAGGAGAGCGCCGACGTTGGCGACTTCGCGTGCGCCGCTGACGCCGGCAACGCTGACGTCTGCGATGTCAATGGAGACAATCTCGAATGCGGTCTGCGCGTCGAGGCCGCTGTTGAGCACCTTACGCGAGATGTGGTCGGGGTTTTCGAGTACGTGTTTATAGGTGTCGGAGGAGCCGATGGCGCTGACGATGCCCTGTCCCACGCGCGCGATGATCGTGTCCTCTGTAGCGCCGCCGACGAGGCGATCGAGATTGGCGCGCACCGTCACGCGGGCTTTGACGAGGAGGCGAATACCGTCTTTCGCGACGGCGTCGAGCATGGAGCTACCCTTCGTCGGGTCCGGGCAGTCAATGACCTTGGGGTTGACGCTGGTGCGTACCGCGTCGTGCACATCGCGTCCGGCCAGATCAATGGCAGCGGCACGCTGGAATGAAAGTTCGATGTTAGCCTTATCCGCCGCAATGAGTGCGCGCACGACTTGGAGGACGTGACCGCCTGCGAGGTAGTGGGCTTCGAGCGAATCGGTATCGAGCTGGAGCCCGGCTTTGACGAGCTGAATGCGCGCGTCCACGATGACCTTCGGAGGTACGCGGCGAAGGGTCATGGCGAGGAGCGTAAAGAAGCTCGTCGGTGCGCCGGAGGTGAGTGCGCGGATCCATGTACTGAGGAACGAGAAGAAGAGCGCGACAAAAACGAGGACCGTCAACGCGACGATCACCATTAGAATTGTGAAGATTCCCGGCATGACCTATTCCTTTCGTTCAGCGTTCGATTGAAGCGATGATTCGTTGGGCCTCACTTTTCCACTCGCTCCGTGCGAGTGACGGGGAGGCGTGCGCTGCCACAGCCCTGATAATAGCGCGCCGAAACCGAGGATTGCAACGAGAACTGAAACGGATGCGCCGATTTCGGGCAGTGCTGTTGCAAGACTGATGAGGCTTATGCCGACCAGCAGGACGACCGCAATTTGCGAAAAGCGCAGCATGCCGCGCGATCGGACGAGAAGAGTTCCGAGATGCAGGGCAACAATGATTTTTGCGAGATAGATGAAGATGCCCCACATGGCGAGCGCAATGGCGGCCAGCGGGATGCCGATGATCGAGATAGCGAGCAGAATTGATGCGATCGGGATGCCGATGAGTCCGGCGCCGCCCCGTGCGAGACAGCGCCACATGGAAGTATGCAGGTGGCGGGTGGAGCGCTCCACATAGCGGGGGAAGATCGAAAGGAAAACGAGTCCGGCGAGCATTGCGGATGCAGCCTTCGCGGCGTAGATGCCGAAAATTTGCAGATAATCTTTCCAGCCGGACGGCGCTGCCGCCGACGCCGCCTGGCGCACCAGTTCACCGCCGAGCACAACGGAGCGATCGAGGAAAAGTTCTTTCGATGATGAATACACCAGGTCGCCGGCGATGCGGGTGCCGGGCAAGATGACGATATCGCGTCCGGACACGCGGACGTTCCCGCCATAGGTCCCGGCGAGAGTGATGGAGGATGCCCAGATGCGGACGTTGCCTCTAAACAGCCCTTCCAGTGTGGCTTGTTCTGCGAAGGCGTCCACGCGGCCTTCAATCACGGCGTTTGTCGCGATACGCAGATTGGAGCTGGCGGAAGTGAGGTCGCGCTGGAGTTCGCCTTCGATTTGTATGGATTGCGCAAGAGCGCGCAGGTGTCCCTCCACTGCGCCTGAAATTCGGGCATCACCACCGATGATCCAGAGCGCGTCGGTCGCACGGCCTGCAACGGAAACCGATTGCGCGAAGAGGAAGAGGTCGTCCATCGCGGCGCCGTTGATCTGCACATCGTTGGCATAGAGCGCCGTTTGCTCCTGAATGGCAGAATCAGCGGGCAGCTCGAATTGCGTGGCGGTCAGGAATTCGAGCGCGCGCCCGCTGATGGGGATCAGTGTAAGCGCGGCGCACAAGGCTGAGAGCGCTCCGCGTTTCATGAAGGGGCAATCTCGCGCACAACGATCCGGCTGCCTTCGACTTTGACGACGCGTACGCGCGCGCCAGCCGCAATGAAATCAGATTCTGCGACCACATCGGTCCGGCGCCCATCAATTTGCGCAATCCCGGATAGCTGTAGATTAGAGAGAGCCGGGCCTTCTTTGCCGAGCAGTGGGGAAGGGCCGGTATCGGCCGACTTGAAGTCCTGTCCGTCTTTTTTGAGGGTCAGAACTTTTCCGATTTTGGTCTTTGGAAAAATCCGGATCCAGAGTGCCAGAAACCCCGCGCCTGCAAGGATGATGCACACCGCAGCAAGAAATCCGCCCTGCGCGCCGAACGCAAAGAAGCCCATCACAATAGCGATCATCAACGCCAACACGCCGAATACGCCGAGGATTCCGCCGGGCACAAAAACCTCCAATGCAATGAGGGTCAAGCCCATTGCAATGAAGGCTGCAAAAAGTTGAACGGGTTGATTCATGAAGCTCCTGAAGGGGTGGACTCCGGCTCGACAACAATTCGATTTCCGCGCACTTCCACTACGCGCACCGGTGTGCCGACTTCCACAAACCCGCCTGCGGTGACCACGTCCACGCGTCGGTCGCCGAATTGCACCGCGCCCGAAGGGCGGAGCTGAGTGGCCGCAATTCCCGACCGCCCGAGAAGCGTGGTGTCAGTGGTTGCACCCGTATAGCCCGTCTGCGCAGTGGTTGCAGAATCGAGCACCATCCAGTGTCCCGCGCGTGAACGGGGGAGGTGTCGTGCGATGAATGCACCCGCAAGTGCGGCGAGAATTATCGCAGACGAAAGCTTCAACAACGGAGACTGCAAATCTCCCACATTGGGCATCCATGAACTGCCCGGCAACCGCTCCGCCATCGAGCTCAGAAGCGAGTAGAGCACCAGCAAAATGCCCAAAAGCCCCGGGATCCCGAATCCCGGCAGAATGAAAACTTCCACGGCGATCAGAATCACGCCGATCAGGAAGAACGCAACCTCTTCAAAGCCCGCCAGCCCCGCGATGTGGTGTCCCCAGAAGAACAGCGCGAGAGCCGTCAGTCCCAGAATTCCCGGCAGCCCGAATCCCGGCGTCTTGAATTCGATGTAAAGGCCCAGCAGGCCCGCCATGAGCAAAAGCGGCGCAGCGGCGGCAATAACGCGCGCCAGTTTTTCAGCCGAGGTGACTTCCATCTCGCGCACCGGTTGATCTGCAAGGCCGATCAATTCAAGCAACGCCGGGACATCTTTAATGGTCCCCTTCGAGAGGAGTTTCCGGCGGCTATCCTCAGGGCCGACTTCCCGTTCAGCCTCGACGTTGGTAAGCGTCAGAAGTTGCCCCTCCGGGCTAATCACATCGTCGCCGATCTTATATTCGATCTCGCGCCGCACCATCGCCTCTGCCAGTTGGGGGTCGTGTCCGCTTTCCTGCGCTGCCGCACGGATCAACGCGGAAACCGCAGAAACCGTTTTTTCCTCAATAGCCTCCGGCATTTCCTGTGCACCGCCCGTCGGCGACATCATGATGGGCATTGCATCGCCGATTACGCTGCCGGGTGCCATATAAATGTTGTCCGTCGAAAGCGCGATGATCGCGCCGGCGGAAATCGCGTTCTTCTCGACCAGTGTGTATGTCGGAACGTGAACAGACTGCATCAGACGCACAATGTCTGTCGCCGCGTCAAGGCGTCCGCCGAGCGTATCCATTTTGAGGATAATTGCGGATGCGTGTTCGCGCTCCGCCTCCAGCACACCACGTCGCATCACATACACCAGGGCAGGTTCAATCATTCCATTCACGGGAATGACAAACACGGGCCCCTTCGGCGCTTCATCGAGCGCAGAGCTGGCGCGCGAGGGTTGTGCGCACAGCGGCAGAAGGCCGAGCGCAAACAGAAGAGCGATGAAAAGACGTTTCATGTTGGACACTATACTGCGGAGTCGGTTAAAAAGCCACTGCGTCGCGGGCAAACTTCACTCGCGCGCATAGAAAGATGAAACCACAACTCGCAGGCAAGATTGCTCTGGTCACCGGAGGTGCGCTCCGGCTCGGCCGCGCTATTTCTCTCGCGCTCGCCGCAGAGGGGTGTGGCGTGGTTGTTCACTACCGCAGTTCGGCAAACGCGGCGGAAGAATTCTGCGCAGAACTGAAGAAAACGGGCGTGCCCGCGTGGCGGGTGCGAGGTGACCTCACCACCCGTGGCGCCCCCGAACGCGTCATAGCCGAAGCGTATAAAAAGGCGGGGCGTCTCGACATTCTGGTCAATTGCGCTGCGATTTTCGGGAAACAGGATTTTCGCGCCGTGGACCTCGCGGCATTGCGCGAGCAATTGGATACCAACCTCATCGCGCCCGTTTTGCTGACGGCAGCGTTTGCCCGCACCGCGAAGAGCGGCCACATCGTGAATCTCCTGGATCGCCGCGTGGCCGGGCACGACCCCAACTGCATTCCCTATTTGCTTTCGAAAAAGGCGCTGGCGGAATTTACACAGGCAGCGGCGCTCGCGCTGGCCCCGCAGTTTGCCGTCAACGGCGTCGCGCCGGGCCCCGTTCTTCCGCCACCCGGCAAGACAACTGCGTATTTGAAGGAACACGGCGGGCGTGTCCCGCTGGAGCGCGGCGTTGATCCGGAAGATATTGCGAAAGCGGTACTGTATGTCGTCACCAGCCGCGCAACGACCGGGCAGATCATCTTTGTGGATGGCGGACAACATTTACTAGGGGAGGGAGTCTGAGCATGGACAGGATTTACATTCGCGATTTGGCGTTGCGCTGCATCATCGGAATCTACCCTGAAGAGCGCCGCGAGCGACAAGACGTCATCATCAACGTCACCATGTCCGGCGATTTCGCTGCCGCCGGAATGTCGGACGATATTGATGACGCGGTGAACTACAAAACCATCACCAAAAAAATGATCGCCCTCGTCGAAGAGAGCTCCTTCAACCTCATCGAAACGCTCGCCGACAAATTGGCGGATATCTGCCTCGAGCATCCCAAAGTCGAAGAAGCCACCGTCTGCGTGGACAAACCCGGCGCCCTCCGCTTCGCCCGCAGTGTCGCCTTTGAAACCACCCGGAAAAGATCGTAGACCGGCGTTTCCTTTTGGAACGCCGATCTCCCGATCGGCATCTTCGTTGAGGGCGGTTGTTCGGCCCCGTGCTGTAGCTCCGCCTGTCCGCAATGCAATAGGCTTTTCCTTCCGGAACGCCGATCTCCCGATCGGCATTCTCGGTGATGAGTTGATGAGGGCACTGGAGGGCCGCGTAAAACCTGTCCGCCTCAGGCAGATCGTGGCCGGAATCACAAACCACCATCCGCCATCCGGAGGATGGCGTTCCATTGGAACCACAAACGGCATTCCCACCAGAGTCAGATATCGCCCACCTCTCCAGCACAGCGAGAATTCCATTAATTATATTTCAGACTGACCCTCGTGCCCTTTCAACGAAGGCAACTTCGGACTACAGCTGGGTGAGGCCGGGGAGTTCGTGAAGGCCAATGGATTTGAGATAGGTGTAGGTGGGGTTATAGAAGGAAGGGAGACGAGTGTGATCGTTGGGATCGCCGGGAGGTACGAAGATGATCATGCCTTGACGGGCGCGGGTGAGGAGGACGCGATACGCGTTCTTCAAATAACTCTGACGTTCAGCAGTGTGTATGTTTTGCCATGTCTTTCCCCGGAAAGAGTGGTGGTTCCATCCATTGGGCGTATAGCGGAAATCGGCGTCCCATGTGACGCAGGTCCAGTCGAGTTCAAGGCCCTGGATCGAAAATTCAGTGGCGACATCTTCGAGATAGTACGAAGAACGCGTGTCGTCCTTCCCCTCAAGGAAATAGTGGATAGGATCCATAGGAGCTTTGACATTGATGGCGTGGGGTCGAAGACGTTCAGCGCTGGACGAGGCTACAAGGCCGTAGCGTTCAGTGCCCCGCGCCTGTGAGCGAAGCCATCTTTTTGCCGCGCTGAGATCGCGTGTGATGTAGATGGGATAGCTCTCTTTTATTGAAGTTAGTGATTCGCGCGCAGCCTCAACATTGCGATCTAGAAGGAACTTCACGAATTTCGAGACATGTTCCGCGCGGAAAGAGCGCATGGAGACAGAGAGATGGAGGTCGTTCTCATAATAAACATTTTCCCGACCTCTCAAGCTGTCGAGAAATGTGCCGGCTGCATATTCACTGTCGGTGAGCAGATCCGAAATATGGATGTGCCAGTGGGGGAAAGAGCGGTTGATCGCCGCAATCCATTCGCCGATGCCCGCTTCGCCGGTATTTATTTCCTGGCCGCCGCCGACTAGGCAGATGACGACGCCCCAGTCAGGATGCCGATCAATACACGAGATCAAGAACTCAGGCTCCGATTGATTGAAATCGGGGCGTCCCTTTTTACGCTTCATGAAGTTGGAGGTCTGTTGAAGGTCCCATGCTCGCTGCGCTTCGTCGAAGAGTGCGACATGATCTACCGGTGGACGCGGATCATTGAGGCAGGCATTGATAAAGTGGTGAATAATCTGAACAAAGGCTTTGACCTCACTCCGCGCCGCAGCCTTTGTGACGCGCTTTCCCTCGCGTCGCTCGCGCTCCACTTTATCTCGTGCCAGGGCTTCCTGCAGGACTGCGACGAGAGGAGCGTTGCCTGAGAGAAATACGCTGTATAGGTTGTCTTTAGCATCGAGATGACGGGTCGCGATGTTGAGACCGACGAGTGTTTTGCCGGCGCCGGGCACACCTGTTACAAAACAGATCGCCTTGGTGTGGTTTTGCTGTGCGTTGGCGATGATTTTGGAGATGGCATTCGTTGTGTCTGTAAGATTTTTTGCGCCTGCTTCGCTGCGCGAGATTTCGGCGACGTCATGGCGTCGGTACAGTGCCATGGCGGCCTCTATGATGGTGGGAGTTGGACAGTAGCGACCTGTTGCCCATTCTACCGCATTGATTGAGTCGCCGTGAACGAAGTGCAGAACAGTGTCCAGAACCTCGCTGAGCTGTTGAGGCGCACACTTAATGGGGCGCAGCACTTTGTCATTGTGGATCGTTTCTTCCGGCTGAATCTGTTGCGGAGCCGCTTCAGTCGGAATGAGGATCGGCGCGATAAAAGGATCGTGGCTTGTTTCGTGAAAGTTTTTGAGATCAAGCGCGTAGTCCACCACCTGATCAACCGCATGGCGCTGGAACTTCTTCTCACCTACTTTGAATTCGAGCACAAAGAGCGCAGCGCCGATCACGAGCACAACATCGATCCGCGAGCCCATGCGTGGGATGGAGTATTCGAAATGGATGGCACCCGAGCGGCGTTGCAGCAGTGGTTGCAACAGATTGATTTGCTGGATCCACGCGTCGCGCTGTGTGGCCTCGACAGCAAACTCACTCGCTCGCGTGAGCTGTCCCAGAATACTATTCGGGGCGGATCGAACAAATTCGTTGATGCTGGCTGAGTAATAAGCACGCGCCATTCCTGATTAATACCAGGTGTGAAGTTTGTGGGCCAGGAGGAAGAGGAGTGTGATTGCTGGATTTCGATATTGAATTGCAGAAGCTGCTCTGCAAGAACCGGCGGTCAGACCTCGAGAAGACCCATAGAGCGATATTTCTAAAGGACGGAACGCCGATCTCCCGATCGGCATTCTCGTAGAGGGCGGTTGTTCGACCCCGTGCTGTAGCTCCGGCTGCCCGCAATAGTATGCATAGGCGTTGCAGGCGGGGCACTCAGTTGTCGGAGATTTGACGGTTCATCATTCCGCCAACAGAGTGGTCCGCCTTCGCAGGGCCTACGGCGGGCAAGCGGAACTACAGCGGGCGAAACAATGTGCTATAGCTGCAGCACTCTATTGCCAGAGAAATTATTTGCTCTGCAGGGCCACGTGATACCTTGTCTGTCTTAGGCAGATAGCGGCCATTCTATAGACGCGGTGGGAGCAATCGGCCTTCCTTCCGGAACGCCGATCTCCCGATCGGCATTCTCGTTGAGGAGCAGTGCGCGTCCGGCTTCGCCTCGCAGCGAAACTACACCGAGACAAGCTGCGCTCCCCGGGGGTGCGATACTTTTATGGAGTGTGCTGTTCTGCGAGGGTGCCGGTGGCTTTACGGAGTTGGGTGAGGGCGCTGTTGTAGGAGTAGAGGGCTTGGACTTCGTTGTCGCGCGCGTCAGTTAGGGCCTGCTGGGTTTGTAGGACGTCGAGCTGGGTCGCGGCGCCGACGTCAAAGCGGGAGCGGGCGAGACGCACGCTTTCTTCCGCTTGTTCCACTACTTTGCGCGTGGCGTGATAGAGTTCTTCGGCTTCGATAAACGACGAATTGGCGCGCCGCACCTCGACGTCAATCCCGAGTCGGGTCTCTTCCTCCGCGAGCCGAATCTGTTCGAGCGCGGAGGCTGCCTGCAGCGTGCGCCCGCGCGTCTGCATTCCGTCAAAGACGCTCCATCCAAGCCGCACGCCCGCCATCCAGCCGTTCACTTCGTCCCAGCGGTCTTCCGACATGGGGTCGCTCTGAAATGCGTATCCGCCGAACGCTGTGACGTTGGGCTGGTAGCTGCCACGGGTCGCGCGAAGCGCGCGTTCAGCCGATTTGCGCTGGAGATCGAGGCTTTTGAGTTCGGCGCGATTAGCGAATGCCAGTTCGCGCTCGCGCGCGAGGTCAGCGGTGTAGGACTCAAACTGGAGATCGCCGGTGACGTCGAGCGAGGAATCCTGCCCGGCGGCTCCGGATGTATAGCCGAGGACGCGAGCGAGTTCTTCGACTGCGATGCGATAGTTGTTTCGCGCGCGAATCAGCGGTGTGCGCCCGTTCGCGAGGGCTACCTCCGCGCGGAGTACGTTGAAGGGCGAGACGGCGCCAGCGTCGAGTTTGTTTTGAGCGGACTGCAACTCTTCCTGGAGAAGTTCAATATTCTGTTCCTGCACGCGAATCTGTGAGCGGGCGAGAAGCACGGCGTAATAGCTCTCGTGAACCTGCTGGATAACGTTGTTGACCGTGGCCTGCAGGTCGAAGCGAGCCGCCTCTTCTGCGAGGCGTTGCGCCTTGATGCTGGCGGAGTCCCGTCCGCCGCTGTACAGCGATTGCGTGACTTCAGCGCCGACATTCCACATGTTGTCCCGCATCATCCCGGGCTGATTCAGAGCGGAGTCCTGCTCCTGGTATTGTCCGCCGACGGTGAGGTTCGGGATCGCGCGCCCGCGGGTTTCTACGAGGGCGCCGTGTTGCTGGCGCACGCGTTCGCGGGCTTTTTGGATGTCATAGTTTTGTTCCAGCGCTGTGCTGAGGCATCGGTCCAGATCGAAGCTGCCGCGCGATTCGGTTTGTGCGAATGAAGCGGCGGTAGAGGCGAGGATCGCGACAGTGAGCGCGACGATTCCGGGGCGGAGGCGGGTTTTCATGTGTGTTCCTTTCCGTTCTGGAGGGTATGGATCAATGATTCCAAGAGGGTGAGGTAGTCGGCGTGTTGGCGCGCGGGGATTTTAGAGAAAATTGCTTTCGCTTCGCCGATCCGACGCTGACGCGCTTTCTTGAGGGTGGTTTCGCCCTTGCGGGTAAGTGCGAGAATGACGGAGCGCCGGTTCTTTGGATCCTGCGTTCTCTTCACGAGGCCCAGTTTGCAGAGGCGATCAACGAAGATTGTTCCGGTGGAGGTCTTCAGACTCAGTGCCGATAGGAGCTGGCGTTGGGGATAAATTTTCTGCTCATGAATAAGCTCCAGCGCCCATATTTGCTGCGCCGATGCGCCGGCATTGTTCATGCATGATAATTCCCGCTGCATCGTCGCGCGGCACAACTGCGGCATCAGGTCTGCAATCCGCTCGGCGAACGGGCGCGTACGCTGTGATATTTCAATTTGTGAAATATTCATAATGTGAAATATATGGCAAGAGGAGGCGGGAAGGCAAGCGGGAATTTGATTGTAGGGAGAAGGAAAGAAAATTGGGACAAACAGGCCAAGATGCGTGGCGAGGGGAGTGGCTACCAGAAGAAATAAGGCTCTGCGATGATCTGATCACTGGGGGTTCCCCGGTCGCTGAGCTGTTTCTTAACCTCGCGAATCATTGGCTGGCTGCCGCAGAGGTAAAAGTTCGCATCGGGCGGGGCGTCAAGCTGTTCTAGAAGTGTGGTCACGCGTCGCGGATTATGCGGATCGCGGCTGACGCAGGGGTGGTAGGCGGCGCAGAGGGGCTCGAGTTCTTCGCGATAATAGAGTTCGTTCGGCTCACGGACTCCATGGAGGCAGACGGGGTGGAGATCGGGCGCTGTGCGGAGGAAACTGCGCAGCGGCGCGATGCCGGTGCCGGTGGCGATGAACCAGACGGGGCGCCCATCGTTGCGAAGGAGGAAGCTGCCGGTGGGGCCGGTGAATTCGATATGTTCGCCGGGTGTGAGGGCGGCGAGGCGCGGCGTGGTGACGCCGCCGGGGATGAGGCGGATGAGAAGGCTAAGTGTCGCATCGCGCTCGCCGCTGGTGAGCGAATAAATCCGGTCTTCATATTGTTCGCTGCCGTGGATGACGATTTCTGCGCCGGCGTTGAAGTCTAGGTGTTCGCGGGTCAGTTCGAGTTCAAATGTTCCGGGTGTGAGCGCGCGATTTGCCAGGACAGTGGCGCGGCGTCGAAGAACAGCTAGGGAGTCGGGGTCCATAGGAAGAGGCGGAGCTGCGATGTGCTTGTTTGAGATTCGAATCCTCTGTTTTTGCTGTGCTGGATGCGAGTGGTTGTAGAGAGGGATATCCGATCCGTCAATGGTTGCGCATTGCGGAGGGGTTCGGGCCAGATGTTCATTTCCTGTCGGGTGGAGGTGAGCAGGAGCACGCGCCGGGTGTTGGCGTTGAGCGCACGGACGACTTGCTCGACATCGCCGCGCCCGGCGAGGAGAGGCTCGGCGTTCATGACGGTTGCGCCGTAGGCGAGGGCGAGGGGGGTGCCCCAGAGGAAGTGGTCGCTGACGACGATGTCGTCTGCACGAATATTGCGCGCGAGGATGTTGAGCGCGTGTGTTGCGCCGTTGTACTCGGCCGACCGCCAGGCCTCTTTTGTGCGCGGAAGAGAAGTTGTCCACAATCCGGAAATGAGCAGGAGTGCAATGGTGCGAGGCGTGCGCGACAGGCGGATTGCGGCAGAGGTGAGGAGCGCGAGGCCCGCGGCAATCAAGGGAGGAGAGAATGCGAGCCAGCGCTTTGTTGCCCAAGGATAGAGCTCTACCATATGGCGGCGGAGGAGCGCGAGGAGGAGTGCGGTGGCGAGCCAGATGAGCCATGGCGCGAGTTGAGATTTTCGGGCGGCGGCAATGAGTCCAATGAGAGCGAGCGCTGCGAGGAGGATCGGTGTGTAGGCGATCCACGCGCCAGCGTTTCGCAAAAACTCGTCGAACGGCGCGCGCTGGAACACCTCGCGAATGACGAGCGCGAGAGGTGGGGCGAATGCGAGCGCGCGTGCGGTGCGCGGCGGTTGCCAGCGCGCAAAGATTGCGTCGGCAAGAATAGCGGTCGCGATCGAGCCAAAAAAGAGGAGCGTAAAGATCGGGCGTAGATGCTGGAGTTTCCGGACCGCGTCGGGCGTGATCCACAGATACCACGCGGCGCCGAGAAGCAGGCTGATCGCAATGGCGAGGTGCCGGAGAGTTGCGCTGCGCCGGTCTTTATCCGCAGCATCCCACCCGACCAGCACGAGAAGAAGGAGCGCCTGGTGCATTAGAAAACTGGCGCGATTGAGCGCGCCGAGAAACAGAAGCGGAATGAGGAGTGCGGTGCTTGCGCGTTCGCGTTGAACGAGAATGAGGCCGACGGCACACACGATTGCGAGTTCGAGCATTTCTGACGCGGGTGTCGCGGTGTGCGCGAGAACAATAGGTTGGAGGGAAAATGCGAACGCGCCGAAGGCAACGGCCGGGAGCGGCAGTTGTGTATTGGCGAGGAGTGCAGTGAAAAAGATGGCGGCAACGATCCAGAGAACGTGATTTGCGCGCAGAGCGGCAGTCCGGTCTCCGACACGCGCGGCAATGGCGATGAAGGTCGGAGTTGCGCGATAAAAGTAGGGGCGCAGCGCACCGGTCTCAGCGTCAGCAGGGAAGCCGGGGAAGACCTCCGTGAATCCGGAGCGATCGCGCGAGAATGCGCCGGGCGCATCGTGCAATAAATGTGCGCGCGTGGGGTCGGGAGGTTGCGCAACGCTGGCGGTACGCGCAATGAGGAGCCCTTGATTAATATTCACGCCGGGATCCCATCCGCCCGCTATCCATTCCCCGCGTTGGGGCCAGATGAAGACAGCGAAGAGCGCAAGGGTGAGCGCGGCGACACCCGCGTGCCCGTAGCAGAAGTGGCGGGCACGGCCCAGCGCGAGACCGATGAGGGTGAGCGCGCCGGAGAGTGTCCAGAGTGCGCCCCACGTGAAGAATCCGGCTTCCGCCAGAAACGTAGCGGGAATCAGAATGGCGGGGAGTCCGATGGCAAGTGACCACGCCGTTGCGGTGAGCGCGGACTGCGGGCGGAAGAGCCAGACCCACGAAAGCCCCGGAATATAAAAAAGGGCAATCAGGGCGGCAGCGCTTTTCAGTGCCATCGCTATCGAAGTTACTGCATTCATTCTGATACAGTGCGCGCGACGATGAACGAAGACGCAACAGTGGAATCCATCATAATCGCACTCGAGGTGTCAGGCGAGTTGGTTCTTCCGTTGCAAGGCGCGAGCATGGGAAGGCGCTGGCTGCGGACGAATCGCATCCGTGTGGTTTCAGCGACTGTGCGCGCACCGCGCTGGGGCGACGTAGTGCTGTTTGCGCGGCACGGGCGACTCTATGCGCACCGGCTGGTGTTGCAGGTGGGCGATCGCTGTTGGACAAAAGGCGACGCGCGCTGGGTGTGCGATTTACCTGTGCCGCGTCGGGACGATCTGGTCGGAGTGGTTGTGGGGTTGATCGGCCCATCAGGCGAGTTGCGCATGCCCCGCATGAGGATACTCGCGGGTTTATGTCATCTGCTGCGCGCGCTGGCTGCGCGTCCGTTTTTCCCGCATCGCGGCGCGCCTTGATGTTCCATCAAGGGCGCTGCCGGATTTGCGGTTTTAATTCAGCGACTGGTCCACACCCGCTGCTTGGTCCCGCAGAATGTCCACGTGTCGCGGCGCACCTTGAGAGGACGTCCGTTCAGGGTGACCGCATTGAAGGTGTCGTACAAAACAAACGAGATGCGTGCGTTGCCGAAGCCATCTTGCAGCGTCTCGGTAGTGATGTTTAGAGCTGTGCCTTTGACTTGGGCATGGATGGCGATGGCACTGCGTTTTCCGTTTTGATAGTCGAGCGTGTCGCCGTCATCGAACGCGTAGACGGTACTGGCTTCATTGCCCGGTTTGCGGCGCAGGAAGATGTGCGCTTCGATGGTGTTGGGGTTCCACCGGTTGTCATGCGGCTCGCCGGGAGTCATCGGAACGATCTGTCCATCGCGGACATAGAGTGGAGTCTGTTGATCGTTCGGCGTCGTTTTGATGGTGCGCCCGCCCGCGAGCCAGCGCCCGTCCATGACCGACCACCATGTCGAGTTTGAGGGGAGGACCACGCTGCGACGGCGATCGTGTTCGTGCACGATGGGCGCCTGCATAATGGCGGGGCCGATGAGGAATTGGTCCTCGATCCGGTCGAGTTGCGCTTCCGCCGTGTTTTCGAAATCGTAGAACAGCGGGCGCAGGATCGCCTCGCCCTGTTCGGCCTGCTGGATGAACAGATTGTAAAGATATGGGCGCATCTTGTAGCGAAGCTGGATGTAGTGTCGCAGCACGCGAAGGGTGAGCGGATCGAATGCCCACGGTTCTTGCTGCTTGGTTCCCGTTGCGGAGTGATTGCGGCAGAACGGAAAGAGGAAGCACGCCTTCTGCCAGTCGCGCAGCAGTTGCGGGTACGTATCGAGAGCAAAGCCACCAATATCCGGTCCGTTGAACGGCACGCCGGAGAGTGCGAGATTAATGGAACAGGGGATTGCGAGGCGCAGGTAATGATAGTTCGCGCAGTTATCGCCGGTCCAGATGGCGGAATATTTTCCCATACCGAGGTAGCCGGAGCGGCTGATGACGAAGGGGCGTTTACCTGGATGCGCAGCGGCGAAACCGTCGCGCGTGGCGATGGCCATGCCGAGGGCGTATTGATTGTGGAATGTGTCGTGATCGGCGCGCCCGCGCTGGAAGCGCATGGCATCGTTTTGAACCACGCCGGTGGAGGGATCGTTCATATCAATCCACGCGCCGCGGATGCTGGGTGCGCCGAATTTCTTGACCCAGTTTGCCCACCACTCGCGGCCTTCCGGCAGCGAGTAGTCGGGGAAGGCAGTGTCGCCCGGCCAGACTTGCCCGATGAATTCACCGCCCTGCGGATTACGGCAGAAAATGTCGTGCTTGCGCCCATCGTCATAGACGTTGTAGCCCGGTTCCTGCTTCACACCCGGATCGAGGATGGGGATGAGTTTTCGCCCGTGTTTATCGAGATCTTCGATTGTTTGGCGGAGCGCGGGGAAATGCTCCTTGTTGAAGGTGAACACCTTGAAAGAGTCCATGTAATCAATATCTATCCAGAGACCATCGCACGGGATATGGTGTTTGCGGAAGTTTTTGTCCAGCTCGCGCATGTCCGCGGCGGAGCGATAGCCCCAGCGGCACTGGTGAAAGCCGAGCGCCCATACCGGCGGGAGCGGAGTATTTCCGACCAGCCCCTGGAACTTGCGCGTCAGGGCAGCGAGGCTGTCCGCGACGAGGATATAGAGATCCGCTTCGCCGTTTTCTGCGCCGATGGCAATCACGCGTTCGGACGATGCGCCGAGATCCATCTGCCCGCCGCCGATCTTGACGTTGGCGCCGGTGGAGATGAACGCTGCGTGGGGATTGTCCAGCAGGAGGCCGATCCAGTGTGCGCCACGTTTGATGATGAGGTAGGGGATAGAAGCGTAGTACGGATCGGGACGGTCTTCTGCGACTTCTTTCCAACTGAAGTCTGCGAAGACGTCGGTGTTCCAGAATTTCGACTGCTTCCCACTGAGCTCGAGGCCGAGTAGCTTTTCGCCCATCCCGTAGAAGCGGTCGTTCTCCAGCAGGTGAAACAGGAAGAGTGAGTTTTTGCCGCTGACGCCAAACGCGCGTCCGCTCGGCGCGGAGAGGATCGTGTTTCCTTCGGAATCTGCGAGGCGAATCGCGAAAGATTTGTCGAGTTCCGCGTTGACGCTGCCGCGGTCCCACGTTGTGCGCGAGGGTGGGGTCAGCCCCGCGATGCTCGGGTTCTTTGGCCAGGGTCCGCGTACGCGAAGGCGGAAGATGTCGTTCGCATGGCGATCCGCGCGCACTTTGAGCGGAGTTTTACCCGCGCGCGTTTTGCCCGACGACGGGACCGACGCGATGTAGTCAAAGTTTGCAGGGTGTGGAAATTTGCGAAAGTACATAATATATCCTCAGAATTGCGCGACAACCTAGCCCGTAGCCGTGCGCGGTGCAAGCTGTATGATGCCTTCCGGGGCGCGGCAGATTTTGCCGTTGGAATGTTTTGTGCTTGGTGGTAGAGAGAGGTTCGAGAGTAGGAGGAGCCGCCTTGAAGCTGTATCGCGTTTGGATCTGTGCGCTGATTGTGTCGTGCATTGCCGGTGTGTCCGGTGCGCGCGCTGAAGACGTTGTCGGCGGGAAGGAGTGTCCGCAGTTGGTTCACCAGGCGATCTCGACGGCGATTCGCGGTGTGCCCGTCGAGCTTTTCGCAACTGTGACCTGCCCCGAAGGATCCGTTGATGAAGTGCTGTTGCAAATCCGCGTGACGGATGCGGGCAAGCCGAAGTCATTCAAGATGAAGCCCGGTCGCGATGGGTCCTATTCCGCCACAGTCCCGCTGCCCCTGATCAAGGGACTCGCCCGCTTCTGGTACTACATTGATGCCCGTGGCAAAAATGCAGACGGCGAACCGGTTGTTGCGCAGACAATCTGGCACGTCGTGACGATCACAGACCCCGCCAACCTCTCGCAGGGTGGCGCGGGAGGAGCTGAACCGCAACGCGTCCCGTTCTATTGGTTCGCCGGTGGCGCTGCGGCCGTCGGCGCAGGGTTCGCTATTTCGCATGAAAACCGCGGCCATTCGGATGCATCTGCTCAAAAGAACGATTCCTCGCAAAGCCAAGCTTCCACTCGCCACGATAACGCACAGCACTCATCGCGTTCAAAATCATCGCAAAATTCTTCTGGCGGCGGAGGTGGTGGAGGTGGCTGTGTGACGACGGGAAGCGAAACGATCGGTTTGTCGTTCTCGAGTCCGTGCGTTGGGCAAGAAGAAATTGTGATTGCGATCTCGGGTTTCTGCCCCGGAGCGAACTTTACGGTTAGCTCGACGTGGGGCGAATCCGCCAGCCTTGCAAATGCGGCGGGGCCGACCGCAACGCTCAATTTGCTCAAACCGATGCCGCCGGGACCTCCGCATCCTCCTGCAAATAGCGAAACGGTCACGATCCGCGAGAATGGCGTGGTGATTCACTCGTTTGGCTGGCCTATCCCGGCGGAGCTGGCGTTGTGTCCGTGAGGTTCGGCACTTCATAAAACTGATGCAGTCAGAAAAGTTGCTTTCGCGCTTCCGATAAATGGGATACATTTATCCCTAAATTAGATTTTGGGGATTGACCCATCGGAAGAGGCAGTCCTACAGTACCTGTGCAATCGGGGGAGGGGCCATGAAAGCAGCTCGTTACATCGTTATTATCGTCGCAGCATTGGCGACCATGACACTCGCAACGCGCGCTGCTGAGCGCGTGACGGCTGAAGGAGGATGCCCGGATTTAAATCACGATCCCATTCTCGCCGTCTATCGCGGAACTCCTGCCGAAATTAGCGCGACGATTGAGTGTCCGGTCGGGACACTGGGCAAAGTGTATCTACAGGTGCGGCTGACGGACGTCGGCAAACCGGTAGAGATCGAGATGCGCAAAGGCGTGAATGATGCCTATGAAGCCAAAGTGCCTGCGTCCATGATCGCAGGATTGCCGCGCTTCTGGTACTACGTTGACGCCCGCGGCACGAATGAGGACGGCGAGGAAACGATGGCGCAGACGCGCTGGCACGCCGTTTCTATTCTAGACCCGATTGTCGCTGCAGACTTGAGCCAACCGCCTAAAGTTGCTGCGGCCGAGGGGGGATCCGGCAGCGCATTTGGATGGTTCATTGGCGGTGCGGCAGCAGTCGGCGCGGGGTTTGTCATTGACCATAATCAGAGCGGTTATCACGCCGCCGGCGAGCGTTCGGCGCCCGATGACACAGCGTCCGGTGGACGGCGCCGCATGGTGCTAGATCGAAACGGACATTCTGCTGATTCGCCCGCACCTTCGGTATCGCCTCCTCCTCCGCCGGCTGGGGGCGGCGGTGGTGGTGGACCGCCTTCTCCACCTCCGCCGTGCGGTCTCACGGGACTTGAGAATGCGGCGCTCGGCAACACATCCGCGTGCAGTGGGTCAGGCAATTTGAATGTGATTGTGTGCGGATATTGCAGCGGTGCGGAGATCACCGTTGAAACGTCGTGGGGGCCATCTGGCAATATGACCACATCGCGCCGTGGTGGGCGCGGCCGGACCGGACTGGCTCCTGACGATTGCAATCCGGGTGCGCCGCCGTTATTCTCTCTGCCGAAGCCCAGTCCGCGACCGACAGATCCAGAGGTTGAGACGATTTCGATCTACGTGAATGGCACGTTGATCAAGCAGTTTCAGTGGCCATCTGCGGCGGACCTCAGCGGCTGCGGAGGAGGAGCCGCTAATTAATTCCGAATGAGAAATCCAGCTTTTGCCATAAAATCCGTTGAGTATCCCGCACGCCTCGTTGCAGATAAAAAATCAGAAACTAGCCCGGCATTCCGCGTTGTGATGGTCACCGATGCCCCGGTGACGTTCCCGCAAATCATCATTTGGGAGGGCGGTCGCCAGCACCTCTATCGCGACCACCAGATCGAACGGGCAAAAGGGAACCGCTACATTGCTTCCATTCCCGCCGGATTGCTGAAACCCGGTCGCTACACGATTCAGGTTGAGGGATGCTCATCGTCCGATCCTTCGCAAGCGCGGGCAGAGGAGTGGGTGAAGGCCTACTCCGAAATCGTGATTGAGCCCGCACCGCGCGCGGCGGTGGAAGTGAAAGCTGCGCCAAAACCGGCGGTGAAGAACGGCATCAAAATCTATTTCGGCATCCACAAACACATGCACCAGCCGTACTACCGCGCGGCGGATACGAACTTCTGGGACGGCGAGAAGACGAGCATTTTTGACCAGCGCGCCGGGCCGTACTCCTCGTTCATTCCGGCGGCTGTGCAGCAATATATTGACGGCGGGCTGCCGCACGCCGGGCTGTCCACGAGTTGGAGCGGAAGCCTGATCGAACAGCTTGACCGGTGCGAGCGCGAGGGGCTCTGCTACGACCATTTCAAGGGGTGGAAGAATGCGCTGCGTGAAATCGCACAGACAAAGACGGCGCTCGGGAATCCGCGTGTTGAGTTCACGAGCTTCGGATTTTTTCATCCGTTGATGGCGCTCATTCCGGCGCGCAACATTGTGCGCCAGATGGCGGATCATCGCGAAATCATTCGCGAGACGTTCGGCGTGGACGTGGGGCCTGTGTTGTTCCCGCCGGAGACCGCATTTCATGTGCGCATGATCCCGGCGCTCAAGGAGGCGGGCGTGGAGGCCGTGATCTACGACAGCATCCATCGCTCCCGCGCCTGCCGGGACTATCCGTATGGCGGCATTCAGGAAGGGATGTTGCCACCCAATCCGGCCGAGCAGGAAAACCCGGCCGTCACAGATTGGTTCCAACTACAGAACGTGTGGGCGGCATCGAAGATCAGTCCTTCGCTGCTGCGTCCGGAATACATTCGCTATGAAGACCCGGACGGAAAAACCCACACGATCATCGGCGTGCCTGCGGAGCGTTATCTCGGGAATGAAGATGCACGCGGTGGATTCGGCGCGCTGCAATATCCGGCTGTCTTCAATCAGCTCTACGAAAACATTGTGCAACACGGCACCTTCGACCCGAAACATCCCCCGTTCTTCCTTTTGCATTCAGATGGCGACAACTATGGCGGCGGCTCGGACGGCTACTATCGGCACAACACCGGTCGGCTCGTGGCGTGGCTCCAGGAGGACCCGCGATTTGAATTGATGACGGTTCGCGACTATTTGCAGCAGTTCCCGCCGGATCCCCGGAATGCGGTTCACGTAGAGCCGGGTTCGTGGAGCGGTGCGGACAATGGCGACCCGCAGTTCGCCAAGTGGTTCAGTCGCTATCGCGACCCGTATTCGCCTGACCTCAATTCCTGGGCGGTGTTGACCGCGTTGCAGAACGCGATTCACTCGCTCGAAGATGCGCGCCCCAATGCGCCCGGTCTCGATGCCGCGCGCCGGTTGATGCTTATCGCGGAGACCTCGTGCTATTGGTATTGGACAGGGCAGGACGTGTGGGACTCGCAAGTGACAGAGGCGGCCAACAAGGCGTTCTCTCTCGTGCGCGGCGAACTCGATGAGGTATTGCAGGCGGGCCGCGAAAAGACGGGCCCGACGATTTTCCCACCGTGGGTGCTGCCCGAAAATCCGGGCGGCAAAATGTGGGGTTCCGGTTCGCTGTGGGACGCCCCGCGCAACGCCACACTGCACACGTTTATTCACGACGTCTCGGGCATTCGGACGGCGCGGATAGTTCTTCGCGCGAGCGGAAAGGAAACGGCGCTGCCGTTGACAGATCGCGGCGCGTATCCGAGCCGGACAAATCCCGCAAGCATCGCGCATTTGTTCACGTGCGAGCTACCGGTCGGCGCAGGCGATGTCCGCTACTTCATTGAGGCGGAGGATTCACACGGCAACTGCAGCCGCTCCTCGTTGGAGCGGATATTTCTCGCGTAGCGATGCAGCTCACGCCTGCGTCTGCTGATCCACGCCGAGATTCGGCAGATAGCGGCGGCGATACCAGACGAAGCCGATGAGATCGAATGCCGTGCGGGGCAGGCGCGAGAGGTTTGTGTATTTCGATTTTCCCGCCGGTCGCGGGCGGTGATCCACCGGAATTTCTTCGATGCTGCGGTTGTGTAGTTTGAAGTACGCTGCCATGAAGCGGTGCACCCCGTTGATCGGAGGCAGATCCGTGCGGCATTCCCGCTTGAACGCCTTGAGGCTGCAGCCGGTGTCGCGAAGACCGTCGCGCGTCACGCGGTTGCGGATGGCGTTTCCGATCTTCGATCCGATGCGGCGCGACCACGTATCGCGACGTTTGGCGCGATAGCCACACACCACGTCCACTGGGCCCACGCGCTCAACGAGGCGTGGAATGTCTGCGGGATTGTTTTGGCGGTCGCCGTCCATCGTCACCAGAATTTCGCCCCTTGCCGAAGCCAGACCCATCAGCATCGCGGCGGATTGCCCGCGATTCTTGTCGGAGCGCACTCCGCGCACGCAGGGATATTTTTGCGCCGCTTCCGCGATGCGTTGCCACGTGTGATCGCGGCTTCCGTCATCCACAAAGAGAATCTCAAACGATCGGTCTGCACTTGCCAGCGCGGCGCATTCCTCCGCGAGTGGCAGGACGTTGTCCTCTTCGTTGAAGACCGGAATGACTACGGAAAAGTTCATAAACTGCGATTGAGAGATGAACGCACGATGGCGATTGAACGTCAAGGCGAGAGCTGAGCGGCCTCCGCGCGCGCGGCGGATTGATCCTTTTCGCTCAAGATCGTGATCGGAATTTCGACGCGTTTACCGTTGGGTGCTTCGAGGGTCACCGTATCCGCCGTAGCGGCGACAACCTTCGCCATAATTGTTTTTCCGCGCGTATCGGTCCATGTGCGGTAGGGCCCGGATGGAACGTAGGGAGCCGCAGCATTCGGCTCGGCCGCGGTAGTCGTGTCCGATTTTGTTTCCGGTGCGGACGGCGTCTGTACGGTCGCGCCTTCCGGAGCGACTTCGAATGCGAATGCGCGGGTCTGAGCATTGAAGCGGACGCGATAGGTTGCGTTCAGCAGCGTGGCAATCTGAATATCGGAGCCCATCCGGTCCATCGTCGTGCGATAGGGCAGGCGGTCGAGGTTGTCGTAAGCCTGGCCCCAGAACACTTTGCCGTCCTGATCGGCGACGAGGCGCAGTGCGCCGTCGTCAATATTTGCGAAGTTCACAAAACCTTCCCACAGCACGGGGCCGACCTGTTTGAGCGGCCACGCGAGTGGCTTTCCGGTTCCGTCTTCGCCCGTCAGCCGAACAGATTGGAAGATCACCTTCTCCACGACCGGCGGGGGCGCGGGCGGCGCATCGGGTTCCGGTCGCTCTTCTCGCACCGGTTTCGGAGCGCCGGGCCCGGCAGTCCTGCGGGCAAAAATCTGCGCGCTATAGGGCGGGAGCGAAATCGTCGTGCGATGGGTGCCGCTGCGGAGCGCGATGGGCTTCTCCTCTTCCCGCGTATCGCCGCCGTAGCGCGTCCAATCCGTATTGATCTTGGTGTACCACGGTCCGTCTGCGGGGAAGAGGACGGGGATATCGGTTTGGGGTTGGCCGGAGAAGTTAATCGCAATGACCATTCGCTCATTGGCACTGCGCTCGTGCCAGCGCCAATAGACCATCACCTTCTTTGTTTCGTCCATCAACTGGATGTCAATTCCGCCGCCGGTGAGCGCATTGCCCGCGCCATCGAGATTGCGGCGAAGACGGATAAGGTCGCGATTCAGTGAGACGAGTCCGGAAAAACGCTGGCGCTTGCCCCAGTCGAGCACTTGGTCCTCGTGGAACGGGCCGCTTTCCAGAAATTCATTGCCCATAAAGAGGAGGGGTATGCCCGGAGACGTCAACGTCAGGAGGGCGCCGATTCCGCTCATCTGGCGCGCCTTTGCGCTGCCGGGTTCAGCGGGATCAATATCGGACGCGAAACGCGTTTGTCCGTTCAGCTTGCCCGCTTCGTCGTGGTTATCGAGGTAAATCACGCGCGGCATGCTCGACTGCGCTTTCATCGCGCGGCCGATGGTGCCAAGGTTGATCCGCTCGCCGCCTTTCTTCAATTCCGGCATCACCGTGTTGTGGAAACCGTAATCCCACGACCCGTGGAAGTTGCCGATACCGAGCGAATCTTCCGCGATGCTGAAGACGTTCGTGTAGCGCTTTTTGATCTCGCTATTGATCTCCTCCAGCATCTTCGCGCCTGCGGGGATGGGATTGCGACCGTCGTTATAGGCGCGGATGTTGACTGTCGAATCCCACCGGAAGCCATCCACGCGATATTCCTCAATCCACATCATCGCGTTGTCGCGAATGTAGCGACGCACCATTTTTTCATCGAATCGCGGGCGGGGACCCCACGGCGTTTGGTCGAGGCCGGGCTGGTCGTAGAAATAAATGCCACCGGAATTCGGCTGCCCCGTGCCGTCGAACTGCAGCAGCGACGCCTTCACCTGGTCGTAGTGGTTGTGGACGATGTCGAGGTGCACCGCGATTCCGCGCTTGTGACACTCGCGCACAAACGCCTTGAACGCATCCGGTCCGCCATACGCTTGCTCGACGGAAAACGGATCACTCGGGTTATAGCCCCAGCTATGCGCGCCCGCGAATTCGTGGATGGGGAGCAGCTCGACCACGTTGACGCCCAGCTCCTGAAGATAGTCCAGTCGCTTCACTGCATCGGCGAATGTGCCGAGCTTCCCGCCGCGCACCTCGGGTGCATTGAACGCGCCAACGTGCATTTCGTAGATCACCAATTCGTTCAGCGGGAAGACCGGCGCCTTGTCATCCTTCCAGTCGAACGCCTTCGGATTATAGAAGACGGAGGCCTGCGTATCCGGCGTTGTCGCGCGCGCGTACGGATCGCGCCGCTGGAAGCTGTCGTTAATTAAGAAGCGATAGCTCCCTTTCGGAATGCTTCGCTTCATGAAGGTGGACCAAATCCCGCTATTGCCCTCCTGCGACAGCTTTTCCGTCCCCATTCCGTGCCAGTTGTTGAACTCGCCAACGAGCGATACGCTCTTGGCATTCGGCGCCCACACGCGTACGCGCGTGCCGCCTTGCTCACTGCTGATCCCCATCGGTGGATCGGTCGGTTGCGCCTGCGCCAATGCGGTCAGAAGAAGAAATGTTGGTAAAACTCTGCGAAACATCGTGCCTATCCTGTCTATCGCGCGCGAGCGAGTCAACCGCGCACTGTCGGAAAATGGTCGCGCCGCGTCACCCGGCGCTTTTCGCGCGCGGATTCACAGAAATTATTGAAACAACTGCACCGCCCACGTACTATCCGGCCCCTTGTGTGACTTGTTTCCGGGGCGCGCTGGAGAAGTTTGAAAAAGTTCCAAGCCTTGGAAGTCCACGCGAAAGGTTTTTCCAATCGTTGGAAATGGGACGGTGACGAAGATGATGCGGACACATACCTGTGGCGAATTGCGGCCTGAACACGCGGGCCAGACGGTCAATCTCTGTGGATGGGCCGATACGGTACGCGATCACGGCGGGCTGATTTTCATTGATTTGCGCGATCGCTACGGATTGACGCAGGTCACCTTCGACCCGCGCGATTCGCAGGCGGCGTGGGATGCGGCACAAGCCGCGCGCGGCGAGTTCGTTCTCCGCGTGACGGGCGTTGTTCAGCCGCGTCCGGCGGAGATGGTGAATCCGAAACTCGCCACCGGCGGCATCGAAATTCGCGGCACGGCAATTGAGGTGTTGAACCGCGCGCAGCCGCCGCCGTTCCCGCTGGAAGACGCAAAGGCGGCGAAAGTGTCGGAAGACCTCCGCCTGACGTATCGCTATCTCGACCTGCGCCGTGCGCAGATGCAGCGCAACCTCGTTCTGCGCCACAAAATTTCGCAGGCGATCCGGACCTATCTCGACGCGGAGCGCTTCATCGAAGTCGAAACGCCGATCCTCACCAAGAGTACGCCGGAAGGTGCGCGCGACTATCTCGTACCCAGCCGTGTGAACCCGGGTTGCTTCTATGCACTGCCGCAGTCGCCGCAGCAGTACAAACAGCTTTGCATGGTCGCCGGACTCGACCGCTATTTTCAGATCGCGCGCTGCTTCCGCGATGAAGATTTGCGCGCCGATCGCCAGCCAGAGTTCACGCAGGTGGACCTGGAGATGTCGTTCCTCACGCCGGACGACATTTATGCGCTGATTGACGGACTCCTGGCCGAGGTGATGGAAGCTGCGGGGCATCCGCGCCCGGCGCTGCCGCTGCCGCGTATGCCGTACAGCGAGGCGATTGGCCGCTACGGTTCCGACAAGCCGGATACGCGTTTCGGAATGCTCCTCACCGATTTGAGCGATCTCTTTGCTGGGACGCAGTTCAAGGTCTTCGCGACTGTGCTGGGGCAGGGCGGTGTCGTTAAGGCGATCAATGCGAAGGGACTTGCTGGCGCGTCGCAGGGCACGATTGACGCGTGGACGAATCTCGCGAAGGAAGCGGGACTTGGCGGATTGGCGTATATTCGCGTGCAGCCCGACGGCTCGTGGAAATCGCCGATTGTGAAGTTCTTCAGCGATGCGGAAAAGGCGGGTCTTCAGGAGCGTCTCGACATGCAGGTCGGCGACCTCGTCCTCTTCGCGGCGGATAAGGTGGACGTCGCAAACCTCGCGCTTGGGCGTTTGCGTCTGCTGGCCGGAGAGGAAGCTAAGTTGATTCCCGAAGGCGTGTTTGCCTTCACGTGGGTCACGGATTTCCCACTCTTTGAGCGCAACGCTGAAGGCGGACTCACCTCGGTGAACCATCCCTTCACCGCGCCGCATCCGGAGGATGTGCACCTGATCGAAAGCGATCCGCTAAAGGCGCGCGCACTCGCGTACGACGTGATTCTAAACGGAGTCGAGCTCGGCGGCGGCAGCATTCGTATTCACGATGCTGAGCTACAAGCGCGCGCGTTCCGCGCGCTCGGTCTGAGCGATGAAAAGATCAAGACGATGTTCGGCCACATGATTGACGCGTTCAAATATGGCGCTCCGCCGCACGGCGGATTGGCGCTCGGTCTCGACCGGGTTGTGATGCTGATGGTCGGCGCGGATAGCATCCGCGACGTGCTGGCATTCCCGAAGACCCAGAAGGCGATGGATCTGATGATGAACGCGCCGGATACGGTGGACGCGCGCCAGCTGCGCGACATCTGGATTCAGCTCGACCTGCCGGTGGACGAAGAAAAAGGCGCGTAGACGCGCCTCGCGCACGGCAGCGCTTGACAGCGCGTTGCAATCCGGGCAAGGAGTGAGGCATGAATGTGTGGGCGTGGATGTTTGGCCTCAAAGGCGTCCTGCGCGGAGTGTCGGAGTCGCAGATGGCGCCCGATCCGATCGAACAGTTCGGACGCTGGTACGCGGCTGCCAAGCGGGCGCGGATCTATCAGCCGAACGCGTTTTCCCTTTCGACCTGCGCCGATGGCAAACCGTCTTCGCGGATGCTGCTCCTCAAAGGATTCGATGCGCGCGGCTTTGTTTTCTACACGAACTATGAAAGCCGAAAGGGGCGAGAACTGGATGCGAACCCTTCGGGTGCGATGCTGTTTTTCTGGACGGAGCTGCATCGGCAGCTTCGGATTGAAGGCACGCTGACGAAAGTTACGCCGGAAGAATCCACGCGCTATTTCCATTCGCGCTTGCGCGGCAGTCAGCTTGGCGCGTGGGCGTCCATGCAGAGCGCACCGCTCGACCGGCGCGAGACCTTGATGGCGCGAGAGAAAGAATTTGAAGCAAAGTTTCAGGGACAGGAAGTTCCTCTTCCTCCGTATTGGGGCGGATTTCGCCTCACTCCACACCGGATTGAGTTCTGGCAGGGCCGCCCGTATCGCCTTCACGACCGGCTGGTGTATGAGCGCATCGGCACGGGCTGGGAGTTGCGCCGCCTTTTCCCGTGAGCGGCGGCAGGCTGGAGTGTGCGGATCAGAGAATCTTGAACTTCGGTAGGTCCTGAATATCCACCGATCCCGCGAGGCGGCCCGCCTCGTCCAAGACGACAAGATCGTCAATGTTGTGCTTCTCGAAAATCGCGAGAACGTCCACCGCGAGTTGGTGGGTGCGGATCGAGATCGGCTGCGTTGTCATGAACCCGTCAATCACCTGATTGGAGAGATCAGGCGTGTCAATGTGCCTGCGCAAGTCGCCATCGGTGAAGATGCCTGCCAACGTTTGATCGGGATTCAGCACTGCGACCGACCCGGCGCGCGCTTCGGACATCGCGATCACCGCGTCCTTGATCCGTGCCCCGCGCGGTACTGTTGCCAGACGCGAGCCCGTGCGCATGATGTCCTCCACGCGGAGGAGGAGGGTGCGCCCGATTGCGCCCGCCGGATGCAACTTTGCGTAGTCTTCCTTGCGGAAGCCGCGGGCTTCAAGCAGCACCATCGCGAGAGCATCGCCGAGCGCGAGCGTTGCCGTTGTGCTGGCGGTCGGCGCCATATTGAAGGGGCAGGCTTCGGCATCCACCGCGGCGAGGATCACCTCATCGCTGTGCTTTGCCAGCGCATTTTCGGTTGAGCAAGTAATGGCAATGATCGCAGCGTTTGCGCGCCGCAGAGCGGGGATGAGATTCGTCAGTTCCTCCGACTCGCCGCTGTAGCTCAGCGCGATCACTACGTCGCCATGAGCGAGGATTCCCAGTTCGCCATGCATCGCGTCGGACGGGTGGAGGAAGACGGCGGGGCTGCCGGTGCTGGTCAGCGTTGCCGCGATTTTCTGGCCAATTGGAATGTTCTTGCCGACCCCCGTCACCACAATTTTGTGCCCGCTGTTCAGCGCCTTCAGGATACGCCCAATTGCGCCCGTGAAGCCGCCATTCAAAGCATCACGCACTTTTTGGAGCCCCTCTATCTCGACATCCAATACTTCGCGCGCCCGTTTCAAGTAGTTTTCAATCAAAGCTCAAACTCCAGTTTCCAACGCTTGGAAAAGATACCGCGCTCCACTTCCAACGTCTGTAACAATTCTTGCGAGAGTGAATTGAACTTTTCTTGTAAAAATATGATGGCGCGACTTGATCTGTGAAAAATGTCTGACAAAATGGCGTCGAATTGGGGCAGTTCTGCAGGTTTCTATTAGAATACCTGTTGGCTGTGAGAGAGCCTAAAACGGGTGGTTTTAATGAAGGTATCTGCGATAGTCCGACGGGGAGGCGCACTGGTGGCGTTGGCGGTGGTAGTGCGTCTAGTCTGGTTTATTATCAGCGTGCATTATTTGCCCGCGTATGACGACGAGTGCAAGATTGCGATTCAAGCAGAGGATATTGCGCAAGGGCGCGATTTCCCGCTGCTAATTCTGGCCTCGCCATACATCTTTCCGTTGGATGCGTATTTCATGGCGCTGACCACGCACATCCTGCCGCGTGGGGAAGTTGCGATCCGGACGATTGCGCTGCTGCAGGGATTGGGCGCGTTGGTGGTCTGCTTGCTGATTTTACGGACGGGCGGCAGTTGGAAAAAAGTGTGGCCGGGTGTTTTGCTTGTGCTGTTTCCATCGGCGTATTGGCTGATGTTGCAGTGTGCGACGCTATTGCCGGGGTATCCGCCAATGATTCTGTTGGGGCCGCTGTCTATCTGGTTGAGTTTGCGGCGACCGGATTCGGTGAAAGGCGTTGCCTTTTCGACCGCGGGCGCCGGTGTGGCGAGCGGCTTGGCGTGCAGCGGATCCATGCTTTCGCTTTCGTTCCTTGTTTGCTCGGGCGCGGCATCTGTTTTGCAGCGCCGTTGGCTGCATGCGATTGTGGCGGCGGCGTGTTTTGCAGGAGCTGCGTGGCTGGGACTTTGGCCGCATCGCGCGGCGGAGCGGGTGTATGAACACGCGTTCAGTGATGTCCAGCGCTCAGTGAATTTACAGAAAGCTCAGCGCACGCTGGAGCGATCGCTTCTTCAGGCCGCACTGCCGCGAGCGATGGGCCTCGGTGTGCCGCTGTTTCCGGATGCGGATCAGCACGTGCCGGGTTACGAAAAAACGCTTCCCTGGGCGGGCTGGGCATGGTTTGCGGTGTTGGGTGTGAGCAGTATCTGGGCGTTATGGCGATTTGTCCGGGATTGGATCCGCGCGCGCCATCCCGTGCTCACGTTCGATCAGGTATTTATCGCGCTCTCGTGGGCATCGCTTTTGCTGTTCATTTTCAGCGCTCGATCGCATTCGCGCACCTACCGATACATCCTGCCCGCCGTGATGGCGTGGCCGATGGTCCTCGCGGGGCTCTATGCCTATTCCGGGCGCGCGGTGCGGATTGCCGTCGGGGTGGTAGCGATTCTTTTCCTCGGAGTGAATGTTCACAACACCTACGCATCGCTCAATCGCTGGCGGCAGCCGGGTTTTGCGGATGGGCTGTCTATCTACGATCAGACCAAAGCGATCGCATATTTGAAGGAGCGCGGGATTCACTTCGCGCATGCGACGTATGAGGATGCATACCGGATCACGTACGCGGCGCGCGGCGATATTTTGTGCGGGCAGCCGTTTAACGAGCGATTTTCCTATTGGCGCGCACCGTTTGCTGACGAGCTTTTTGCGGCAACAAATGTGGCGTATGTACTGACGGCGCAGGGACGCTTCCCCGCGGGCTGGCTGGAGAACGATTGTGCGGGATTGGGTGTGACCTATCGTCGAGAGAAATGCGGGGATTACTTTGTTTACACGGACTTTGTTCGCAGCGGGTTTCCCGATGAGCGTCGGGTGGATCCATCGCTGATGACGCTTTCGTCAAGTTACGCGGAAAGCTCGTTACCGAACCTGCTGGATGGCAACCCACTTTCGCGCTATCGCGTGCCGCTGGAGCAGGACACCAGTATGTGGGTGCAGGTGTCATTCACTGTGCCCCAACACATCAGCAGCGTAGTGTTGGAAAATACATACACGCGAGCCGATCGCGCCGGTGCGCTCAATTTTGATGTACTGCTGCCTACGAGCGGATGGGTACGGGTGCTGAGCGAGGTGCCGAGAAAGCGTGACGAATTTGCATGGATGAACAACCACCCGGTGTATGCGCGTACAGTGCAGACCTATCGGTTCGATCCCGTTGTTGCCGAAGCGATTCGCATAAGCATTGCAAAACCGCTTCGCAAGCTGGAGTGGCGCATTGACGAGTTAGAGGTCTACTCCGTTCCTGAGAAGAAATCTTCAATGGCAGCGCTGAATTCTGTGGAGCATGAACAACTGTGAGTATCAGCATCATCATACCTGTATTTAACGAAGAGGCGGCAATCGGCAACACGTTGGAAGGGCTCGTGGCGTCGGGCTGGAGCGAGCGCGCAAAAATCCTCGTGGTGGACGATGGCTCGACCGACTCGACTGCCGAAGTGGTAAGCCGGTATCCCGTGCGATTGCTCCGGCACGGCGGCAATCGCGGATACGGCGCGGCGCTGAAAACGGGCATTCGCGCGGCGACGACGGAGCATGTGCTGATTATGGATAGCGATGGGCAGCACACCGCAGAAATGCTGGAAGCGATTGTGCGCGAAATGCCGAACTACGACATGGTGATCGGCGAACGCGCAGCGGGATCGCATCAGGTGCGCTCCCGCAAGTTCGGCAAGTGGATCATCCGCGTTGTCGGCGAGTATCTGGTTGAGCAGAAACTGCCGGACTACAACTCCGGTCTGCGCTCTTTCAAGCGGAGCGCCATCAACAACCTGCTGCACATCATGCCGAACGGATTTTCATTCAGCACCACGTCCACGCTGGCGTTCATCAATCTCGGCCGCTCGATCGGTCTGGTTCCCATTCAGGCCAGGCCGCGCGTGGGCCGGCCCAGCAATGTGCGCCCGGGTCGCGATGGGTCGAAGACACTGATGTTACTGCTGCGCATCGTGATGCTGTTCAACCCGATGAAGATATTTTTGCCTGCCGCCTCCATCATGGGCGTCTGGGGCCTCGCCGTTGCACTGATGGATATTTTTGGTCGCCACGCGCGCGTGTCAAACGGCGCGGTAACGGTTATGGTATTTGCGATGTTGCTTTTCTTCATAGGTCTGCTGGCCGACCAGGTCTCGATGCTGAACCTTCGGGAGCTTCCGAATGAGTCTTGAGCCGGGATCGCGCCCGCCGACATTCTATTTCACGCTCGATGTCGAACCGGATTATGCGCGGACCGAACAGCACCGGCTACTCGACCGACTGCCCGAATTGTTGAGCTGGCTACGCGGCGAGGGTGTGCCGTTGACCGCATTTGTGGTGGGCCGGTATTTCGATGAGGGGCGCCCCGTTGTGGATCAACTGCTAAACGCCGGAGCGGATATTGGCGTTCACGGGCATTGGCATCGCGCTGCGGATTTCGGGACGATGCACTCTTCCCACGAATCTGAAATTGAGCAGGGTACAGCCGCGTTCCAACGGAGAGTCGGCCGACCGGCAAAGGGCTATCGCGCGCCTTCTGGAATTATCAGTCACGAAGATTTGCAACGCCTCGCACGACTCGGATTTGTCTATGACGCCAGCATCTTTCCCGTGCGGCGACCCGGCCGCTACGACTTTACACGCGCTCCGCGCGCGCCGTTCCGGTGGAAAGAGACGGGCCTGCTCGAATTCCCATGCGGGCTGCTGACGAGTCGTCTACCAGCGGGAATGACGTTTCTGAATTGGATGGGCGCAGGGTGGGGCGCACGATTGCTGACCCGGCAGGTGGACGCGCAAGGTGGCCATCAGGTCTTTGACGCGCACATCCACAATCTCTTTCACAATCCAATCGCGCTGCGCGAATTGCCGATAGGGCTCCGCATGGCATATCGGGCGGGACACCTGTTTGGCGAAATGAAGTGCCTCAAAACGCTCATTGCGCGGTTGCGCAAAGCGGGATGGCAATTTGGTTCCCTCGATCAGCTCGCAGCCGATCTGCAAGCGCCGGGCACCGTTCTTCCTTCGGCATCGTGGTCCGATATCGTGCCCGCGTGATGCGTGCAGCGCGATCAGCCTGCGCCGATGGAGAACATCGCATCGAGATCGTGTTTGGAATAGGAGCGGAACGCGATCATCGTTTCGCTCGAAAGAATACCGTCAATTTTGATCAGGTTTCCGGTAACGAGGTCGGCGAGCGCCTCGTTATTCTTTGTGCGCACCATCGCGATCAAATCGTAGCGCCCGCTCACCGAATAGACTTCCGTGATGCCGGGACTCGCGGCGAGCTTCTCCGCCACTTCCTGCACCAGTTTCCGATCCACATTCAATGCGACAATTGCGGTTACCATACTTCACGCTCCCATCGGGGCCAGTTTAGCGCGTCCCGCATCGCAATGTGAACATCGAAATACGCGTATCAGGCCGGAAGCGATTGGCAACTAGGCTTCAATGCCGAGAAGAACAAGCGGCACAGAGGGAACGCCACGCCCCTGTCTGACCACGTTATAGAATTCGCCCTCATAATACGCGACGCCGGAACTCATCTGGCTTTGCAGTGATTTCATGGGGAGAATTTCAATGCCGACATCAATTTCGTCGCGGACGTAGAAGGCCAAGTGCTTAACGAAGAGATCGTATGCAACAAATGAGTACTTACCGAACTGAACTTCGATAGCGACGCGGTCTTTGACAAAGTCAGTCTGGTTATAGCTAAAAATCGGATTCTCGCCGGCTGCTTCAATTTGTTCTTTTTGTGCGGCGGCAGGGAGCGAGAGCGTTTTTCGTATCAATTTTTCATTTTTCGTCACCCAATAGCTCACGCGGCTTTCTTGCCAGCTTTTCTTTCGCAGGAGGTTCTTGAATGCGGCGTTCAAATCAATCGGGCTATAGAGAAGCGCGCCTTTCATCGTCTTCTCTTTCGATATTTTCGTTTTGCATTTAGCCGCGTCAACAGCGCCGATGACCGTTTGAATTTCTGCCCAGAGAGCCGGCTTATGAACCATCAAGAATTCGAGGCCGTTCAAATGAGAGTATATTTCCGAAATTTTCATTTTGCAGGGTACTTCCCCTTCCGCCGGGGCTTCTCAAGCAAAAGAATCTGGCGCGAATCATTCTTGCTCCAGGGTGCGACTGCGAGACTGTTTCCTGCTTGAACGGGGTCGTAGACAGGGCGACTCATCGGCCGCGTCTGCAGCGTGCCATTAATTTCCTGTTCAATCCGTTGGCGCGCGAGATCAATATAACGGGGTTCAACTTCAGCGCCTGCACCGCGGCGCCCGTGGCGGATCGAGGCGATGATTGACGTGCCGGTTCCGAGAAACGGATCCAACACCCACCCGTCTTTGTTTGTCATTGAAAGAACAAGTCGCTCAATCAACTCAACCGGGAACTGACAGGGGTGGATGGTCTTCTCCACGTGATTGCTCTTTACATTCGGAATCACCCACAAATCACCGGGATTTTTTCCCAGTGGATTGCAAGAATACTGTCCCGCTCGCGGGCCTTTGAAATGTTTTTTCCCGGGATATTTTTGTGGGACACGCACAGCGTCGAGGTTGAAAATATAATCATCCGATTTTGTAAACCAGATGATGGTTTCGTAGCGGCCCGAGAAGCGTCGCGTGCAGTGCAAGCCGTGTTCAAAGTGCCAGATAATCCGATTGCGCATCTTGAGGCCGAGTCCGGCGAAAATTGGGTAGAGTACGGTATCTAGCGGGACAATCGCGCCGTTGCTGACAAAATTGCCGACCTGCCAGCAAATACTCCCAGACGGTGAGAGTGCGCGAACGCATTCTTCAATGACCTTCGCTTGCTGGCGGAGATACACATCGAGGTGGGTTCGCTTCTCGTATTCCTTTCCGATATTGTACGGCGGCGAGGTGACAATCAGTTGCAACGACTCGGAGGGCACCTTCTTCAAAAGATCGAGGCAGTCACCGGGGTAGACTACGGCACGCTCCGATAAATCAAACGAGCCAGCAATCTTATACTTCGCATTTATCATGGCCCCATCCTACTAAATCTGAAGTCCTGTCTCAATGTGTATCCACCGCAGTCAAATGCGAAGTGCTGTCGGGATGCATAGTTGGTGGATATGCTGCGTGTTAATAGACGCATGCGGGCAAATATGAAAGCTGTCGTGAGTCGGGTTTGCCGTTGACAGGGTGGGAGGGGTTGTCGAAGCTGTGGGGCCTATGGCGGTTGAAATTCGAGTGGAATTGGGGACGCGCAGCTATCCGATCTTTATTGATTCGGGGGTGCTGGGTCGCGTGGGCGAGCTGGTGGCGGCGCTGGCATCGGTTCGGCGGGTGTTGCTGGTTTCGGATGCGACGGTGGACGGGCTTTATGGCAAGCGCGTTGCAGAGTTGCTGGAGGGGGCCGGGATCAAGACGACGTGCGCGACGGTGCCTGCCGGCGAGGGGTCGAAATCGGTAGAACAACTGGCAGCACTCTATTCCGCAGCGGTGAAAGCGGGTTTGGATCGCAAATCCGGAGTTGTGGCGTTGGGCGGCGGCGTGGTGGGCGATCTGGCGGGTTTCCTTGCTGCATCATTTTTGCGCGGCATCCGGCTGGTTCAGATTCCGACGACGCTGCTGGCGATGGTGGACAGCGCTGTGGGCGGAAAGACGGGGATTAATTTGCCGGAGGGCAAGAATCTTGTGGGCGCGTTTCATCAGCCCTCGCTGGTGCTTTGCGATACTGCGGTTTTGCGAACGCTATCCCATCGCGAGGTTGCGGCGGGCCTGGCCGAAGTGATCAAATACGGTGTGATTCGCGATGCGGAATTGTTTCGTTATCTCGAAGAGAATCTGGATTCTATTTTGCGCGGCGAGGCGGGGGCGATGACGCAGATTGTGGCGCGGAGCTGCGCGATCAAGGCGGCGGTGGTGAGCGCGGACGAACAAGAAGCGGGGGAGCGCGCTATTCTGAATTTCGGGCATACGCTGGCGCATGCGATTGAGAATGTTGCAGGATATGGCGCGTATTTGCACGGCGAAGCGGTGGGGATTGGGATGGTGTATGCGGCCCGCGTATCGGTGCGCGAGCGCGGGTTGCCGAAGGGCGAGGCGGATCGCATCGAGCAGTTGGTGCGGCGCGCGGGGCTGCCGGTGGCTGCGCCGGAATTGTCGTGGCCTGCGCTTCGCGCTGCCATGGGTGTAGACAAGAAGAACGCGGCGGGATCGCTGCGCTTCGTCTTGGCGGATCGGATCGGACAGGTCACGTTCGGGTGTTCGGTTTCGGATGCGGTTCTGGAGGAGGTCTGGCGTGCCGGGAGTGAATGAGGCGATTGCGCGAGAGTATTTCGAGTCGCTGGGCTTTCTGGTCTTGCAGCCGCACAAACACATTGTGACGGCGCGGGCGAAGCGGCCGAGCGAGGAAGTGGATTTTATTGTGTTGAATCCGGCGGCATCGAATGTGAGACCGCCGGATTTCGTTTTGACGGGTACGGCGCTGCGGGAGGTGGGTCGCGCGGTGGTGAGCGTGCGGGGATGGCATACGGATCGGGTGAGTCCGGCGATTCTGAAGTTGTCGCCGGAGCTGGTGCGCTTTGCTCAGGAGCCCGCGCTGCGATCGGTGCGGGCCCGAATTGGCGATGCGCCGATTTTCCGGATTCTGTGTCTGTCGGAACTGCCGTCCACTGCGACGCTGCGCGAGCGGGCGAAGGAATCATTGCAAGAACAGGGAGTGGATGGAGTGCTGTTGTTTCCGACGATGTTGAGAGAGTTGGTTCGCGGAATTGAGCAGAACCGGAATTATGAAAAGTCCGATTTGCTGCAAACGCTGCGAATTTTGAAGAATTATGATTTGCTGCGAGACGAGCAGTTGGAGCTGTTCCGCAAGCCAGCGCGCAAGCGGCGTCGGGCAGGAGGGTCTTCATGAATCGGCGCGAGGCGTTGATCGCGCTGAATATGATTGATTCGCTGGGGCCGGTGCGGGTGCGCAATCTGATTGAGACGCTGGGCACTCCGGAGGCGGTATGGGACGCGTCAGAGGCTGACTTGCGACGCGCCAAGGGGATCGGCGCTGAAGTTGCCGCCGGGATTCTGCGGCAGCGCAATGAAGTGGATCCCGCAGAGGAAGAGGCGAAGGCGCGCAAACACGGCGCGCGAATCATCACGCGAGAAGACAACGAGTTTCCGGCGTCGCTGAAACAGATCTATGATCCGCCACTGGTGTTGTATGTGCGCGGCGCCTTCGAGAAGGTGGATAAGCACGCGATTGCGATTGTGGGGACGCGGCACGCGACGCATTACGGATCGAGCGTGGCGGATCGTCTGGCCTATCAGCTTGTGAAGGCGGGGTTCACCGTGGTCAGCGGGCTGGCGCGCGGGATTGACACGGTGGCGCATGCGAGTGCGCTCAAGGGAGAGGGCCGCACTATTGCGGTGCTGGGCAGTGCGCTGGATAAACTATATCCGGAAGAAAATGCCGCGCTGGCGGATCGGATTGCGGATAACGGCGCGGTGGTGAGCGAGTACACAATGGGGCGAGAACCGGACCGCACAACGTTTCCGTATCGCAACCGGATTGTGAGCGGGATGAGCATGGGGATTGTCGTGGTGGAGGCCGGGGTCAAGAGCGGAGCGGTGATTACGGCAACCGAGGCATTGGAGCAGGGGCGGAGTGTGTTCGCAGTGCCGGGGCGGGTGGACCTGCCCGCGTCGCGCGGATGCCACATGTTGATCAAACAGGGCGCGAAGCTGTGTGAAGGTGTGGACGACATCGTGCAGGAGTTTGAGCTGTTGATCCCGACGGCGATGACGCGGGTGGAGAGCACGATGCCGCGGCGACCGGATGTGCCATTGACACCGGATGAGCAGGCGGTTGTGAAGGCGCTGTGGAAAGGCGCGCTGGATGTGGACTCGCTGGCGCGTTCGGCGGGGTTGAACAGTGCGCAGTTGAGCGCGATTTTATTGGGGTTGGAGATGAAGCGCGTGATCCGGATGCTGCCGGGTCGCGTGGTGGAATTATCCAGCGATTTGTATCCGGCCTCTTAAACTTAATAGGACGAAACGATTGACAGCGAGACCCTTTTGGGGTTTCCAATCTGCGGCTTATGAAAAATCTCGTCATTGTCGAATCGCCGGCGAAGGCCAAGACGATCAATAAGATTCTCGGGAAGGACTACGTGGTGCGGGCCTCGATGGGGCACGTACGCGATTTGCCGGACCGCGAGTTGGGGGTTGATGTTGAAAAGCACTTCAAGCCGAAATATGTGACGATCAAGACCCGCGAAAAGGTCTTGAAGGAATTGAAGGCATTGGCGCGCGAGGCGGAGTGCATTTATCTGGCGCCCGACCCGGACCGCGAGGGAGAGGCAATTGCGTGGCACCTTCAGGCGGCACTGGAGGACAAGAAGCGGGATATTCCATTTCATCGTGTGACGTACAACGAGATCACCGCCCCGGCGATTCGCAAGGCGTTTTCGGAGCCGCGCAAGGTGGACCAACCGAAAGTGGACTCGCAGCAGGCGCGCCGCATTCTTGACCGCATTGTGGGGTATAAGGTCAGTCCGTTGCTATGGCGTCGCATTCGCGGCGCATCGAGCGCGGGACGGGTGCAGTCCATCGCGGTTCGTCTGGTGTGTGAGCGCGAGCGTGAAATTTTGAACTTCAAGCCTGAGGAATACTGGATTCTTGGCGCGAAGGTGCGGAAGTTTGTGGATCCACGCGACCCGTTTGCAATTCGTCTGGCGCAGATCAACGGAAAGAAGGCGGAGATCAAGTCGGGCGAACACGCCCGTGCGATTCATGACGAATTAGAGGGTCGCGCGCTTAATGTTGCGCGGATCATCAACCGCGAGATTTCGCGGCGCGCACCGCCTGCTTTCATCACGAGCACGCTGCAGCAGGCAGCATCGAGCCGTTTGGGATTTACCCCGAAGCGCACCATGCAACTCGCGCAGAAGCTGTATGAAGGTAAGGATTTTGGCGATGGCCCAGTCGGTTTGATTACATATATGCGTACGGATTCCGTCGCGCTCTCGCCGGTGGCGATCAATTCTGTACGGGAATTTATCGGGAGCACCTATGGCGCCGAATTTGTGCCGGAGAAGCCGAATTTCTATCGCGTGAAGGCAGAGGCACAGGCGGCGCACGAAGCGATTCGGCCGACCGATGTTTTCAAAACGCCGGATCAGGTGGAATCCTTTTTGGATCGCGATGAACTGCGCCTGTACCGGTTGATCTGGGAGCGCTTTGTTGCGTGCCAGATGGCCTCTGCGCGAATTGCGCAGCGCACAGCGGAGATTGATGCGGCGCCACTCGCGGGGCAGGAGAATGCGTATCTGTTCCGCGCGACGGCATCGGAGGTTCTCTTCCCCGGCTACATGCGCGTGTCGGGTATTGAAGAGGATCGCAAGGCCGAGCGGAAGAAGGGTGAAGAGGAAGAGGATGACGAGGATTTGGTTGCGCTGCCGCCGCTGACGGAAGGGGAATCCCTCGAGAAGTTGGAGTGGACGGGCGAGCGCAAGGAGACTCAGCCGCCGCCGCGTTTCACCGAAGCCTCGCTTGTGAAAGCGCTGGAGGAGAACGGGGTCGGGCGGCCGAGTACCTACGCGTCAATTCTCTCGACGATTGTAGATCGGCGCTATGTAGAGAAGGACAAGCGCGCGCTGAAGCCTACGGCAATGGGTTTTCAGGTGAATGACTTCCTCGTTCAGTATCTGCCGGATTTGTTCGACATTCAGTTCACGGCGCGGATGGAAGAAGAGCTCGACGAGATCGAGGAAGGTCAGTTGCCGTGGACTGCGATGCTGGAGAAGTTTTATAGCTCGTTTCAGGGGTGGGTGGAGCAGGCGAAGGGACCGCCCGCGGACTTGACGAAGTTGAACGGATTGTTGGGAATGTTGGGCTCGGTGCGCGAGTGGGCGCCTGCAACAAAGCGGGGCCGGCGAACGTATAGCGATGAGTCCTTTGTGCAATCGGTGCGCGACCAGCTTGCGGCCGGAGAAAAGGCGGTGTCGGAGCGCCAGCTTGAGGCCTTGCTGAAATTGGCAGGGCGCTACAAGGATCAGATTCCGGATTTTGAGGCCGAGGCTGCGCGGTTGGGCGTGGCCGAGGAACTGGCCGCACAAGCAAAGGCCGCTGAGCCGCCGGATGAGGGGATGCGGAAGCGGATTGCGCTGCTGGAGAATGTTCCATTCGACCCGCCGCGCGAGGTTCGTAAGAAGGTGTATGACGACCGCGTGTTCTATCAATCGCTCAAAGAGCAGGTGGATGGCGGGCGGCGCCTGACGGACAATCAGCTTCGCTATCTGGATCGAATGATTGCGAAATATGCCGGGCACATTCCGAACTTCGAACAGCACTCTGCCGAGTTGGGGTTGGACACGGAATCTGCGGGGCCGGTGGATCCGCATCTCGGTGCGATCATCGAAGTGGCGCGCTCTATTAAGGAATGGAAGCCGCCGGTGCAGCGCGGTAAACGGACGTGGGACGACAAGGAGTTCATGGATTCCTTGACCCGTCAGTTTGAGGGGAAGAAATCGCTTTCGCCCCGCCAGGTGATGGCCCTGAAGAAATTGTTGAGTCGCTATGCGGCACAAATTCCTGATTATGATCAGGGCGTAGAGCGACTTGGACTGCTGCCCGCCCGTGCGCGCAAAGCATCGTCCAATGAGGAATGACCGCTTCGTCACAGGCCGATTTGCCGAACGATCCAGCGCTTGAACAATTTGTTCGCTATCTGGAGGCGGAGCGGAGTGCGTCGCCGCACACTCTTGCGAACTATCTGATGGATATTCGCCAGTTCATCCTCCAGCAGTGGGGGGAGGACGGGCGTCCGCCATTTGAGTGGGCTGCGGTGGATCGCTTTGCGGGTCGGCGCTTTCTTGCGAGCTTTCAGAAGGCGGGCTGCTCACCGGCCACCGCACGGCGCAAACTCTCCTCAATGCGTTCGTTTTTTCGATTTTTGCTGCGAGAGGAGATGGTGAAGACCAATCCCTTCACCGGATTGGTGCTGCCGCGCCGGATTCGCAAGCTGCCCACCGTGTTGTCGGTGGAAGAGGTAGGGCGCCTCCTGGCTGCACCGCTGAACGAGGCGGTGGATGCAAAAGACCGGACGGGATTTTCCGCCTGCGCGCGTTTGCGCGATGCCGCGATTCTGGAACTGATCTACAGCACCGGGATGCGCCTCAGCGAGATTGCTTATTTAAAGGAAGAGCAGATTGATATTCTCTCCGGCCTGATCCGCGTTCGGGGAAAAGGAAAAAAGGAACGGTTGTGCCCCTTGGGCGGCCCGGCGACAAAGGCGCTGCGAGCGTATTTGGACGCGCGGGAGCTCTTTCTCGCTTCGCGTGGAAAGCGGGTGCGCGGTTCTGCTCTCTTCCTTAATAAATCGGCGGGACCGCTGACGCCCCGTTCGATAGAGCGGATGATGAAGAAGCATCTCCTCGCGGCCGGTTTGAATACCTCCCGTTCGCCCCATGCGCTGCGGCACAGTTTCGCGACGCATTTGCTCGATGCGGGGGCGGATTTGCGCAGTGTGCAGGAGCTGCTGGGACACGCGAGTTTGTCCACCACACAGATTTATACCCACGTCTCGATTGAGCGGTTGAAGGACGTCTATGAAAAGGCCCATCCACGGGCGCGCCTGTAATGGCGTATTGACACGGGCCGTAGAAGTTTAGACGTTCGCGCTTTGCCATGGCTTGGTTTCTGTACAACATTCTATTTGCAATCGGCTTCACCCTGATGCTGCCCCGCTTTCTGCTCCGCATGGCGCGTCGAGGCGGATACGTCCACAATTTTAAGCAGCGGTTCGGCCGCTATGACGATGCGACGTTAGATCGGCTCGCGAGTACGCGTCGGGTCTGGGTGCACGCGGTGAGTGTAGGCGAGGTGTTCGTTGCGTTGAAATTGATCCAGCAATGGCGCGAACGACGACCGGCGCTCCGTTTTGTTCTCACCACGACAACCTCAACGGGCTATGCGCTGGCACAGCGCGAAGCGTCGCCGGATGACGTGGTGCTTTACTGTCCGCTCGATCTTCCCTTCATTG
>JBDHQM010000001.1:0-187624 GCA_039807095.1 Kiritimatiellia bacterium
GCCCTCGCCGCGCATCTGTAGCCGCGGTCGCTGACCGCGGAAAAGAAACCGCCTTCAACGAAGGCGGCTACAGCGGAGCCGTTTCACTCCAATCCCGATCACGATCGCAATTCATCCGGGGGAACGCACGCGCCCTCGCCGCGTATCTGTAGCCGCGGTCGCTGACCGCGGGAAGGAAAGCCGCCTTCAACGAAGGCGGCTACAGCGGAGCCGTTTCACTCCAATCCCGATCACGATCGCAATTCATCCGGGGAGCGCACGCGCCCTCGCCGCGCATCTGTAGCCGCGGTCGCTGACCGCGGAAAAGAAACCGCCTTCAACGAAGGCGGCTACAGCGGAACCGTTTCACTCCAATCTCGATCACGATCGCAATTCATTCAGGGAGCGTACGCGCCCTCGCGTGCTGTGCGCGGCGCCCTCGCCGCGCATCTGCCGCTCAAGACCCCTGCTTCTCAAGCTCGCTGAACTCGATCTGGTCGGTCGGCGGGAGGCGCTCAAGCTTGCTCATCAGACTGTAAGCGCAGGGAACGACAAACAGCGTGAACAGCGTTGAAACCACTACGCCGCCGATGATGGTCCACGACATCGGCATACGCGTTTCCGCACCGGGACCGATTCCGAGCGCAAGCGGAACAGCCGCCGCAATCGTCGCCAGCGAAGTCATTAGAATGGGCCGCAACCGGATCGGCGAAGCGCGCAGAATCGCATCGCGCACGGATAGCTTTTCGGTGTAGCGCAACTTGTTCGTGAATTCGACGAGGAGAATCGAGTTCTTCTTTACAATCCCCATGAGCAGGATGATGCCAATCGCGCTGTAGAGGTTGATGGATTGGTTCTTCAGATAGAGCGCCCACACCGCACCTGAAATACTGAACGGCAACGCCAGCAGAACCGTCCACGGATGCACGAAGCTGTTGAATTGTGACGCCAAAACCATATACGCCGCCACAATGCCCAGCAAAAACGCGAACCACAGACTCTGCGAAGATTCCTGAAAGGTCTGCGCGCCGCCTTCTAGGTTGAATGTGTAGCCCGGCGGCAATACCTCGCGCGCGATTCGCCTTGCCGCCGCCAACGCATCCGCCTGGGACGCGCCCGCTGCCAGATTCGCGGTCACAGAGACAGCGCGTTGCCGATTCACGCGGGAAATCAACTGCACGGTCGGCACCACTTCGCTGCGCACGACATCTGCCAACGAAATCAGTTCTCCATACTGCGTTCGAACCTGCAGCGCCTCCACATCCGACGGCTCTAACCGTTCATCCGGATTCAAGCGAAGGCGCACGTCGTAGCGCCGTCCCGCCTGCGTAAATTTGCCTTCGCGAATGCCGCCAATCGCCGCCTGCACCGTCTCGCCGATTGCCGACATAGAGACGCCGCGCAGCGTCGCCGCCTCGCGGTCGGGCCACACGCGTAGTTCGGGCATTCCCGCGCGGTAGCTGCTGTCCAGATCGAGCACAAGCCCCGTCGCTTCAAGGCGCTTCATAATCTCGCGCGCCGCCTGATCCAGTTTTTCGTATTCCGGCCCGCGCAAATTGAATTCAATCGGAAAGCTGCGGCGCGCCGCCAATCCGCGCGTCGAAAGATCGCGAAAGGCAAACCGCACATCGGGAATTTTCGACAGATCGCGCCGGAACTGCGCGATCAATTCGCTTTGTCCCTTCTTCCGCTGCTTCTTGTCCACCAGTGTCACCCCAGAAAACGCCTCGTTCGGCGTCCCATTGAACCCACCCACCGACACAAAAAAGCTCGCGATTTCCGGGACCGACCGCAGATACGCCTCCACTTCCTGCACCTTGCGGTCTGTGAATGCGAGGGAGGAACCCACCGGCATCTGCATCGAAACGCGGATAAAGTTCTGGTCCTGCGGCGGCACGAATTCGCGCCGCAACTGGGCCGCCGTTTTCAGGGACACAGCGAACACCGCCAGGGCGGCAATGACGACCAGCCAACGCGCGCGTAGCGCGTACTGCAAAATCCGGCCATACCCGCCCGCCAGTTTCTTGAATCCGCCGTCAATCGCGCGCTCGAGGCGCCCCGGCTTCGCGCTCATCTGCATGAACTGTGAACACCGCATCGGCGTGAGGGTCACTGCCTCCAGCAGCGAAAGCGCTACGGCTGCGGTAATCGTCACGCCGAACTGAAAGAAGAAACGGCCTATCACGCCGCTCATAAAGACGACGGGCAGAAAGATCGCAATCACCGCGAGCGTCGCCGCGATGGCGGCAAAGGTGATCTCGCGCGCGCCGTCCCGCGCAGCCAGTACGCGGTTCTTGCCCAGATGGAAATGGCGCACGATATTTTCGAGCATCATGATGGCATCGTCCACCACAATTCCAATCGCCAGCGCAAGCCCGAGTAGGGTGAACGTATTGAGCGTAAAGCCCATGAAATAAAGAATCGTGAACGTGCCGACAATCGAAGTGGGTATCGAAAGAATGATGTTGAAGGAGGAGCTCCAGTTCCCGAGGAAGAGATAGCAAATGAACGCGGTCAGTAACGCCGCCATGAGCAATTCTTCTTTCGTCTGATCAACGGATTGTTCAACGAAACGCGTGATATCCACGTTGACCTGCAGCTTCATCCCTTCCGGCAGACTCTGATTCAGCTCCGCGATACGCGCCTTCACCGCCTTGCCCACCGCGACTTCGTTTGCGCCGCGCTGCTTGCGAATACTGATGCTGATTCCGCGCTGGCCATCCTGCATACGCGCGATGCGGCGGATATCCGCCAGGCCGTCTTCAACGCGCGCGACATCGCGAATGCGCAGCGTTGAATCATAGATCGGTTGTCCGCCGCGCTCCGTGATCAAGATGTTCGCAACGTCGTCCGCTGAGAGACCTTCGCCCATCGTCCGCACGTTGATCTCTTTCGCTGTATTCTCAATGTAGCCTGCGGCAAACTCGACGTGCTGTTTCCGGATCGCATTGAGCAGGTCGAGGATCGTCAATTCGTGTTCGCGCAGCTTCTCACGATCGGCCCAGATGCGGAGGTTGCGATCCGCCGCGCCACCGAGCGCAACTTCACCGACCCCCGGAATGACTTGCAACTGATCAATCAGAAAATTGTCCACATAATCCATCAGCTCGCGAAGCGATTGCGTGCCGCTCAGACCGAGGAAGAGAATCGGGTCCGCATCCGCACTGTTTTTCGAGATCACCGGCTGATCCACACCCAGCGGGAACCGGACCTGCGAAATAGCGGCCTGCACTTCCTGCACCGCCGCGTCTATGTCGCGATTCAGCTCAAATTCCAGCTCAATGGTGCCAATACCCTGCCGGATCGTTGAGCGCAGCTCCTTCACCCCTTCGACTGCGATCACCTTCTGCTCGATCGCATCCACGATCTCGGCTTCCAGCACCTCGGGCGCAGCGCCTTCCCAAGTGGTCCGAATCTGAACAATCGGAAAGTCAATATCCGGCATCAGGCTCACACCCAGCCGACCCAGGCTGATCGCCCCGAAGACGATCAGGCCCGCCATCAGCATCCACGCAAAAACAGGGCGCTTGATTGAAAGTTCTGCCAGCGTCATGGCGCAGTCACCCCCGCCGCCACGTGTAGACGAATCAAACTCGCGTGCGCCTGCAGATCCGCTACCGCCTCGCGCCGCTCCAGTCGCTGACACTGCTCAAGCGCAAAAAGCGCGTCGAGCTGACTGCTGCGCCCCAATTCATAATCGCGCTTCTGGACTTCGTAATTCTCGCGCGCCAGTTTCAACGCCTCCTTCAAACTTTCCAACTGCGCAACCGCAGTCTGATACGCGGAGAACGCCGTCCGCACATCTCGCACCGCACTCCGACGGAGCGCGGCGAGATTCAACTCACTGATCCGCACGCGCTCCTGCTGCTCGCGCACGCGAGACCGGATCACGCCTTCGTCAAACAGCGGCAGCACCATTGTCACTCCAACGTTCCACTCGCGGTCTTCGTCCGGATCCTCATACAGCGTCCACTGTCCAATTGCGCGAATCTCGGGTTGGCGCTCGCCGCGCGCCACCTGCACATCGCGCTGCGCTGCTTCCGCGCGCTCAACCTCCGCCAACACATCGGCGCGCTGCGCCGCATTCGTCAAGAAGGCCTCCAATTCCGGCGGCACAGCGGGCGAGGTGTAATCCTTCAAGCGGATCTCATCCGCGGGCAGATCAATCAGAAATGAAAGAAGTTCTCGCGCCGCGTCCGCAGCTCCGCGCGTACCGGCCTGCTCCACACGCATTTCCGCCAGCGCCGCCTGCGCCGCAATCAAATCGGCGCGCCGCGAACGGCCCAGCCGCACGCGCTCATCCAGCACACTCACCACAGAGGTCAGCGATTCCACCAGATTGTTCAGAATCGCCAAATCGCGGTCGGACGACAGCACCAGGTGAAACGCATCTGCGACGTCCAAGTATAAAAGTTCCAACGCTCGCCGTTCATCCAGTTTCAGTGCGCGCCCCATCGCCTCGCGCGACTCCGCTTCGCGCGTAGTGCGGAACCCGCGATACAGCGCCTGCTCCGCCCGTATGCCCGCACCATAGACTTCCGGCGCACGGCTGGCGGATTCATTTTGTCCGCCGCGCCGGTCATTTTGGAACGCTGCGCTGCCTGTGAGCGAGATGGATGGAATCAGTGAATCGCGCGCCTGCTGAAAACGCGCCTCCGCCGCGCGCCATTCTGCGGCAGCAATTCCCACACGTTCATTGCGATCGAGCGCCCGCTCGTAGCACGCCTGTAAGTCCAGCTCCTCAAGCGGCTTCGCAGATTCTCCGGCAAATACAGCTCCTGTCAGGAGCAGGATCGAAATTGTGGCGGTCCATCGGCGCATAATCGTGAGCCTACGCGAAGCGCACTCCCTTTTCCAACCGGCCACCGCGCAAATAATCCGCGCCGGACATCGCGCGCTTCCCCTCCGGCTGCACCTCAAGCAGGCACAGCGCCCCCTCGCCGCACGCAACGACAGGCCCCTCTCCCCCCGCCGCAACCATCGTGCCCGGCGCGGCAGAACCGCCCTCAACGCGCGTTCTTAACACGCGTAGACGATTCTCGCCAACCATGCAGAAGGTTCCGGGCCACGGCTGAAACCCGCGTACACGATTGTGCAGTGTCCGCGCGGCAAGCGTCCAATCCATCCGCGCATCTTCCTTTTGCAACTTGCGCGCCCACGTGACACGCGACTCGTCCTGCACGCGCGGTTCCGCAGTACCTCGTTCAAGCTGATCAACCACGGCAAGCAACATCTCCGCACCCAGCGCGGCTAAGCGCGGCTCAATCGTCAAAAGCGTCTCATCGGGGTCCAACGGGACAGTCCGCTGTGCGAGAATCGGACCGGCATCCATTTTGGAAACCACCTGCTGGATCGTCACACCCGTTTCGATCTTCCCGTCCGCAATCGCCCACTGCATCGGCGCAGCCCCGCGATATTCCGGCAGGAGCGACGGATGAATGTTGATGAAGCCAAGACGCGGGATCGCCAGAATGGATTTCGGCAGATATTGCCCGTACGCCGTCACCACCGCCAAATCGGGTTGAAGCGCCGCCAACTCAGCGACGGCATCGCCGATCTTCTCCGGTGTGATCGTCGGGATCGCCAACTCAATCGCGCGGCGCCGAACCGGACACGGCAGGATCTGCCGCCCGCGACCCTGCGGGCGATCCGGCTGCGTGACGCACAAAACCAGTTCATGTGGCGACGCGTGAAGAGTATCTACCGCAGGCACGGCGAATGCGTCAGAACCGAGAAATATAATTTTCAGAGGCATATCAATCGCGTTCATGATAGAGATACACGCGAACTACGTCGAACTGTTGCTGATGACGAACGATAAAATAATTTCAACTTCGGACGGAGCCACGCTTCCCCCGCTGCCGATTGTGGTGCCATTCCCTCAATGGGACGACTGGGTTGCCGAGTGCATCGAAGGGTGCGCCAAACTGGATTATCCCGATTTTGAAATCTGGCTGCTCCCGGATGAACCTCTCCCCGCTGACCGGATCGCCGAGGCGAACCGCCTTGCGGGTGGACGGACTGTCCGCGTGCTCCCCACCGGCCCCGCAAATCCGGCGAAGAAACGCAATGTCGCCCTGCGCGCATCCAATCACGCATGGGCGGCATTGATTGACGCCGATGCGTTCCCCCGATCGGACTGGCTAAAAAATGCGTTTCGCGAAGCGTCGAGCGATGTCGCGATCATTGCCGGCCCAAACATCACGCCGCCCAACGATCCGCTCTCGCGCCAAATCTCCGGGCTCGCGATGCGCAGCCCGCTCGGGTTCGGCGCGGGCTACATTCGGCATCACCCCGTGGCGAAGCACGACGCGGAGGAAATGCCAACCTGCAACATGATTATCCGCCGCCTGCCCGACCTCTATTTCCGCGAAGAATTCAGCACGGCGGAGGACATGATGTACTGTCGCGATGCGCGGAATCGCGGATTCCGCATCGTCTACACGCCGGATGTAGTCGTGTATCACCATCGCCGAACGTTTCCGAGCGCCTTCGCGCGGCAATTCTATTTCTACGGGCGCGATAAAGGGCGCCTGTTCGTTCAGAGCCACGGCGTGGGGCGAATCGGTCACGCCGCACCGGCCGGACTGCTGCTCTATGCCAGCGCTACCATTCTGCTCGCGCTCTTCTGGAAAGTGCCCCTGTGGTGGTGGATCCCGGCCCTCGCGTATGCCCTACTGGTTGCGGTGGAATCCCTCCGCTGTGCGCGCAGCCCGCTTCTCGCCCTGTGCGGACTCATCGCATTCCCCGTCGCCCACATCAGCTACGGATTCGGCTTCTGGCGCGGAATCCCCAAAGGCCTGCGCGAACGCCGCGACACATCCGCAGACAACTGTAGCCGCGGTCGCTGACCGCGGGGGCGAAACCGTCCTCGCTTGGAGCGGCCTTCCTTCCGGGGAGCGCAACTTGTCGCGGCGAAGTTCGAGTCTGCGAGGACGAAGCCGGACGCGCCCTCTTGTGTCTCGCGAAGTCCCGCACGGGACGAAGACGGAGCGTGCTGCGGTGCGCGCCCCCGCGCACCGAAACACGTATGGAAATTTCTCCGGCAACGGAGTGCCCCGCCTGCAACGCTATGCGTAGCATTGCGTGCAGGCGGAGCTACAGCCTGCTCACCATTCTCGCTGTAGTTCCGCGTGCCCGCCGTATTGCGCACCGCGCTGTAGGCGGGCCACTCTGTTGGCGGAATGCAGAATCATTCAACCTCCGGCAACTGAGCGCCTGAGCTACAGCTTGCTCATCATTCTCGCTGTAGTTCCGCTTGCCCGCCGTAGGCCCTGCGAAGGCGGGCCATTCTGCTGACGGAATGAAGCACTAATCTCTTTCACGAACACAAAACAGAATCGCAATCAGACCCAGACCGATCCCCGCCGCCTGCATCATCAGTGTCGTGCGCGGCGGGTGGTGTTCGATCTCGACCGTGCTCATTCCCGCATCCACATAGACGCCGAAGAATACATGATCCACGCGAAAGACCGGCGCGGGCTTTCCATTGATACGCACAGTCCAGTACGGCGTGTATTTATCGCTGACGCGCAAGATAGACGGCGCTTCCGCAGCGACGCGGATCTTCGCATAGCCCGTTTGCTCTTCCTGCACATCAACGCTGCCCGCGAGGCCGGTCCGCGTGCTCGGCGGCAGATTCGCGGACGGTGAAACCAGCGCGCGCTCAAACGGGACATGCTCCGGTGAACGCAACCGCGCGAGCGTCGCCTGTTCGTCCAACGCTTCCCATCCAGTCACGAGCGCGTAACGCGGGGCCTGCGCGGAGTGCCGCACGATGACGTGTTGGCCCGGCTGTTGCTGAGTCGCGGGCACCGCAGTGACACCAACGCCTTGCGGAAACACATTGAATGCAAAGGCAAGATTGAAGCGTCCACGAAACGGTTCGTTATTCTGCAGTTCAGGCCAGACGCCAGCGGGTCCCATCACATAGCCAACAGCGAAATATTGCCACAGGCGATCCGGCCGATTTCCAACCGCTTCCAGGAACTCCTGATAATCCTTGGGCATACGGATTTGAGCCGGGTTGTACGTGACAATGCCTTGATACGGCAGCAGGACCGTCAGCCACTGATTGTAGAAACTGCCCTGATTGGCGAGAAAGAGGCGTTGTGATTTGAGATTCGCCTTCAAGAACTCGGTCGCCGCATTTTGCTCGATATAGCCCTGCGCCGGTGACGTCATGACGTATCTGCGGCTCACCAGAAGTTGGTCCGCAGCGACAATCCCCAGAATGACCCACGCCCAGGCAGCCGCAGATTTGCGCCGAATCGCCCACGTCAATCCACCCAGCGCCAGCAGCAATACCCCCGCGTGCGCCACAGCCGAGGTGCGGTTCTCAACAATCGTTGCGGCGGCATTGCCCCATCCCTGTCGCGCAAATTCCTGAATGGAGTTTGCCGACGATGTCGAAAGCAAGAGTGCCCAGAGCAGGAAAAGACCAGCAGCACTCAACACGATGGTTTGAAAGCGCGCGCGCAATCGTTCTTTTTCACTCGTGAGCAATCCGTGAAGTCCGTACGCAGCCAACACACCGAGCGCGAATTGCGTCACCTGCATGAACTTCACCGGGCCGCGAATCGAGGACATTGAAGGCAACTCAAAAAACAGGCGATACAGCGGCGTGAACTTTCCGCAGCCCAAAATAAACGTCACGACAGTCGCGGCGGTCCAGAACAGCGCATCTGCCCGCGCGCGCCCCCCGGACTTCAGCCCCAGCACAATGCCCAACAGTGCAAGCGCAATTGGGATCGCTCCGATGTACAGAGTCTCCAGTTTGAAGTTCGGAAATCCCTGCCGCGTCGTCTCCCATCCTTCCGAGCGGCCCAATCGCCCCCAATACGGCCCCGTCGGTTCGCCCGAGCGCCATCCGTAATAGCCCGGTGCCACCCACTCCAGTGTTTCTTCCGGCGGCCAGCTCCACTGCGTCACGTATTCCCATACCTGCTGCTTGCTCTCCGCCGGTTGATCCGCTGTTTCAAAGGCATAAAACGAAGTCGCCATCCACAATGCGCGGGCGGCGACCAACAACGCAAGCACACCCATCGGAATCAGCGGCTTGAGCCAGCCCTTCAAATCCCAGCCGTGTTCTCGGGCAAGCGCGAAGATTGCGTAGGGCCCAAGCACAATGGCAAAAAACGTCGCCACATCCGCCTGTTCCAAAAACATCCCGCCGCACGCCACACCCGCCAGCGCGCCCCACGCGATCGAGCGCTTTTGCGCCGCGCGTTCGATCAGCCACAACGCGAGCCCCGCAAACATGACCACACCGAATTTCCCGATGTGCCCCGCGTAGGTGAGAAAGAATGTGCTCCCCAGCCAAAACGCCGTCAACGCGCCTAACAGCGAGGGAACCAATCGCACCCCCCGCGCGCGCATAAACAGACCAAATCCAATCGTTGCGATGGCGAGGTCTGCCGCGTGAATGATGTTCTGGAACAGGCGCACGGGCAGAAGCCAAAGGAGAAGATTCGTCCAATTGAACGCCAGCAACGCAGGCTGCCCCGCTAGCACGGAATCATCCCACACGCGCCAAAAGCCCGCCGGCAACCACCGCTTGCGCAGCGCCATCGCGCCGATGTTGTCGTCGCTCGTGAACAGAATGTTCGTCGAGAAAATCGCGTCGCGATAAACGAGCAGCCCCATCGCAAGCGCCAGGCCGATCAACAGCCAGAAATCGCGCTTCGTCCAGATTCCGCGATCTGCCGAATTATCTACATCTTTCATTCCGGTTCCTCGTCAAACCGCACAGCATCGAAGAAGTCGCCCTTTCCGACAATCACTAAAAAGCCCACCCTCAAAAAAGAATCCAAAATACGCCCGAAACGGTTGAATTCAGCTCTTTACGCAGGTAATATCGAACCCCTGCATATACAGACATCAAAGGGGGCAGAAAATGAAACGGTTCATTACACTTTTACTCGGCGCGGTTCTCACACTCCCGCTCGCAACCCGGGCAGCAGATACCTGCTATGTCGTGATGGACGGCAGCGCAACGACGAATTATTTCGATTATATCGGCGATGCGATCAACTCCATCGGGACGGGCACGGGCGTCGTCACGATGATCGCCGACGACTCCATCATGACCTCCAATCTGGAGATGCGCATCAATATCGTCGGCAACGTCACCATTGTCAGCGACGGCGGCGATTACACCATCTGGCGCGGCGTGCAGCAGGCGCCAACGAACTTCACGCTCCTCTACGTCGCTCGTTTCGGGGAGTCGAATGCGGTTCTCAATCTCGGCTCGCCCACCATGACCGGCACCCTCACGTTTGACGGTGGGTCCTTCACGAACACTTCCGCCAGCCTCGTCCTTAACTATCAGAACGGCACGCTCAACCTTTACGACGGCGTGATCCTCAAGAACAACATCTCGGGCTTTGAAGGTAGCGGCGTCTATAACGAAGGCACCTTCAATATGTACGGCGGCACCATCGTCAGCAATGTCTCGTTCGGGCTCGGTGGCGGCGTAGACAACGCGGGCTATTGGGGCGGCTCTAAAGCGGTCTTCAATATGTACGGCGGCCTCATCGCGCACAACGCATCGCTCTACTCCGCCACGAATCGCGGCGGTTACGGTGGCGGCGTGGCTAACGAAGGATCCGCCATCTTCAATCTGTTCGGTGGCGCAATTGAAAACAATCACGCCGACATCGCGGGCGGCGGCATTTTCAATGCCAAACTCAGCAACGCCTACGCGCACACCAACGGCGCGCTGCATGCAACCGGTGGCACGGTCAGCGGAAACACGGTCGGCTCGGGCGGCATGGGCAACGGCATTTATAGCGACAAGCAAATGACGGCCGCGGGCGCAGCTGCATTCAGCGGCGATAACGATGTATTCCTCTCAAACAGTGTAATTGTCGTTGCGGGCGCGCTGACGGAACCCGGACCGGTTGCTACGATTTCAACAGCGAACACCAGTGCAGGCACGCCCGTTGCCCAAATTGCAGGCGGCGCGGGAGTTTCGTTCTACGATCTCGCGAACGCGTTTGCGCTTGTCCCCGGCTCCGGCCACGCGCTTGCGGTGGACTGGGCGGCCGATGCCATTGTGCGCGCGCCAATCACCTGCTACGTCGTGATGGACGGCAGCAGCACGACCAACTACTTCGGCAATCTCGCCTTTGCGCTCAGCTCCGTTGGAACCGGCACCGGCGTCATCACAATGGTGTCCGATGACGCGCTCGACGTCACCGTCTCCAACCGCGCGATCAACATCGTCGGCAACGTCACCATCGTCAGCGATGGCGGCAACTACACGATCTCGCGCACCGCGATTGGCACGTACACCAACTATTCAATGCTCTACATCGCCCGCCGTGCTGGCGACCCGACCAACGCCGTGCTCAACCTCGGCGCTCCGGCTATGCCCGGTTCTCTCACATTTGATGGCGGATCCTTCCTGAACTTCGGCGCATCCATCATCCTGAACTATCGCGGCACGCTGAACCTCTACGACGGCGTCACCCTCAAGAACAACTGGTCTGAGTATGGCGGCGCAGGCGTGTACAACGAAGGCATCTTCAGCATGTACGGCGGCTCGATCGTCAGCAACATCGCCTACGGCACCGGCGGCGGTGTTGAAAACAACGGCTATTGGGGTGCGCCCGGGGTCGTCAATATCTACGGCGGCGAAATTGCCTATAACCAATCGCTCGACGGCACCTTCCAATGGGGCGGCTATGGCGGCGGCGTGGCGAATGAAGGATCCGGCACGTTGAACATGTTCGGCGGTTCCATTCACAACAACGAATCGGAATATGTCGGCGGCGGCGTGTTCTATGGAATCGAAACCAGCCACACGCAGCACCTCGCGGGCACGTTCAACATGAGCGGCGGCACCATCAGCGACAACTCAGTCGCCAGCGGCGGTATCGGTTCCGGCGTCTATAGCGACGGCACATTCACAATGGAAGGCGGCGCGCTTATTCAGGCCGGGAACGAGGTATACCTCGCCAGCAACGCAGTGATCACAGTCACAGGCGCGCTGACCAACCCCGGATTCGTGGCAAGCATTTCCTCCACAAACGTGGTCCCCGGCACGCCGCTGGTCGTGGTTGACCCGGGCAGTGGCCTCGCACTCGATGACGTACTCCCCTCATTCAATCTGTCGCCCGGTACAGATAATGAGACCGTGATTGATCCCGAAAGCGATGCCATCATCGCAGCCACCCGCTTCCAAAAGTGGGTACTCAATCGTGGCCATTTCCTCAGCGACTCGAACTTCTTCGAAAGCGCCGATTTCGATAACGACGGTGCAACCACGTGGGAAGAATACATCGCCGACACCGATCCGGCCGATGTCGCCTCCATATTCACCATCTCCGGCATTGCGCTTGACGACACCCTCAGTTGGCCAAGCTCCAGCGGGCGTGTGTACTCGGTCGAAAGCGTCTCCATCATGGAAGACGGCGCCACATGGACGCAGGTGGGATCGGACATCGCCCCCACCCCGCCAATGAATACCATCACGAATCTGCTGGACCTCCTGCCTCCGGGCGAAATTCAGTTCATCCGGACTCGCGTCCGCCTCGCTCCGTAATCAACAGAGGTTCATTCAGGTATCCATCGGCGTGGCAAAGCCGTATGACGAGATGGCGGAAACCGCCAAGCGCTTGAAAGCCGCAAAGGCGCAGCAAAAACTGCGCCCGAGCGGCGGATACCGGCAACTGGCGAGCTTCCAGACAGCGACTCTGATCTACGACGCGACCTGGTTCTTCTGCGAGAAGTTTCTCGACCCGCGCTCTCGCATGGCGGATCAAATGGTGCAGGCTGCTCGCTCCGGACGGCAAAATATCGCGGAAGCGAGCCGTACCTCCGCCACAACCTCACAAACAGAACTGCGCCTCACCAACGTCGCCCGCGCCAGTCTCGAAGAACTCCTCCTCGACTTCGAAGACTACCTCCGCCACCGACGCCGCCCCCAATGGTCCCCTGATTCAGAAGAAGCCCTCGCAATTCGCGAAGTCCCTCGCCGCTTTAAATCTGATCCGTCTGATCCGTCGAATCTAACGGATCAGACGGATCAAACCCGCTGGAACTTCTACGCCCCCTGGCTCGAACACGACGACCCCGCCATTCGCGCCAACGCCATCATTTGCCTCATCCACCAGGCCAACTTTCTGTTAGACCGACAAATTGCGGCCCTCGAAAAAGCCTTCATTGAAGACGGCGGTTACAGCGAACAACTCGCAGCCGCCCGACTTGCCAAACGCCAAAAACAACGCGACGAAAAACAGACGGAACAACCCCAATCCGGCTTCATCCCCGACTGCCCCCGCTGCGGCGAACCCATGGTCCTCCGCACCGCCAAAACCGGAAAAGGCGCGGGCCAGCAATTCTGGGGCTGCCCCGACTACCCCAAATGCAAAGGCACCATCCCCCTCTAACTCGATCCGCTTGCCGCGACGAAGTTCAACGTAGCGAAGACGAAGCCGAGTCCACTCCGTCAGATTAAAAACGATCAGTCCAATCCGCCCGATCCGTCAGATCCGCCCACCTCTACCGATTCCGAAGACCAAGGAGCTTGAGGATGGCGGCTTCGATCGCCAAGGCCAGATACGATTGTGTTGATTTGCCGAGTGCTTCAGGGCTAGAGAATCCCACGGAAGCGCAACTCATCACGGAGTGACAAGGCCGGTAGTACACAATTCAATACCCAATTCAATGGGTACTACCTATTTGATTCGCTTCCATTGTGCTGTCTGCCCGCGCCCTAGACATTCGATCTCTTTGCCTTTCATGCGGCACAATACCTTGCGAATCAAATCAATACCAACGCCCGGACAGGCGTCTTGGATATCAGAAACACGAAAAGTCCCAGCTTGGCTTATAATTGCGTTTTCGACGAGAGCGGTCTTTTCGCCACGACGGGCAGCCACTTGGCCGACCCGTTCCTCAAATTCACTGCAGGCAAGTTTGATAACGTAAAGCAAATAGCCGATATAAGGCCAAGGATCGTGTCGGCCCTCGTGCCAGTGCTGTGAGCTCTGGTGGAGCGTTTCGTAGTACCGTTCCTTGGTCTCCTCAATGATGCGCTCCAGGCTGATATAGCGCCCTACCTCCAGCCCCAGATGATAGGCGAGCAAGAGCAGCAACAACCTTGAAACACGTCCATTCCCGTCACGAAAAGGGTGGATACAGAGGAAGTCGAGGTTGAAGGCCGCCATGACGATCAACGGGGAAATCTCGCGATCACGACTCTGATCCTGCCACAGAGCAATTAGTCGGTGCATGAAATCGGGGGTATCTTCCGGTGAGACACTACGAAACCGAACCCGTTGCCCGCCCGTCGGCAATTTCTCGATAATGTCCACGTGTTTGTCTTTATACAGACCCGCGTCCCATATAGTGCCCCGGCTCAATGCGTGGAGCCGCAGAATTGTTTCCTCCGACACCGGAAGTTCGTCTCCTCGGGAATGGATGAGGTTCAGGGCATCGCGATAGCCTGCGATCTCTTCTTCATCCCGGTCTTTCAGCGCCGGGTGCCCATAAATAACCGTTCCTACGCGCTTCTGCTCGATCTCGACGCCCTCAATGCGATTGGATGAAATGGCGCTTTGAGCGATGGCGTGTTCGCGCAATATTTTCAGTTTCTGAGGAGATTGGCGCGTGTAGAGCGCCTGAAGGCCACGGGCATAGCCGATGTCGGACAGATACCACGTCACAGACATAGGAATCTGAAGACGACGCTCCTGAATCATCTCCAACGTCCTCATTCAGCCTCCGGATCTTTTATGACCACCCGGGCCACAAGGTCAAAATCAGCGCAATCGAGCTGAAGCAGCTCCTGCAGCAACTCCTGAAATTTGTGACGCGCGTCATTCATAGCCCTGACTTCTTCCCGCCCCACCTTCTACACAACCTTCTGCGAGCGTATCAAACACCATCGCTCCGGGCAATCTCGTCAGATTTTCCAGACTGGTTCTCCTCTCGCCCTCTATCGATTCCGAAGACCAAGGAGCTTGAGGATGGTAGCGAGGCGAGCGTCGGGAAGGCGCGAGTTCCAAGTCAGCGCGATTTGACGATCGGGAAGACCCGGAAACGGCAAAGGAAACCGGCGCACGGTCGGATCCGAAAAAGCGGTCGCAGCCAGATCGGGAAGCACTGCGGCGTAGTTTCCAGTCAACATCGCTTTGGCAGCGAGCGTGTTCGATGGGCATTCCAAAAGAATATTCGGCACAACCCCCGCGCGATCGCAGGCCGCATGAAGCATCTTTTTGAATTGGCCGCCCGTCGCAATCGCGAGCGGCAGGCGCGCAAAATCCATTTTGCTCAACTTGTGCTTCATAGGAAATTTCTCCGCGAGCACCAGAAGTGAATATCCGAAAGAAAAGAGCGGCCTATTCGACAGGGAACGCGGTATCGCATCCGCACGAACGAGCGCGACATCGAGTTCATTCGACTCAACCGCGCATACCAACTCCGCCGTGCGCTGCACGACGGTTTCAATACGGGCTCCGGGCGGAAGCGATTTCGGCGCGCTCGTGAGGTGCGGCCACACCCACCATTCCAGTAAACTATGGCTCGCTCCCAGAGTATAGACCGGCACCGCGACGCCTGCGGCTTCGCGAAAATGAACGAGGTCTTTGAAGTGACCGCGAATCTGCGCCGCCCATGCGCGCGCGGTTTCGGTAAGTATGACCGTCCGCCCCACCCTTCGCGTCAACGGAGCCCCGAAAAAGCGTTCGAGTTCTTTGAGCTGACGGCTGTACAGGCTCAGCCTCGATATATCGCCGCCCGCAGCTTTGCTCAATCCACCCGCCTCATCTACGCGACAGAGCGTTGCAAGCCGTTCTAACGAAAGGCCCCCGACAGAAAGCAGCTTCTCATATTCAATCATGCAGTTGATTATCTAACGATACTGTCAATTGTGTCAATCACAGGAAGAGTGCATGGTGCAGTCAGATGAAAGGAGAAAAGAACATGAAGTTGGACATCATCGGAGACGTGCACGGCCGCTGCGAAGAGTTGAAGCGGCTGCTGGGAATCCTAGGCTATGCCCCGGTCAACGGAGTTTGGCGGCACCCGGAACGCAAGGCGCTGTTCATGGGTGATCTGGTGGACCGGGGTCCGGATGTGCCCGGCGTCCTAGAGCTGGTAAAGGGCATGGCGGACGCCGGCGAGGCAAAAGTTATCCTCGGGAACCACGAGTTCGGCCTGCTCAGCTGGTACATGCCCGATGGAAAGGGCAGCTACCTGCGCCACCACAAGGAGCGCTATTTGAAATACATGGGGCCTTCTGTCGCTTATTTCGATGCGCATCCCGAAGCGCGGGAGGTGTACTTCCCCTGGTTCCAGAGCCTGCCGATCCGGCTGGAGTACGGCGGTGCGCGGTTCATCCACGCCTACTGGGCACCGGGTCTCCTGGAGCTGCTAGGCGACGCAAACTCCCTCAACGACTGCGGCTGGGGCGACCCGCGGTTCCGCAAAACGAAACTGGGGAAAGCGGTGGAGGCGCTAACCAAAGGCCCGGAACTCAATCTGGCCGGGGACATGACCATCCAGGATAAGTACGGCCAAAGGCACGTCTCGGCCCGCCTCAAATGGTGGGTCCGCGACCCGCAGGTAGTCGGCGACCTGCTGCTGGCCGTTGCACCGGAACTGGCGCGCCGCCCGGTGGATGATCGGATGCGCCGCAAGTACGAAGCACTGGATCCCAATCCGCCGCCGACCTTCATCGCGCACTACGGCTTCGTCGAATGCCCCGGCCTCCTGGCGCCCAACCTCGCCTGCGTGGATTTTCAGGGCGCCGACGGCAAGTGGATCGGAGCGTACCGCTGGAATGGCGAACCCGAATTGAAGGCTGAAAACTTTGTTCGACAGGAGGATGCGAAATGAAAAAGCGAATGCGAACATTCTGGATGCAGGCCGGACCTACGGAATACCTGCTGCACTACCGGCGCGGGAAACTGATCCGTCAGGGCATGGGAATTGGCGCGTTTCGATTCCCGGCAGACCATATCACCATCGTACCGTGCACGGCGCAGAGCCTCACGTTCGCGGCCGATCAAATCACGCGGGAGAATCAGGGCATCGAGATTGCGGGATTTGCCGTGTGGAAAGTGGCAGAGCCCGCGCTGACGGCACAACGCTTCAACTTCGATGATCCTGATGAGCCTACCAAAGCAATCGGCGCGAGCCTCAAGGACGTCGTCGAATCCGCCATACGCCACCGGGTTGCGAATATGACGATCGAGGAGGTCCTGCGCCGTCGCGCGAGCATCATCGTCGAGCTGAAGAAAGAACTGGAATCCATCACGGCACAGTGGGGCCTCTCGTTCGACACCATTGAGATCAAGCAGGTCCGCATCATGTCCCGCGAAGTTTTCGCGCACCTGCAGGCGGCGTATCGCGAGGCGATTCGCCTCGAAAGTGAGACCAGCCGTCTGCAGACTGAGCAAGCCATCATGGCGCGCCAGCTCAAACTGCGAGAGGAACAACAGGAACAGGAAAACTCGCTCGCGTCACGCGCGCAGGAGCAGAAACATACACTCCTGCTGCAAAATGCCGCACTCGAGCATGAGCGCGAGGCCCTGGCGGATCGCAAACGTCAAGAGTTGGCGCGCGAAAAGATGGAGCAGGAGAAAATTACGCTGGAAGCGGAGGCGCAAATTCTGACGACGCGGGAACAGATTGCCGCGATCCGGCGAAACCACGCCATGGCGACCCGCCAGCACGAACTTGAAGTGGCATCGCTTGAGGCTGGGGCGTTGCGCCAAAAAGCAGAAGCGAACAATCTACGGCGTGCAGACCTCGCGCTGATCGAAGCGCTGCCCGCCGCCCTTTCAAAACTCCAGGTGAACGAGCTCAACCTGACACCCGACCTGCTGACAAATCTGATCCGCCAACTGCAAGGAAGGAGCTCTGTCGCATGATTATTGGGACCGCATTCCGGGGCGATCACGAGTATCGCGTCATGGGAGTCCAGCACGATATCTACCCGGGTCGCGTCAGCTACCTACTGCACACCGCGCGGCAGGTATATCTGAAAGCCGAAGCGATTCTCGGAATCAGCACCGTGCCCGGAATACTGGTCCCCGACGCCGACTCGTTTGACCATCGGGTCCTGCAAAACATGCACGACATCATCGCCGCCTCCTTTCGGTACTACCGGGCAAACCGGCTTCATCCCGAACTCCCCTTCCCCGGTCAAGAAGACGACACGAAGCGCATCGAAAGGCTATGGGACGACTACTATACCAGCGAAGTCCGCGAACTCATGCAGAGTGAACCCCACCTGGCCCGGGCGGTAGTTGTCGCCATCGCCTTTGAAAACACCGACATCGGCTACGCCGCCGAAGATACCGGCCAAACCATCCTCCTCAACCGCTACGCCGACATCCCCTGGCTCTGCCGCGTCCCCGAACTCCCCTTCCTCTCCCCTAAAACGCCCTACCATCCCTAGCCATCGCACTTGTGCCGCGAAAGCCGCCTCGGATCAAAATGCAGAAAAGCTACGCACATCAGTGATTACCTATGGCCCGCGGAAAATCAATCACTCTCAAACCACTCCACCTCCGGTCACTAGGCCATATTTCTGAGCGACTTCTTCTTCCATCCCAGAGCCTTGCACAGAGGTGCGGCAAAAATGACGACGTATTGAGATCGATATTTTTATAGCTTTGAGTGCTCTAGAAGATCGTATAGTCCCTTGATTGCTCGCGCGAGGCTGTCAGAATTTTGGGCGGCCACATCAGGCCGCCAACTCCGCGAGGCAAACTCGATGAGGCGCGAGGTATAGGCTGGACCGGTTGAACGGCCCGATCCAGCGCGTGGCACCATGTCATCACGAATGGCCCTGCGGCGAGAGCTTCGCGCGAGATTGACTAACGCTGTTTTGGGCTCATCTAGCACCTCAGGACGATTAGGTATTTTTGTTATGGAAATGCCCAAGAAGTCCGCCAGCGATTCACCGTCGGCCATCAACCACGCCTCTACTTCTCGCACGGCAACGCGAAAGCAAATCATCGGAGCTGGATCAGGCAGCCAGGATGACAGTATGGAAGGAACACAATCGGCATCCCTATCTAGGTCCATCAGGATAAACCAAGGGTCATACCTGGCGGCGTTGTTGTAACCGGACAACTTCAGCCGCAAGTTTGGCTTTCCTTGTTTGCCAAAAACAGCTCCCATGTTGGCGCCCACATGGGAAACAAGCCTTTGCGCGACGGCTTCATCAGTGGGCCCCTCAACCGCTGCTGTAATAATAGTCGGCATAGCTCACCTGTCCCCGAACAGCATCAACTGCTCCGTTTGGCGAGGCTTGGTCAGCGGCATCACAGCGTCCGACATCGGCAAACCGTTCTCCAGCAAAGTGCGAACCTGACCGTGGTCTTGTGCCAAAGTCACGGTGGTGCCCTCTGCCGTTGGTTGCAGCAGAAGCGTCTCGTCAAGCCCTATGCCGTCATCGCGCAGCAGGTCCGGGGAGTGGGTGCTCAAAAAAATTTGCCGTCCGGTTCGGCGTTGCGCACGGGCAAGCATCTGCGGTAACACCCGCACAATTTCAGGGTGGAGCGAAAGCTCGGGCTCCTCCAGCAAAAGTGGACCTTCTTTATCAAGTACGGCCCACAGCAATCCCATCAACCGCAAAGTGCCATCGGAAAACTGCTCTTCGGTCTGCCACGCCCCTTGGGGGCGCCAATGCTGATACTTGCCGCGTAGATGCGGCGTGCCACGCACATCGCGCCATAGTTCGATATCCTGCAACTGCGGCACCGCTATACGCAATGCGTTCTGTATGCGCCGTAGACGGGCTTTCTGCGTTTTTTCGCTTGTTTTGGCGACTTGCTCAAGGAAATCCCCACCAAAGGGATCATTGGCTCGTCCAACCGAGCGATCGGGCTCGCGCACCAGTTGAGGCACGAGATGCAGATATTGAATCGAGGCAAAAAATGAGGCTAGCTCGCGGAAAGTCTTGTTCGCATTCACCTGCTCAAGGTGGGTCTGCGTCATTTGATCGGGATCTTTATTGTCACTATCATTTGGGCGTTCCAGCAAGCGAGTACCATTACGTCTCACTGTTTCTCTACGTACCAGTGGGCGCCGCTTTTTATCTTGGTTCAAAGAGAGCTCATATTCCCAAGTGACATTCTCGTCTGTATTCTTGCCCGACTCCAGCGCAACAACAATTTCGACATCGGAATCTCTTCTTGCAGCAAGTGAGCGGATAGCTGAAACGCCGCCCCGCCGTGCGATGGCCTCCTGAAAACCACCACCGGTTGAGGCGAGATCTCTGAGAAAGCGCAAGACATCGAGCCAGTTGGATTTTCCAGCAGCATTAGGTCCAACCAGAAAAACCCGCTCCTGCAATGGCACATCCACCTGAATAAAATTCTTCCAGTTCTTAAGTATGAGCCTGCGTATTTTCATGAGATATCTCCCACTTTTGAGGCGAATGCTTTACCATTCGGTTGTCGTGTACTTCTTATCCGATGAAATCCTTCCAAACCTGCATTGTCTCGGGCATTACGGTAACTTCAAGACAACAATCGCGCTCATTCCTAGTTTCGTGCCAAAGAGAGAGCACCAGACTGCTGATAGCGTACTGGGATGTACCCGAGCGTGGAGGTCGCGGGAGCTGATTCGACGGAAGCCATTTTCGACACTTGGCAAGCCCATGCTTTTGAAAAGTAAATCAAGCGAATAAAAAGTGGCGTTGACTTTATCACGCTAACCGGACTAGCGGAAGAACGTGTACAGCATAAGCATATGCTGCGGATTGCAAAATCAGACACAAATAAACTTGCTCTACTTCTTAAAATGTGCCATCACATACCTCTCAGCAGGTTTTTTGACTGCGGGGTGGAGCAGCCAGGCAGCTCGTCAGGCTCATAACCTGAAGGTCATCGGTTCAAATCCGATCCCCGCTACCAATTTTTAGGGCCGGAACAACGCGTTCCGGCCCTTTATTTTCAATGCATTCTGTCTACATCATTCAAAACTCCGAAAATCGTCTCTACATCGGATGCACCCGCGAGGTAGACAAACGTCTACTGCAACACAATACCGGTATCTCAAAATGGACGCGCAGCCGCGGCCCCTGGCAATTGGTATGGCAGAAATCATTCCCAACACTTACCGAAGCACGGAAATTTGAGAACTTGCTGAAACGTCAAAAAGGCGGCAGCGGTTTTACAAAGCTCACGGGCATCGCGCGCCATTACCATGACTCATAATCCCGCAGTTGCGGGATCATCGGTTCAAATCCGATCCCCGCTACCAATCAAGGCCCCGGAATGAAAGTTCCGGGGCTTTTTGCGTGCAAAGAGGCAACGCTTTCAGGCTCATAATCCCGCGGCCACAGGACCGTCGGTTCAAATCCGATCCTCGCTACGAATTTTCAGGGCCGGAGTATTGTTCCGGTCGCTTTTTATCTCTTCATGCGTTCAAGCGCGGCTTGCAGGTCGTCCCAAACGCTGTCGGGGACGTTGAGGTTGCCGGGGCCTTTGCCCATTGAGATGCCGGGGGACATTGCGCCGTGGTAGTCGCTGCCGCCTGTGGCCAGAAGGCCGAGGTCTTGCGCCATGGTTTTGTAGGCGCGGCGTTTTTCGGGTGAGTGTTCTGAGTAATACACTTCCAGTCCGACGAGGCCGCTTTCTTTGAAGCGGGCGAGCAATTTCTTCAACTCGCGAGGAGTGCGGCGCAGCGTAAAAGGGTGCGCAACAACCGGAACGCCACCTGCGGAGCGAATCAGTTCCATTGTGGCGGGGATGTCCAGTCGGCGACGTTCCGCGTAGGCGAGCTTACCTTTTCCCAGATAGCGGTCGAAAGCTTCGCGTTTGTCATGGACGTAGCCTTTTGCGATGAGCGCTTGCGCGAAGTGCGGACGGCCAATGACGTCGGCGCCGGCAAATGATTTTACGTCGTCCAACGTAATGCGCATATTGAGCCGATTCAGCTTTTGCAGGATATCGAGATTCCGCTCCTCGCGCCCGGTGCGGATCCAATCCAGTTGTCTGTTGAATGCAGGGTCGCGATGGTCAACGCCGTAGCCCAACACGTGCAGCGCGCCTCGCTCGATTTCCGCGCTGACTTCCACACCGGAAACTGCGCGGATGCCTGCCGCTTCAGCCGCGGCAAGAAAACGCGGGATACCGGCGACTGTGTCGTGGTCTGTGAGAGCGATTCCTTGTAAGCCGAGCGCTACCGCTTCATCCACCAATTCTTCCGGCGTTTTACTGCCATCGGAAAAGATGGAGTGCATATGCAGATCTATCATCTGCCCTACTCAAACATCGCACACGCCGTTTCCCAGACGTGGTTGGCTGTGAATCCAAATTTCTCTGCGAGCACTTTGTCAGGAGCAGAGGCACCGAACCGGTTGATCGTGATCGTGCGCCCTTCGCTGCCGACGTAGCGTTCCCATCCGAAGGAAACGCCAGCTTCCACTGCGAGGCGGCGCCCACAGGTACGCGGCAAGACGGATTCGCGATAGTCAGCGGATTGCTTCTCGAACAGTTCCCACGAGGGCAAACTGACCACGCGCACGCGCTTCCCGTTCTCTTTCGCAAGGCGCTGTCCCGCTTGCAGAGTGATCGCCACTTCCGAACCGGTTGCGATGAGGATGATTTCCGGGGCGGGTGCGCTTTCCCACAGCGTGTAGCCGCCGCGCAACACACCCGATGCAGCTGCAACCGCTGTGCGGTCGAGGACGGGCACTGCCTGACGAGTCAGAATCAGCGATGTGGGACCAGTTTTCTGGTGGAGAGCCGCCAGCCATGCGTACGCAGTTTCGTTGGCATCGGCCGGACGAATCACGGTCATGTTCGGAATCGTGCGCAGGGCAGCCAAATGTTCTACCGCCTGATGCGTGGGCCCGTCTTCGCCGAGGAAAATGCTGTCGTGCGTGAAGACATTGATCGCCGGCACTTCCATCAGGGCAGAGAGACGCAATGTCGGTCTGCAGTAATCCGAAAACACGAGGAACGTCGCACCAAAGACAGTGAACCCGCCGTGCAGACACATACCCGCCACCACGGCGACCATCGCATGCTCGCGAATGCCGTAGTGCAGGTTTTTGCCCGTGTAGTGATGCGGGCCAATGGAATCAGCGCCTTTAATAAAGGTGCTCGTGCTGGGCGCAAGATCGGCCGATCCGCCGACGAAGTGTGGGATCGCTTTTGCCAGCGCTTGAATCACCGCACCGGATGCAGCTCGCGTCGCCAGAGCCTTATCCACCGGGAACACGGGCAATTGCTTTTCGAGGTCGGCGGGAAGCTCTGCGGCAAGACCCGCTTTCCATTCCGCCGCATCCTGCGGGAACTGCTTTTCATAGGCGGACATGGAGGCGAGCCACGCAGCACGTTTTGCTGCGCCCTCTTTGCGGCGCGCATCGAACGCAGCCTGCGCTTCGTCCGAGACCCAGAAATCTTTATCCACCGGAAGGCCCAACGCCTGTTTTGTAAGTTTCACCTCTTCCGGGCCCAGTGGCGAACCGTGCGATTCGGCCGTACCCGCCTTGTGCGGACTTCCCTTCCCAATCGTTGTGTGCCCAATGATGATCGTCGGGCGCTTCTGCTCCGAGCGCGCGGCATTCAACGCCTGTTCAATCGCGGCATGGTCATGGCCGTCAATCTCCAGCACATTCCAGTTATAGCCCTCGAAGCGCGCGCGGACGTTGTCGCTGTACGCGAGATCCGTGGAGCCCTCAATCGTGATGCGGTTGCTGTCGTAGAACACGATCAGCTTGTTGAGCCCGAGGTGGCCCGCCATCGAAAACGCTTCGTGCGAGATGCCCTCCATCAAGTCGCCATCGCCAGCGAGGACGTAGGTATAGTGATCCACAATCGTGTGGCCCGCCTTGTTGAAGCGTGCCGCAAGCATCGCTTCGGCAAGCGCCATGCCGACCGCGCTACCGCAACCCTGCCCGAGTGGACCGGTTGTGGTCTCGACGCCGGGCGTGTGATGTACTTCCGGGTGACCCGGTGTGCGGCTGCCCCACTGCCGGAAGTGCTTCAACTCGTCGAGCGTCAGTCCATATCCTGCGAGGTGCAACAGACTATAGAGCAACATGGAGCCGTGCCCGGCAGATTGGACGTAGCGATCGCGATTGGGCCAGTGCGGATCCGCCGGATCGTAGTTGAGAAACTTGAGAAACAGGATGGTGGCAAAATCCGCCGTTCCAAGCGGCATGCCCGGGTGACCGGAGTTCGCCTTTTGAACGCCGTCAATCGAAAGGCCCCGGATTACGTTCGCAATATGTTGAGTATTCATGTCTTCACTCGCCTCTTTCAATCAGCCTACACTCCACGTCAACTGCGCCCCCGGCGGGGTGCGCGCACAAACGTCTGGAGATTGTGCAGAAATCGCGTCTGATTTACACTTCCAAATATGCGCCTTTTTTCGACATTGTCACCTTCGATGCCACGCTATTTTTCACAACCCCGCGCAATCGGCATTGGACGCACCCCTAAATCCCAGTATACCTCCCGCGTGTCGCCAGCTCCATTCATGCGGCGACCGGAGTGAACGAGTGAAACCCTGGCACCGCATAGTTTGTTCGATGCTTCTGACGCTGGCCGTCTGGCTGCCGCTGTCGTGGCCGCTGCCCAAGATGTTTTCAGAAGCGCTCTCCGTAGGTGTGTCGAAGCGCTCGACGATGCGCTCCGACATCGTTCACATGATGCCCGGCGACCACCTCCAGTTCCTCTATTACATGTGGCTGACGAGCGACTACCTCTCCGGCAAGACCCCATTCTTCTATAACCTCTATGAATTCAACACCGGCAACGATGCGGAACGATTCCGCCCCGGCTCGTACTACTTCCCGTTTTCCGTCGCATTCTCCGCTTTCTACCTTTTCGGCAACCAGACCTTCGCGTGGAACGCTGTAAGTCTGCTCACCCTTTGGCTCGCCTGCTGGTTCGCCTGGCTCCTCGCGCGACGCTACACCCCGCGCGATTCGATTGCCGCCATTGCCGCGCTGCTTGCCATTTTATTCCCATACCAATGGATCCAACTATTCGGCGGAAGCCCTGCCGGCTTCGGGATGGCGATGATCCCATTGCTACTCTACGGAATTGATCGCGCCGTGCGCGACGATCAGATGCGCGGCGGCTGGCTCGCCGGCATGGCGCTCTTCTTTGCGAGCTGCACCGACACTCACGCGTTCTTCTTCTCCGCGCTCATGATCCCCTGCTGGTGCATCCTCGCCTTCACGCAGCGAAGCGAGTTCGCCTGGCTCAACATTCGATCCTACTTGCGCCTCATCCGCTCACTCTCACCAATCGCCATTTTCGCAGGCATTGCTTTCCTCCTCACCCGACTCGGCACAAAAAATATTCAACAATCCGCCGCCGCCGGTGGACGCACCATCCGCGAAGTGATGCTATTCTCGCCGCGCTGGAAAGGTCTCTGGGCGTGGCGCGAGATTGACGTCACTTACCATATTTATTTCGGGTTCCTCATCGTCGCCATTCTCGCCATCGGCTTCATCGCGATCGCCCTCCGCGCATTCAGGCAACGCGAGCGAACCGCAACTCAGCGCGCAGTCTTCTACGGCCTCCTCTCCGTCGGGATCGCCAGCGTTGTGCTCCTCGCGATGGGACCCTACAGCCCGATGCAGGGCAAAATCTTCACCTACGCGCGCCGTTTCATCCCCAGCTACACCATGATCCGGCAGCCCGCCAAAATTTTCGTCCTCCTCCCCGCCCTCCTCGCTGTCGGCACGGCCATCTCGCTCGACACGCTAATCAGCCGCAACCTTCGCCACGCGCGCACAATTCTTCTCCTCATCGCCGCCGCGTTTTTCTACGAATATTTCTTCCAGACGAAACTCCTCCTCAGCCGCACTGACGAAACGAATACTGCCTATGCCGCTGCTGCGCACGATGCCGAAGCACGCGCGAAAAAACCGCGCGCCATCATCCTGCCTCTCTGGCCCGGCGACTCGCACTACGCCTCCGTCTATCAATACTACGCATCGCTCTATCGCATCCGGATGATCAACGGCTATCGCCCCTTCGTCCCCGCCGACTACATCCGCGATGTTTTCGATGCCTACAGCACGCTCAACATCGGCTACGCCACGGATGAGCAGCTCGACAGCCTCCTCTCGCGCGGCATCGAACACATCATCCTTCACGAAGACCTCTATCCCGAAAAAGTAAGCTCCTTCCCCGTCGGCACCGCGCTCGCCAAACTGCTCAACCATCCCCGCATCGCCCTCCTTCAGCAGGACGGCCCCGTCTGGGCGTTTCGCATTCTTCCCACCGCCAAAGTGCGACCCGCCGTTGCCACAAACTGGAACTACTATTTCCCCGCACGCCGTATCGAAGCGGAACGGCAGCAGCGCAAAGATGCGCAGAAACTCGACGACCCTACTGCCAGCGCCGGAACATTCGTGCGCATCGAGGGCAACGCGCGGCTCACCTCAAATCCCATCTCCTCCACTCCTCTTCCCGACATCCGCTGGTGGATTCGCGCGCGCGGGAACGGACTCCTCCGCATCGAGCGCCTCGTCGCCGGCACACCGATCGGCGCAATTGAAAAGCCGGTCGAATTCAGCGACTGGTCCTGGATCGAGGTACACGCAGGCACGTGGGATGGCGCTCGCGATCTCGCTCTGGAAATCACCGCCGCTGAAGGTAGCGCAGATGTGGACGTCATCAAACTTTCCGCAGGCGAATGGAACGCACTCGAGACTGGCGAGAGCATGGAAATCCCCGCCCCCACCTTCTTCCATGCAGGCAACATTGACCTCGCCAGCGACAGCGTCTGCTACGTTCCCGAACGCGACCGGCGCGACATCGTATTTTACGGCCCCAAAATGCCCCTCGAACCCGGCCGCTATCGCATCAGCGTTGACGCGGAAACCGGACACGACACGACCGGCTTCGCTGGAACCTGGCTTGCCGCCTGTCCCGAAGGGAACGAAATCGGCCGCACGGAAATGAAGAGCGGTGCGCCCACCGCCCTCGACCTCACCATCCCGAACAACGAACCCTTCCTGCTCGCCTTCCTCTACGCCGGCCAGGAACGCACGCAAATCCATTCCATCACCATCACCCGCCTCGCGGAATAGCTAAAAATTCCAACGCTTGGAACTTTGCCTCGCGAGGACTTCCAAGGATTGGAAGTTTAGAGCGCGAGGGTAAGACCCCAAAAAACACGCTGTAGTTCCGCCTGCCCGCCCTATTGCGCACGGCGCTGTAGGCGGGCCACTCTGCTGACGGAATGATGAACTAAACAATCTCCGGGGAGCGCACGCGCCCTCGCGTGCTGCGGTGCGCGCCCCCGCGCACCGAAACACGCACGGAAAATTCTCCGGCAGCGGACTGCCGGAGCTACAGCACATTGTTCCGCCCGCTGTAGTTCCGCCTGCCCACAATGCTGCGCATAGCGCTGCAGGCGGGCCACTCTGCTGGCAGAAAGATGAACTAAACAATCTCCGGGGAGCGCACGCGCCATCCCGCGTCTCGGCGTAGTTCCGCGCAGCGGGACGAAGCCGGAGCGTGCTGCGGTGCGCGCCCCCGCGCACCGAAACACGCACGGAAAATTCTCCGGCAGCGGACTGCCGGAGCTACAGCACATTGTTCCGCCCGCTGTAGTTCCGCCTGCCCACAATGCTGCGCATAGCGCTGCAGGCGGGCCACTCTGCTGGCAGAAAGATGAACTAAACAATCTCCGGGGAGCGCACGCGCCATCCCGCGTCTCGGCGTAGTTCCGCGCAGCGGGACGAAGCCGGAGCGTGCTGCGGTGCGCGCCCCCGCGCACCGAAACACGCACGGAAAATTCTCCGGCAGCGGAGTGCCGGAGCTACAGCACATTGTTCCGCCCGCTGTAGTTCCGTCTGCCCGCAATGCTGCGCATAGCGCTGCAGGCGGGCCACTCTGCTGGCGGAATAATGAGCCAATCGCCCTCTGCGGTTACAGACTCTTCGTGGCTCGCTTGGCTTGTCACGGCGTAGCCGAACGAAGTGAGACGAAGCCGGAAGAGGTCGCCCTACCTTTTACGGTCTTTCCTCCGGATGAAGGCCACTCTGGACGAGGGCGGGCTGCAGCGGAGTTCGTAGAGTCCGCAATCAGGTTTGGGCGCGGGCTTTTTTGCGTTTGTAGTAGATGGTATAGACAATGAGCGCGAGCGCGGCGAAGCCGATGGCACCAAGGACGGCGTGGTGCGAATATCGTTCGATCAGGTCTCTGTTCTGGCCCGCAATATAGCCGATGACCGCGAGAATCGTGACCCACAGTCCAGCGCCGAGGCCGGTCCAAAATAGGAATCGCGCCATGTTCATGCGCGCGAGGCCCGCGGGCAGTGAGATGTATTGCCGAACCACAGGAATGAGGCGGCCGGTGAAGGTGCCGATTTCGCCGTGGCGCTTAAAGAAGTTCTCACCCTTCTCAAAGTTCTTTTCAGAGATGAAGAAATATTTGCCCCACTTGATCAGAAGCGGACGGCCCAACGCGAGCGCGAGGAAGTAGTTAAACAGTGCGCCCAGCCAACTGCCGATGATGCCCATCACGATGACCAGAATGAGGTTCATCTCGTGGCCCGCCTGATAATTCGCGGCAGTCAAATAGCCCGGCGAGGCGAGGTAGCCTGCGGGAATCATCACGACTTCGCTTGGGAACGGAAAGCAGGAGCTTTCGAGGAACATCATGACGACGATCCCGATGTAGCCCCACTGCCCTACGGTTGCGACGATCCAGTCAATAGCTTGATGCAAATACTCCACAGCCCCTTCTCCTTTTCTTCGCCAGTCAACGCGACGCGCGCCGACGAGCGGTGCGAAGGCGGTGGAGCATAGCGAAAAAACGCAGGGTGTCAGCAAAAGGATTTATCTTGCTCCGCACACCGCCATAAATCGTCTGCACGCGGACGGATTGAATTCGATGCCCCGCGCGCGCGATATTGATCAGCACTTCCGATTCCGCTTCGAAGCGTACGGAGTCCGTGAGGAGCAGCGGCACAACGTCGGCGCGATAGGCGCGAAATCCGCATTGCGTATCGGGGATCCGCTGGCCGATGATCCGACTTAGCCACGCACTCATCACACGATTGGTCAGCCGCCGCAACCACGGCATTGTCCGGGTATCCTCCATCCGGTTTCCGATTAGTGCAGCAGATTGGCCTTCCTCAGCGACGGCGCGAAAATTTGCCAAATCGGACGGCGCGTGTTGTCCGTCTGCATCCAGCGTCACAATCCATTGGGCCCCGCGCTCAAGTGCGGCGTTGAATCCCGTCTGCAGCGCGGCGCCTTTCCCGCGATTCACCGCATGGCGGATCACTTCTGCGCCAGCGGCTTCCGCTTGTGCAGCAGTGTCGTCGTCGGACCCGTCATCAATCACCAACACGCGCATGTGCTGTGCGAGGACGCCGCGCACGACCTCTGCAATGTGCGGCGCTTCCCGGTATGCGGGAATCACGGCGCACCATTCTGCGTGAGAGGTTGTGGAGTTCATTCGAGAAGGCCCGGCTCTGTTTCCCAGAATCGGTGGAATACAAACCACTGCGACGGGCGTTCCCCGACTTCGCGCTCAATCGCGTCGCGAATTTCGCCCATCAGCTTCCGTTCATCGCTCTCCGGGTTCGGGAGAATCGGCGAATGGAAGCGCAGGAGAAACGTATCATCTTCCTGACGGATGAGGAAGGCGGGAACAATCGGCGCACACGCGTGCAGGGCAAGCCATGCAGCGCCGCGCGGAAGGCGTACGGTTTTTCCGAACAGCAGGAGCGGTTCGCCATCGCGTGAGAAGTCGCGATCGGTGAGCAGGGCAACCAGCTCGCCCCGTTTCAACGCGCGGAGCAGAACACGAATCGAACCGCCGAGAGCGACCGTGCGCAGGCCGCGTTCCTCGCGCGGTTTTTGCAGGAAATCCTGCAAACGCGGCAGGCGCGCGGGGGCGACGACGGCGTTCACAGAATACCCGAGCGCGCGAAGCATCGCGCCGCCGAGTTCCCAGTTCCCGAAGTGCGCCGTGACAATGATCGCGCCGTTGCCTGCGCGGCACGCCGTTTCCAGATGATCGAGGTGCTCAATGCTGATCATCTTTTCCAGTTCGCGGCGCTCGATCCGGGTGTAGCGGAAAAAATCCACGAGATATTTTCCGAAGTTCTGGAAGGTTTTTCGCGTGAGGCCACGCAGCGCGCGCGGGGTTTGGCGAATGCCGCGCGATGCGACAACGCAGGAGAGATTTTCACGAACTTCCACACGCTTGGTGCGACTGAAAAAATAGAAGAGGTCGGCGATGCGCAGTCCCACCCAATATGCGAGTGGCTTCGGCAGATGTCGGCTCAACCCGGAGGCGAGCCGATACGATATGTAGTTGGCCATACGCCTCCGTCAGGAGGCGGCGGTCAGAGCTTCACGCGCCGCCTTGAGCAATTCTTCCGCCCGATAGGAGGACCGGATGAGCGGGCCCGAGGCCACGCCCAGGAATCCCATTTCGAGCGCCTTCTTTTCAAATTCAGCAAATTCGCGCGGCATCATGTAGCGATCCACGGGACGATGTTCGCGAGAGGGCTGCAGATATTGCCCGAGTGTGAGGAGATGCACGCCCGCTTCCAGCATATCGTGCATGGCTTCGAGAATCTCCTCGTTCGTCTCGCCGAGTCCCACCATCAAGCCGGACTTCACAACGATGCGCTCGGGCCACTGTTCTGCGGCGCGGAGCACGGCGAGCGAGCGGCCGTACGACGCTTGCGGGCGGATCGCAGCTTGCAGGCGCTTGACCGTTTCTACGTTGTGGTTGAAGACGTCGGGGCGCGCTTCAAATACCGTGGCGAGCGATTTTTCGTTCCCTTGAAAATCCGGAGTCAGCACCTCCACTGCGGCCTCGGGAAGCTCGCGGCGAATACAGCGAATCGTCTCGGCAAAAATATACGAGCCGCCGTCGGGCAGGTCATCGCGCGCGACGCTGGTGAGGACGACGTGGCGCAGCTTCATCTGGCGCGCGGCTTCAGCGACGCGGCGGGGCTCGTCCATATCCACCCCCTTGGGGCGACCGGACGGGACGACGCAGAACTTGCAGTTTCGCGTGCAGAAGTTGCCGAGCAGCATGAAGGTCGCCGTGCCGCGGCCCCAGCACTCATTAATATTGGGGCATTTCGCGCTTCGGCACACGGTGTGCAGGCCGAGATCGTTGATCAGGCCGTTGACCTTTGTGAAATCTTCACCTCCGCTGGGGCGGAGCCGGATCCAAGATGGAATGCGAGACATAAATTGAATGTAGCAGGCAAATTGCAAAGTGCAATGGGAAGAGATACAGGCATTTTCGTGGTCAGACGCGGGGCGACTCGTTAGAGTTTGCGGGGTGTACGACGAACTGACCAGCTCGACCCTGCCCGACCCGCGCGATCCCGCGTGGGCTCCGAATGCCAGCCATATGCGCACCGCGCTGCGGCAGGCGCAACGGGCGGCAGATCAAAAAGAAGTGCCGATCGGCGCGGCGATTTATTACGGATCGCGCCTGGTTGCCCAAGCCTACAATCAGGTGGAGACGCTGAAGGACCCGACGGCGCACGCCGAGGTGATTGCGATCACGCAGGCGGCGAGTGCGCTGGGCGATTGGCGGCTAACGGGGTGCGTATTGTACGTGACGAAGGAGCCCTGCCCGATGTGTGCGGGGGCGATCATTCTCGCGCGGATTCCGATGGTGGTCTGGGGGGTGACGGACCCGCAGCGCGGCGGCGCGGTTTCACGCTTTCAGATTTTGCAATGTCCGGCGCTAAATCATCGTACAGAGTTTCGCGCGGGGTTCATGGAGGAGGAGTGCAAGAGTCTCCTCAGCGGCTTCTTCAAGGAGCTGCGCTCGTCTTGAACGGGCATACGCGAGGCGTTTGCCCCGCCTCGTCAGGATCGCACGAGAATAGCGCCGCAAGTGCGGGCATCGGCGGTTTAACAAAGACAGCGGCTTTCAGGCCACGCTCTTCAAAATATTCGCGGAGTGCGGCGAAGTCCCGCACGGAATCGGCATCCATCCAATTCAGCAACTCGGGCTGCAAGCGCCCGCGCAAGTCCAGGGTCGAACGGAAACCGCTCCACAAGAGGTAGCCGGGCTCGTCCGTTGCAAGCGGTGTTTCCGGTTGCGCATCCGCAGCGCGCAGCATAGCGCTGACTTTTTCGCGTACAGCGTGAGTATTCTGCTGCGCAGCGCGATGTTCGCGCCAGGTGGAAACTTGATCCCGCAATCCGGCGAGAACCGGAATTGCGCCGACCAATATCCCCGCAACACCGAGGACCAGCGGTCGCGGCCACTGCGAGTTGGCGCGATCCAACATCCAGCGCGCACCGCGGATCACGCCGGCCAATGCATAGCTGGCGATCAGGAGCCACAGCGGTACAAGAGTCCGGCAGAGAAGGTCAATCGCGTCGCCGCCGAACAAGGGATAGAATGGGAAAAATCCAAACGGCAGGAGGAGCGGCAGCAGAATCGTTGTTGCGGACCACTCGACTTTCTTGCGGAAGAGGTCCACGAGGAGAAGCAGGATTCCCGCCCCGATGAAGGCGCGAATGAATCCGTTTCCAATCAGCGGGCTATGCCGAAGCGAGTCACCGGTCACAGTCAAACCAGCCGACATCAGATTGACGAATGCGGAAGACTCCACCGAGTTGAGCGTCAGCCCTGCATCGGCAGCGGCGGGCCACGGCACACCGATCACGCGCATATTCCACCACACCACAGGCGAAACCAGGATGAGTAGGATGATGACACCGTTCAGCCATCGGATAAGGATTGTTGGCACGTTTGTTGTGATACGCCGCGTAGAGCCGAGAAGGAGCGCGTGAAGTCCCAGCATCAGCCAGAGCGCGAAACATTCGATACGAATCAGCGACGCAAACCCGATCAACACCGCACTGCGCAACGGCAATGCCGCGTCCTCGGGGCGCAAACCCTTGAGATAGATTGCGATCGCGAACAGCGCAAGTGCGGTTGCCAGTGTGAGCGGTTGACCGCTAAAGACATCCAGTGCGACGGGGCCGATGATGACCCACGCGATGAGGCCCCACCACATGGGATGCGTGCGCGGAAAGATGGCGCGGGCGAGAGAGAGAAAGGCGGGAATGGTGAGCAGCGCCCCCAGCAGAGACAGAACAAACACCGTTATTTGCGGGTCGAAAAACGGCGCACATGCGGTGAGCAACACGCGCCAAAGCGCATTGTTTTGAAGCGGCACCGGATCCACACCCGCGTGCGGCGAACCCGTCGCGGCCCACCCGTCGGCGATCGCCATGTCGAGCAGTGTCTCGTCAGCAGGATACGAAAAGAGCGTGCGTTCGTTATGCTGGCCCCACGCTAAAACTCCGATGAATGCCAGCAGAGCGAAAATTCCACCCAGCGCAACGGGCAGAAGAGCCAAGAGCGGTTTTCGATTCAGTTTCTGCGAGTCAGGCTCTGTCATGGGACACGTCGTTCGATTCGCTCCAGCACAACCACCGGTTGCTTCACACCCTGCACCCAATACTCGCGCCCGAAGACCGTGAGCTGTTCATTCATCAACGAATTGAGCTGCGCGCTATTGCCACGAATGTAGCACACCGTGACTAACTGAACGCCCTCCTTCTTAACGAGGCGATAGGCGCTCGGCCGTCCGAACAGGAACGGCGCAGGCTTCAGTTCGCCCTCGCGCGAAACAGAGCGCCCCTGCCCTTCCAGTGGAACCAATCGCAAATCCGGCGGCGGCGGAACGGCAATCGCCGCGCCGGGCGCTGGGGCAACAACAGGCGAGATCGGCGGGGCTGGCGGCAATTCGCTCAGCGGCATCGCAGTCACTGGCGGAGCGGGTTCCGCCGGCGGCAACATAGGCAATTCAAGTGCGGGCTCCGCAGGAGGCGGCGGCTCCGAAACGACGGACGGCGACACCACCGGAACAGGTGCCCCCACAGCCGCGACTGGGGAGACGATATCAACAAACGGGCGGCTCACCCAAAGCGTGGCATGCGTGGGAGCGACCTTGAGCCACTCGCCGAACTGACCTCGCACCGCAACGGCGCCACCGCGGCCCACAGTGCCGACGATTGAGTAATTGATGCCCGGGCCGGCGCGGAGATTCAACGCGCTGACCGTGCTGACCCCGTCTTTGACAAAATCTGTGTGCGTCCACACATCAACTGCATCCGGCGGCACGACCTCCACCCACTCATCGCGCACGCTGACGACAGCGAGACGGTCTTCTGCGTTCGCCTGCGCAACTACCTCCGACGAAGTGTCCGGTTTCGCGCGAAGATTTACGCGGTCCGCCTTGATTCGCGCAGACAGTTCTTCCGCGCCCGCAGTCGCGACCAGTGCGCCGGTTAAAATCACCATCCATCGCCATGACGAATTGCATCTCTTCATAAACCCGATATTATGCACTAACGTTGATTGAGCGAAGTGTTTTTATATCAATTTCAACATGTTGCTAGAACTGTATCCAAACAGGCCCTGGGCACCGGGCGCCCTCCTTCTCCCGTCGTGGGATGAAAACAGCAGGACGTTCATAGCTCCGGCGTGGCAACTGGGCGAGCAAGCCGGAATCCTCTCCGTCCCGACGCCGGATTCCTCCTGGAGCCTCGAGTGGAGCTCCACGCACGCAACGCGCGTCACGCCGCACGGCATACTTGAACCATCGAGCGATCCCAAGGCCTCACCCGACTTCTGCGCTTTCTGCCCGGAACCGGGCGTCCTCGTTGGCGAGGCGAGCGCCAGCCACATCCCAACTCTTCGCGCAGGAACGGGACACGTGGTCCATCACGATGACGGAGAGGAGCTGGAAACAACAGACTCGCTCGTTCGCCTATTCTGTTACGATAACAACGGACGGGCATTCTTTGTCCTAGTCGTGTTGAGCGATCAAGCTGCGGATCCTGCCGCGATTCTCTCGCGCTTTGCGTCGCTGAATCCCCTCACAGCGCTTCGCGACGCCCATGCGCCCTACCAGCTTTTTGCGCAACGCCAGACCGGCTTGCAGCGCGATGAAGCCGATCGCCTGCAAGCGCACGTTTTCTCTCTGCTCTGCGGGTTGCGCAGTTCGCGCGACGGCGGCCGCCTGTTCGGAACGCCCGATGACACAGGCAAGTTTCAGACGCGGCAGCTATACGAACTCACTCTCGCCTGGACAGAAATACGCCCAGCCGTTGCGCGCGCGCTGATGCGCACGCTGCTGGACCTTCAGCAGCCGGATGGCGCCGTGCCGCGATCGCTCGACACATTCGGGTCGCCATCAATCGAATCTTTGCACGTCCCCCTTCTGGCCCACTGCTTTGACCTGATCTGGCGGCAGGGACCCGATCGCGAGTGGTTCGACTATGCCGCAACGCGCGTGCAGCGCCACGTGGAATTCATTATCCGCTCGCTCGACCCCGAGAATACGGGTCGCCCGCTCTGGCCATCCGAAAGCGATGCGCTTGCGCCCGCACTGTTCGAGCCCGATCTCTTCACCCCCGATCTCCCCGCCCTCCTCGCGCGCGAGATCACCACACTCGAAAAAATCGCGGACACCATCGCCATTCGCAGCCTCGACCTCACCGCGCTCCTTCGCTATCGCGACGAGCTTCTCGCCCGGATGCGCGAAACACTCTGGAGTCCGGAGAAGGCGGCCTTCACAGAATACTACCTGAATGACCGTCCATTGATGCGCCAGGCAATCAATACACTCATTCCACTCGTCTGTTCCGAACTGACCCACGCTGAAACCACCGCCCTCACAAATCTTCTGCTCAGCCGCCAACACTTTCTCGGCAGCAACGGAATCATTGCGTGGATCCCCTGGGGCAGTGAAAACGCGAATCCGCCCGTCTGGCCGACGCATCAGCTCCTTCTGCTCGAAGCGCTGGAAATGCGAAACGCCGTCACAGAAATTGCAACCCTGCGCGGAGTCCTGCTCGCCCAGCCATGGGATGACGGCACGCCCGGCGGAAACGCAATCGCAATTCATCTCCTCGCCGTCCCCGCCAGCGGCCGATTCAATACCCGCATCGTTTCCCCCGCCCTCCATTGGCTCAACCGTCATCGCCGCGTCACGCTAATCAGCGCAATCTCGATTTTCGCCCTCTTCAACGGGCTCGTCTTCCTCTATTCCTGCCACCGCACAACGCTGACCCCGCAGACAATCGAGACCACCGCCGGCCTCGCGCGACGCTACTACCAGGAGCAAAATTTTGAGGCGTCAGAACAATTGCTCAACCGCATCATCGCCAGCAAGCAGCCCTACCCGTCTGCCAATATGGAGATGGGCAATATCCAATACCACCTCGGAAACTGGGACGAAGCGGAGCGCTTTTACCGGATACCCTCCGCGGCCCCGCTCATTCAGGCGCAGATGCTGCACAATCTCGCCGTTCTCCTCCATGAGCGCGGGCGCACCAATGAAGCGATTGCCGCATGGAAACGCGTTCGGGACGAGTATTCAGTCTCCGCCCCCGCCCCCGCAAAACGCGCAAAACTAGCCCTGCAAATCCTGGGTGAGGAGACCGAAGAACAGACCGGAGCGCCCAGCTTAAAAGAATGAGGGCGCGACGCGCCAAGGAGGTTGGGGTGAGAGGCCCCAATTGGATAACGCATCAACGCCCTCAAAATCAAATGACTGAACGACATTACACCACGCGCCCTGAAAAGCAAATTAATTTGTGTCCTGCAATAAATTGCCGTCGAGCCCTGAAACGTTGACGCACCCCCCGCGACGCTTTACCGTCTATCCGCACAGAAATTTTCAAACCCAAAGGCATTCATTATGATTCGATACCAACTCCTGATTATTGCGCTCCTCGCATCCCTACTCGGCACGACCGCGTGCTTCCGGCAGGACAACCGCGTCATTCACGTGAAGGTCCCGCAAATGAACTCGACCGAGTGCTATACGATCATTCAGAACGCCCTCAAGGGCGTAGAAGGCATCACCAGTACGCAGCCGAACTATGACGACCGGACGGTCGCCGTTGCCTACAACGCGCTTAAACTCGGGATCAAAAACATCGAATTCGCCATCGCGGCGACCGGGTTCGATGCCAATGATTCGCCCGCCTCCCCCGGTGCGCGCGAAAAACTTCCGGAAGGCTGCCGTTGATCCCATGAAAATCCAAATTGTGAAAAACGCGGCGTCTCTTCCCGAGGGATACGCACTCGCCATCCCCCTTTTCGCTGGCAACCTCACCTCAACGTCCCCCTCTAGCGCGCTCCCATCCGATCTCTGGACGGAAATCCATGGATGGATCAAGCGCACTCGGTACAAAGCGAACGATGGCGACTTTTCACACGTCCGCATACTGATCGCTAACCGCGCAACCGACGTTCTACTGCTCGGCTGCGGATCGCGCGACCAGGCTCACGCCGGCATCATCCGCCGCGCAGGCGGACGCGCCGCAGTTGAAGCGCGCCGCCTGGGCGTCACCACTGTTGTGCCTGTTTTTGACACCGACCGCGGCGCGCAATTCCCTTCACTTTGGATCCGCGCATTTGCCACCGGCTTCCGCGAAGGAACCTATCTCCTGCGCCCATCCAAATCGGCCAGCAAGCCGGTTCAATTCGCGCTGCTCGGTGCGGCAAAGGCGATTGCCTCGCTTCAGAAAGACGTGGAATACGGCTTCGCGGTTGGCACTGCAATCAACACGGTGCGCGATATCGCTAATCAGCCGGGCAATCAAGCGCCGCCCCGCGTCATTGCAGATCAGGCGAAAGCCCTCGCAAAAGCGCACGGGCTCTCCTGCACCATCTGGAACAAAGCCGAACTGAAGAAACAGCGCTGTCGCGCAATTCTCGCCGTCGGACAGGGCAGCCACGAAGAACCGCGTCTGATCCAACTCTCCTATGCCGGACGCAAAAAGAATCTGCGCCCCCTCGTCGTCGTCGGAAAAACCATCACATTTGACACGGGCGGCATTTCGCTCAAACCCGCGAAAAATATGGAGTGGATGAAGTTCGATAAATGCGGCGGCATGGCCGTCCTCGCATTCATGTCCATCGTCGCCTCCGTCATCAAGCCGGACCGGCCTGTGATCGGGATTCTCACATCGGCAGAGAATATGCCCGGCGCAACGGCCACGCGACCCGGCGATGTCATTCAAAGCCGGAACGGCAAAACGATTGAAGTTCTCAACACGGATGCGGAAGGCCGCCTCGTCCTCGCCGATGCGCTCGACGTCGCCTGTGAACTCAATCCATCGTGCATCATTGACCTCGCCACCCTCACCGGCGCAGCCAATGTTGCACTGGGCCGCCCCGCCTCGCCCATCATGGCAAACCACGATGCGCTCCGGAACGCGCTTCAGGCCGCAGGCGAAGCCGTGGGCGACCGCGTCTGGCCACTGCCGCTTTATCCGGACTACGAGCGAATGCTCAAATCTCCATTCGCCGACCTCAAAAATATCGGCGACGGAAGCGCGGGCACCATCATCGGCGGCACCTTCCTCAAAGCATTCGTCCGCTCCGACATCCCGTGGGCGCACATTGACCTCACCTCCGCGTGGGAAGAACGCGCGACTTCATTCGGCCCTGCGGGCGCAACCATCTTCGGAGCGGCCCTACTCGCGAACTGGCTCGAGAGCAGCGGCGGCAGCGCAGCATGACAACCCTTCCTCCCGTCCTCACGCAGATTGATCTTCCGGGCATTTCGCGACTCTACAGCGGGAAAGTCCGCGAAGTGTTCGATGCAGGCGAACACCTGCTCTTCGTTGCAACCGATCGCATTTCCGCATTCGACTGCATCCTGCCGACCGGTGTCCCCGCCAAAGGGCACGTACTCAACCAACTCTCCGCCTGGTGGTTCAATCACCTTCGAGACGAAGTGCCAAATCACGTCGTCTCCACCGATCTGCGCGATTACCCCGCTGAGTTGCGGCGCCACGAAAGCACCCTGCGCGGCCGCTCCATGCTCGTGAAAAAGGCAGCGGTGATCCCCGTGGAGTGTATCGCGCGCGGATACCTCATCGGCTCCGGCTGGAAGGACTACCAGCGCGAAGGCAGCGTAGGCGGTATCGCCCTTCGTCCCGGCTATCAGCTTGCAGACAAACTGGACGAACCCATCTTCACCCCCGCGCATAAAGCGACGACGGGACACGATGAAAACATCACATTCGATCAAATGGTAGAGCGGATCGGACGCGCCCACGCCGAGACGCTTCGCGAGTGGACGCTGCGCCTCTATCAGCGCGGCGCGGCCCACGCCGCCTCGCGCGGACTCATCCTCGCCGACACCAAGTTTGAATTTGGGATCTATCAAGACCAACTGATCCTGCTGGATGAAGCACTCACACCCGACAGCTCGCGCTATTGGCCGGCCGACTCCTACGCGCCCGGCATATCTCCGCCTTCCTTCGACAAACAATACGTCCGCGACTATCTCGAGTCGCTCGACTGGGACAAACGTCCGCCCGCACCACCCCTGCCCGCCGAAGTGGCACAGCGAACCAGCGCAAAATATATTGAAGCCTTTGAACGTTTGACCGGCGCTCCACTCTCCATCTAGCCCGTATGCAGGTTCTGCTCGACCAGTTTCTCGACTACATCACCCTTGAAAAAGGGCTCACGTCGAATACCCGCATCGCCTACGCCTCCGACCTCGAGCGCTTCGTCACATTCATCCAGCGCGCGGGCGTGACCATGCTCAACAAGCTGACGCGACGCCACGTCCTCGATTACCTGATGTGGGAGAAGGAACAAGGGCTTGCCGCGCCATCGCTCTCGCGCCGCCTCGTCGCCATCCGCGTATTCCTGCGCTACCTACAGCAGGAAGGCATGCTCAGCTCCAACGTCACCGAAACGATGGATTCACCGAAGCTGTGGAAACTTCTACCCGCAACGCTGACCCCGGCAGAAGTAGAGCGACTCCTTCAAGCGCCGCGCCTCGATAAAACCCTCGGCCTGCGCGACCGGGCCCTACTCGAAACGCTCTATGGCACCGGCCTGCGCGTCTCCGAGCTCGCGAATCTGCGCATCGAAGACCTTCAGTTCGATGCGGGCTATTTGCGCTGCCTCGGCAAAGGCCGCAAAGAGCGCATCGTCCCGCTCGGTGGCGCCGCAGCAACCTATCTCAACAAATACATCAACGAGGCGCGCCCCGTATTGGATCGAACAAAAAGCTCTCCCGCTGTATTTCTCTCCACCCGCGGGCAGGCGCTGAGCCGGAAAACCGTCTGGCAGCTCATCCGCCGCTGCACACGCGATGCCGGCATTGCAAAGAAAGTGTCGCCGCACACCCTGCGCCACTCTTTCGCAAGCCACCTCCTCGCCAACAACGCGCCGCTTCGCGTCATTCAAGAAATGCTCGGCCACGCGGACATCGCCACTACACAAATCTATACGCACGTTGACGCCCCGCGCCTCCAGCAAATCCACCGCCAATTCCACCCCAGAGCATGATCGGAAAAAATCCATACCGCCCCCTCGAAAAAGCACTCGGCTACAAGTTCCGCAAACGCCGCTGGCTCGAGCAAGCCCTCACCCACCCCTCCTTCTCCCACGAGCAGCCCGAAGACACACCCGACAACCAACGTCTCGAATTTCTCGGCGATGCCGCCCTCGGCCTCATCGCCGCCTCCGGGCTCTATGAAGGCCACCCCGATCTGCCCGAGGGCGAGCTGACAAAAATGCGCAGCCTCTTGAGCAGCACAAAAGCACTCGCTGAAATCGCGCGAGAGATCGCGCTCGGCACCTATCTCCGCCTCGGCCACGGTGAGGAAGTCAGCGGCGGTCGCGAGCGCGCCTCAACTCTCGCCGATGCGCTCGAAGCCGTCATCGGCGCGGCCTATCAGGACGGCGGACTGAAAGCAGTAACTCATATCTACAATAAGATATTCACCCCTCATCTGCCCGCCGCGCAGGAAATTATCTATTTCGAAAATCCCAAGGGCGCTCTTCAAGAGCGGTATCAGCAAGCCGGATACGGCATTCCGCGCTACGTTCTAATAAGCGAAGAAGGCCTTCCTCATCAGAAAACTTTTTCAGTCGAAGTGTATATCGGAAATACCCTTCTGGGAGCGGGAACCGGAAGCACCAAGCGCGATGCGCAAGTCCAGGCCGCACTGCGCGCCCTACAGAGTGCGCCGCCGCCCGACAATTCCTAATATAGCGCGCGCTCCTCAAAACCTTCAAATCTTCGAAACATCGCAGCAACCATATTCTTATTGAATATCATCGCGGCTATTCTATATTGACCCCTTAGCGCATCACCTTGATGCAGGAGAACATAATATGGCAAAGAAATCATTATCATTAGCTGAGCTGCTCGCCGAACTGAACCGTCACCGCAAGAAACTTCCCGCACTCCGCAAACAGGCCGACGCACTTCGCGCGAAACTCGCCGCAGTCGAAGCCGAGATCAGCACGCTCGAAGGCGCCCACTCACCGGCGGCGGCAAAGCGCGCTGGAGGAGCGCCGAAGGCAAAGCGCCCGCGCAACAAGACCAATCTGGGCGAAGCCATTGTAGCCGTTCTCTCCAAGGACAAGCCCATGTCCATCGCGGAAATCGTCGCGGCCGTGCAGAAAAACGGGTATCGGACCACCTCCCGAAACTTCAGCACCATTGTCCACCAGGCCATTATGACCGAAAAGAAGCGGATCGCACGGGCTGAACGCGGCCTTTACATCCTAAAAGGCTGATTTTTTCCGTCCTTCGCTTGACATACAGTGAGCGTTGTTTATCTTCGCCACTGCCCTGAGGGTTCCGGCGTAGCTCAATGGTAGAGCAGGGCGCTGTTAACGCCAAGGTTGTAGGTTCGAGCCCTACCGCCGGAGCCACTATTTGAAAGACCGGATTTTGCGATCCGGTCTTTTTCTTTAACAATCTCCCCAAGCGGCATCTCCAAATCCGGACGCACGCCACCAATACGTCCGCAGCTGCTCCGGGCACGACGGAGCGTGCCCCTCCGGAGGGTGGTGCGGCCACTCCGTGGACGCGCGCAAGTCTATAAATGTGCACGGAGTGCCCGTGCCACCCTCGTTCGGCCGTGTGTAGGTGGCGCGGCCACTCCGTGGACGCGCGCAAGCCTATAAACGTGCACGGAGTACCCGTGCCACCTTCGCTCGGTCGTCTATAGGTGGTGCGGCCACTCCGTGGACGCGCGCAAGCCTATAAACGTGCACGGAGTGCCCGTGCCGCCTTCGCTCGGTCGTCTATAGGTGGTGCGGCCACTCCGTGGACGCGCGCAAGTCTATGTACGTGCACGGAGTGCCCGTGCCACCCTCGTTCGGCCGTGTATAGGTGGCGCGGCCATTTCCACCTTCGCCGGCTCTTGGAGGTCGGAACTCACCACTCTTCGCGGTTCGCAAGGGCGCGGGACAGCGTTGCAGCGTCCGAATAGGCCAGACCGCTGCCCGCCGGAATACCCCGGGCCAGTTGGGTCACCTTGACGTTCATGTTCGAAAGGGCATCGCGCAGATACGCGGCAGTGGCGTCGCTCTCCACATCGCTGTTGAGCGCGAGAAGAACTTCCTGCACCCCACCCCGTCGGACCCGCTCGAGAAGTTGCTCCACGCGCAAATTCCGGACGCCTTCCCCACGCATGGGCGAAAGACGACCCATCAGTGAGTGATAGCGCCCCCGAAATGCGCCGGAACGCTCCATCACCAGAATATCGGCAGGTTCTTCCACCACGCAGAGCAGTTTTGAATCGCGGCGGGGATCTGTGCAGATCGCACAGGGATCCTGGCTGCGGAGCGTGATATTCCCACAACTTCTGCAGGGCGCAAGTTGCTGAAGCGCCGACTGCAGCGTCGCAGACAGTTCCGCACCGACGCCGGAGGGGTCGCGCAGAATTGCTAGCGCCATCCGCTCCGCAGAGCGTTTTCCAACGCCCGGAAGCCGGCTCAATCCCGAGATCAAGTTGTCCAGAGCTTCGGGCATCAATCATCAAAATCCGGGCAGATTCATTCCACCCGTGATTTTCCCCATTTCTGCGGCAGCATCTTCACGCGCAGCGCTCAATGCGCCGTTGATCGCAGAAATCACCAAATCCTGAAGCATGTCGAGGTCGTTCGGGTCGGCAACCTGTGGCGAAATTGTAATCTGTTTGACCAGCGTATCGCCGCCCACCACAGCGGTGACTGCGCCGCCGCCTGCTGAAAAACTGTATTCGCGCTGCGCGAGTTCTTCCTGCAGCTTTTGCACGTTCTGCTGCATCGCCTGCGCCTGCTTCATCAACTTCATCACGTTCATCGTTGTCTCCTATTCGCGGACGTCAACTATGTCACCATTAAAAGCATCCAACGCGCGTCGAACGGCGTCTTCCTTTCGATAATCCCGCGCCACCTTGCCTTTCCCGGAGGCAGATGCATTTCCCTCCGGTTCAGGAGGCGCCGCCGGGAGCGGAATATCCGGGCGCGGCACGCCCACCACCAAGTTGAGGGAAACGGGGCGACGCAGCACCTCTTCGAGTAGCTTCTGCAACAAGCGCATGCTGCGCGGCACGTTCAGCTTCTCGCGGCTCGACTCAAATTCGGGATCAAACGACAGCGTCACGGCATCGTCATCCACCCCGACCGGAGTAGCGTCTTTCAGCGCAGACCGCATCAGCGGATTCACCTCGCCCGCCTTCTCTACAATGGAACCCCACGCAGTGGTGATCGCCACCAGCTCCGCCATCGGATCTGCGGGCGCTGCGATTGTGCGGGGCGCGCGCGGCGACGGCCTCGCTTCTTTGGGTGCGGCAGGCGGTGGCGCTACAGGTGCTGACGGCGGTGCCGATGGAGCGGAGGTCGCTTGTGCGACCGGAGCGGATGGCGCCGGGCGGGAAGAAGGCTCCACGCTTGAATCCTGCGGCGCCTCTGCCAGCGCCATGAGGACATCATCCAACAGCACAGCTGTGGCGGCGCGCGCCGCTCTCGCGAGCGCAACTTCTAGCAGCGTGCGGCGCGAGAGTGCGTAGCGCAACTGGCCCTGCACCTCCACGAGAATATCCGCGATCCGGCCCAGTCGTTCGGTACTCGCAAGCTTCGCCTGCTCGCGCAGCACATCGAGGCGCGCAGCGTTGTCGCCCGCATCGCCCCCGAGTCCGTCGGTGTATGCCACCACCAGCAAATCGCGAAAATATTCGAGCAGCTCCACCGAGAGGCGCTGTAAATCTTTCCCCGCGTTGTCCATCTCCGCAATGTGCCGCAAGAGAGTCGCAACATCGCCCCGCAACAACGCCGTCGCCATTTCCTGTACACTGTGCCAGGCGACGAGACCAAACACGGACAACACATCCGCTTCCGTGATCGCAGACCCGCAAAACGCAATCAGTTGATCCAGCGCAGACTCCGCATCCCGCAATCCGCCCTCGGCGCCGCGTGCGATCGCCAACGCCGCATCGCCCTCAAGCTTCACCTTTTCCAGTTTCGCAATTTTATCGAGCGTCGCCACAATCGCCGCCGTCGGAATACGCCGCAGGTCAAAACGCTGACAGCGCGATAGAATCGTCGCCGGAATCTTCTGCGGCTCGGTGGTCGCAAACACAAAACGCACATGCGGCGGCGGCTCCTCCAGCGTCTTGAGCAGCGCATTGAACGACGACGCGGACAGCATGTGGACTTCGTCAATGATGAACACCTTGTATCGCGCCTGCACCGGTGCAAAGCCAATGTGATCCAAAATGATCTCGCGCACGCGATCCACCTGCGTGTTGGATGCCGCGTCGAACTCCATCACATCGAGACAGCGCCCCTCGCTGATGGAGCGGCAGATGTCGCACTCATCGCACGGATCCGGCGTCGGCCCCTTCTGGCAGTTCAGCGCCTTGGCATAAATGCGCGCCAGCGTTGTCTTGCCGACACCGCGCGGCCCCACAAAGAGATACGCCTGCCCGATGCGACCGGATTTGATCGCATTGCTCAATGTCTGAGTGACGTGTTGCTGCGCGACCACATCAGAAAACTTCTGCGGTCGATATTTTCGCGCCAGCACTTCGTGCGTCTTTGTCTTCTTTTCCGCCACAGCTTTGTTCCTATCTAAAAAGTGACCGTGCACCCGCGTTCGCCGATCTTCAACTGACGTCGCTTCCCGTTCCGCAGCTCCCATCAGGGTCCCGCAACACCCGGAACGCGATGGCTTACCGTTGCTACCTTCCGGTCCTGGCGGGGTTCACCTGCATCCGTCATCACGGGCCTGACGCTCAACGCTGCATCCCAGAGCGCCCATCGGTCTATAACCGTCTGGCGCGGGAATTCAACCCTGCTAGAGCGGATTGCAGGTCACCCGGCGAAACGCCGGGGTCAGGGCACCGCTACCGCCCCGTTTAGCACGGCCACAAAGACCCTACCCCGTGCGCCCCGTCGCTGGCAAGCTCCACACGCATCTTCCCGCTTGTTCCTCACCCGCTTCCCATGCGAGATTCAGAACATGAGAATATTGATCAGTAACGATGACGGTATCTACGCCCCCGGAATCCGGGCCCTGCACACAGCCATCCACACCCTCGGCGAAACGCACGTCGTCGCGCCCAACGCAGAACAAAGTGCCGTCGGCCATGCCATCACCCTCTCCAACCCGATCAAATGCAAACCCGTCGAGATTGACGGCGCATTTTTCGGCCACGCCGTCGGCGGCACCCCCGCAGATAGCGTAAAACTCGCCGTCGAGGGGCTTCTCACGCAGCGCCCTGACATCGTGGTGAGCGGAATCAACCTCGGCCCCAACGCCGGCATCAGCGTGATCTATTCCGGTACCGTCTCCGCCGCAACAGAAGGCACCATTCTCGGCATCCCCAGTATGGCGATTTCGCTGGCCACATTCACCGATCCGATCTGGGACACTCCCGCCCGCATCGCCCGCGATCTCGTCCCCAAACTTGCCACGAACGGACTCCCGCCCGACACCCTCCTCAACGTCAACGTCCCCAACATCCCGTTCGACCAGATCAAAGGCTACCGCGTCACCCGAATGGGCCGCTCCCGCTTTGTCGAAGTCTTCCACCGCCGCACCGATCCACGCAACAATGTGTACTATTGGATGGACGGCGAAATGCAGCAAATCGGCGACAGCGACGGCACCGACCTCAGGGCCCTCGAAGAGGGCTTTGTCTCCCTCACCCCCATCTGGTTCGATCTCACCCACTACGCCGTACTGGAGGACTTCAAAAAGACCTGGAACGTTTGACGCCGCTCAAAACTTCCAATCCTTGGAAGTCGAAACGCAAACCACTTCCAATCCTTGGAACTTTATTATGACTGAATCCCCCAACCCCATCCTCCCGCTCGATCCGGAAGACCTCCGCGTCCTCGGCGCGCTGATCGAGAAGCAAATCACGACACCCGATTACTACCCGCTCTCGCTAAACTCACTGGTTGCAGCCTGCAATCAAAAGAACAACCGCGACCCCCTCGTCGCGTATGACGAAGGCACCGTTGTGCGCGCACTCGACCGACTGCGCGAGCGGCGCCTCGCAGTCGTCGTCGGCGTTGCCGGAAGCCGCGTCCCGAAATATCGCCACCAGTTCCCCGAAACCATCGGCCTCGACGAACGCGACACCGCCGTCCTCTGCGAGTTGATGCTCCGCGGACCTCAAACCGCTGCCGAACTCCGCGGTCGCTGCGAACGCTTCACTCCCGTGGGCGATGTCGCCGCAGTACAGATCCTTCTCGACGAACTCGCCCAGCGCCCCGCAGGCCCGCTTGTAGTGCGCCTGCCGCGCCAACCGGGACAGAAAGAATCGCGCTATGCCCACCTACTCGGCGCGCCACCCTCCATGGACGTCGCAGCGCCCGTTGAACCCGCCGCTGAACAACTGCGCGGCGACCAACAGCGCATCGCCACTCTCGAAAACGAAGTCAGTTCACTCCGCGAAGAACTCGCACAACTGCGAGAAGAACTGGCCGCATTTCGCAAACAATTCGAATAGCACACCGTCAGCAGCAAAAGCGTTCACAGCGACGATGCGCCCGCAGAGCCACGGGCTCGCTGGAGATACGTGCTCGATGTTACTTAGTTTTGTTTGATTCCCAAAAGTCCCTTGGCGCCACTATTTTCGCTCCCTGATACTGCTCAAGCACGAGTAAATCTTTATCGCCTGTGATAATGGCTTCGACTCGTCCGGGGCGAACTAAGCCGAGTATCATTAAATCATTCGGGTCTCTACAGGCAGATTTCTCAACGGCCTCAGGTTCCAGCACAAGAGCATTGCTTTTGAGAACCGCGAGAAATTCGGCGGCCACAGCTTTGGGAATCTTTAGTTTGCCGGTCAGCTTGGCCTCAATCTCCTCGAGCAGCGCTTTGCAAAGCACAAGTTGATGGCGCTCTAGGCACAACTCAAAAATCGCTTCGCACAAACCTCGTGACGCGACCGCAGCAATGGCAACATTTGCGTCGAGAACGACTCTCATGAAAGAGCCTTAAAAACGTCCTCATCCGTTAGAAGCCCTTGCGCCTCGGCGAAGGGAAGTACCTTCTTGCGAACAGCGCGAAATCTTTCAATGGCGACATACCGCCTAAGCGATTCGCGCACGATGTCGCTAACAGCCTTGTTTTCCGCGCGGCTTATTTTGTCTAAATCTTTCTTGAGCGACTCAGGCAAGCGTATGGTCAGCGTTGTCATCTCCCGCCTCCTTGTAAGACAACGTAGTACGTCAAGGAATGCCTGTCAAGCCATCCACCGCACGCCACCTCTCACCCAACGCGAGCCCGTGCGCAGAAGCACCCCACTCCGCGCCCCGGTTTTGGCGGGAAGCACAGTGTCAGCGCAGGCCCTTTGCGCGCTCGTATTCTTCCATCGCCTGCGGCAGCAGCTTTCGCAGCGCCGATGCGCGGGCGGCATCGGTTGGGTGTGACGAAAACATGGCCAGCAATTTGGGATCTTTGCCGCGCGCTGCGGCGCGTTCCCAAATCCGTACGGCGGCATTCGGATCATAGCCCGCTTTTGCCATATACATCAGCCCGACGGCGTCTGCCTCTGCTTCATCCGCGCGCGAAAATTTCGGCAGCACCAACCCTTGGTACACCAGAAATCCCGCCGCCAGCCCCAACGCCAAATCTTCCTTCCCCTTCGCTTCCGCATAAATCGAAGCACCCAGCATCACGAGCTGAAGCGGCATCCCGCGCGTCAACGCCTCCGTCGTATGCCGGCACGTCACATGCGCAATTTCGTGCCCAATCACCGCCGCCAGTTCATCGTCATCTTTCACCAGGCCGAATTCCGGATGATAGAGCCCTGTGAACACTCCTACCTGCCCGCCCGGCGCCGCAAAGGCGTTGACGATATTGGTCTCGAAAAGAGTCACCTCATACGGCAAATCCGGCAGATGTGAAACCGCAGTGATCCGGCGTACCATCGTTTGAAGCTTCGCTACCTCCGCAGGGTCCTTATTGATCCGGACACCTTCTTTTCGCATCGTTGCCACCGTGTCCGTCATCACCTGGCGCCCCATTTGGATATCGTCCTGAATGAGGTACATATTCTGTACGGACTTGCCTGTGACGGGATCCACGGTTGCGCAGGACACCAGCGCGAGGAGTGCGATTGCAGCAAAACCTGACCAGCGAGCTTTCATAGAGCAAAGTGTATCCCCCTGACATAATCTGGCAAGCGTGGCGAGGTGTGATTTGACAGCATCGCCAGCGATGGCAATGCTGGCTGAATGAACCTACCTCCCGTCGCGCATCGCTCTGTTTTTGTCACCGGCTGCTCCTCCGGCATCGGTCGCGCTACCGCACAACTGCTCCGAGCCAAGGGCTGGCATGTTTTTGCGGGCGCGCGAAAGAAGAATGATCTCGATGCGCTCGCCGCAGAGGGATTCACACCTGTCGAAATTGATCTGTCAGATTCCGCCAGCGTGCAGGCTGCCGCTGCGTGCGTGCTGCAACTGACCGACAACAAAATCGGTGCACTCGTCAACAATGCCGGATTCGGGCAGCCCGGCGCACTGGAAGACCTTTCGCGCGAGATGTTGCGGCGCCAATTCGAAGTCAACGTCTTCGGCCTGCAGGAACTCACGAATCTTTTGCTCCCAGCGATGCTTCGCGCAAAAGCCGGGCGAATCGTTCACATCAGCTCCGTCCTCGGCAACGTGACAATCCCGCTCGTCGGCGCCTATTGCGCATCCAAGCACGCCGTCGGAGCGCTGGCAGATGCGCAACGCGTTGAGCTGCGCAGAACCGGGGTCGGGCTCTGCATTGTCGAACCCGGTCCGATCAAAAGCGAATTCCGAAATACATCGGCAGCCATTCGTCAAAGCGAGTTGCCGCAACACACACGCATCGCGCTTCCCAATCGTTCGTCCAATCACGACGGCTCTCGCGCGTTCACGGCTCCCCCCGAAGCCGTTGCAAAAAAGATTCTGCACGCATTGACCTCCCGCCATCCCAAGCGTCGCTATAAAGTCACGTTCCCTGCCTATGCCGCGCCTATCGCGAAAGTATTGCTGCCCGCCGCGTTTTACGACTGGGTCGTTGCCGGGCGATTGAAGCGGGGCCCGGACTAACTATTCTCGCGCGGTTCCAACACCCAGCGCTTGTTGAACCAGAAGTATTGCTCCGGATGACGCCGTATCGCTGCGGTGAAATGATCCGCCGCGATTTGCATGATGCGTGCAGAGTCCGCTTCTTTGCTAAGCGTGGGATCCGCCCAAAGCGGCGGAATGAATTCCCACACATGCTTTGTCCACCCCACGCGACGCACATGCCCGATGCAGATGGGAACATTTGCATGGCGCGCAAACATTGCGATTCCACCGGGGAACTCGACGTCTCGCCCCAGAAAGTTCACCGGCGCGCCGCGCGCGGGCATTCGAACATCCGGAAGAATGCCGAAGGTCTTTCCTTCGCGCAGATGCTTCAAAATGTTCCGCGCCGCATTCTGATCGCGCTGCACAACGGTCATTCCCGTTGCAGAACGCGTGTCATTCAGGAATTGATTCGCCAGTGGATTCCGCTGGCGTCCGACAAGGAAGAACATCGGCAAACCGCGCTGCCCTGCCACAAGTCCCGCCATCTCCCAGTTGCCCATGTGCGGGATAGCGAATACAGCGCCCTGGCCCGGCTTGATATGCGCCTCCGCCTCTTGCGAAAAATTGCCGACATCCACGTGGCGCTCGGTCCACGCGCGATTCAGCTTGGGAAAGCGCAGCGATTCAACAAAACTGAAAAATACGTTTCGAAGTGCGATGCGCGAGATGCGCTTGACCTCGCGCGGCGATTTTTCCGGAAAAACTTCAGCAATGCGGCGATGCGCCTCCCGGACGCGGCGCGGCGCCAACATCGTGGTCAGTAAGGCGAGGCCCGCGCCAATGGCGAGAGCCATAGGATACGGCAGAGCGTTCAGCAGTCCGGCAGTGCCGCGCAAGATGGCATATTCAACGCGGTATCGAAGGCGAACCGCCATAGGGTCGCCCGTGACGTCAGGCCGATTTCTTGGCCAGGCGTGCCGCAGTCTTCTTCGGGTGGCGAAGTAGCGCGCGAATTTGCTTCGGATTCATCTTCGCAGCCTTCTCCTCAGGCAGGCCGAGCGCCAGGGCGCGCTTCTTCTGAACTTTGACGCGACGACGCTTGTCCGCTGCGTTCTTGCGCTTGCGACGAAGATGTTTATTGCGAATATGTGGTACGGGCATGATGGATTTCCCTTCAAAAACAGACGTTGATACTCGTATTCCGCCGGAGATTCAACTGCGAAAAAGTGTTTTGCTCCGGGAAATCGTTATGCGGGCGGTAAATCCGGCTCGTCCGATGGCGATTTGACCGGTTCTTCGACGGTTCCGGTCAGAATTTCTCGCATTTCCGGCGTGGTGACGTGTTCCAGACGTTCGGACGATTGATGCGCATGGTCCTCGCGCATATTGGCGTGATCCACCAGAAAACGTTCCCATAGAACGTGGGCATGAATCACATCTTCGGCTTCCGCTTTTCCTCGCGCGGTCAATTGCCAGACGCCATCTTCACACGAAGCAAGTCCGCGCCGCAAAAGGCGGCGTAGCTGACGCAAAGCGGGCAGTTCAGCGGCCCGCCCTTCTTTCCACTCGAGGCGATAGAGCGCTGCGAGCGCATCTTCTTTTTCGATGCGATTCCGCAAGGCGCGCTGGTCGCGTGCGTGCGCCACGATGCCCGTGCGCGGCGCAAAAATGAGCGCAATGAAAAATAATGCGCCAGCCGCGACTGCCATCATACCCGAGGTCGTTGTGTCCTCGAATCCGAATAGACGCGGAATTGTCAGGGCTCCCAGATGCCCGAGGAGCGCACTGCCCAAAGCCACTGCAAGGCTTAGGGAAAGCATCACAGGCAGGCGATTTGAAAGCAGCCGCGCCGTGGCAGCAGGTACAATCAACATCGCGACCACGAGAATGCTGCCCACGGTTTCAAAACATGCAACTGCCGTGAGCGCCACCAACGCCATCAACAACTGGTGCATCCAGCGCGGACGAAAGCCCTGCGTGGTGGCAAGCATCGGATCAAACGCTCCAATCATGAACTCCTTGAAGAGCAACCACACGATCAGTACGTTCACGGCCAGTACACCGAGGTTGACGGCGAACGCGCGGGGTACGTGCAGACCGGCAACGCGTATCGTGTCGAGCGGAGTCAATTCCAGCGATCCGTAGAGCACACACGACGGATCCAAATCCACTCGATCCGCCGCGCGAACAATGAGCAGCAACCCGATCGCAAACAGCGTCGTGAACACGATCCCCATGGACGTGCTCTCCTCCACTTTGCCCGCGTGAGAAATGCCCTGCGTCAACATCGCGGTCAACACCCCCGCGATTACGGCGCCCAGCAACATCGGCCCGCTGTCGCGGCTACCCGTGATGAGAAACGCAATCGCGAGGCCGGGCAGGACGGCATGGCTGATCGCATCGCCCATCAGTGAAAGTCTGCGCACAAACAAAAAGTTGCCGAGCAGCGCGCACGAGAGTGCGGATAGAATACCCGTCGCCACCATCCACGTATCCAACAGAGTCCAGCTCATACGCGCCCCTTCCCCGCAGCCGGAGCAATCGGATGCGGACTGACAGGAACAGGTGGCTCCGGTGTCGCCGCTGCAAGCAGCGCCTCCAGCTCTTTCACCATGTCGTGGCCGAGCACGTGCTCAATCAGATCCGCATCGCGATCTACGTGCGATGGCGCTACAGCAGCGTGGTGAATCAGATAAAGCTCCCACAACCGGTGATTGCGCACCATCCGCTGCGCTTCTTCCTGTCCGTCCGGTGTGAGGCGCCATCCGTCCGGTACACGGGTCACGAGATCGCCGCGCACCAGCCGGTTCAACGCGCGCCGCAACTGCATACCGCGCCAATAGCGGATTTCGCGCAGCGCCGTTTCAGTCACAGGCTGACCTGCCGGCATATGTTCTGAAGCCTCGAATAACGCGCGCAGCGCATTTTGTCGCGTGATGCGCTGTTCCAGCCGATAGCGCGCCATCGCGCGAAATATCAGACCTCGCGAGCGGCCGAAGAGAAGGCTCACAATGAAAACACTCGCCGCAACCAACACAATCACACCGCCCGCCGGCAAGTCAGGGAAGGCCGCGCTCAATCCCGAACCCACAACTCCGGAAAACGCACCCATTCCAGCCGCGAGCCACACCAGCACGCGCAGCTCTTCCGTCCAGAAACGGGCCGCCGACGGAGGAATGATCAGCAGCGCAATCACCAGAATCAGGCCCACTGCCTGCAGGCCAATCACAGTGGCGGTCACCACCATCCCCATCATCACCGCATCGAGCGTGCGCACCGGCCAGCCCTGCGCACGGGTGAAGCCGGAATCAAAGCAGACCGCGCGAAACTCTTTGAAAAGCAGGAGACTGACGCCGATCAAAATGAAGGCCGCCCACGCAATGCGCTGCCCGTCCGCAGCCAGCATGGACGCTGTCTTTCCATAAATAAAAGTCTCCAGGCCCGCCGCCGACGCGGTACTCATCTTTTGAATCACACCGAGTATCGCCACGCCCGCTCCGAAGAAAATACTCAACACAATCCCGAGGATCGCGTCCTCCGGTAGCCGCGTATGGTGTCGAATCAGAATGATCGTCCCCATTCCCACTACGCCCGCCACCGCGGCGCCGATCAGGAGGCCCGGCAGATATTTGCCCGTGCCACCTGCCGCCACCATCACGAGAAACGCAATCGCAATGCCCGGCAACGTCGCGTGGCTAATCGCGTCGCCCAGGAGCGCTTTCTTGCGCAACACCATGAACGTGCCGATCACGCCGCACGCTACACCGAGCAGTCCCGTACCCCCCATCACCACCCGAGTGTTGTAGTCGCGCAACGAGAAAATTCGTCGCAGCGCAGGATTCGCGCTCTCGGCATAAACCGATACTGCGACAAAAACCAGCAATCCAAGCAGAAGCCAGAAAACTCCGGCCCACCCTCTCCGCTGACTATGAACCCGTGCACTCATGCAGGCTACCGGTGAACCGCGCGCGCCACAGCGTGCGCCGCTTCATCGAGAAGCGTCAGGCGACCGCCATATGTCTTGAGCAGATTCTCCTGCGTGAATGCTTCGGAGGTTGGGCCCGCCGCCACCACGCGGGTATTCAACATGATGACGTGATCGAAGTATTCAGCGACAGATTGCAGATCATGATGCACCACGACCACCGTCCGCCCCGCGTCGCGCAACTCGCGAAGCAACGCAATAATAACCTGCTCAGTCGCGGCATCCACGCCCACCAGCGGCTCATCCATAAAATAAATCTGCGCGTCCTGTAAAAGCGCGCGCGCAATGAACACGCGCTGTTGCTGCCCGCCTGACAGCTGACTGATCTGGCGCAGCGCAAGCGAGTCCATCCCGACGCGCGCCAGCGCCTTCATCGCCTCTTCATAATGCGCACGGCGAATCCTGCGAAACCAGCCGATGCGGCGATAGAGTCCCATCGCCACCACATCGAGCGCGCTCACGGGAAAATCCCAATCCACACTCTCGCGCTGCGGAACATACCCCACCAGCGCGCGGTGCTTGCGGAGCGTCCCGCCATAAAACTTCACCTCGCCCGACGCCGTCGGCACCAACCCGAGAATCGCCTTAATCAGCGTGCTCTTTCCCGCGCCGTTCGGACCGATCACGCCCACCAATTTGCCCTCGGGCAGATCGAGGTCCACATCCCACAAAACCGGCTTGCGCTGATACGCCACCGTCACATCGTGAATCGAAACCGGCGCATACGGAGAGTGTTCCGGCCCCGCTGGCAAGCCGCTCATCTTCCACGGCAAGATCATGGTATGCCCTCCAACTTTCCCTGAAATCCGCGCGCGGGCGCAACGCCACCCAACGCGCGTGTAATCAACGTAGCATTGTGATCAATCATCCCGATGTATGTGCCCTCATACGTACCCGGCTTACCCATCGCGTCTGAAAACAAAACACCACCAACAACGACACTCTGCCCGCGGGCGGCCACACCTTCCACCAGCGCGCGCACGTTGCGATCCGCCACGCTGCTCTCCACAAAAATTGCAGGTACGTGCCGTGCAGTCAGAAGGTCCACCAGGCGATTGATGTGCTCCAGGCCCGCCTCGGACTCTGTCGAAATGCCTTGAATCCCATACACCTCGATGTTGTACGCCCGACTGAAATACTGAAACGCATCGTGGGCGGTCACCAGAATCCGCTGGTCGTCAGGAATAGTGGCGATGACACCGGCAACATAGCGATCCAACTCCGCAAGCTCCGCGTGATACACCGCTGCACGTTGCGCATAGTCGCCCGCATGCTCCGGGTCCAACCGCGACAACACGTCGCGCACTACGCCCACCGTCGTCATCCAACCCCGGACATCCATCCATACGTGCGGGTCTGCGTGATGCTCATTCGCCTGGCTGCGCAACGAATAGCCCTCTCCCAGTCGCTCGGTCAGCGCATACACCTCGCGTCCACTGTTCGCCAACCGCGCGAACGCATCGCCCATCTTCCCCTCGAGCTTCAGCCCGGAATAAAAAATAATCTCCGCCCCCAACAATTGCGCCACATCGCCACGCGTAGGTTTATAGAGATGCGGATCAATCCCGCTTCCAATAAGCTGCGCCACCTCCGTCCGGTCTCCACCCACGGCCCGCACAATGTCCGCCACCATCCCCACGGTCGTGACCACCCGAAACGGATTCTCGTGCGACTGCGCTTCCGCTATGCTGAAACGTTCTATTGCACCCCATGCCAACAGGGCCGCAAGTGCCATTCTCGCGATTTTCACTAATCGAATCTTTCTTTTTGACTAGTCAAAGTGCGTTCTCGGGGATAGTTTGTCAACTATTTGGTTGCGGAACTGTCGAAAAATAAGTGCGGAGTAAGCAAGAAGAGCCCGGCACAATTGCCCGGGCGCTGCTATAATCGGGTATGAGCGAATCAAAGTGTATTGTTCACGGCTTTGCCAGAATCCTGGCGACCACCGAAAAGATCAAAGCCATTTTCATTGACGCAAAGGCGCGACGTATCGCATTTGCCAGCGCGTCGAACGAAGAAACCGAAGAGGCGCGCCGCGAGCTGGAGCGGCTGGCCAAAGAGTTCACTCCGGACGACCTCCCTTCCTGTACGTCGGCCCCGTGGATATCGTCGTGCGCGCAGTGCATCAAGAATGTAAAGAAGCCGCTTCCCGATGGCATTCGCGTGGTCTCTCTTCCCGGATCCGGCCTCCTTTTGGAGCGCGAGCCGGTGTCGCCTGCCGACCGCACGTGGGACTGGAAACAGTTTCCCTGGGTACACGTTGAGATCATGGCCAAAAGCGCGCCGAAGCGCTCACGCGCCGATGGTGATGACCACCACCACGGATGGAAACTTCCGCTCACACTTGCCATCGCAGCAGGTGCACTAACACTAGCCGGATTCATCGCAGAAAAAATTCTCAACGTCCCCGATGTCTCCCAACCTTTCGGCGCACACCTCCCGCCATCCGTTCTGATCATCTATGCCCTCGCGATTATTAGCGGCGCCTGGTTCCCGGTCCAGGAGACCTGGGGACTCCTGCGCAAACGCGTACTGGATATTCACTTCCTAATGATTCTTGTCGCGGTCGGTGCGGCAATCATCGGCCATTTCTGGGAAGGTGCGCTCCTGCTCTTCCTCTTCTCTATCAGCGACGCGTTTGAAGAACTCGCACAACACCGGACAGAGCACGCAATCAGCAGCCTCTTCAAAGAGGCGCCGACAACTGCAATGCTGTTGAACGATGACGGCAGCGAAGAACCGATTGATGTAGATGCTCTGAAACCCGGCCACGTGCTCGCAGTGCGACCGGGCGAGATGTTCCCGGTGGATGCACTTGTCCTGCGCGGATCCTCAGCAGCTGATGAATCGAACCTAACCGGCGAGTCCATTCCGATAGACAAAGGCCCCGGCGAACACGTCCTCTCGGGCACCCTTAATTTGTGGGGGCGCCTCGATGTGCGCGTTCTCAAACCCGCAGCGGAAAGCTCGCTGACAAAAGTGATCCGCCTCATTCAAGAGGCGCGCGAATCAAAAGCGCCCTCTCAACGCTTCACTGACCGCTTCGGCAGCGGCTATACATACTTCGTTCTCATCCTCTGCATCACGATGTTCTTTGTCTGGTGGAAAGTTCCGTTCTTCAATGCGAAAGGCGCAGCGGACGCATTCTACCGCGCAATGACACTCCTCGTCGTATCCTCGCCATGCGCGCTGGTTATTTCCATCCCGTCCGCCATTCTTGCGGGCATCGCAGCGGGCGCGCGGCGCGGTGTGTTGTTCCGGGGCGGCGTGGCGCTGGAAAACCTCGCGCAGATCACGCGCGTTGGCCTCGACAAAACCGGCACGCTCACCACGGGCCATCTGCGCATCAAGGCAATCGAGGCACAGCCGGGCGTTGATCCGGCAGTCCTCCTTGCCAGCGCCGCTGCCATCGCAGCACAATCGAATCACCCGGTCTCACAGGCCATCGTACGCAAGGCGGCAGAAGACAAACTCACTCTTCCCGAAGTAGACGATTTCCGGTCAGAAACGGGCGCCGGACTCACCGGAAAAATCAACGGAGCCGATGCCACGCTCGGACGGCGAAGCCTGCACGGCAACGCTCCCTGGATCGCTTCCGTCTCCGAGCCCGAACTCGGTACAACCGAGGTGCTATTCCAAAGCGGGGAAATCCGCGGGCGCTTCGTCTTGCAAGACGAAGTGCGCACGGCAAGCCGCCCCTTCCTTGCACACCTTCGCGATCAGGGACTGCCCATCACCATGCTGACCGGCGATCGTCCGGAGGCCGCAAAGGCCATCGCGCAATCGCTCGGCGTCACAGAAGTCGCCGCAGGTCTTTCGCCCGAAGACAAAGTTCGGCAAGTCCAATCCTGGATCGCAGCGGGAGAACGCCCCGCCATGGTTGGCGACGGCGTCAATGACGCCCCCAGCCTCGCCGCCGCGTATGTCGGCGTCGCGATGGGCATGCGCGGTGCCGATGCCGCACTCGAAGAAGCCGACATCATCCTCACCAAAGACCGGCTCGACCGGTTCTCCGTCGCCTACGAAATCAGCCGACGCGCACGTCGGATCATTCGTCAAAATCTCGCCATCTCGCTCGGCTCCGTCATCGTGCTGGTCTCCGCTGCGTTTCTGGGCCTCATCCCTCTGACCATCGGCGTCATCGGTCATGAAGGCAGTACCGTCATCGTCGTCGTCAACAGCCTCCGCCTGCTCGTCGCGCGCTTTGAGGAAGATTCGCTCCAAACCTAAAAGAGACACGCCATGCCCAGTAGCACAGTCGAAGACTACATCAAGCGGCTCTACTACGAAGAGCAGCACGCGCCGGGCGTCCTCGTGCCCATGGGGCGACTCGCGGAAGCCATGAATGTCGTTCCCGGCACCGTCACCACCATGATCAAAGCCCTCGCCGACTCCGGCCTCGTGAACTACGAGCCACGCGCGGGCGTCCGCCTCACCGACGGCGGACGAAAACTCGCTCTGCACGTCCTCCGACGCCATCGCCTTGTTGAACTGTTTCTCGTGCAAACCCTCGGCTTCGACTGGTCGGAAGTACACGACGAAGCGGAGGAGCTCGAACACGCCATTTCGGACAAGGTGCTGGACAAAATTGACGCCCTCCTCGGTTTCCCCAAGGCAGATCCCCACGGATCTCCCATACCCTGCGCCAACGGGATCATCGCACACGAACCGGTCCAACCGCTTTCATCCTGCATCGTCGGCACGCGCTACCGGATTGCGCGCGTGCTGGATAACGATGCGAAATTCCTGCAATTCGCGGAACGAAATGGCCTCATCCCGGACGCGCACATCACACTCGTTGCAAAAGATGAAAGCGCAGATGCGCTCATCATCACCTGCCACGACCGGGCTTCGTCCTGCACCCTCGGGGGCAATGCCGCCACACGCATTTTCGTTGCCCTCCCGCCCGCTTCGCACTGAGCGCTCGCTCGGCTCGGCAAAGTCTTAAACAAAAACGCGCGAGCGTTTGCTCGCGCGTTTTTGTTGATTTCTTGCCGATTTATTGCCCGATCGGCTGCGCCGTTTCCGGATTCAGCGCTTCGCCGGAGGTGGTGTGCACTTCGGCCTTGCCGCTGGGGCGGATATAAATTTCCGTGCGGCGATTCTTCTGCATGTTCACTTCAGAATCGTTCGGCACCAGCGGGCGAGTGAAGCCGTAGCCAATGGCCGTCAGACGCGAGCGATCAATGCCGCCTGCTGTCGCGATGTAATCCAACACCGCGCGCGCACGGCGTTCCGAGAGGCGCATGTTGTACGCGTGCTGCGACTTCGGACGCTTATCTGCGTGGCCTTCGATGCGGGCCGTTGCGCCCGGATCGCGCTGCAGCACCTTGATGATGACATCAAGGTCTTGGTGATACTGCGGGCGCAGATTTGCGCGGTCGTAGTCGAACTCGATCTGGAGCGTGAAGAGCTGGAGATCGTCGGGGCCATACAGAGGGTCCGTCCCGTCTTCAATCACTTCGTGGCCGTCGGTCACGCCGCCCTTGTCCGTATCAGGATCCAACGGATTGGTCTTGTAGATCAGCACTTCCGCGCCATCTTTCAGTCCGTCATAGTCACTATCAGGATTCAACGGATCGGTCTTGTAGATGCGAACCTCTTCGCCGTCTGAGAGGCCGTCGCCGTCGGTGTCGGGATTGAAAGGATCCGTGCCGATCGCCGCTTCTTCAGAATCCAAAAGTCCATCGCCATCGCTATCAATGTCTCCGCCGGAGACGCTATACACCGGCTTCACCGCAGCGCCCCATCGGTAATTTGCGCCGACAAAAATGAACTGATCAAACTCTGTATCGGCTCCAACCACTGCCGAGCGCCAGTCCAAGCGCACGGACCACACGTCGTTGAAGTGATAGAAGAGTCCGGCACCCGCATGCAGCGAGAGTTCCGGATTGCTGTTGTTGATCTTTTTCTCGTAGTAGAGCAAACCGACGCCTGCGGCCAGATACGGATCCCAGTGCAGATTGCGCGCGTTGCGCAAATGCAGGAGCCCATCCCACGACAACCGGAGCGCCCAGATATCTTTGTCGAGGCGGTCGCGATTCGGATCTTTGAAGTCGCCGTCTTTGGTATAGGGCGAAATATCGAGGCCGAATTCCGTCCCGAAATATTTGTTGAAATCGTAGCCGAGACGACCGCCCAGATAGAGACCGTAGTCTACCTGCTCGTCGCCTTCGTAGTGCATATACCCTACTCCGGCACCCCCATACCACGGTGCCTCGTCAAACAAATCGCGCTCTTCCGCAAACGCACTTGTTGACGCAAATACTGCAACGGCTGCCGCCGCAATCAGCCAACGAAAAGACTTCATACCGGTTCAATCCTCCAAACGAGAACGCCTCGTTAATGCTAGGTCGGATATACCAGAGCACCACCGGATTGCAAAAGAAAAAGAAAAAGGCTGCGCTTAGATTTTCAACAGCCCGGCAAAGAGCGAAATGAGCAGCAACGCATTGAGTGCGGTGAGGAGCAGCGATAGATACGGGAACGGACTCTGATCCAGATTGCGCCGCATCAACTTGGCGATGCTCGCTCCAACAGAAAAACCGAGGCTCACCAATAACGCGACCAGAAAAGCATAATAATTCTTTGCGGCGTGAACCGTTTGCACCCCTGCCTTGCCGACAAGTGGAAGCAACATACAAACAGCAAAAAAGCTCAGCCCCGCCGCAATCGTCAGGGCGGACCCCATCACTTCAAAACTCTTACCGACGCTGGAGTCGGACGCCTCGGTTGTATTAATTCTTGCGCTCATATCGTAGCCTCTTTGACATCGGAGATGGGTGTTTGTTCAACGGGCAAAGGCTGTGTCCGCCAACGCCGGTGCATCCAAATCCACTGATCCGGATATCGCCGTATAACATCTTCAATCAGTGTCGTATAGTGCTGAGTCGCAGCGCGCAATGTCTCCGGCTCGCGGTCCGGTGGCGGATCAATCGGCGGATGCAGTTCAATTCGATGCGAGCCGTCCGGCTCACGAATCATAAAGGCGGGCACAACGGGTGCCTTGGAGTGTGCAGCCATAAATGCAAGACCCGGGGTTGTGCAGGCGGGCTTCCCGAAAAATTCAACGAAGATTCCCTCCATTCTCGTCATGTTTTGGTCGAGAATGAAGCCAAGCACTTCGTTCCGGCGCAGCACAGAAAGGCAGGCGCGATACGAATTATGAGCAGGCACAATGTTCAATCCGCACCGCGCACGCGCCTCCATCCAAAACCGATTCGCGCCCTCACTTCGTAAATCTTTGGAAATGATTGTCAGCTTCACGCGCCGCGACGCCCACAGGCCCAGCAAATCCCAATTGCCCGTATGCGCGGTCAGAATCAAAACCCCGCGTCCGCGCGCCAGCGCTGACTCCAGATGCTCCGCTCCGCGCATGTTCACCTGCGAGTCCAGCTCCGCATCGCGCCCGCCAATCCAGCGGAAGACCTCGATATAGTTCACGGCCATTCCCTGATACACGCGCTTCAGGCGGCGCTTCAATTCTGCGCGGGTTGCAGCAGGAAAACACCGCGCCATTTCGGCAAGGTTCGTTTTGCGGTGACGTCGCACAGCGAGATAGGCCAGCGTGCCCAATCCACGCCCCACCCTTCGCGCACAAGAAAGCGGAAGCGCTGAAAACAGACGCATCAAAATAATCAGCAACCGATACATCGCGTGCGAGAGGATAGAAGATCAACTCCCGGAGGGAAACACGCGAATTGCTCGACCAAACAATTTCCGCCCCTCGGAACGCCGATCTCCTGATCGGCATTCCCCCCTGTGCCAATCTGAAGATTGGCGTTCCCTTCACCCGGAACGCCGATCGGAACGCCGATCTCCTAATCGGCATCCCTCTCTGCGCCAATCCGAAGATTGGCGTTCCTCTCACCCGGAACGCCCCTCGGAACGCCGATCTCCTGATCGGCATCCCACCGCACGCCAATCAGAGACTGCCACCACCCCTACTCGCGCTTCCCCATTTCCATTGTTCCGCCTTTTCCACCAATCCCGCCTTTACAGGATTGTTGCGGATATAGTCCGCAGCTCGACGGAAATGTGCTGCGTCCCGCATAAAGCGATCCCAGTATTCGCGATGCCAAATCGGCGAAGAGAGAGGCGCAGTCCGGAGGCTTGCATTCCTCTTAACGATCATACTGGCGCTAAACTTTTTCCACGACGCGACAATCTTCGACACCTTCCACCCATGAAGAGGCTTGAAGAGAACATGCACATGATTGGGCATAACAACCCATTCAAAAAGGATGTAGCGTTGTTGGTCGAAAAACAGCAGTACACCTTCCATCATGGCCGCGACGTCCGGCTCACGCAAAACACAAGAACCGTGACCGGCATCCACCCAATCTTGCAGCCGCACAGTCAACGCCCGTTTGCGTTGGGCTTCCGGCAAATGCTCAACTTCGAAACGCAACCGGGCAATAGTCTCTTTTGACAAGCTATCCGCCAAATGAAACGTCACATGCTGAATCGCCTCTTCCCCGTCAAAATGCGGCAAATATCCCCGGCTGTGCCACGGCGAATAATCTGGCGGGACACCGGCCGAAACGCCGATCTCCTGATCGGCATCCTCCTCTGCGCCAATCTGAAGATTGGCGTTCCCTTCACCCGAAACGCCCCTCGGAACGCCGATCTCCTGATCGGCTTTTCCCTCTGTGCCAATCCGAAGATTGGCGTTCCCTTCACCCGAAACGCCCCTCGGAACGCCGATCTCCCGATCGGCATTCCCCTCTGCGCCAATCTGAAGATTGGCGTTCCCTTCACCCGAAACGCCCCTCGGAACGCCGATCTCCCGATCGGCATTCCACCGCACGCCAATCAGAGACTGCCACCACCCCTACTCGCGCTTCCCCATTTCCATTGTTCCGCCTTTTCCACCAATCCCGCCTTTACAGGATTGTTGCGGATATAGTCCGCAGCTCGACGGAAATGTGCTGCGTCCCGCATAAAGCGATCCCAGTATTCGCGATGCCAAATCGGCGAAGAGAGAGGCGCAGTCCGGAGGCTTGCATTCCTCTTAACGATCATACTGGCGCTAAACTTTTTCCACGACGCGACAATCTTCGACACCTTCCACCCATGAAGAGGCTTGAAGAGAACATGCACATGATTGGGCATAACAACCCATTCAAAAAGGATGTAGCGTTGTTGGTCGAAAAACAGCAGTACACCTTCCATCATGGCCGCGACGTCCGGCTCACGCAAAACACAAGAACCGTGACCGGCATCCACCCAATCTTGCAGCCGCACAGTCAACGCCCGTTTGCGTTGGGCTTCCGGCAAATGCTCAACTTCGAAACGCAACCGGGCAATAGTCTCTTTTGACAAGCTATCCGCCAAATGAAACGTCACATGCTGAATCGCCTCTTCCCCGTCAAAATGCGGCAAATATCCCCGGCTGTGCCACGGCGAATAATCTGGCGGGACACCGGCCGAAACGCCGATCTCCTGATCGGCTTTTCCCTCTGTGCCAATCCGAAGATTGGCGTTCCCTTCCCTCGGAACGCCGATCTCCCGATCGGCATTCCCCTCTGCGCCAATCTGAAGATTGGCGTTCCCCTCACCCGGAATGCCGACCCAAAGATCATCTATGCGCAAAAAGGCCAAATACCCTCATTGAGGAAGAAGTTGCAAGAGAGTGACGGATTACTGCAGGCGCGCGATGGCCAAGCGTCAAAGTGGTGCACCCGGAGGGACTTGAACCCCCACGCCGGTAAAGGCATAAGAACCTGAATCTTACGTGTCTGCCAATTCCACCACGGGTGCTTCGCAGAAGTTGCAATCAGTATCAGCACCGCGCGCTGCTGTCAATGTCACAACCCGCGGCGAATGGGCAAAGGTTCCGCAACGGGATCGCGCGGTGCGGAAATGACGCCGCCACCGGCCACCCGAAAGCTTCCGGCCCCGTCTTCAACCAGGCGCACCAGGCTGATCTCTCCCTGAATGGCTTCGCGGGACACCAAGGCGCCGTTGGATGAAAACACACTGTGTGCAAACTGATTCGGAGCCATCAGGTGCAGCACGTGAACACGCCCCAATCCGTCCACCTCCAACGTGGGTTTACCGATTCGCGCGAAGCGACCCAAATCGCTGGCAGAATAGCACAGCGACTCGTCTTCGTTGGAAATTCGCAGGAACAGGCGGTCTCGCTTCTCACGGTTGATGGTGCGGAGCGAATAGGTGTGAATCTGCCCGTCAGTCGCAGGCGCCTGCATGCGCATCACTTCGGTACCGGGTAAAATTTCTACAAACATTTTCTCTGTAACAAAACTGCGGCTGCCAACGGTCAGACGGGCGCGCACGGATATGGAATGCTGGTTGCCGAGCGGAAAAATCCGCAGCAGATCATTCGTGAAAATAACCGTGCTTTGCCCCGGTATAACGGACGGCATGGACACGCTGGCGCTCTCGATTGGACGCACGAGAAGGCCAGAAGGCTCCGTCACCTCAAATGCCACGCTATATCCCTGCTCACTGCCTGCTTCCAACGGATCAATACGGTTATTCTGCAGGGTGACCACGATGGGAATGGACTCGCACACGAGAACGTCCATATTCGGCACGCGCGCAGAAAACTCGATTTGCGCAAATGCGTTTCCTGCAAGCAGGAGGCCACCCATAATCCATGTTGCTGTAATCCGCATTCCGCACTCCTTCATCGGCCAACTGCAAGACGGGCCGCTATCCGCCCCGGCAAGCCGGCATCCAAAATTTTCTTTTGCGTTTTTTCGATATCGTACGGCACGCGGCGTAGCTCCACGACGTTATTGGTCATGTCGTACACGACGTAGGCCGCGCGCGGATCGCCATCGCGCGGCTGCCCCACACTGCCGACGTTAATGAAATATTTCTTTCCTAACCCAACTTTGATTTTGGTGTAGAGCCCAAAGCGGATGGTGTCCGTGCGCTCAAACGCCAATGGCACGTGGGTGTGCCCATAAAAACAGAGCGTCGTGGTCTGATAGTTGAAATTCGCCTCGGCCTCAAGGCGATCAAACACATATCCCCACTGTTCCGGCATATCGAGCGTGCTGTGAACGATTGTGAATGTTTCAACTGGGCTCACATAGCGCAGCCCGCGCAGCCATTCCTGCTGCTCCGGCGAAAGCTGTTTCCGCGTCCACGCCACCACATCGGCCGCCAGCGGGTGGAAGCCCGTGAGCGCTTCGGGATGGGAACAATAGTGATCGTGATTGCCGCGCACCGAAATGCAGTTCAACGCGCGGATTTTCTCGAGGCATTCAACCGGATTGGCGTTGTAGCCCACAATATCGCCAACGCAGGCAAAGTGCGTCACCTTCTGTGAGGCCGCATCTTCCAGGACTCTGTCCAATGCCTCCAGATTCGCGTGGATATCACCTAGCAGCGCGTATTTCATTTCCTATCCGTAGCGTACCTCAAAACCGCTAAACTCGCTTCTCGCCATGGACCAATTTACCCGCTCGCGGCGAATATAACGCCCCACGTGGGACGCGCGCAGCGCATCGAGAAAATGAAGCAACTCCTGCTCCGCCCCCTCGGCAATCAACTGCACTGAACCATCCTGCTCGTTTTTCACAAAACCCTTCACTGCAAATCGCTGCGAAACCGTCACAGCGGTCATACGAAAGCCCACCCCCTGCACATAGCCCTCAAACAGTACAGCGACGCGTCGCAGATTGGCCTCATCCGGGGGGTTCATGGGTCAAAACACCGTCAGGATTCAATCACGATATCAGCAGGATTGCAACACGCAGCGCAGAAGAATATAGAAATTGGCGTGAAATCTACGATATTCAGCCGCCCCACCCCCCTCTTCAGCCGAAACCGGCGCGCCGTCGTCTGGCGGGCGACTGTGCTTTCACTTCTCACGCTCCTTGTCTTCGGCCTGTGGCTGCATCCCGTGGTTGTACGCGGCCGCAGCATGGAACCGACACTCTCCGATGGCACCTGGCACCTCGGTACGCGATGGTGGACCGCCGCACAACGAAGCCCTCAGCGAGGTGCCGTGGTCATCATCCGCCGCGCAGGCGGTCGCGCGTTTTACCTCAAACGCATTCTCGCACTCCCGACTGAAACAATCGCATTCGACAACGGCGAGCTCTTGGTCAACGGCAAACGCGTCGAAGAGCCCTATCGCAGCAAATCAAGCGACTGGACGATGCATCCGATCCAGCTCGGACCGGATGAATATTTCGTGGCGGGCGACAACCGGAGCATGCCCATGGCCGATCATGCGGCAGGTGTTGTCCACCGCCGCTCTCTCGCAGGAGCACTGAACTTATGAAGCAACTCGTATTCGTAAAACTTCTTCTCGTGGCGATTGCCCTTCTGGCTGTGGGCTGGGCAATCTTGCCCGCGAGCGATGAGGCTGCAATCCGCAAACAGCTAAAAACTCTCGCGCGCGCATGCGAGAAAATGCCGGCGCAAAGCGTCATTCGCAGCGTAGTCGAGGCCAACGACCTCCGCAGCTTCTTCACCAGCAATGCCACAATCAATCTTGGCTCCGCATTGCCGACCTCCCTCCAGCGGCGCGATATTCCCGCCCTGCTCACGCGTATTCATACCGCAGTGGATTCACTCGCCATCACGATTCAAGGCGTGGATTTCGAACCCCGCAAAACGCGCAACGAGCGGGAGATCAGAGCCGCAGTGGAATTTGCCGCTCAAACGGGAGCATTAACGGAGAATCATCTCGACGAGTTCCGGATTCAGTGGCGCAAGGTGGAGAGGACCTGGCTCATCGAGTCCGTGCAGGCCGACGGCGCTATATCCCGGCCGATTGATTATTGATACACGCCGATTTTGACATCAATAGCGGAGCAAAAGTTCCGCCAGATTCAAATCGCCCGGCGCTGCAATACGCACCAACGGACGCTTCGCGGAAACCAGATGCACGTCATGCTTAAGGACGCTCACCGCGGCGGCCTCGTCCGGCAGATGCAATTTCTTCTTGGTTGCATTGGCCAACGCCTTCTCCAGCACGTCCGCCCTGAATGCCTGCGGCGTCAACGTGTGCCACAGCGCACCGTTTTCAACACGCCCCGTCACTTTCGTGCCTTTGGCCGATTCGCAAACAGGATCCGCAACCGGTCGCGCAACGACGGCTGCGCCACTCTTGCGCGCCACTCGAATCGTTTCAGCAATCAACTCCGGCGTCACACCGGGCCGCACACCTTCATGCAGAACCACAATGCCAGCCCCCAGCGCAACCGCCTCTTCCAGGCCCGCCTTCATCGCACCCATCCGCGCCGCTGGCGCCGCAATGATGGACTTCACTTTGTTGCAACCGAACATCTGAACCATCGTGCGCACATGTTCCTGCCGCGCAGCTGATGTCACAAGAACAACGGCCTCGATGTCGGGACAGCGCTCAAATGCGCTTAAGCTGTAGGCCAATACAGGCCGGCTTCCGAGTGTCAAAAAGGCAGGTTCAATTTCAGACGGAAACCCCGCAGCAACGCCACCCGTCCATATCACTCCCCACGCTGCAGACGGAAGTGCGCGCGATTTCGATGCAGACTTTGCGGCCATAATTGGAATCCTTCCCTAACTGCCTATCGCTCAACTGTTAGCGTTAATCCTAGTGAACTTAAGCGCGCACGTCAAGATTCAAAAAGGATTAGTTTGCATACATAACCCGCTGGTAATAAACAGGTTGCGTAATATCACCGCAATAATTTATTGGCAGGATTCAACATCCGGATGCGCTCCGTGATGAGTTCGCCGATCTTGTCGTAGAGGTCGCGACCCTCGCCTAGCTGCTCAAACTCTGACGGTAAAATCGGGGGGCCATAAATAATTCGAACCTTGGCCGGCCGAATCCAGCGATGCTTCCGCGAGAACGCATTGAATGTTCCGTCAATATATGCGGGAACAACGGGAACCTTCGCCTTCGCAACAAGAAACCCGATTCCACTTTTAGCGCTCCGCATTTCTCCCGTTGCCGTTCGCGTTCCTTCGGGAAAAAATCCGAGACAATCGCCCGACTTCAGCACCGCCAACGCGCTCTTCAACGCACTGATATCACCCTTCTCGCGAGAGATGGGGACTGCAGCGATACCGCGCAGAAGTTTTCCGAACCAGCGATTTGCAAATAGGCTATCGCGCGCCATGTAGCGAACATTTCGCGTCGTAATGGCACATCCAAGCGCGGGTGGATCCAGAAAACTCGCATGATTCGCGACGAGCAACACTCCTCCTTGTGTCGGCACGTGCGCAAGACCGTCCACTTCCAACCGGTTATAGACCGTGAGGAAAAACCGCAACAGCCTGCGACAAAATGTGTACAGATGGGGGCTGTACGCCGGTGCGCTCATGACGTGGCAATCGCGTCTCGAACCTGCTTCACCACAATTTCGACAACGTCTTTCGCCTGCATTGCCGTGGAATCAATAACCCGCGCACCCAGTGCAATCTGCAGCGGCGCAGTCTTGCGCGTAGAATCCTTTTTGTCGCGGCGCTGAAGCGAAGCGAGCACTTTATCCACGGTTGTATCCGTGGCGGATTTCACAAACTCCTGGTGGCGCCTGCGCGCGCGTTCTTCCGGGTCTGCGTCGAGGTAAAATTTATGCGGCGTGTCCGGAAACACCACAGTGCCAATGTCGCGCCCCTCCATCACAAGATTGCCGAATCGCGTCGTATCGCGCAAATGCTGCACCACACGCGCGCGCACTTCGGGAACCGCCGCGACATCGCTGACGCGCTCTTGCACGGGCATCGAACGAATTTGTGCGCCGGGATCTTCGCCGTCCAGCGTGAAGCGGATAGCGCCCTCCTCCACAAAAAAGTCGAGCCGGGTGCGGTTAACAAGATCCGTCACCGCGACCGGATCCTCCGTATTCACACGCTCGCGGAGGCACTTCCACGTCAAACCGCGATACAGCGAGCCCGAATCCACATAATGAAAACCCAACGCGCGCGCAGCGCCCCGCGCCACAGTGGATTTTCCCGAGGCGGAGGGGCCGTCAATGGCAACTGTGATAAGCGAGTTACTCAACGTTCCCTCCCAGCAATTTGTAGTCAGCCCAGAATGTCGGATATGACGTATCCACGCAGGAAACGTTGTTAATCACCACCTGTTCGCGCGCATAGCTCGCTAGGATGGCCATCGCCATCGCATTGCGATGGTCGCCATAGCTGCGCAGTGCGCCTGTCGGCTTCAATGCCGCAGGACCCTTGATCGCCATTCCGTCCGGCAACTCCTCAACCTCCACCCCCATCAGGCGCAGGTTCGCAACCACGGTCGCGATGCGATCCGATTCCTTCACGCGCAACTCCGCCGCATTCTCGATCCGCGTCACACCGTCCGCAATCGCGCCCAGCACCGCCACCAATAGCAACTCATCAATCAGGTTCGCAATTTCCGCGCCCTTCACAGTTACACCCTTGAGCTTGCCACCCAAAATGTGCACCTCGCCGACCGGCTCGCCATCAACCGACGCCATATCCAGACGCACCTCCACTTGGGCCCCGGCGCGCTTGAGTACATCAATCAACGCCATGCGGCGGGGATTCAATCCCACATTCCGAATTGTTACATCCGAGCCCTTGCGCCCTGCTGCGGCAACCATCCAATAGGCTGCAGAAGAGAAATCACCCGGCACAACAAACGGACGCGCCTTCAGCTTCGGCCCGTCCTCACCAAACCCCTTGAGCGAAATCTGACTGCCGTTCACCGTCAACGGGAGCGAAAGCATTTTGAACACGCGCTCCGTATGATCCCGCGTCGGAACCGGCTCGGTAATGCTCGTCACGCCATCGGCAAAAAGCCCCGCCAAAAGCACACACGACTTGACCTGAGCCGAAGCTACGGGAAGAAGATAATCAATCCCCTTCAATTTGCCCCCGGTGATGCGAATCGGCGCTGTGCCGCGTTCGCCCGTCACTTCAATTTTTGCACCCATGCGCTCAAGCGGCTCCTTGATGCGCCCCATCGGACGACCGCAAAGCGATTCATCACCCGTGATCTCAAATGTTCCCGGATGACCGGCCAAAATGCCGGACAAAAGACGAATCGTGGTGCCGGAATTGCCTACATTCAGCGCTCCCGCAGGCTCCATCAAATTGCCGCCCGTGCCCTGCACATGCAGCAATCCGTCCTCATCAAAATACGAGCGGGCGCCGAGTGCCTCCATCGCGCGCAGCGTGTTCACGCAGTCTTCGCTTTGCAAAAAGTTCTGAATCGTAGATGTACCGGATGCGAGACTCGCCATCATCGCCATGCGATGCGAAATACTCTTGTCGCCCGCAACTTCCAGCTCGCCTTTGAGCGGACCGCTCGGGGCAACAATGACAGATTGTGGTATTGTACTCATAATTCAACTACGCCTTTTTGCCTTTCCCCTTCGCCAACAACTGGCGACGAGCCGAACGGCCGTTTTCTAAAATCTGCTGCACGCCTTCAAAATCTCCCTCATCGAGAAACGCCAACAGGCGATCCAACTGCCCGCGATACGCGCGCAACTCTTCCGCTAGATTGGAATGATTTGTCCGGACAATATCAAGCCATACATCCGGCGAACCCTCTGCCACCCGCGAGGTGTCCGCAAAGCCGCTTCCACAGAACGCCGCGAGTTTCTCATGCCCCGGCATACGCGCCACGGTCAACGCGAGAAGACTGGCCACCATGTGCGGCAAGTGGCTCGTTCGCGCCAATAAACGATCGTGCTCCCGACTATTGATGAGGATCGCCCGGCCGCCCAATTTCTGCCAAAACTGCTGCACGGCGACAACCGATGCCTCTGGAGTTTTCGGCGGCGGCGAAATCAACACAGTCGCGTGTTCATATAAATCTGCACGCGCCGCATCCACCCCCTGCTGCTCCGAACCTGCAACCGGGTGGCTGCCGACAAAGATCGCTCCGACACTCTTGAGGATAGCCGGAATCTCGGACTCCAAAAACATTCGCGTACTGCCCACATCCGTAATCAGCTGGCCTTCTTTCAAGCCAACAAGACTCTCGCGCACCAGTGTCGGAATCGTCCGCACCGGCGCACAAAATATCACCAGATCGGCGCCCTCAACAGCCTTCGCAGGCGTCACCGCAAGCCGGTCCACCGCACCGCGCCGCAGCGCACGCCGCCCGTTCGCAGGTGTGCGGGTATACCCCACCACCTCCCACGGCAGCTCTCGCGCCTTGATCGCAAGGCCGATGGAACCACCCATCAACCCCAATCCGATGACGGCAACGCGTTGCATGATCCGGCTACACGCTTCTCCCAAGGACAGAAGCGATTCCGCGCACCCCGTCCATCATTTTGCGGAACTGCGCTTCATTGATCGTCTGGGCGCCATCCGATGTCGCCTTCTCCGGGTTCGGATGCGTCTCCACCAAAAGCAAGTCGGCACCGCACGCCACACCCGCCATCGCCATCGGTGTAACGAGATCCGCTGCCCCCGTGCCATGGCTCGGGTCCACAGAAATCGGCAGATGCGAAAGTTTCCGCAACACCGGCACCGCATTCAAATCCAGCGTATTTCGCGTGGCCCGCTCAAATGTGCGGATTCCGCGCTCGCAGAGAATCACGCGGTCATTGCCCTGACTCAAAATATACTCCGCACTCATCAGCAGCTCTTCAATCGTCCCCGCGATGCCGCGCTTCAACAACACCGGCGTGCGGGTGCGACCCACGGCCTTGAGCAGCGAGAAATTCTGCGTGTTGCGCGCGCCGATCTGAACGACGTCCGCAATCTCCGCAACCATCTCGACGTCGCGCGTGTCCATCACTTCGGTGATGAAGGGCAGCCCCGTCTCCGCGCGAACCTGCGCAAGAATCTTCAACCCCTCCACACCCAATCCCTGAAACGCATACGGCGATGTACGCGGCTTGAACGCCCCCGCACGCATCATGCGCGCGCCGGATTCAATAATGTAGCGAGCCGTATCCAGCATGATGTCCGGCGTCTCCACCGAGCAGGATCCCGCCACGACCACAATGCGTTCGCCGCCAATCTCGACCGGCTCACCTCCGGGCCGGCCCCACGGGATCGTGATCCGGGTCTGCTTTGACTGAAACTCGCGACTCGCCAAGCGATACGGCTTCTGGATGCTCATCACAGAATCTACGCCGGGAAACACGTCCAACGGCTTGTTCACCAGCACCGACTCGTCGCCGATGATGCCAATGACGCTGCGCTCCGTCCCCTTGCTGAAATGCGTCCGCAATCCCCACTCGCGCACGCTCTTCTCAATATGCTGAATCTGCTCCGCCGTAGCATCCGGCTTCAATACGATAATCATGAATTCCCTTTCCCAAGAACAACAGACAACGCGTCCAGAAACCGCTGGTTCTCCTCGCGCGTTCCAACCGTCACCCGGATATAATCCGGCAATCCGTAATTGTCCACCGGGCGGACAATAATCCGCTCCCGTAACAAGGCCTGAAAGTATTCCCGCCCCTTCCCAACCCTCACAAGGATAAAATTGGCAGATGACGGGACATATTCTATGCCCAACTCCGCCAACCCTTGCGACAACTGATCCAACCCTTCTTCCACCATCGCGCGCGTTTTCGCAATGTGCGCGTCGTCTTCCAATGCCGCCAGTGCCGCCGCCTGCGCCATCGCGTTCACATTGAACGGCTGCCGCACCCGATTCAACAGCGAAACACCCTCTGTCGGAGCAATGGCATACCCGATGCGCAGCCCCGCAAGTCCGTGCGCCTTTGAAAACGTGCGCAGCACAAAAACACTCTTCCTCTCGCGTACATATCCCACCGTATCGGGCTGCAACCGGGGCGGAAGCAGCTCGACATACGCCTCGTCAACCACCGCAACCACGTGATCGGGAAGACTGTCCAGAAATTCATACAACTCATCCGCCGAAACCGATGTTCCAGTCGGATTGTTCGGGTTCGCGATAAACACCAGTCGCGTATCAGGCCGGATCGCCGCGTGCATCGCATGCAAATCGTGCCCGAACTCGCGCGCAGGCACTTCAATGGCCTCGGCCTGATACAACGCCGCAACCAGCTTATATACTACAAACGCCTGCTCCGACATCACCGCGCTCGTGCCCGGTCCCAAATAGATGTGCCCCAGCAGCGCAAGAATCTCATTGCTCCCATGCCCGAGAAAAATCTCGTCGCGTGTCACACCCAATTTTTTCGCCAGCGCAGAGCGGAGATAATAGGAATCACCATCCGGATATATGTGCATCCGCCCGGCTGCTTTTGTCATGGCCTCCAACGCGCGGGGCGACGGCCCCAACGAATTCTCGTTGGAGGCCAGCTTTAAAATAGAGTCCGGATCGCCCAACCCCAACTCGCGCGCCACTTCTTCAATTGGACGGCCTGCCTGATATGTTCCCAGCGCAGACACCCACGATTTTGCCGCCGAAACAATCGCGCTCATGCCCCACCCCGCACCAGCACCACGCAACGGCTTCCCTGCAGCGCAGAAACGCAAAACTGCCCCGCTTCAATCGCCCGACGCGCGGCCTTCGCCGCCGACGCAGAAAGGCACAGCGCATGCCATTTCCCACGCGCCAACGCGCGCAGTGCGGATGCCACAGAGCCCGCACGCTCATACGTCGCACTCGCGCCGAACCGGTTCCGCGCCTCCAACATAATCCCGCCCCTTACTCCGTCCAGCACGCCAATTTTCAATCCGCCTTCGAGTGAAAGCGCAGCCGAAATAATTTCGCGATAAATTGCCCAAAGCGCACTTTCTGGAAGCGGCCCGCGATTGCGCTTCGAGAGCCCGCTCAGCACCTGCTGCTCGCGCTGAGGCACAAAAAGCGGAGCGCCACTCGCGCTCTTTAGCTCACCAATCTCCTGCGCCAAACGACTGCGCTGGTTCAGTAGAGCCACCAGCCGTCCGTCGAGCGTGTCAATGCGACGGCGCAACGATGCCAACCGCGCATCAGCAACTTCAGTCTTTTTCTTCATCGTCTTCATCGCCGCCGCCATCGCTGTCTTCTTCGAAATCTTCCTCGTCATCGTCATCTTCGTCGTCGTATTCGTCGTCGTATTCGTCGTCACTCTCGTCCGACTCATCGGCTGAATCAGCGTCGCTGGATTCTGCCTCATCAGCATCCGCGCTTTCGTCCGGCTCGCCGTCCGACTCTGTGTACTCTTCCTCACCGGACTCCGAGCCGGATGAAATTTCCTGCGCAGGATTTCCATCCGCATCCAGCAACACGGGCTCTTCCTCAGCCGCCTTCGACTCTTCCGCCTCCGCCTTCTTCACAGCCTGCTCCGCTTCAATGCGGCGCAGCTCTTCAGTCCCCGGCAGTTCTTTCACGTTCTTGAGACCGAAATATTCGAGGAATTTCTGCGTGGTGCCAAACTGCCAGGGGCGCCCCGGCACCTCGCTGCGCCCGGTGATCCGGATCAACTGCAGATCAATCAGGTTCCGCAAAATCTGGTCCACCGCAACCCCGCGCACCGCCTCAATCTCCGCGCGCGTACACGGCTGCCGATAGGCAATCACGGCCAGCGTCTCCAACGCCGGACGACTCAACCGGCTCGCGCGCCCTTTGTGCAGCAACTCGCGAAGCCACGGTCCGCAATTCACTTCGTTTTCCATGCGGAAGCCGCCCGCCACCTCGTTGATCTGCACACCAACCCGCATCTCGCGCAACTGATCGCGCAACAGGCCCAGCGCAGCGAGAATGTCGGCGTCCGACACCTCTGCAAAATCGCGATACACCCCGCCGCGATCCTCCGCCACCTGGCGGAGGCAACGGCGAACATCCGCCGGCGAAATAGAGCCCTTCGCCGCAAAAAGCAGCGCGCCGACGATTTGCTTCAACTCTGGCAATACTTCTGTCTCGGACACAAAAAACTCCTTCACTTCACGCCGCGTCAGCCGGCACCAACTCGATATCCCCGAACAACGCATCCTGCCGCGCCCGAATCTGCTTCAGGCGAATCAATTCCAACACAGCCAGAAACGCACACACCATCTCATAGCGATGATGCATCCCGCGCAACAACTCGCCTAGGCGAACGCCGCCGCGCTCCTTCAATACAAGCGTCAATTCATCAATCTTATCGGCCACGGTGTAGCGATCGGCAAACAACTCCGCCACCGTCTCGCGCGGCGCTTTCTTCAACGCGTCGTTGAAGGCCGCAATCAAATCGAAGATACTCACATCCTGCAGCGCAACATCCGGCTCCGCCCCCAGCTGCACATGCTCTCCCTCTCGCGTGAAGACATCTTCGCGAACCAACGCCAGCTCTTCCAGATGCAGCGCCGCATCTTTGAACTTCTTGTATTCGACTAACTGACGAACCAAATCCCAGCGCGGATCCTCTTCTTCCGGCTCCAGCTCCGGACGCTCTTCCACCGGCAGCAGCATCCGGCTCTTGATCATCATCAGCGTTGCCGCCATCACAAGAAACTCGCCGGCAATGTTGAGGTCCAGCATCTGCATCGCCTCGAGATACTGCATATATTGCTGCGTCACCCGCTCAATCGGGATGTTGTAAATGTCCAACTCGTCCCGCTTGATCAGATAGAGCAACAAATCGAGGGGCCCCTCGAAGACATCGAGCTGAATCTTGTATTCTTCGCGACTCGACATGGCGCTACTCCAACCCCACTGCTTTGCGAGCGCGATGCAACGTCACCGTGGCCTCCGCCCGCGCGCGCGCAGCGCCGTCGCGCAGAACGCCCTCCACATAGTCCAGATTGGCAGCCAGCTCCGCGCGCTTGGCGCGCAGCGGCCCGAAATGCGCCTCAAACTTTTCGTAAAGCGCTTTCTTCGCATCGCCATAGCCCATACCGCCCGCGCGATAGCGCGCCGCCATCGCCTCCCGCTCCTCCGGCGTCGCAAAGAGTTTGTAGAGCGCGAAGACGTTGCACGTATCGGGATCCTTCGGATCCGCAACGCCTTTGCTGTCCGTGACAATGCGCATAATCCGCGCCTTCACTTCTTTCGGGTCGCCAAAAATATCAATCGCGTTGTTGTAGGACTTCGACATCTTCTGCCCGTCCACACCCGGCACCACCGCCACTTCGTCGCGAATCTGCTCCTTCGGAATCCGGAAGACTTCACCGTATTGATTGTTGAACTTAATCGCCACGTCGCGCGTGATTTCGACGTGCTGCTTCTGATCGCGCCCCACCGGCACCAGATCCGACTGCACAATCAAAATGTCCGCCGCCATCAGGACCGGATACGAAAACAACCCGTGCGACGCGGCTATGCCCCGCGCGGTCTTGTCTTTAAACGAATGCGCGCGCTCCAACAGCCCCATCGGTGTGATCACGGAAAGCAGCCAGGTCAACTCTGTCACTTCCGGAACATCGCTCTGGCGATAGAACACGGTGCGCACCGGATCGAGCCCGCACGCGAGGAAGTCCAATGCCACGTCCAGCGTCCCCTGCCGCAACGCCGCAGCATCGGTCACCGTGGTCAATGCGTGATAGTTGGCGATGAAATAAAACGCCTCACCCTTCTCCTGCAAATCGAGGGCAGGACGCATCATGCCAAAATAGTTGCCCAGATGGAGGCGGCCCGACGGTTGTATTCCTGACAAAATTCTCATGGTGATATTCAAAATTGACGTGCGAGCGTATCCCAAACGACGTAATTCAAGCAAGGCTGATGCACAGTCTCCTCACTTCTCTATAAATCGCCGCACAACAACGCCCTGCGCGTTTCAGCTGCGCTCATCCCGTCGTGTATCGGCAGACGCGTCAACGCAAAGTCAAATCGCACCGGATCCTGCGGGTCCAACAGCCGGAACCACGCCGTAATCTCCCGCGCAGTTCGCAAATCCGCCGCGCGCCGCCGTGTCGCCCCCAACAGCCGCGCCATCCGGTGCATGTGCACATCCAGCGGCACCAGCAAGCGTGCAGGTGTCTCATCCCATCCGCCGGGGTCAACTTCGTCCCGCCGCACCATCCAGCGCAGAAACAAATGCAACCGCTTCGAGGCCGACGCCCGTTCAGGACGCGGCACCAGCGAATTATCCACCGCCAGACCAAATTGATCCAGCAGACCCACCCACCGGATCAATGTCTCGTGAACATCCTCATCATCCGCCCTCCGCACCCCACGCCACGCAGCGCCCAGTGATCCCCACTCGCCCACCACACCTCGCACGGCCAGTAACAGATTTGCCACCTCGTCGCCCGTGGCCCAGCGATGCCGCCAACCATCGAAGCTCAACGCAATCCGCCGCGACGCCGTCTCGCTCAACCACCGCGCAGGCTCCGGCCCCATCTGCGAGAGCAACCGCTCCACACTAACCAAAATGTGAGACACGCGCCCAAACGCCACTGTCGCCGCCAACAACCCGACGATCTCTCGATCCGCAATCTTCCGATAGCGGCACACACACTCCAGCGGATCCGGCGAAATTAATTCCGCGTGATGATACTGCGAGAAAAGCGATTCCAAACGCGCGGCGACCGGACCGGGAGCGCGCCGCGGCACCCTCCGTCTCACAACACACCAAGCGCGCGCAATCCCGCGCGCAAGGCCGCCGGACGATTCGTCATCACAGACTGCAACCCCGCATTCGCCAGACGCTTCGCGAGGTGTTCATCATCCGCGACCCAACCCGTGAGCCCAAGGCCATACCCGTGAATCTGTGCGATAAACTCCTCATCCAGCGCATCCGATAACCCCACACTCAACCCATCCAGATGCGCATTTCCCGCCAATGTCGCCAAATGCTCGGCACTCCACGGATTCGGCGCACCGCGCGTACCCGGCGGCTCGATGTTGAGGAAGACTGGATACTGCGGAAGCGCACGTTTGAGCTGCCCCATTGTGTGCGCACTAAACCCCAAAAATCGCAGCGCATTCGGCGAAGGGCGCAGCACCTCCAATTCCCGCACAATCGCCGGCACAATCTCCGGGCCCGATTTCACCTCCACCCACAACTCGCGCCCGCCCGGCAGCATCTTCAACACATCGCGAAACAACGGAATCGTCGTCATTCGATAGCGCGGATTCTTCCACTTCCCCACATCCAGCAACCGCAGCGCGTCCCACATCTGCGACGACACATCGAGCTTGGTCCCGCCCGTGCGCAGCGTATCCGGATCGTGCAAGAGAATCACCCTCCCGTCCGCTGTCATCCGAATATCAATCTCCACACCATCTGCCCGCTCCTGCCACGCCAGATGAATTGCGGGAATCGTATTCTCCGGCGCCTCGTGTGACGCCCCGCGATGCGCAATCAATTTCACGCGCCGAGTGTAGCGCAGCACGCGACACAAGTCCACATGAGGCCCGCCGCCGGACTGCCGGAAAACCTCCTTCTCTACCCGCCGAAATACACTAAACTCCCATCGGCATGCGTTATCCGTTAACGTGAATGCCCTACTCTCCATGGACACACTCGAGCATCGCTGGCTGAACGAATATCGCGCAGGCAACGCAGAGGCGCTCAACAGCCTCATCGAGCACACCCGTCGCCCTCTCTACGCCTTCATCGCCAAAATGATGGAAGGTCATCCCGACGCCGACGAAATTTTTCAGGAAACCTGGATTCGCGCCATTCAGAACATTCACCGCTATCGCGAGGCCAAGTTTTTGAGCTGGCTCTTCCGCATTGCGCATAACCTCATTATAGACCGCGCCCGAAAACGCGCGCGCCTCACCTCCTTCGAGCAGGCCCTCACGGAAAACAGCCAGCCCCTCGCCGAACGCCTCGCCGAACCCGCACCCAACCCGGCCGAAAATGCTGCCTCCAGTGATCTACAGGCCCACATCGCGATCGCAGTGAGCCAGCTCCCGCCTGAACAACGCGAAGTCTTCCTCCTGCGCACAGAAGGCGACGTCCCCTTCAAAGAAATCGCACGCATCCAGGGCGTCTCCATCAACACCGCACTTGCGCGCATGCAATATGCAGTCCACAAACTTCGTTCTGAATTAAGAGGCAACACCATCGCCACGGGAATTGACAGATGAACACGAACAAAATCGAACAATGGATACTGCTCCGGCAGTCCGGCGAATTGAGCCCGCGCAAATGCAGGCAGCTCGACATTCTCCTTGCCCGGCATCCTGAACTCCAACAATTCGAAAACGACCTCGCCGCCATCAGCCTTGTCAGCCGCGAGTCCACCACTACCGCAGACGTCCCGCAACTCAACGGCGCCACCCGCGCACGCCTGTTCGAAGCCACAGAGCAGGCACCTGCCACGCTGCGCTTTGCGCAATGGAAGTTCCTCGCTCCGCTCGCCGCCGCCGCGCTGCTCATCTTGGGCATCAGCCTCGCCCTGCACCGCACACCCACCCCCGGCGCTCCCATTGCACACACAGACGCAGCGGCCCCGGCAGCCGAATATGCGTGGGACGACAACCTCGAATACGAACTCGATAACCTGCAGGCCGTCCTCGCCAACCTCAACGCCGACCTTCCACAAGCCAATCGGCAAACTCCAGATGAGGACACACTGATTCGCGAGCTGCTCGAACTCGAAGGAGCAAGAATATGAAGCGCCCAATTCTCTTCCTCCTCCTCTCAGCAGGCGCCCTCGCAGCGCTCCCCCTCTACGCCCAGCCGGCCGACGACGCCGGATCACAGACCGTCTCCGGCGGGGACACCCTGCGCGGTACGCGCCCGCCACCGCCCCACGTTCAGCGCTACTTTGAAATCTTGAAAGAGAAAGACCCCGCAGAATACGAACGTCTCACCGCGCTTCGCGAAACCGATCCTGACGCATTTCGCACCGCACTAATGGAGCGGCTGCGCAAACGATGGGAGCAGCGCGAGTGGGATTCAGACCGTAAAGGCGGCGAGCATCCATGGCGCAAACGCGATGCACGCGGCCCACAAACCGCCGGGATATTCTTCCGCCCCGAACACGGCTATAGCGACGGCGCGCAACCCACTCCTGAACTGGAAACACTCGAAATCAAAATTGCCGATCTCGCCCGCTCAGTCCGTGACGCTGCAACCGACAGCGAAAAAGCGCAGCTTCAGCAGGAACTCACCGCAGAGATTGGCAACGCATTCGATCTTCGTCAACGCATGCGCCAGGAGCGCCTCGCCCAAATGGAAAAACGCGTCGAACATATCAAAACCATCCTGCAAGACCGCCAATCCAAGCGCGACTCCATCATTCAGAACCGCCTGAACGAACTCCTCAACGCCCCCTCCCACCCCGATAGCGCAGAGTAAACGGCGCGCAAGTTTGCGTGACAATCGGGAGGGCCGCCTGTCCACCTCAGGCGGAACTGCAGCGGGCGGAACGATGTGTGCGCGCCTTCAAACCGCGCCGCTTTGTAGCCGCGGTCGCTGACCGCGGGAAACGAAAACCACCCTCGTTGAGGGCGACATCCGGGGAGCGCACGCGCCCTCGCGTGCCACGGTGCGCGCCCCGCGCACCAAAACGAGCACGGAACTTTCTTCGGCTCCCTCGGCGTATGTCACGGCAAAGCTCGAGCGAAGAGAACACGAAGCCAGCAGCCCAGCAGCGCCAGCGCCGCAATCATCAGCTCTACACCCGGAAGCCGGGCGGAATCACGGCGTTCTTCGGAATGACGATTACTCCATCGCGAATCGTATAGAGACGATGATTCACATCCTCCTTGCCGTCCGGTGAAATATATGCGCCGTCGCCGATGCGCGCATTTTTGTCAATGATGGCGTTCTTGATGTAGCAATCGCGGCCAATTCCGAGACGCACCTCTCCTGCGCGCGGCTCTTTTTCGTAATAGTCGGCGCCCATCAAAACCGAATGCTCAATCACAGTCCCGTCGCCCACAATCGCGCGGATACCGACAATCGAGTGCAGGATGCGATGGCCGGAGATAATGCATCCCTCAGAGAGAAGGCAGCGATTCATGTCGCAGCAATTAATCTTCGACGGCGGCAGATACCGCATGTCTGTATAAATCGGCCGCTTCGGATCATAAAAATTAAACTCGGGCAAGGCATCCGCCAGCGAAAGGTTTGTTTCCCAGAACGAATGAATCGTTCCAATATCCCGCCAGAAACCCTCGAAGATGTAGCTATACACATTGTGCGACTTGATCGCGGTCGGAATAATGTGTTTCCCGAAATCTGACTGATCAGACTCCAGAAGCTTCACCAACACCTCGCGATTGAAAACATAAATTCCCATGCTCGCCAGATAGCGTTCATCCTGATACATCGGCGCGCGCAACCCGTCTAACGCGGGGCTATTCCCGGGCTTCTCAACAAAATTGACGATCCGCTGCTTCTCATCCACCTGCATGATTCCGAGCGCGCCAGCCTCATTGCGCGGCACCGACTTCGTGCAGATCGTCACATCGGCTCCGTTGGCCGCGTGCTGACGCAAGACCTCGCGAAAATCCATTCGATACAACTGATCGCCCGAAAGAATGATGACGTAATCCGGCTCCTCTTCCGTGAAGTAGCGCAATCCCTGCCGAACCGCATCCGCAGTTCCCTGAAACCACTTCTCAGAACTCGGCGTCTGCTGCGCAGCGAGGATGCGGACATAGCCCTGCGAAAACTGGTCAAAACGATACGTGCGCTGAATGTGGCGATGCAGCGATTCGCTGTTGAACTGCGTCAGCAAATAGATGTTTCGAATGCCGCTGTTGATACAGTTGCTAACCGGAATATCAATCAAGCGGTATTTACCCGCAATCGGCACCGCTGGCTTCGATCGCTCCAACGTAAGCGGCAACAGCCTGGTCCCTTGACCTCCACCAAGAATCACACTGACCGCACTCATCGTATAAATCTCCTGTCAGCAGTATAGATGCCAACAAACTATATGCACCACTAAAAACAAGGCCGGTTCACCCGGTGCTGACACCCTCTCCTCGCCCGCCGTATTGCACACGACGCTGTAGTCCCGCCACTCTGTTGGCGGAATGATAAAGCAGATCACTCTCCGGCAGCTCCCGCCCGCTCGTACACGTACACGTCCTCGTATACGTACTCGCACCCCGTCCCCGTACTCGCCTTCCAGCCCCTGGAGAGGCAGGCGATGCCCGCCCGCCTCTGGTGGGTCCTGCCCGATCTCACGTCCACACCTGTTCCGGGCAACACGGAGGTTGCCGCTCCAGCTCAGCAACCTCCGGCAGCGAAGTGCCCCGCCTGCAACGCCTATGCGTAGCATTGCAGACAGGCATCGCGCGGCACTCCAGACATTGGTTAACCGCAGCTGTAGCCGCCTTCGTTGAAGGCGGTCTTCGATCTGCTCGGGCGAGCTATCCAAGCGAGCCGATGGACTCGCAACATTCCACGGATCTCTCAACGCGCCCCAGCGCACTTCAAGTTTTCGATAGCCGAAGGCAGACTTGTCACGGCGTAGTTCAAACGAAGTGAGGACGAAGCCGGAAGAGATCGCGTCAGCTCTGCACGATTGAGTATGGTGGTACATGCACTCCGTGCACGTGCATGACTTGTCACGGCGTAGTTCGAACGAAGTCGTTCTACGCTCGATAAATCCCTCCGCCGAGGTCCGAAATTCCCCACGGATTGTTACCGCATTACATTTTGGCTTATCGGTTCTCCCTCCTCAAAAAAGGATACGTTCCGCAAAGCCTCTCAATACACTTCATTCTGCTTTTTTATTTCGCAGGAAAATCACGTAGGTACAGATTGGAGACAACAGATGCAGCCTGATCGTGCTCCCTTTGTCGCTCTGCTTCGCGAAGAGCCACAACATCAGCATTAATCTGTTGGCGGTTTTTATTCACTGTTTTTGACCAGCGCCGATGAAGGTCATCGAGATAGAATTGTCTCTTGCTTTCGCCCCCCTCCCTTCCCTTGAATGATGGATATACTCGGTTGATAATGCCGCGATACTCAATCTCATAACCTTCACGCTCCGAATTCATTTGCCGCAAACGCGCTGTTAGTTCGACAATAAGCCTTCCCTCTATTTCGGATATGACTCCATTCCGAAGGTCGGCGCGCGCGGACCCATCCAGAGTTGACAGCAGTGCGATAGGATTGGGCGCGTCTGAATCTAGAGGCGAAAACAGACTATCAACGATTTCCCGTAATATCGGCTCATATTTTTCTGCAATAACGACCTTTTTGATCGGGCGCTGATCAATAACCACGGGAGCAGGAGGCTTCGTGTGATAGCGATCCCACACCAGCCAACAGACAATGCAAATCAATATAAAAAACAAAATATTTTTCACGCGAGCCCTCCCTGTCCTGCCAGCAGGATAAGTGTGTAGATAATGCGCCGAATGGCAAGACGAAGAAGAATCCCAGCAACTGGATACACTTACTTTTCGCGATGAAAGAATCCACAATGTCGTTGGGAGTGAGAGCTGGATACAACTACCTTGCCTATAGCCGCCCAGCTTGAGGGCGAACAGAGCTACGGCATTTTGTTCTGTCTACTGTAGTTCTGCTTGCCCGCCGTATTGCACACGACGCTGTAGTCCCGCCACTCTGTTGGCGGAATGATAAAGCAGATCACTCTCCGGCAGCTCCCGCCCGCTCGTACACGTACACGTCCTCGTATACGTACTCGCACCCCGTCCCCGTACTCGCCTTCCAGCCCCTGGAGAGGCAGGCGATGCCCGCCCGCCTCTGGTGGGTCCTGCCCGATCTCACGTCCACACCTGTTCCGGGCAACACGGAGGTTGCCGCTCCAGTTCAGCAACCTCCGGCAGCGGAGCTACAGCACGCTGTTTCGCTCGCTGTAGTTCCGCCACTCTGTTGGCGGAATGACAAGCCAATCACTGTCGGGCGGTCATAGATTCTGCGCGGCTCGCTTGGAAAGCTCGCCCCACCCCTTGGAGAGTTTTCCACTCTCCTTGAGCGCGGTTTTGAAAATCCAACTCGGGGTTATGTTCATCACACAGCTCCCGTAACGAACATGACCCCGAGATGGTCCCGGGGTCATGTCGTGTCTAAGCAATTTTCGCGAAGGCTATTGAGCCGTCTCTGTCGTGGTCGAAGAAGACGTGGTGGAGATGGTGCCGTTTGCGCCACGCGAAATGGCATCCACGCGCGAAACAATTGGGCTATTTTTCTCAATCCACGTGCCTTCGAGGCGATACTGCACGTTCTGTTCCGTGATCCGGTATGTTGTATCCGTCGTCACGGTACTCGAATTCTTCTTGCTGCGATTGTCAACCACTGTGCGCTTTGTTGTCCGCACATCGCCCGGAGTTCCCTTGATCGTCGTCTCCGTGATTTCCTCGAAAACGAGGTTTCCGTCAGAATCATACGCACGCTCGGTCTTGGTGATGACCTGATCGTGCGTCGCATTCGTCGTCACCGTCGTCGTGGTGTCATACGAATAGTTGTCAGTCCGCTCGCTGGAGTTCTCAGACGTGTTCTTCTTGCTATCGCCATTCACCTCTTCAACGCTGATCGCGTGAATAATTCCGACGAACTCGACCTCGCGCTGCGCGACGCCATCCTTGCCGGCCCAACTGATCTGCGACTGAACCAACTCTGCACCGGGAGGGAAAACGCCTTCAGACGGAGATGCAATGAGGCCCGGCGCACCAACAGATCCCTCGTAGCGCGAGCCCTGGCTGTCTATAACTTCCACCCGGTTGCCGGATTGACGGATCGTCAGGCGGGAAATCGTGCCTGCCGAGGTGCGATCCACGGCACGTCCACTGATGTTTCCGTTATACACGCCAGAAAAGTTGATGTTTACGCCAGCACCCTGCGAGGTGTTCAGGGAGCCTCCCTGCGACGACCAGTCGCAACCCGCGCCGAGCAATAGCCCTACTCCAGCCACGGTGGCTGCCAGCATAATCCGTTTCATCTTCATCATTTTCTCCTTAGCCAATCTAATCTGAAAGTCAAACTTCCATTACGCTACGGCAAGCGGCCATAACCGGTCAACGCCATTGTCAGGGTTCTATGGCGCATTTGTTATGGACACCCGGTAGATACGGTCTGCTGTCGAGAACAGGTCTGTGTACGACAACGTTGTATCTACCCCGCTTGTCACCGAGTAGAGGAACGTCCACGGTCCGGTTATCAAATTGGTGGTGTAATCCAACCGATAGGCCGCCCCATTGGTTGCGCTCCACGTAATGATCGCCGCCGTGTTTCCGATGTTCGGTGCAATATCTGTAAATTGTACTCGTGCCATCGTCAGATCAACATCCAATGTGCCGTCGGTGAGCGCGTATGGCCCATTCGTAACACCAGCTGCGACAACTTGATAGTTGCCGAGCGGCAGCAGCCCGAACTGGAACAATCCGTTCGTGTCGCTCAGCGTGCAATCTATTACGTTCTCATTGAAGTTTTCACCAATCAGGCAAACTTCAGTGTTTGTGCCCGCTGCCAACAAGCCGCTCAGCTCCGATCCCTGAATCACAGCAATATCGTCAATATACCAACCACCGGCGACCAGCGTGTTCGTATCCGACTGCAGCGTAAAGCGCGCGTACAGATTGCTGTCATTACCCACCACGTTCAACGGAGCGATCACGCGGCGCCATTTGCCCTTCGTATTCGCTGCATTATTGCGATTCGGAATCAATGTGATCGTCGGGCGATCCAATCCCGAGACGCGCGTATAGACATCCGCCGGTGAACCCGGGCGCACAATATCCACACGAATGACATCGTTGCTATCCGCCAAGTCCACCCACTCGTGGAACATCAGGAAGTACGGATTCGTGTTGTCCGGTTGCGTGGATTGCGGATCCGGCGCACGCGTGTCGAATATCGGGCTATACAGCTCCATAATCGCATCGCGCGGGTAGTAGCCGGTCAACTTGGTGCCATACACCCAGCGGCCGCTGTACGCATACGGGGGTGCCGAGTTCGTCGCCGCAGTAACCGGCACTGGAATACCCAGTTCCCACACATCGCGCGCATCTTTCGGACCGCCCATGCCCAGCGGATAGCGGTGATACCACATGTTTGTCCAATCCGGGGATAGTGCGTCCACACCTGTAATATAAACCAAGCGATCGGGATCCGGAGTTTCGTACGGCAATACGGTCTCGTCACCGATAACGTATTCTTCATTTGTAAATGTGGTTTCGATTGGCCAGCCCTGCCAGGTAAACAAGCCGGTTCGCCACGCCTCACCCCGCTCGTCATAACTGAGCACTTCGAGATCAGCGATATGCGAGCGCTGCAGTTGCGCTAGATGCCCATTCCACGCGCCGAGACGCTTTAGGTTATACGGCACGGTTTCGAGCCCATTCGGATTCACGAGCGCGTTACTGCGCGGGTCACGGCCTGCCGCGGTACCGCCGAGCTCGTGTTCCAAGCCATCAGGAACCAAATCGCGATCCGTATCGGTACCCGCCGGTAATGTGCCCGTGCGTCCGCCAAAGAGGAGGACCGAAGCCCCGGCAGAGTGCTTGTCATCACCGCTGTCAGTATAGGTCGCACGGCCCTTGGGATCCGGTCTAAGAATCGCATTTTGCGCATAGACCATTGAACCAAACGCACGTGGGCTCGGCCCTACCGACTGTTCACCTCCCGGATCAACCAAGGTCCATCGGTCGCTGGTTGTCTGGTTCAGGATAAAACTATGATAGTCGCGATAGAATACCCACGTATCGTTGTAGTAATTCTTACCATCTGTGCCACCGAACAGCACAAAGCGATTCCGCTTCGTGGATCTATACGCATCCGGGATACCGCGGTGATAAAGCTCTCCACCGAAGTAGGCAAACATGGCCCCACCTCGCGGACTAGGCTTCTGGCCATCCAAGAACACAGTGATTTCCTTCCATCCACCTGCTACAGCAGTTTCAACTGCGTTCGTCACTCCATTTGTGTCTGTCACATAATTCGTTGTCACAGAAGCAAATGTATAAACCCACAAGTCGTTGAGCGGACGGTTCTGTGCATCGAACCCGCCGAACAGGAGTACGTCATCATTGTCTTCGTCGTAGACCATCGCGTGGCCCCAGCGAGGAGAAGGTCCATTCTCGACAGGTATCTTTTGCCAGGAAACAAACTTAACGATAGATCCCTTTGAGGGATCTATATCGTCTAGCGGTTCGGGATCGTCTTCGTCATCGCCATCTTCGCCTCCACGGAGTCGCGCTTGGAACGTGTCGCCGAATACCTGGCGTCCATCCATGCCGCCGAATAGAAGGAGCTGGTTTTGCTTGTGGGCATAAACCATAGCGAACGATTTCCGCATACTCGGAATCTGAACTGTATTTTCTGACTGTACGCGCGTACCCACTCTCCAAGTCGGCGGCTGCTTATAGTCCGGGATCCACTCAACGCGCAGGCGCTGAGCACCAGACTCCGTTCGGAACAGTGCGTAATCGGCCACACCGTTGGTCTCCATGAGGAGAAATCCGATGGCCTCTCCGTTCCATTGCGAATTTGACATCAACTCGAGGGCGATGGCGGTAACATCAATCTCCAAAACGTCGGATCCAGGATCCGGCGTAACAACACCATACGCGTCTGTTGAAACGTAGTTGGTAAACGTTACATCAAGCGGCGCGGAATTCACAGGAGTGCCCACTCGTGTGGACGGATGATCTGCTCCCGCGCCAACAGTATCCGGCAAAGAAGGACCAGGGGTTTCGCCGTCAAATGGTTTCGCAGAGCGATCAACCTGGCTGAATTCGCCGACAATTGTGAAAACGGTGCCGGTATTGGGGCGCTTGCTGATATCCAGACGCAAGCCGACATACTTGATCTCGTCGCCCGCCAGCAGGAACGGGAAGCGTCTGAACCGAACTTCGGCAACGGTGCTAGTAATGACGGTAGTAGCATCGTCCGTGACATACGTCCGCGTAACTGCACCGATGGGCGCTTGCTTGTCCGTCGTCGAGAACGCGCGAATACCGGACACGCCATAGACAGTTCCACTTGCAGTGGTATGACCATAGGTAAACGAGAAGGCCGCCATATCGTCATCTTTATCGCTCAACTCGTTGATGACATCCCGATCATCGGTGGATTTATACCAGAGCGTGGACATTGGCTCGGGCAGTTGATACTGGTTCTGATTATTCCAGCCGCCCAAGATATACATCATGTCGTAGCTGGACTCCTTGAACCCATAATTCCACGGACGATCTTTGGGCTCGCCGAAAGATTCGCCACTGCGCGAAAGATTAGGAACATCGCCATAACGATCAGCCGCGCGCTTTGAGAGAGTGTTTTTGTATCCGTGTAAGAGTACCGCGCCAAAATCACTCAAGCCGGAATAGAGCCCCTGAGAGCGGAATGACAATCTTGACGGAGTCACCAATGATTCAGCACTCCGCCGCCACTCGTTTGAGCGGATATTGAATTCCCAAATGTCGGTGTAACGATCAACGCCATCAACGCCACCCATCACGATGAGTTTGCGACCATCGAGAACAGGAATTCCCTCGGAATTGTAGCGAGAGTCCAGCGTAGTGCCGTCGAATTTCCGCTTCTTCCGCTCAAAGGTTGGGTTGTAGACCATAGCCGCACCCCAGCGCGGCGGCGGAACTGGCGAACTGACTTCAGGCTGTACGGGGCGCCAATATGGACGAGAGATATAGTCCGACAATGGCCATACAAGCTCCCATATGTCGTTCATCGCCTGATCATAGTGGTTTGTCGCAAGATTGATGTCCCACTCTACAATGAAGTGGTCCATAATTGCGTTCGTATCCGCTACTCCCCAGAAGCCATCGGGGCGCATATAGACGACATTGAGCTCTCCAGGAATAATCTGCGGTTCATCGTCGGCGAAGTACTGGTATACGAACGGCTCGCCCGTGACTGTGCCATAAATGCCGACGCCGTTCGGATCACCCATTCCAAGCGCGACGTTTGTCTCTGACCCCGTCAGCAGCGCTTGGACTTTTTGCAATTCATAATAATCCGACACGACCGCCAAATGGCCGAACACTGTCGGATCGGACGGGTGTGGTGTCGTAGCGGCAATGGTCCACGCATCCATCCACGTGCAGGTTGGGCATGAATAGATTGCATAATCTTCATTTCTGAGCGAATTGATCTCACCCCACTTGCCCGGAACGGCAATGCCGTCCATCAAACGATCTCCGTCGGTATCCTGTTCGGTTGGACTTCCAAACAGCGCATGATGCTCAAATCCATCGGCGACTCCATCGCCATCCGAGTCAAAAATCCAAGGATGCGTAGATTTTCCGAGCGTCGAGTTTGTCGTAAACGATCCATCCAACTGGAAGCGAATCTTGTATTCCAGCTCGTTCCAGAGCCCGTCTTCATCAGGGTCGCCCTTGGGCCCCAGAAGTGGATAGCGCAGTAGCTCGCTGTCCAAGCCGGCCGGGATGGGATCCATCGGATGCAGCCCACCCAATACTTCGAATCCATCGGGCAGCCCGTCGCCGTCCGTATCCGCATTGAACGGATCCGTAGAATAATCCCAGACCGGTTGCTGATGCGCGAATGGGCGATCAGGGAATTGCCAAAGCAATGGAACGTGACGATTCCATGCGGAATCAAAACGATCGTAGGACGTCGGGTGATTTCCAAAAAGGGCGTCGCGAACGAGGTATTCCTGAAGGTTGCTCAATCCGTCACCGTCAGGGTCTTCATCGCCATCGGTCGGATCGTACGGATCCAGCGTCGCATTGGGCGGACGGATGTTCCCGTTGTTATCCAGCACTTCGAAGCCGTCGGGCATGCCGTCGCCGTCCGTGTCCCAATCCGTCGGGCCGTCAATCAAGCCGTCGCCATCGAGGTCGCCGCCGTTCCACATCGGGAAGAAGCCGCCATCGCGAATGCCGTCCATGTCCTTATCCCAGACTTCGCGGCCGTCCAACAGGCCGTCGCCGTCAGTGTCGGGATTCAGCGGATCGGTGCCGTAGATCATGACTTCTTCATAATCGCCGAGGAAGTCCGCATCCGTATCGCGCAGCACCGGTGAGGTGCCCGCCAGGAACTCTGCGAGGTTGATAAGTCCGTCGCCATCGAGGTCTTGATATGCATCCGCGGGGTCGCGCGGATTGAGACCATACTGATATTCCCATCCGTCCGGCATGTAGTCTCCGTCGGTATCCGCCTTGCCGGGGTTGGTCCAATCGTTCGTGTTGGCAAGGTGATCCATGCCGAGAAACTCAAGGATATTGCTGAGTCCGTCGAAATCAGAGTCGTTTCCGGCATCGGAGTTATCCAGCGCGTCCATGGGACCGTTCGTGGCGCGGCTGTAATAATACTCAAAACCATCCCACATGCCGTCCCCGTCCGTATCTACGACGTGCGGCATCAGATCGGCGAAGATCGGAGCGCCCATCACGTGCCCAACACTCACCGCAGTATTGCTCGGGAATATTGCGATGTTGGTGAAGACGGTCAGCGCCGGCTCTTTTGTCGGAACTGCGAGCAACGGATGAGAAATGTCACCCACGAAGCGATCACCCTCAATAGAGATAACCTTTCCATTCCCACTGCCAAAGTTGTCTACACCTGCGAGGTAATCGCCCACAAAGAGCGAGCGGACTACCGGAGTATTCTGAATCGCATTCGTATAGAGGGTTGAGTAGGCGTAGAGGTTCGTGTGTCCATCGTAGCCAACTTCCCGACCATCCGTGACGCCGTCCCCATCGGAATCCGGATTGAGTACGCCGAGGCGGACGCCGAACTTGCGGAACAAGTCAAACTCCTGAAGATTGCTAAGCCCGTCCGCATCGGGGTCATTGTTGCGATGGTAGAGGAACACGTTGGTATAGCCCTCAATTTCAAGGGCATCGCCCACGCGGTCAAAATCCACGTCCGCTTCATAGAGGACGAATTGCGTCGAGTTGGTCACCCCACTGAACGTGGATATAATCCGGCGCGGAGTTGCACGATAACCGTCCTTGGCCACGGCAATATTGTGCGAGCCGGGGCGCAGCGTCGCTACGGTTAGCGAAGAGGCACCCGCAATCTGGCCAATCAGATCGTTCGTCGAAATTGGCTGCCCGTTGAGTAGAATCGTGAAGTCCGTGATGGCGTTTCCAAACGGGTCAACGGCGGAGACGATCAGGTTGCCGAACGCACCCGCAATTTCGGACTCGCTAAAATTTGCAGTCGCCATGCCGCCAATCGGCACATTCACGACCTTCAAGGGGATGCGCCCGAGTGTGCCGGTCGAGACCAGCGTAACCTCGTGGGTGCCAGCGAGGACATTGACGACAGAGGGCGTCATGTTGGTCAACACACGTCCATCAATACTAATCCGGAACGCGCGGTTCGACGATGCGCGAACAGCAATACGGCCCGCTGCCTGATTTGTAGCGATAATGATCTTTGTGGATTCGCCTTCGCGCAGGTCAACCGACACCTGCGGATAAAACGGCAGATTTGTGCCCGCGACCACGTTGTACGGCCCGGGTGCCAGCCCCGAGAGATAGGTCGGTGCAACAGGGTTCGACAACCAATCCGGGAAGTTCGGCGCCAGTCCGATATTCGGCGAAGACAGGTAATTCACCATCGCCGGCGCGCCGACGCTGCCATTCCACTGCTGCAGCTGGCGACCATCGAGGAAGGTCGGATACGAGAGGTTCCCCGCATTGGGAACTACGACGCCAAGGCGCGGGCTGCCCTGCCCTGCTTCCAGTTCGAAATAGGCATTCGTCTGCGTTCCGAGCGTCAACAGACTGATGACGCCATTCACGGAAACATCTTCGCGATTCGGAACGCCCGGACGATTGCCTGCGCCGAACGCATACGCGCCGGTGAAAAGCAGGCCATCATAGAACTCTGCGATGTATCCCTCAGCAGAAGCCTTCAGATAGAAGTTACCCGCCGGAAGCCCTGCCAACGAGTAGCTGCCGTCAACAGCGGTCTTCACCTCAGCAAACACCTTGCCGGGTAGTACATAGCGGTGGCCATCTATGCGATTGGTCACCCCACCCTTGCCGAGCGCGCGCACGGTTGCGCCCTGAACCGCACGCCCGTTGTTGTCACGCACCCAGCCTTTGATGGCTGTGCCTTCATAGACACGAACATCGTCCACCCACCAGCCGCGATAGTCGTTGTTGATCGCGTTCTTGACGCTGAAGAGGAAGCGAACCTGAACATTTGCGCGACCTGCAAACTGGCTGGCATCGGCAATTCGATATACCCAGCGCGCGGCCTGGTTCGTCGCATTAACATTCGTGACGCCGCTCATGCCCGACATCACAGAACTGACGTTGATCCAGTTCGTGTCCGGCAGTGCGCGGACCTGAACAACGGTCTGATCAAAACTCGGCTCGGTCTCGTAGTATTCCGCCCAGGCAACAAAGAGGTTCGAGACCGTTGTCGCCTGATTGGAAAGCGTCGGCGACTGCAGCGCCATCGCGATAGCCATACCCAAGTTGTAGGTGGCGTCCGGGTTCGATTTCGACGGGTCGAAGGCCGCGCGATAAGCAGTGCTCGTACTGCGATCGCCGAAGTAGGCAATACTGATACCGCCCGTGCTCGGGGCAGGTTCCGCTGTGGACAAGTGCCAGAGATCCGCCATCCCGGCTCCGCTCACTGCATAATGCGTCCACGCCGCGCGCGTGCCGGAGGTTGCCTCGAAGGTCTCAAACAGAAGGTTGTTGTACGCAGGCGTGCCAGCCAACGGATTGAGTCCCAATTGCACTGCATCGCCATCGCTCAGGAAGTTGTTGTCGGTATCCGCGCGCGCGGGATTGGTGCCGATGGCGACCTCGTAGCCATCATCCAGTCCATCCCCGTCCGAGTCGGCCCGCGCAGGGTTGGTGCCGTAGGTGTTCACCTCGGCGCCATCGGTCAGGCCATCGCCGTCGCTATCGGTATTGTGCGGGTCTGTGCCGTACTGATACTCCTGCAGGTTGGTCAATCCGTCGCCATCGGCATCCAGCGCAGCATCGGAGGGATCAATAGGATTGAATCCATTGATCATTTCCCAGCCGTCCGGCATTCCGTCGCCATCGGTATCCCATGCAGTCGGATTCGGCCCGGCGGGAATCGCGATATTCGTGATCGCGCAATTTGCGCCGTGATTCAGCCACCAGAGGAATTCTTCGTAGTTCGACGCTCCGTCGCCATCGGGGTCGGCATCCGGATGGTTCATCGGGTCGCCATCATTCGGCATCGAGGTGCGAATGTTGTCCACCCCGTTATCAATGGGGCTGAGATAAACCACAGTCGGGTTCGAGGGCGAGATCGAGTTGGTCTTAGCAGGATTGTTCGTCGAGAACGTCCATTCCCATCCGTCCCACATTCCATCGCCATCGGTATCCTGCACGCACGGCTCTGTACCGGCAGCGATTTCCAATGCGTTGGGCAGGCAGTCGCCATCATTGTCGCCCGTACCGCTGACGGGACCCGCCGAGCGCATTACTGTATTGGCATCCACGAGCCCATTCGTGTCCATCGCGCGGACGCCGAAGCAATAGATCTGGTTGGGCGTGAGTCCGGTGACGGTGAACGAGGTGATGTTCGTCACCGTGGCAATCAAGTTGCCAAAGACATTCGTTTCATTGCATGACGGAGGCGTGCCGCACGCGACACCCGCGGGACTCCGATAAATGCGGTAGTAGATCGTCGTAGAGATGTCGTCCACCGCAGGAAGCCACGTGAGTGCGACATTGCCATTCGTCCCGCCAATAGCGGACTGCAGACCGGCGAAAATCGGCGGATCGCGGTCCGCAATTACCGTATACGTCGCGATAGCTGAGTTGATCCCATCAGAAAGCGGGAAAGAAACAATCGGCAAGCCGAAGCGATCCGCAACGGAAACCGGAGCGCTCGCCTTATCGGGCCAAATATCAATACCCGGCGCATCGCCTGCATTGTAGGCTGACGACCAGGTCGCCTGACCCGGGCGCCACTGTTTCACCAACACAAAGTTTCCGTTCGAGTTACCCGCCCGCCACGAGACGTACACGTTGGTCATTCCCTGCACTTCACCGACGCTGATGCTCGGTTCAAACGGATACACTGCGTTCTGCCCGTTCGTCACCGCGCTGATCGCGGGATGCGTCATCGAGTTGCCCATTGCCGACCAGGAGCCGCCAGAGCGCCGCGCTGCAAAAATCTGTTCTGCCGCATACGGGAACGGAGAAGAAACCTGCTGACGCCAGACTAGATACAGGTCGTCTGAATTCTTGGCCGCAGTGATCTTCGGCGCGTGAATATAGAACAACGAGTTGGAGAAGTTCAGCGACTGCCACGAAGACCCATTCCACTGGCGAACCGAAATACTATTGTTGATGCGCGCTTCTTTCCACGCGACTACCGGGTTCCCCTGCTTGTTGATGGTCAGAGAGAGATATTCTGCCTCGTTCTGCGAATTGGTCGCAGTCATCGCCAGACCGTTGGAGTGCGAATTGGCCAAGCCCACCCAGCTTGAGCCGTCCCAAACGGCAACACGCGGATGGATCAAATTCGTCGTCGTGTCCGAATACTGGAGCCACGCCACAACTGGCCGGCCATTCCCCATCACGGCGATCTGCGGCGAGAAGGTATTGTAGGAGGTGCTGTTCGGGACACCGAAGTCCTGCGCAGAGCCGCCCAACTGAATCCAGTCGCTGCCGTCCCACTGGCGAACGAAGACGCGGCTGACATTGGTTCCGCCGATATCGCGCGGGCGCTCGCGCCACGCCACGAAAACGTTTTCGCCATCCACGGCGATGGACGGAGTCTCAGAGTCTTCCAACGTGCGGCTAATGCCCGTCAGGACAGCGGAGTGACGATAGCCCGCCCACTGCGAATCCAAACGCCACCAATTACCCAGCTCCGAGAAGTCGCCATAGGGACCCACCCAACGCTTCACATAGATCTGTTTCTGTCCGGCTGCGTCATACGCTGCATAGGCGATCACCGGCTTCGAGTTGGTGTCGAGCGCCATCGCAACGCTCTCGCCCTGCGTGCGGCCTTCAATACCAATACCCTTCATCACAACGAGGGCGAAGGGCTGTTTTTCCGCAGACGTGACGCTGTAGCCGCGCACCTGGATCGTATACTTGCCGACCGGGGCATCGCTGATAATCACAGTCTCGACGTTGTTGTAACCGTCGCGATAGTTCGGATCAATTGCCGTAAATTTGTGCGAACTGATTCCGTCATAGCTGAACTGGTTGCCCTGATAGGCCCCGCCGCCCGGAGGAATGACGACGAGGTTCAGGTCGTTGACCAACTGTATCGCATTGCCGGGTGTGCCGGGTGCATCGCTCCACGCGATGACGATTTTCAGACCGCCTTCATTCCCGTTCAACGTCACTTCATGGGTGTAAATGTCATCCGTTCCCAGGGCGCCGGTTTGGGCTTCGTCAAAATACTGAATGTAGTCTGTCGGACGATAGGCAGGGCCATCCACGGAACGCTTCACGTCAATCATGCCGAAGCCCTGCGCAATGGCGTTCGACGGCGAGTTCGCGCGCGGCATCGAATAGACGAGCGAGTTCACAGAGCGCGCGCCGGCGACCAGCGCGGCCTTCATCATCGCCGGGCTCGGGTCAACGCCGAACGAGTTCGTGTAATACTGATAAAAGAGCGCGCCAGCACCCGCGGCAACCGGAGTCGCCATAGAGGTGCCGCTGAAGAACGCGTAGTTCGTTCCCGAATTCAGGTTATCATAGCGGTAGTCGCGGTTGGGCGAGAAAGGATCAATCAATTCATCCGGCATCGTGTCGCGCGACTGCGCGGAAAGCACATAGCTGCCGGGGGCAACGAGATCAGGTTTCGCACGGATATCCGAAGTTGTGACCGGGCCGCGTGAGCTGAAATAGGAAATTTGCCAGTCACTGTCCGTCTCTTCATTGGCGTTTTCCAAGTTTTGCGCTTTCCGGCGCTGCTCAACAGAGCCGATCGTGATGACGTTCTTGGCATTACCGGGCTGACCGATTGTCCCCGGAGTCCCGCCCGTTCCATCGTTATTACCCGCGCCATCGTTGCCCGCCGCGAAGAACGCGATGAGTGGTTGGCGGCCGGCTGCGTTCGTGTTGGCATCGAGAACGAGCGCGTCCCAGATCGCGCTCATTGTTCCGTATTCATAGACGGAGTTACCCCACGAGTTATTGGAGATGCGCGCACCGGAGCTCAGCGTCAACCCGGCCTGCTCGGCATCGGAGAAGCTGTTGAAGTCTTCAATCATCACAACCTTCGCAGCGGGCGCCACGCCCGCGAACTTATTGGGCGCAAACGGGGCCGTCCCGGAGCCCGGAGCTTTGAGCACCGTGTCAGATAGTGCGCCATTGCCGATGATCGTGCCGGCAACGTGTGTGCCGTGGCCATTGTTGTCACCCGGAACACCGTCCGATGTCGGGCCACCCGAGCGCGTATAATACGCGGCAATACGCGTATTCAAGTTGGTGCTGGTCGGATTATTCGGATCCAACGCAAACACGCGGTGCAGATAATCAATACCGCTATCAGTTACACCGATGGTGACACCGGCGCCCGTCAAGGTGGGGTGCAATTGGCGAAGAGAGCGCGCACCTACCCGCTGACTGGCCAAGTCATTGAGCGCTTTGGGGCGGACATCCGGCTCAAGCCACTGAACATTCGAGAGCGCAAGAATGGCCGGAATCTTTTCCGAGGCGAGGCGGAATGTTACATTCTCACGCCCGTCTACGGCCTGCCGGTTGACAATCTCGCCGCCCGCCGCGACGATCGCATCTGCAACCTCGCTCCCGCGGAAGGAAAGCGCATTAAATTCGCCTGCACTCACGCGCGCGGTGGCCAACTCATCGTGCACACCCGTCAAAACCGCGAGAATATCGCGACTCATCTTGAAGTACGGATGGTAAGGTTCGATGTAGGTCACTCCGTGGACATTCTGAAGCTCGGCAAGCTGCTCCGGCGTCACGCGGACGGCATACGCGGAGTTGGGGACGTAGTGCGTAATCTCAATTCCCAAGTCGGCCAACTGCTTGCGGTCCGCCTCCGAAACGACGTGGTCAAACTGAACAATCTGGTGTTCGGCATCCGCAGGCGCTGCAAATTCTGGCGGAACAACAAGAGGAGAGCCCTGCCGCGCAGCATCGGTGTCAATGACGGCGTTCTGGAGCAGAATGGCGCGGCTATCAAGCGCACGCAGTTCGCCGACCGGCTTCTTGCTGTTTGTCAGCGTTCCGGGCGCCAAATCGTTCGAGCCCGCAGGCGCACGCTCTGCCGCCGCGACGGGTTGCTCGACTTCCTTCTGCTGCGAGGTGAGCCGGGCTTCAACGAGTTTATAGCTCTTGTCCGCCTGCTCCTCATACACGAGCGCGCGGCTGCCCGATATGGCAGCGAGCACCTTCTCCAGCTCTACATCCTTTAATGAAGCCGTAACTGTCGTGCCCAGCTTGGGGTCCACTTCCAGGCTCAACCCGGTCAGCTCGTTCAACCTTGTCAACACGTCCGCCAGCGGTGCGCCCCGCGCATCCAGCGAATAAAGGTCGCCGGTCTTATTTAGTGCGAAGTCGCCAGCTCCACTCGCCTGGTCGCCGCCGCGCGAGATGCCCGCCCATGCGACCATGGCTACCAGTGCAGCCCCGATGCCGAATTTGATAAATCTGTTCACACGTCACCTCTCAAGAAAAATGGATGCTCGCTTGCTGAATCTTGGTGGACCATTCCGCTCACTTCTGATCGTGCTCCAACGCAGTGATTTCACGCTGGATTGCAGCCTCCGTATCGCGAAGGTGCTGCACGTTCTGAAAAAGCTCTTTTCGCTCGCGCTCGACGGCCTTGATTTCGGATTTCAACGCAAGGCGGGTCTGAACCTGCTGGCGTTTTTCGAGGACTTGTTTTTCGAGGGCGATCAGCTCTTCCCGCAGCGCGACAATCTCCGGGTCTTTGTATTCGATTTCGCGCTGTTTTTGCGTCAAGGCGGCGTTGCGTTGCGCGAGATCGCGCGTGGCGGCTTCGAGTTCGGCGCGCACAGAGTTCAGCTCTGTTTTCAGCGTTTCAATGGATGGTTTTGTAGCGGGAGCATCCGGCGATTGGGCTTTAGATTCATATACTCCACCCGCGAGGAGCAACGCGCTCGCCGCCGCACAAATCCATTTTCGTTTTATCATGTGTACAGATTCCATTGCCGCTGCAAATTGCACCGCCACAGTAGGTCACTGGTATAAGGCGCAACCATACACTAAATCAATTAGGAAATTCACTCCTGCCGAAAAAAGTAGCCTGCCTCGCGCTCCCATACTCTTGCGAATACGCAACTTTCGCAATCAGAAACCGCTAATCGCTCGCGACAACGCGCGGTGGGGTCACAGTTCCACCCGCTCCACGGGGCAATCGGGGATGGAGTCGAGGAAGTGGCGACCATACCACTTGCTGGTGATGCGGGGATCGAGGATGACGACGATTCCTTCGTCCGTTGCCGACCGGATCAGGCGGCCGACGCCCTGCCGGAACTTCAAAATGGCTTCCGGCAGGCTGTAATCGCGGAACGGGTCGCCGCCCTGCTCTGTAATCCGGTCCATCCGCGCCTTCACAACGGGCTCATCCGGCACGGCAAAGGGGAGTTTTGTGATGATAACGTTGCTGAGCGCCTCGCCCCGAACGTCCACCCCCATCCAAAAGCTGTCCAATCCGAACAGAACGCTCCGCTTCCCGTTGCGAAAGCGATCCAGCATCCCCGTACGCGGCAGCCCTTCGCCCTGCACGAGGAGTTCATATTTCAACCGCGTAAAATCTTCGCGCACCCGCTCGGCGACCGTGCGCATCAGGCGATCAGCGGTGAATAAGACGAAGGCGCGGCCCTTAGTGAGGCCGACAAAGTGCTGCACGGCCCGCGCGGTGGCTTCTGCAAAAGACTGGGTCTGGTTCGGATCGGGCATTCCCTTGGGAATCAGAATTCGCATCTGGCGCGAATAGTCAAACGGCGAACCGACTTGCTCCAAATCGCAGTCGCGCGCGCCAATGCGATGGACGAAGTAGTCCAATCGCCCCTCCACCGCCAGCGTCGCGCTGGTCATGATCACGCACCGCATCTCATCAAAGAGACTTTCTTGCAGCAGCGGGGCAACTTCGATCGGCGCGGAATACAACACCGTTTGCGGACGGCGCAGGCCCTCACTCGCAACCCAGTAGACGCTGTCGGGCAGACTTTGATCGAGAAAAGCGGCCAGCGAGACGGCGATCTCTTCTCCGCGTCGGCGCGCAGCGGCGAGTTCAGCGCGCACATCCATATCCTTCTGCTCGTCATGGATGATGCGCACCAGCGCATTGAGGCGCGAAATCAGCTCCAGCAGCGATGTGTTCACCGGAATAGGCGATGCGGCGACCTGCTGCTTCTTCTCGCGGCCGAGTCCCGCCCATTCGCGGACGGCGGCAAAAAAGCGAGCCACCTCTTCATATACCTGAATCGCAGCGTGCGCGGCATCGCCCTTCTGCAGGCGGGCCAGGAGCCCCTTCCCCGTGTCGGCGATATAAAGACGGCGAAGCCAGTGCTCAAACTGATACTGAGACAGGCGAAGGCCCAGATGGTCGCTGGCAACCTGTTCGATCATGTGGGCTTCATCCATCACCGCAATGGCGGACTCTGGAAGGAACGACGCTTTTTGCCGGCGCAGCGCGAGGTCGGAAAAGAACAAGTGGTGGTTCACCACCAGCAAATCTGCATTGGCAATTTCACGGCGCGCCTTGAAGAAAAAGCATGCCCCATACTCCGGGCACTTGTGGCCCATGCAGTTGCCCTGCTCCACATTCACCGCGTTCCACACTTCATGCGGAGGCTGCTCCTGCAGTTCCTGAAGCGTGCCGTCCACCGTTTTACGGCTCCAGGCGCGCAGGCGCTCCAGCTCGCCCTCAAAGTTTGAGCGCAACAGGTCACCGCCCATCTGCTCTGCACGAGCGAGGCGACGAAGGCACAGGTAGTTGCCGCGTCCCTTCACCAGTACTGCTTTGAAATCAACGCCAAGATGGCGCTGGAGAAAAGGAATGTCCTTCTGCATCAACTGCTCTTGCAGTCCGATTGTATAGGTGGACACCACCGCCTGCACCCCGCGCTGCTTGGCGGCAAGAATCAGTGGAACCAGATAGGCAAAACTTTTACCCACACCCGTCCCGGCCTCCACGGCCAAATGGCGGCCCCGCTCAATCGCATCGGCAACCGCCAACGCGACTTTTCGCTGATGCGGGCGCGCTTCATAGGGAAAACCATCCGTCGCGCTGGCGCTCTCCATGCCACCGCCGGGTCGAAAAAACTCATCCACGCGTTCGCGGATGCTGAACGGCGGGTCTTCATCGTCGGAGGGTGAACGCGGGGCAATCACAGGTCGAAATTACCACAGTAGCGGATCAAGTGCGAGGGACACATATTCACTTCGCCGCCGAACTAATTGTATACCCCTTGCCCTCGCACGCCTGGCACGGAACCACGCCCTTCGCCTCACAAGCGGTACACGGCTGCATGACCGATTCCCGAATTTTGCCAACCCCTTTGCAAAACGGGCAGGCAGAACCGCGGCGCGACGTGCGAAAGCTATATGTCCCGGTCCCCTTGCACTGATCGCAATCCTTTTCGGAAATACCCTGCACGCTGCCCCGTCCGCCGCAGACCGAACAGGTCACAGAAGCTGCGCCGTTGCAAACAGTGCAAATCGTTCGAACTTCTTCCGGCTCCGGCGCGGCGCCGAAAAGCGATGAAAATCCGCCCGGGAGATATTCCTCGCGCACGGCAGTCAAACTCGCCAATGCCCAACGCCATAGCGGAACAGTCCCCTTCTCATTCGGCGTCAGCGCCTGCGCACTCCGCCCTTTCATTGCCTTCTGCAACTCAGCCACACCGGCGAGACACTCGGCACGCGCCTGATTGACCCGCGCGGCCCAGCGCGTCTGAATCGCATCTCCTGCCTGCTTCGCAAGTTCATACTCGCGGCCAGCCGCCTCGCGATTACCGCCTGCCCTCTCCAATAATGCAGCCACCTGATCCTGCGCCGCCACCCACTCTCCCCGAAGCGAGTCGCGCTCGCGACTCAACGATCCCAGGCACTCCACAATCGGATAGGCTGCACTCGCGGCAGCGCGATCCGATTTGCCCGCGCGAATCCGCTCGCTGCACACCGCTTGAAACGAATCAATCTCCGACGAAAGCCCCGGCCGGTTCGCATCCAAGGCAGCAGCAATCTCTCCCCAAAATTCCTTCAGCTTCCCGGAATAATCCGGTGCTACCGGCATCGGCCAGAACGCGCCGACGATCAGCGCGGCAAAGAGAGCCACAACCCATAAGCTCCCGCGACTCTTCTTCTCTTCGCGTGTCCGGCGATATCGGGAAAACGCAGGTGGCAAGTCATCGCGCGCCTCTGCCGGACGAATAGGATCCGCACCGCAATGCGGGCAAACCCCCGCGCCGTGTAAAACTCCGCCACATGCGGCACACGTCCTCACGCCGGAGATGGACTCGTCACGACGAATGCGCAGCTTGGAATTCGGCTCTGCCCCCTCTTCATTCATGCCCGCACTGTGCGCGATCAAAAAGGGTTGCGCCAGTCTCATTTCTCACAAAGTGAACGCTGCGGGTGCTTGACGGATTCACCGCAAAACCCAACAGTAACGAAATGTCTCGCACCATTCCATCAAAGCACAATAGCGGTTTCACACTCGTCGAACTCCTCGTCGTCATCGCGATCATCACGATCCTCGCAGGCGTTGTGACCGTCAGCCTTGTACACAAACCCGCCGAGGCGCGCGTCGCAGCCGCCAAGCTGCAGATCAAACAACTTCAGACCGCACTGAACATCTATCGCACCGAGCAAGGTCGCTTCCCCACCCAGGAGCAGGGACTCGATGCCCTCGTTCGCATCCCCGACCGCGAACCAATTCCCCGCAACTACCCGCGCGACGGCTATCTCGACGGCACCCGCCTTCCGCTCGACCCCTGGGGAAATCCGTTCATTTATCTCACCCCCGGCCGCGCTGGCGAATCGTATGAAATCATCAGCTACGGCAGCGATGGCGAGCCCGGCGGCAACGACGATGCAACCGACATCTCCAGCTCAGCCCTCTGAGCCTGAGTCGCACAGCGGGTTCACGCTCGTCGAAGTGTTGATTGCGCTGCTCATCGCCGTCATCCTAGTTAGCGTCACCGCATCCACCCTCACCCTCACGTTGCGCGCGGAAGACAGCCTGAATCTCCAGGAGTCCGGCGAACACATCATTCAATCGCTCCAAACGGAACTCTACATCCGCGGAAGCGCATCCAACACCATCGCCCGGTTTGCCAGGGAATGGATCATTGTGCCGACGCACATCGAAACCGGCGCCACCACAAATCGCACGACATGGAACATCTGGGAAGTCGCCTCACAAGAACGCCCGTCCGTGCAGTGGCGCTTCGCCCACCACATCAATTCCCCCGACTAGAGCATTTTGAATAAAATTGTGGCCGTTACGAGATGTACGGGAAGGGCAACCTCCGTGTTGCCCAGAATAGGCGCAGGCACGGGATCGGGCAGGGCCCGCCAGAGGCGGGCAGGACGGAGCCTGCCCCTCCGGCGAAGGGGTTATTGTTTAAATTGCTCTAAATCTGCCTGAACGCCGCACCCCGTCTACAACTTGGTCGGATAATCTGTCCGTCCCAGATGGCAAAGTCCACGCGACTATTTTCCGCTCATCCAGCATTCGAACGGGGTGAGCAGTGCGATCAGTTCGTCGTGAATATGTCCATTCGTCGCGAGGAACCGGCACTTCACGTCTGAGAGCTGCGCCAGTGACTGACAGCGCCCGCCCGCGCGGCGAATCAGAAATTCGCCCGCGGCAATATCCCACAAGTGAATACCCGATTCATAGAAACCGTCCGCTCGCCCGCACGCCAGTTGACAGAGATCGAGCGCTGCGGCGCCGAGCAATCGCATTTTCTGCGCCGCGGTCGAAACCGCGCGCGCAACCTCCACCGACTGCGGGTGCTGATCAAAGTTCCGCTCCAGTCCGGTCAATAGAATCGAGCGCGCAAGCTCTTTCGTTTCCGAGACGCGAATCGGCTCTTCGTTGCACATCGCAGGCGAGTTCGCCGAAGCAGAATATACCTCGCCGAAAACCGGCGCATACACCGCAGCCGCAATCGTCTCGCCGTCCCGCTGCACAGCGACGGAGTGGCACCAATACGGGAGCCCGTGCGAAAAATTCACCGTTCCGTCGAGCGGATCCACGATCCAGCGAAAACGCGCATCGTCCCCCGCGCGCCGGCCTTCTTCTCCCAGAATCGGGTGAGCAGGGAATTCCGCATGAATAACGGATTCAATTAGCGTCTGACACTCGCGATCCAACGCCAACTTCACATCATGCTCCGCCAGCGCAATTGTCTCGTTCCGGCGATGCAGATTCGCCATCGCATGGGCGCCCGCGCGGCGAACCGCTTCAATCGCGCACGCCAGCAGATCCTTCGGCGCAGGGGTACTCATGGCGCGTTTGCCACAAACCACTCAACCGTACGGCGAAGCCCTTCATCGAATGTCACGCGCGGTGTCCAACCCAAGTGGTCTTTCGCCCGCTGCGAATCCGCCTGCGAATCCCGCACATCGCCCGGTCGCGAATCCGTGTGCACCGGCTCAATATCCACACCCAGCAAGGCGGCAATCTTTCGCGCGAGATCGAGAACAGAAATGCGATTGCCCCAGGCGACATTGTACGCTGCGCCCGCCGCTTCGCGCGGCGCGCTACAGCAGCACAGATTCGCCTGCACCACATCGTCCACAAACGTGAAGTCGCGCGTTTGCAGTCCGTCGCCATGCAAAACCGGCGCCTGCCCGCTTCGCAGCGCATCCACAAAAAGCGGAATCACGGCGGCATACTGCGACTTCGGATTCTGGCGCGGACCGAAAACATTGAAATATCGAAGACTGAATGCGGCCAGTCCGTACAACTCATAAAACAGCCGGCAATGATGCTCGCCCGAGAGCTTGGAGAGCGCATAGGGAGACAACGGCTGCGGGGTCATACTCTCCCGTTTCGGCAGCGTCGGCGTATTGCCGTAGACGGATGAGGAAGAAGAAAAGACCACGCGTTCCACACCTGCATCCCGCGCAGCGAGCAGGACGCGCAGTGTGCCGGTCGAATTGACATCGTGCGTCGTCATTGGATCCTGCACGGAGCGCGCAACCGATCCCAGCGCACCCAGATGCAGGACAAAACGAACGCCCTCCATTGCATTGCGCACGTCGGCGTCCGACCGCAGATCGCCTTCGCGCAGATCAATTTGGTCGCGAATGTCGGTAAGATTCTCGCGGCGGCCGGTGGCAAAATTGTCGAACACACGAACCGCGTGACCATCGGCCAGAAGGCGACGCACAACACTGGAACCGATGAACCCGGCTCCTCCGGTCACGAGGAATTGGCTTAGCTCAAGAGACGCGGACATTTGATCAGCCCCCGATCTTCATCGCGGAGTCCGGGAAGGCCATCAGCCAGAGCTGCACCCAGACAATATTTTCGTCTTTCCCCTCTTCCTCGTCCTTCACGATCTGGCGGAAGCCAATGCCATATCCGAGGCAGCGCGACTGGCGCTGCACATAATACGAGTGCTCCTGCAAGCCTTCCCCCTCCATGTCCCACCGCGCATAGGTCACAAACGACCAGCTTGCATTGGGGAAGAGCTTCAATTCAACGCCTGCCTGGTTGTAGCTGTCGCGCGCGTAGTTGTAATCCACACTCAGCGCGCTCTCGTCATTCGCCAGCAGCGCAGCCTGGACGCTGAAGCGGGAGAACTCGCTTTCATACATGTCGTATGCACCTTCGAAATCAATCGGCAGATGCTGAGACAGCCGCAGCTCCACCTTGAAGAACAGATCGCTGAAGTCCTTTTCGTCTTCGTCCTTCTCGATACGGTAGTCGGTGAAAACATTTGCGTTCACAAAATCAACCGGCGTCTGGTTGCGCCGCGTCTGCAACTTGTTGCGCATCCCCAGGCGCAGCGTGTGCGTCTCATCCACTTTGTCCACGCTGTCGAACTGCGGGAGGTTCTTCGGCAGCAGATTCGGCTCGGGAATATAGGTGTGCTTAAAATACGGCTCCGCCACGTGGCGCAAGCCGTCGCCATCGCCCAACACGATCAGATCGTCCCACGTGCGAAACGCCTTGAATGAAGTCTCAAAGCCCACTTCATATACGTTCCGCAAATCTGCCCCCAACTCGCGCTCCGTTGTGCTCACCTTGTCTTCCACCGTCACGACACCATTGCTGTCGGTGTTGACCACCTGATTGGTCACCGTGTCGTATTCAAACGTCTTCGAGTAGTACGTACCGCGATAGCCCGCGCGAGGCGTGACGTTCAAGAAACCGAAGTGGCGCGTCGGATAGTACAGCATGTGCCCCGAGTCAATGCGGAAGGCATCATAATCTTCCTTCGACGAACCGTCCGGATATACGCGTTCGAGGTAAGACGCGCTGTTGTCGCTTTCATAGAAGAGTCCGCTGTCGCCCAGCTCCTGGCGATTCGCCTTCAGAGTGAGCTCGGGCAGCCGGTTCACGTTGTCATAAAAATCATTCAAGCGCGCATTCAATTGCAGGGCTGCAACGAAGTTGTTGCCAACGTGTGTCAGTGTCGCGCGGTTCTCCGGCTGCACGCCATTGATGTATTCAGGCCGGAAGAAATCTTTCAGAAACTCCGGATCGCTCAAATAGTTAAATTCGGAAATGACAAAGTCGCGTTCCGTGAACGACTGGTTGTGCGCCAGCTTCACACGATAGCGCTGGTTGTCCACCAGGTCCTGCTCGCGCGCGCGCTCCGCTTCACTGCGGAACGGCTTCTGATCGTCAATGTAGTAGCCGCGCACCGACCCGGAATACGGAAGCGGATTCGTCTCCGATTGCCAGTCGAAGCCCTGCCCCACGCCCACGCCCTTCTTCGAATAGAGATCAATATCTGTCCACCCCTTGAAGCCCGGCACAATGCGGTAATTGTAAGCGGATCGCAAAAACGCGCCGTGCCGCGAACTGTATCCGGGCATGAACTGCCAGTACGTCCGGCTTTCACCCAAATCGCGGTTCAGGCGCGGCAACCAGAGAATCGGCACGTTCCCCACATTCACCGTCACACCTCGCGCGCGGACCACCGTGCCGTCCGTCAACGTCGCCTTTCGAGCGCGCAGTGAGAAATCCGGGGTCTCGCCCTCGCAGGTCGAAATCATCATGGACGTCAGCTCATAGGCATTCGTCGAGACGCGCTTGGAATCTTCCGCCCGAATATAAAACGGATCCGTGTATGCCTGAAACTCCCCGAAGTCGCCGGTCTTCGTCGAGAGATTATAGCGCAGCTCCTCGCCCTGCCAGAGCGTGCCGCCCCGCCGAAACACCACGTTGCCCCGCGCATACACATCGCGCGTATCGCGATTCACCGTCACATAATCCGCCTGTAGCAGATCGTCGCCTTCGTGAATCGTGACATTCCCGGTGGCTACGGCCAGCCGCCCCTGCTCGAGGTATTCCATGCTGTCCGCGCTGATATCAATTTCCGAAGAGTTCCCGCCCGAAGACGGCGCTGTGGCTGCGGAGCGTTTCGTTCCCTCGAAGGGCATCTGGCCGAAGGCGACGGACGCGCCAATCAGCAGGATGAACATTCCTTGTACTATCCGGGCATTCGGCATGATTCTTTCTCCTGCAAAGTCGTCGCAACGTAGCAAACCCGCACACGGGCAGCAAACAACATTATCCGGCCAGCGTTAACAAACGGCGGGCGTGAACAGCCTCCACTGGCTGTACGGAGAGGCGCTGTCCCTTCTTCAAAAGCAGCATTCCGGCAAGCGCGGGCTCGGCGCGAAGCGCCTCCAGAGAAAGTAGCGCATCGAATTTCCGCTCAAACTCAATATCCACCAGCATCCACACAGGCTTCTCCCGCGTTGCGCGCGGCTCGAAGTATTCACTCGCCTTGTCAAACTGTGTCGGGTCGGCATACGGCGCGGATGCCACGCGCGCCAGTCCGGCTATGCCCGGCGGCGTGGCGTTGGAATGATAGAAAAACACCCGGTCACCCACCTGCATCCGGTCGCGCATGAAGTTGCGGGCCTGAAAGTTGCGGACGCCCGTCCATGCGGTACGCCCGTCGCGGGCAAGGTCCGCAATGGAATAGACATCCGGCTCGCTCTTCATCAACCAATAGGCTGGCTTTGCAGAGGACATGGCCGGGCGTCAGGACTGCGGGCGCATCTGGGGGAAAAGGATCACGTCACGAATCGCCTCCGCGCCGGTCAGCATCATCACAAGGCGGTCAATCCCGATTCCCATCCCACCGGCAGGCGGCATGCCCTGCTCCAAGGCCGCGAGAAAATCTTCGTCCAGCTTCGACGCATCGCCCGCCGCTTGGGCTTCCAGACGACGACGCTGTTCCAGCGGATCGTTCAGCTCAGAATAGGCTGGCGCAATCTCGCGTCCGCCGATCGCCAGTTCAAACACATCCACAAAGTCAGGATTGTCCGCCGTCGCTTTCGCCAACGGCACCAAACCCACCGGAAGCCGCGTCACAAACGTCGGGTTGATCAGCGTTTTCTCGATCAGTTTTTCGAAAACCTCCTGCGTCACTTCCGTGTGTCCCCACGCGGGGTCCGCCGAAACACCCAACTCGCGCGCCCGCTGATGCGCCGCCGCAGCGGACAGCGAAAACCAATCCGCTCCCGCCCGCTCACAGACTAGCTCCTCATACGTCACCTCGCGCCACGGCGGCGTCAAATCAATCGGAGTCTCCTTCGTCCCAACCTGCAGTGTACCCATCACAGTCTGCGCGGCGTGGCAGATCAGATCCTGCACCAACTGCTGCATCGTGCGGCGGTCGCCATACGCCTCATAGATTTCTAGCATCGTGAATTCCGGATTGTGATAGCGGCTCAATCCCTCATTCCGGAAATTGCGGTTCAACTCAAACACCTTGTCGAATCCACCCACCAACAAGCGCTTCAGATACAACTCGGGGGCAATACGCAGGAACATCTCGCAGTCGAGCGCGTCGTAGTGCGTCTTGAACGGATTCGCCGCCGCACCGCCAGCCAGCGGCTGCATCATCGGCGTCTCCACCTCCTGGAATCCGCGACCGTGCAAAAACTCGCGGATCGCGCGCACAATCGCAATGCGCTGATTGAAAACCACACGCACCTCCGGATTCGCGACCAAGTCGAGATAGCGCTTGCGATACCGGATCTCGACATCCTGCAAACCGTGCCACTTCTCCGGCGGCGCGCGCAGCGCCTTCGAAAGCAGCGTCCACGAATGCACCTTCACACTCTGCTCACCGGCGCGCGTCGTAAACAACTCGCCCTCCACGCCGATCACATCACCGAAATCGAGCAGCGAAAACGCCTTGAATGCCGTCTCCTCCAGCGCGTCTTTCTTGATATAAATTTGGAAGCGATCCGTACCGTCGCGCAAATCCGCAAACACGCTCTTGCCCATCTCGCGCCGCGAAAGCATCCGCCCCGCAATACGCACCGGTTTTCCTTCCTCAAACGACGCGCGCACCTCGGCCAGGGTTCCGCTTCGCGAGAATGCACCGCCATACGGCGCATACCCCAACGATTCCAATTCGCGCAAATTCGCCAATCGCTGTGCGCGATACTCCGCTTCTGTTGTTCCAAGTTCCATGTTCAGATCGCTCCCGGGAAATAGACCGCTTGTAGCGAAGATGCCGCCGAACCGCAAAGCAAAGATTCGCCATCCGAGACGCAACGCCGGCGCACTTGTCAAAATTGCGCTGTAAAGAAAATCCCGTTCGTGCTACCAAATCGGGATATTCAGATGAGCGCAACTGATTTCAATTTGAACCGACCCATTCACCTCGCACGCCGCGATGTCCACTTCGAGCGCGCGGTGGAACTGCTCTACATGCCGATCCAGGAGTTGGACACGGAGTCGCGCATTCATCACGTCGAAAAAGTGCTGCAACTGCTTCGCACCGCGCAACACCACGCACTGCTCGCTGCAAAGTCGCTGGAAACCACGCAGCAGGAACGCGATTTCCTCCGATTCTTGAGCCTGATCTCGCACAACGTGCAATCGGCCCATTCGATGATGCAGCACCAGACCCACCTCGAAGGCGAAGAGGGATTCCTCTGCCAATTCCTCTCCGCCAGTCAGGAAGAATGCGCCCTCCCGGCCATGCACTATCGCCGGCGCGCTGACGATATTTTGCAAGGCATCTGGCACCTCCTCCGCCTCGCTCACCGCCCCTATCGCGAGTTGCAACACGCCAACAGCAACAGCCTCTCTCCACAGGAACTCGCGCGCTACCGCCGCGCGTATGACAGCTTCCATCTGGAGGTGAATGAGCGCTTCGTCGCCGAATCCAATACGCCGCTCACCTCCAATCAAATCTAGAGCAGCGTGAATTTATAAACGCTGACCGCTCCACCGGAGGGACACGACGCGCTCTGATCCGAATATCGGCGGCGGGCAGCACGGAAGCTGCCTCTCTACACATTTACAATTTCGCCGCGCTCACGCCCGCTTCTCGCGGAACAATACCAGCCCGATCGCCAGAGCAAAAACACCGGCAAGCGAGGGCAGCAATTCGCCGCGCTGCACATAAAAGGTCGGATCAAGATCGTCCGGCGCGGGATTGATCTGCACAGTTTTGAAACCCGGAAAAATGGTGCCGCCCCGATCATCCAGCAATTCCGATTTCACCACGCCGCGACGATCAATGTAGCAACTCACCCCGGTATTCGCCACGCGCACAGCGGGCACTCCCGTCTCAATCACGCGCAACACGCACTGCGCCATGTGCTGACGCGAAGCGCTGGAGGGATCGAACCATGCATCGTTCGTCTGATTCACCAGCAGCCGCGCCCCCGCGCGCACCGCATTTCGCGCCAGACGCGAAATCGTATCCTCAAAGCAAATCAAAACAGAAAATGCAGAGCCATCCTCCAACTCAAACACCGTACTGCGCGTCCCCGCCGTGAAGCTCTCCTGAATCGGTGTCATCGCTTTCAGAAACGGCAGCACACCGCTCATCGGCACATATTCGCCGAACGGAACCAGATGCTGCTTCTCATATGTCGCAAGTACCACGCCCTCGCGATCAAATAGAAATGAGCTGTTGAAGAAAATCGGCTGCTGATCGTCCACCCACTGCGTATCCATCGTGCCGACGAGGATCGGCGCCCCATTGGTGCAAAGGCTATAGACCACGCTGTAACTCGGCTCGCTGTAGCGCACATCGTCCGGCAGTGCGGTCTCGGGCCAGATAATCAGATCGAGCGGCCCCGTCCGCAGCGCGGCGGTCGTCAACTCATTCAACCGCTGATAAATTGTGCTGACGGTATTCGTGTCCCACTTGTCGTCCTGCGGAATACCCGTCTGAATCAGCGCCACCCGCAGCTCCGCCGGGCCCGGCTTCAAATCCCGCGCGCGCCGCGCGCCGCTGAAGAATGCAATCGCGAGAACGAGAAAACCCACCATCAACTCCACATGCGGGCGGCGCCCCCAGAACCCGCCGCGCTGAATGTATCGCATCGCCGTCAGCGCCATGCCCGCATTGATCCACACCAGCAGCGCCGACACGGCATACACACCGCCCCACGCCGCGCCCTGCAACAGCGCGACGTTTCGATACTGCGACACCCCCAGCGCATTCCACGCAAATCCCGTCGCAAATGTGGAACGCATCAGCTCCAATCCCGCCCACGCACACGCGGCATACAGCATGAACCCTAAATTGGGAAGAAGCCGGTCATGCCCGAACCGGCGCAGCCACAAATGCGCCGCCACCGCAAATGCCCCGATGTACAGCGCGCAATAAAATGCCAGCGCCAACCACCCCGCATAGGTGACGCGCGAGATCCACCAAATCGAGGTCAACCAGAAGACCGCCCCGGAAATGAAACCCAGGCGGAAAACCGAGCGCAGACCCGTTGCAAATCGCACTGCGACCAAAAGCGGAACCAGCGACAGCCAGGCCGCTTCGTTCGCCTCCATCGGTGCAAAACTGATCGAAAGCAGCGCGCCGGAAAATACCGCCGCTGCCTCAGGCAGAAACGTGCGCAGTTTGGAAAAGGCCACCCGCCCTCCCGTCAGGAGTTTTCCCCGTGACACTTCTTGAACTTCTTGCCGCTTCCGCACGGACACGGATCGTTCCGCCCCACACCTTCATATTCCGTACGCGGCGCGACGCGAGGTTGCCGCAATGCGGCCTCCAACCCAGCCTCCGCACCCGACCGCGGGCTCGGTTCCGGCCGCGCCGGACGGGCAGGCTGCGCAGGCGCTTCGGGCGACTGGCCCAGCGTCTGCGCACCTTCGTGAACAGCCTGGCGCGGCAGCGATGCGAGGAAACTGCGGAGCGCGTTGACCGACGTCGCAGAGCGGAAAATCCGCATCGCGATGTCGGATTTGATCTTGTCCATCAAATCCGAAAACATCGTGTACGCTTCCGTTTTGTATTCTACCAGCGGATCGCGCTGGCCATACGCGCGGAGGCCCACACCCTGCCGCAAGGTGTCCATGCTGCGCAGATATTCCTGCCAGTGCGAATCAATCGCCTGCAAGACGATGAAGCGCTCCATCGCCTTCAGCGAGTTAGCGTCTTCAACGCGCGCCTTCAACTCATACGCCTTCTTCACGCGCTCCAACGCGAGATCGGTAACGGTATCCACCGTGATTTCCGCAGGCAATTCTTCGCGCTTCAATCCGATCGGAAACGTCCCGTTCAGCCACGTCAGGAACGTCTTGATCGAATCTTCGTCGTCCCCGTGCAGCGTATCCGTCGCGCGCGTCAGCACAACGTCTTCCACCACTTCCATCAACTGCACGCTCACATCTTCACTCGCAACCACGCTGCTGCGGAACTTGTAGATGATCTCGCGCTGCTTGTTCATCACGTCGTCATATTCAAGCGTGCGCTTGCGGATCGAGAAGTTGTGCTGCTCCACACGGCGCTGCGCACGCTCAATCGAGCGGTTCAGCCACTTGTGCTCCAGCACCTCGCCCTCTTGAATGCCCAGCTTCTCCATGATGCCTGAGATGCGTTCCGACCCGAAGAGGCGCATCAAATCGTCTTCCAGCGAAACATAGAACCGCGATGAACCCGGATCACCCTGACGCGCGCAGCGACCGCGCAACTGGCGGTCAATGCGCCGCGACTCGTGCCGTTCGGTGCCGATGACGTGCAACCCGCACGGCCGCTCCAGCAGAAGATTGCGGAGCGTCTTGCCCTCCACCTTGTCCTCCAACCGGACCTGCCCCTTCAACATCTCGCGATCGAGATAGACCACGCCTTCGCCCAGCTTGATATCCGTTCCACGACCGGCCATGTTCGTGGCAATCGTGATCGCACCCGCCTGTCCGGCGAGCGAGACAATCTCCGCTTCGCGCGCGTGATTCTTGGCGTTCAACACGTTGTGCGGAATACCCTGACGCCGAAGCATGCGGCTCAGCAACTCCGAGGTTTCGACCGAAATCGTACCGACCAGCACCGGCTGTCCGCGCTTGTGGCACTCCGTGATCTCCTCAATCACCGCATTGAATTTTTCGCGCTTCGTTTTGTAAATCAGGTCGTTGCTGTCTACGCGGCGCACCGGCCGGTTCGTCGGAATCACCATCACATCGAGTTTGTATATCTGGTGGAACTCGTCCGCCTCGGTTTCCGCCGTACCCGTCATGCCCGCGAGTTTCTCGTACATGCGGAAGTAGTTCTGAATCGTGATCGTCGCAAGTGTCTGCGTCTCGCGCTCAATCTTGACGCCTTCCTTCGCCTCCACAGCCTGATGCAATCCATCGCTCCAACGGCGCCCCGGCATCAAGCGGCCCGTGTATTCATCCACGATGATGACTTGATTCTCCTGCACGACGTACTGCACGTCTTTCTCGTAGACGCTGTACGCGCGAATCAACTGGTCCACCGAATGGATCCGCTCGCTCTTCTCGGCAAAACGGGTTTGCAGCTCCGCGCGCTTTTCAAATCGCTGTTCCTCCGTCAACGTCGCATCGCCATCGAGATCGGACAACTGCGAGACGAGATCGGGCAGCACATACGCCTCGGGGTCGTTCGGACTCAACGCTTCGCAACCGCGCTCCGTCAAACTCGCGTCGTGCCCCTTCTCGTCAATTGTGAAATAAAGCTGCTCACGCAATGCGCGCGCCTGCTCCTTGCGCATATCCGTCAGCATCGCGGCATCAATCTTCTCGAGCAATTTGCGGTGCGCCGGCTCTTCGAGCATACGCTGCAATTGCGGATGGCGCGGCATGCCCTGATTGACCTGATACAACTTGAGTTGCGCCTCTTCCGTCTCGCCCTTCTCAATCAATTGCTTGGCCTCTTCCATCAGGCGGTTGCACGCATCGCGCTGACGGCGCACGAGCCGCTCCACGTGCGGCTTGAGCGCGAGATATTGCTGTGTACCGCTCTGCGGTGCCGGGCCGGAAATGATCAGCGGCGTACGCGCTTCGTCAATCAGGATGCTGTCAATTTCGTCCACAATCGCGAAGAAATGCCCGCGTTGCACCATCTCCTCCGGACGATAGGCCATGCCCATGTCGCGCAGATAGTCGAACCCGAATTCCGCGTTCGTCCCGTATGTAATGTCGCACGCATACATCGCGCGGCGCTCGGACGGATTCATCTGGTTCTGAATACAACCGACGGTCAACCCGAGGTATTTATAGACGTGCCCCATCCACTCCGAGTCGCGTCGTGCAAGGTAATCGTTCACCGTCACCACGTGCACGCCGCGTCCGCTCAGCGCGTTCAGATAGGTCGGCAGCGTGGCGACAAGCGTCTTTCCTTCGCCCGTTGCCATTTCCGCGATCTTGCGCTGATGCAGCGCCATCCCGCCGATCAATTGCACATCGAACGGCACCATCTCCCACGTGAGATCGTGACCGCACACATTGACCGTCGTCCCGCACAGTCGGCGGCACGCATTCTTGACCACCGCAAACGCTTCCAGCATCAGGTCGTCCAGCGTGGCGCCCTTTGCGAGGCGCTCGCGGAACTCCACCGTCTTCGCGCGAAGCGCGTCATCGCTCAAGCTCTGGAGTTCAACCTCCAGCGCATTGATGCGCTGCACCAGCGGGCGCGACAACTTCAAGTCCCGCTCGTTCTTCGTGCCGACAATCTTCTTGATCAACCACTGCATAAACGCCTCATGGATAAATAGAAACCCGCGACGCTACGGCCTCGCAGGGGGGATGGCAAGCGGCGAGTGTCGCAAAGAAAACCGCTCTCAGTCCAGAAAAGCCGTAACAAACTGTTCGATTTCGTCCGCCAGCGCGTCCGCGCGCGTGCGATCCGGCGCCTCCACCGTCAGACGCACCACCGGTTCCGTATTCGAACGGCGAACATGCGCCCATGCCTGCTCGAACTCAATGAACAGTCCGTCCAGAAAGTTCATTTTCCGGTCCGTATAATGTCGCCGCAGTTCCCGGAGAGCTTCCGGTGCGCGCTCCGCGCGCGCGGGCATCTTGCGGCGCACCATCACATAACCGGGAATCTCCGCCCGTACAGCCGAAACGCTCTTCCCCGTCCGCGCCAGCAACTCCAGAATCACCGCCATCGCGGCAAAGCTATCGCGGCACGTGTGAATCTCGGGAATGATCACCCCGCCATTGTGCTCGCCGCCAACAACCGCACCCTGCTCCTGCATTACCCGCGCGACGTTCGTCTCGCCGATCCGCGTGCGCGTCACCTCGCACCCCAATCCGCGCACTACGTCCTCCACCGCGCGACTGCACGAGAGGCTGATCGCAACCGGACCTTTCCCATGCGCCTCCAGCACCTGTCGCGCACTAAAGGCCAGCGTCAAATCCTCTCCAATCGGCTGACCCCGCTCATTCACAATCGCCAGCCGGTCGCCATCCGGATCCTGCGCAAATCCGATGTCGCACGCATGCTCCACCACCGCACGACTCAGCGCGCCGAGATGCTCCGGCAACGGCTCCGGATCGCGCTCGAACCGGCCCGTCGGCGCATCGTGAACCGCCACCACCTCGCAGCCCAGCAAATCGCGCAGGAAAGGAACCGAATACAGCGCGCCGACCCCATTGACCACATCCACGGCCACGCGGAAGCGCCGCTTCCGGATCGCCGCCGCATCCACATAGTCCACCACGCGCTTGAAGTGCGGCTCCACGGGATTCGCAAGCGTTGACGTGGAGGGCAGATCGGCCTCCTCCACCATCGGAAAATCCTGCTGGTGATAGACGTCGAACAACTCCTGCGCGCGATTCTCCTCCAAAAACAAGCCGCGTCGGTCCACGAACTTCAGCGCGTTCCACTCCGCCGCATTGTGGCTCGCCGTGATCGCGATGCCGCCCCGCGCGCCCAGCTCTTTTGTCATCAACAACACCGTCGGCGTCGGCACCACGCCGAGCAGAACCGGCTTGCACCCCACACTCTGCAATCCCGCCACGACCGCATATTCCAGCATCAACCCGCTCGGACGCGTATCGCGCCCCACCAGCACCGGCCCGCGCCCGATGAACGTGCCGAACGCTTGCGCAAAACTCGCCGCCAACTGCGGCGTGAACGACGCGCCGACAATTCCGCGCACGCCCGATACACCGACTTTGAGTGATTCTTTCATCTCACAGCCCCTGCCCGATCAAGCGCAGCGCCTCTTCTGCGCGCCGCTCCGCAACCTCTCGTGTGCGCGCCTCCGACAAAACGCGAATAATCTGCTCCGTGTGCGATACGCGCGCATGCAGCCAGCCATCCTCCCAATCCAGTCGCACGCCATCCGTCAAATCCACCGACTCCGCACCAAACGACGCGCTCTGCGCCAGAAATTGATCCAGCACCAGATAGGCCGTGCGCGATCCGCTCACCGCGCTCTTCTTCACCATGTGATAGCGCGGCAGCGAACGCACCAGCGCTGCGAGCGATTCCTTCGTCCGCGCCATCATGTCCAACACCAGCGCCATCGCCAAAAATCCATCAAACCCGCGGCTGAACTCCGGCACCGCCACACTCCCACTCCCCTCGCCCCCCACGCGCGCCTGTTCGTCCGTCATCCGCGCCGCGACAAACGCCTGTCCCACCGGCGTCTTCAGCAACGGCGCACCCGCCGCAGCAACAACATCATCCACCATCCGGCTCGTGCAGCAATTCGTCACCACCGGCCCCACCTGCTGCCGCAACAGCGAGCGCACCAGCAACGGCAATGTGAACTCTTCGCTCAACGGCTCGCCCGCATCCGTCACCAGCGACACCCGCCCCATGTCGCTGCTCAATACAAAGCCCACATGCCCCTTCACGTGCCGGATGAACGATGCCATCTGCCGCGCGGTGCGCGGACGCGGCTCCGGGTCGCGCGCCAGATAGCCCGACGGATCCTGATTGATCGCAACCAGATGCAGGCCGAACTCGCGCGCAAAATCATCGAGGAATGGGCATCCTGCGCCGCCGACCGGATCAATCAACACGGTATAGCCCGCGCGCCGGATCGCCTCGCGATCCACCTGTGCCGAAAGCGCCTTCAGATACGGCGCGAAATAGTCCGACACCACCTCGCGCGCGCCGATGCTCATCGCGTCGCGCATCAAAAAGTCCGTCGCATGAAATGCGCCTAGCAACGCCTCGCCCGTCGCAGGATCCAGAAACGCGCCATCGCGCCCCAACAGCGTGAGCGCGTTCCACCCCATCTGATTGTGCCCGCCACTAATCGAAATCGCGCCCGCCGCCTGATACGGCCGCACACTGAACTGCAACACCGGAGTCGGGCAAATACCGAAATCCAACACCTCGCATCCGCAACTCAACAAACTCGCCAACACCGCCGAATGCAGCATCGGACTCGAATAGCGCGTATCGCGCCCCAGCAACACCCGCCCTCCGTCCACAAATGTGCCGAACGCCGCCGCATAATCCATCGCCACGCGCGGCGTCAGCGATTCACCTACAAATCCGCGCACTCCAAAACTGGCCAAACGCAACGTCATGCCGTTCTCCGATCAGCCCGCTCCCAACTCCAGATCAACCAGATGCACGCCTCATACATCGCAATCAATGGAATCCCCATCAACATCTGTGTGAACACATCCGGCGGCGTCAGGATCGCAGCAATAATGAGAATAACCACAATCGCATGACGGCGATAGGTGCGCAACCATTGTGACGACACAATTTGGAGGCGACCCAAAATCAGAATCACCACCGGCAACTCAAACGCCAACCCGAACGCCACCAGCACCTGTGTTGAAAACGTCACATAACTCGTCAGCGTCCACTCCGCCATGATCCCCAACCACGCATGCAACGCAAACATCGCCCGCAGCGCAAAAGGCAGCGTGAAGACATAGCCCATCCATACACCGCCCGCAAAGAGCAGGACACTTGCCACTCCCCCCCCGCCAATCGCGCGCCGCTCCTTCGGTGTGAGGACGGGCAGCAGATAGGCGCCGATGATCAACACGAGAAATGGCGTGGACAGAACCAATCCGCTCCAAAACGCAATCCGCAGCGTCGCCGTGAAGGCACCGGCGACTTCGATTGAGCGCAGGAAGGTGTTCGGATTCTCCACCATTCCGTACAGCGGTGCCTTCAACAATTCGAGAATTCGAGGCGTAAAGGCCAGCGCAATACCCATCCCCACCGCCAGCACCGCCGCAACCCGCAAGAGGACGCGCCGCAGATCCTCCAAATGCGCGAGGAACGGCTTCCGCTCCTCGCCCGGATCAGCGCGAAACCCGCTCATCCGCGCCCTCCTCCGGTGGACGAGGTTGAGGAAGTACAGGCGCCGCCGGCTTCTTCGCTTCCGGTGAGTCCGCCTCGTCCTCCGCAACCTTCATCACTTCGTTGCGCACATCGTCCGCTGCACGCCGGACCTGCCCGATCGTCTTGCCGATCGTTCGCGCAATGCCCGGCAGATTTTTCGACCCGAACAGCATCAGCGCCACCAGCAAAATGAGAATCGTCTCACCTCCGCCGATCACGCCTCCTAAAAATGCCAACACAGACATGCCCGCCATGTCACCACGTTCCCGCACATCGCGCAAGCGCTCTCACGCGATTTCACGCTGCCTCTTCGGCTGTATCCGCGGAATCCCCTGTTGCTTAAAAAGAAAACCGCCGCGCTCAATCGCGCGGCGGTTTTCGAAACACTGCCGATGTTCTTATTGGAACAACTGGAAGTCCGCACGGCGGTTCTGCGCCCACGACGCTTCGTCGTGACCCAGCGCAACCGGGCGCTCTTCGCCATAGCTCTTCGTCTGAACGCGACCCCCGTCAATGCCGAGGCTCACGAGATACGCGCGAACGGCCAGCGCACGGCGCTCACCCAACGCGAGGTTATACTCGTTGCTGCCGCGCTCATCGCCGTGACCTTCAACAATCACGCCGATGTTTGCATGCGAGCTGAGATACTGCGCAACGGCTTCAACTTTCGAACGCTCCGCCGGATTAACCTGCGCGCTGTCGAAGTCGAAATATACCGAACCGAACTGGCTCGCAATCTCGGTCAGACTGTCCGGACGCATGCCCAGACCATCGCCATACAGATCCGAACCCATCACGCCGCCAACACCGCCCACACCGTCAATTCCCGAGCCGCTCTTGGGCTTCTTTTTGCAGCCCGTCATCGCGACCGCTGACGCCATCACAATCAATAAACCGATCTTCCACACGCTTTTCACACCATACCTCCGTACGCAGATCATCTGCGCAAAACAAACCGACCTTATTCTACTGGACCGGGGCCCACGCGGGAGAAGTCCAATCACCCGGATAATCTGTCAAAACTATGGGCGAATCCCCCATGGTGTCAAGCAAGACTACCCGCGAAGCATAGCGAACCGCGCGACCCGCAACCAAGTGCCGCCCGTCCGGCGCCCAACTCGGGTCTTCATAGTCCGCGTCGCCCGGCGTGATCTGGCGCGGTTCTCCACCGTTCGGATCCACAATCGAGATGTTCCAGCGCCCGCCAAAAAGACTCGCGTAGGCAATTCCGTTGTTCGCGCCCCAATCCGGCGCAACGTTCTGCGAACCGCGACTCGTCAAGCGGCGCGGCTGCCCGCCGCTGCGGCTCACGATATAAAGTTGCGGCGCGCCCGACTGATCCGACACATACACAATCTGCCGTCCATCCGGCGACCACGAAGGGCTTGCCTCCGCCGAACGCTGCGTCTGCGTCAGCCGCGTCAACTGGCCTCCATTCAAATCGCGCACATACAAATCCGGATTCCCGTCGCGAGACAGAATCATCGCCATCTCGCGCCCATCCGGCGAAATCGCACCACCCGTGTTCAGCCCCGAATAATATGCCACACGTCGCCGCGCACCCGATGCCACATCAATCAGGAAAATATCAGGGAACCCCTTCAAGTATGACGTATAAATGATCTGTCGCCCGCCCGGCCCCCAGTTCGGCGCGATGCTCACCGAATTGTCGTGCGTCAACTGCTGCAAGCCCTGCCCGTCCGCATCCATCAGATACAACTCTTTCTTGCCCGTCCGCGTACCCACCAGCGCAATCCGGCCCGACGCAATCCCGCGCTTGCCCGTCACCGCCGCCACAATCTCATCCGCCACAATGTGCGCCACGCGCCGCGCATCCTGTGCCGAAAGCGGATACCGCTTTCCATACACCTGCTGACGCGCCGCCCGCTCATACACAATCGCCTGCGCACCGCCCTGTGCCGCCTGGCCCGTCAACGCCAGTTCCGCCTGGCCCGGCGCCCCGCGCGTGAACCATCCCGAGCGCAGCAAATCGTCGCCCAACACCTTAATAAAGGTCTGCCCCACCGCGTCGCCCGCCTGATACGCCGACCAATCAATCGTCGTCTTCTGCCCCGCAGTTTTCACCACGCGCACCTGCGCCGATGCGAACCCCGCCATGCACAAAAACGCAATCGCCATCCAAACACGCTTCATTCCACTCATCCTCACAGAAAATGTTGCACTCCAAATTTCCAAGGCTTGGAACTCTATCCGAAATGCACTTCCAATGCTTGGAAAAAATCGCGCGAGAAACGAATCACCGCTGCTTCGCAAGCAAGCGCTCGTACACAGCTTCCATCGTGTGCACGCAGCGCATCCCGTCGAAGTCCCTGATGCGCTCCCGCACCGCCGCACTCAACTGTTTACGCAACGCGGCGTCGTCGAGCATTCGCGTCAGATGCCGCGCCAACGCCGCAGAATCGCCCGGTTCGTACAGCAGCGCCGTCTTCTCGTGTTCCAGAATTTCGCCCTGCCCGTCCGCCGTACTCGCAACCGCAGGCAGTCCCGCCAACATCGCTTCATACAGCGTGTTCGGTGTCCCTTCCTGATGGCTGGGGAATATCTGCACATCGAAGCACTGAATCACCTGCCGCACGTCGCGACGGAACCCGAGAAACTGCACCGCATGCGATAACCCGTTGTCCGCGACAAATTGCTTCACGACCGCTTCATACGCGCCATCGCCCACAATCCACAGCCGCACCGTTGGATGCGTCTCCAACACAATCTTCACCGCGCGCAGCGCATCGAGATGCCCCTTGTGGCTCTCGATCCGTCCCACGATCCCCAGCAACAGTGCGTCGCCCGGCACGCCGTACTCTTTCCGCAATGCCGCCTTCCATTCCGGCGACGCCGCCGGCACATCGGTCATCAGAATCCCGTTGTACAGCGTCTGCACCCGCTCGGGCTTCAAGTAGCGTTTGTGGATGCAAAACTGGCGCGTGGACTCCGACACCGCGAACGCGTACGTCGTGAACGGCGCGAGCAGCCATTCCACTGGGCGCTGATACAGCGGCACGGTTGAGTAGTTGCAGCGCTCGTGGACAATCACCGGCAGGCGTAGGAGCAATCCCGCAATCCGTCCCCACGTGCACGCGCCATACCCGTGCGCGTGAATTAAATCCACCCGCTCTTTGCGGATAAGCCGAATCAGCGCGAACAAATTGCGCGGATCCATCTTCCCATATCCCAGCGTGTACGGCGTCGTGCCCGCCGCCTTCATCTGCTCCGCCGCTTTGTCCCACCCCTTGCGGCTACACAGCAACACGCGGAATCGCTTCGCGTCAAAACTGGGAATCCACCACTGAAACGCGCGCGCGACTCCATGCAGCGTCGCTTCGGCACCGCCGAAGTGTTCGCATAAATGCAGAATCGTGAACCGGCCCTGCGCGTCCATCAGGATCGGCTCCGCAAGACCTCAGCGGGAATCCCCGCCGCAATCGAGTTGGGCAGAATCGCCTTCGTCACCACCGCGCCCGCGCCCACAATCGAGTTTGCGCCGACCGAAGTTCCGTCCAGTACCTTCACACCGGCGCCCAACCACGCTCCGTCTCCAATCGTCACCCCCACCGCCGTGCGCGATTGCTCAAGAGGCGAAACATCAATCCGGTCATACGCATGGCCGCCGCCGATCACATACGTGTAGGCCGCCAGCATCACCCGCGCGCCAATCTCCACCCGCGCGCCGGAAAACACCTCGCAGTTGAACCCAATGTTCGCCTGCTCGCCCAAGACAATATCGCCGTTCTTGCAACTCAAAATGCTGTTGCGTCCGATGAACACGCCGCTCGCGATGTCAATGCCCTCGTTCGACTGCCCTTTCGCATCGAGTACGCAGTGATCATCAATCACCACGTTGTCGCCAATCCGTATCTTGTGCGGGTGCCGAAGCACCACGCCCGTCCCAAACACCACTCCGCGCCCGCACGCACCCAGCAGACGCGGATAGAGCTTGCTGCGGATAAACAACCCGAACGCGCCGGGGCAATAGCTGAACGCCGTGATCAGTTCATATTTCAGCAGCGCGAAAAACCCCGACCGACCCACGACCAGATCGCGATACTTCGCCAACGCGGACTTCTTTTCCGCGAACAGCTCTTTCTGAATCTCAACTGATTCCCGACTCATAATTCCTCGCGCGCCACTCTACACAACTGCGTCCGGAAAATCGCGCACCAACTTCAGGCCCGCCCCGCGGCTCACCGCCGCGACTTTAGCCACCCCTTCGCCGCATACCCTTTTGCCGTCTCCACAATCCCTGTCTCATTTGTAAAGCGCGGCGTGAATCCCAACCGGTTCCGCAGCTTCGCCGTGTTGAACGCGCGATCTTTCGTAAAAAATGCAACGCGCCGCCGATGCAGTGGTGGCTCTTTCCCCAGCGGCTTACAGATCGCCTCGCACACACCCGCCGCCATAAAAAACGGCCACGCAGGAATCCGGACGGGAATGAAGGGATACCCCAGCGTCCGCGCGATCAAGCGGCCCATGTCCACCAAGCGCACCGGTTCGGTGTTCCCCACAATGAACGCCTCTCCGTCCGCTGCCGGATGCACCGCCGCCACCAGCATCGCATCCGTCAAATCTTCGACGTGGATCAAGTGATACAGGCATTTGCCAAAACCCAACATCGGGAACACCGGTTTCGTCGCCATTTTGAATACCTTGAGCAGACGCGTATCGTCCGGTCCCATGATCGCTGCCGGTCGAATCACGGTGTACGAAACCTTGAAACGCGGTGCATTCGCGTGCAGCCATCGCTCCGCCTCGGCTTTCGTGTTCTGATACAAATCGCCCGGCGCAAAACGGTACGTCTCGTCCGCAGGCGGATTGTCAATGTGCCCGTGCACGCCCACCGTGGAGACGTGAACAAAGCGTTGGAAATCCGGCTGATTCGCAACCGCCTCCACCAGCAGCTTCGTGCTGGTCACGTGGACGAGTTCATACACCTCGTCCTTCACGCCCGCCGCGCGATAGGCTGCCGCCACGTGAAAAACAAAGTGAACGCCCGACGCCGCTGCGCGGACAACATCCGGATCGTAGACCTGCCCACGGAACCACTGCACCGGTAACGCGCGCAGCGATTCCGGCGGTTCATTCCGCGCAATCGCGCGCACCGTCGCCCCGCGCTCAACCAGCTTGCGCGTCAACACCGACCCGGTGAACCCCGTCGCCCCCGTCACCAATACAACTGTTCCAGGACCAATTTCCAAAACCAACGCCTCCGCAGAGAAAGAGACAAGCTACAAATCTCCCCATCCTCCATCCAGACAAATAAGAGGATTCTCCCTGCGAGGGTGCAATCAACCGCCGTCTACTCCATCAAGTCGCCGGCCTATTTCGGCTTCGGCTTGTCCGCAAGCGCGGCTTTCACTTCGTCGGTGATGTATTTCGAGTCCGACCACGGCTTCGGGACCGGCGGCGCATCGGCAAGTTGCCGCGCGGCGTTCAACACATCGCGACGGCTGATCTGCCCCACAACACGCCCGTTCTCGACCACCGGCAAACGGCGAAAACTGTTTTTCAAAAACATATCTGCCGCTCGAAACAAATCCGCTTCCGGCTCAATCGTCGTCAGCGTCCGCGACATATAGTCGGAAACGTGATCCGGGTCCGTGTTGTGGAAGGCATCGTTCGCAATGACCTTCAAGCAGTCTTTCTCGGAGAGCATCCCGATCAATGCTCCTTTGTCATCCAACACCGCCGCGCCCGAAATGCGATTCTTCAAGAGAATATCAATCGCTTCGCGAATGGGCTGCTCCGGTCGCAGCGTCACAAGCTTCGTGACCATAATCTGCCGCACAGTTGGCACTCTGTTCATAGCCGTTCCTCCTTAGTCAGAGGATAATTCGCGCGCGTACAGATGGCAACTTACTTTCCGCTCTTCCATCGAAATTACCGGCGGCGCAACCGTCCTGCACACGTCCATCACCTTCGGGCAGCGCGGATGGAAGGGACACCCCGCAGGCGGCCGCGCGGGCGATGGCAATTCGCCCCGCAGGGGCTGCCGCTTCGATGCCTCTCGCCCCGCTACGGGCACGGCGCTGACGAGCGCCTGCGTGTAGGGGTGCTTCGGATCGCCAATTACCGCCTCGGTCGGCCCTTCTTCCACAATTCGCCCGAGGTACATCACAGCGACGCGATCGGCAATGAAGCGAACCACGTTGATATCGTGCGATATAAATAGGTAAGAGAGCTGATATTTCTCCTTCACATCCATCAACAGGTTCAACACCTGCGCCTGCACGGAAACATCGAGCGCGCTGACCGCCTCGTCGCAAATGATCAGAGACGGACGCAATGCCAGCGCGCGCGCAACACTGATGCGCTGGCGCTGACCGCCGGAAAATTCAAACGGATAGCGGTGCAACGCCGACGAATCCAGCCCGACATCGCGCAACAGTTGAAGGGCGGTCTCCTCGCGCGAGGTGGTCAGCAAACCGTGATACGCGAGTGCTTCCGTAAGCAAATCCAGAACCGTCAATCGCGGATTCAGCGCTGCGGCGGGATCCTGAAAAATCATCTGCACCTGCCGCTGCACCGCAGCGGCGCGAATCCCACCGGGCAGCGTTTCGCCGCGCAGCCGCATCGTTCCCGACAGCGGTCGCTCCAACCCCACAATCGTGCGGCCCAGTGTTGTCTTGCCGCAGCCCGATTCCCCCACGATTCCGACCGTCTCACCCGCGCGAATAGTGAGATTCACATCCGTAAGTGCTTGAACGTGTCCAACGGTGCGCGACCAGACACCGCGCCGGATCGGATACCACGTCGTCAATCCATTCAGTTCAAGAAGCGGCACACTCACGGCTTCCGGCCCTCCGGCACGAGATGGCACGCCGCGCGATGTGCCGCGTTGACTTCAAACAGCTCCGGCTCCTTTTCGCGGCACAGCGACCAGACGTGCGGGCAACGATCCGCAAATCGGCATGCTTTCGAATAATCCTTTGGCGATGGCACCTGACCGGGGATCGTTTCCAGCCGGTTCCCCGTTCGCGGACCGCGCGGCATCGAGCGCAGCAGACCGGCCGTATAGGGATGCCGCGGGTTGCTAAACAGCTCACGCACGGGCGCAGATTCGACAATCTGCCCCGCATACATCACCAGCGCCCGATCACACATTTCCCAGATCGCGCCCATATCGTGCGTAATCAACATCAGCGCCGTTTTCGCATCCTTCAAATCGCGCATCAGCCCAAATATCTGCGCCTGAATCGTCACGTCCAGCGCCGTCGTCGGCTCATCGGCAATCACCACTTCAGGGCGCAACATCAGCGCCATTGCGATCATCACGCGCTGCCGCATCCCGCCGGAAAGCTCGTGCGGCCACGCGTTCATCCGCTCCGCCGCATCCGGAATTCCGACTTTCGCGAGCCATTCCGCGCCCACCTCCCACGCGCGGCGCGTCGGCACGTTGTCGTGCAACTGCTGCACCTCAACCAACTGATTCCCGATCCGGTGCAGCGGCGAGAGGGCCGACATCGGGTCCTGAAAAATCATACTGATCCGCTTCCCCCGCAATTTCCGCAGCTCCGCAATCGGCATCTGCAATATATCGCGCTCATCCAGCATCACCGACCCGCTCACAATATGCCCCGGCGGCGACGGTAGCAGCCGCATCATGCTCAGCGCTGTGACGCTTTTCCCGCAACCCGACTCGCCCACCACCCCCAGCACCTCGCCCGCGCGCAGATCGAAACTCACCCGATCCACCGCACGCACACGCCCACCCTCCGTATCGAACTCCACAGAAAGATCGCGCACTTCTAAAATTTTCTTTCTCTCACTCATCGCTTCTGTACGGCCGCGATGCATCGCGCCCCTCCAGGCGCCGCACTCGCGCCCCTACACGTTCAAACACTTCTTCAATCTTTGCGACTTTGCGTCTTCTGTTCAAAAATCTATTCCATCTTCGAAAACGGCTTCGGATCGAACGCCTGCCGGACGCCCTCCCCGATAAATACTCCCAACAACATCACCACAAAAAGCGCCAGCGACGGATAGAGCGTCAACCACCACGCCCACGGATATTCCTGTGCCTGCGAAAGCATCTCGCCCCAACTCGGCGTCGGCGGCGGCAACCCGAATCCGAGAAAATCCAACGCCGCCAACACCCCGATCGCGCTGACGAGCGAGAACGGAAAGAACGTCACCAGCGGCACCAACGCGTTCGGCAGAATGTGCCGAAACATGATCAGCCTTGCAGGCAACCCCTGCGCGCGCGCGGCTTCCACAAACGTCCAGCCGCGCAGCCGCAAAAATTCTGCGCGCATGTAGTACGAAATGCCAATCCAGTTGAAGAGCGCATAGCAAACCAGCAGCAACCCGAACCCGCGCCCATACACCGATCCGATCAAAATCAGGATGTAAAGGAACGGCAGCGCATCCCAAATCTCAATCACGCGCTGCCCCAGCAAATCGAAGCGCCCGCCATAATACCCCTGCGCCGCGCCCACCAGCGTCCCGACAAAGAGCGATGCCGCCACCAGCAGCAATCCAAACACCATCGAAGTCCGGAACCCGTAAATCAACCGCGCCAGCACATCGCGTCCCGCACTATCCAATCCTAGCGGATGTCCCGCCACAGGCCGGAATGGATACCGCACATCCTCGCGCTCGAACCGAATCCGATACGACTGGCCGCCCATCGAAACGATCATCGGATCCACGAGTGCTTCAAACCGCTGCGCTGCCGCGTCGAGAATTCGCGCGCGATCTTCCCCGCCCAATTTCCCCCATATCGCAGGCCACTCGCCCGATGCCGGCTCAAGCGCGCGCGTCAATGCCACACGCTGTTCTGCATCGCGCGGTAACTGCTCCCGGAATGTCAGGCGCACAGTCTTCGGCGCTGCCGCACGCGGCGCGAACGGCGGCAGCGAAACTTCCGCCTGCAATCCATCGCGCCGCACCGCCACGCCTGCAACGGCGGGCGAATCTTCATTCCGGAACCGCCGGGAAATACCTGCGCTCACCGATTCAGGCAACGTCCACACATCCGCCAGCGCGAGCCCTTCTTCCTCCCCATCCGTGCGATCGAAAAAATAGCCCGCCGCCACACCGCGCGTGACTATCAGATCGGGTGTAAGGTTCACGCTCGCCAATCGTGGTTCATGCGCAATGCGCACCCAGACTTCGTCCGGAAGCTCTACGCGCTCCGGCGGCACAATCTCCATCGGCCCGAACGACACCAGCGGCCAGACTACACGATTCCGCGGATCCGCCCGAAAACGCTCGCTCTGCACCAGCGTCTTGTAGTCCACGCGCGTGTCCGGCCCCGCGCCCAGCAGGGTGCGCTCGGGATAAAACCGAAACACCGGGAAATAGCTGCGCCCTTCAAAACGGAGATAGAGCGGATCCTGATTGCAAAAAAGCTCTGTGCCGAGGCTGACGAGAAACGCAATCGCCAGAATCGCGAATGACCACGATGCGCGGCGGATTTCGAGGAAGCGGCGTATCCGCCTGCGCGTGATCGGATGAAACCAGTCGAGGCGCTTCATGATCGGAAATGAATCCTCGGGTCAATCAGCACATAGGCGAAATCGGAAAGAATCCGACCCAGCAAACCCAAAATCGAAGTCAGCCCCAAAATCCCCATAAAGAGCATATAATCGCGACTGACAATCGCCTCCAGACTCAGTCGCCCCATCCCGGGAATCTCGAACACTTTTTCAATCAATACCGCCCCTGCAAACATCACAGTGAGCACGCCACCAATCCCCGTCGCAACCGGCACCAGCGCGTTGCGCAGCGCGTGTCGCCAGATCGCATAACGCAGGCTCCCTCCTTTCGCCAGAATGGTGCGGACATAATCCTGACTCACCTGCTCCATCATTGAATTCTTCATCAGAAGCGTCAGGACAGCGAAGTTGCCAATCGTGTAGCACAGGACCGGAAGAAACATGTGGTGCGCGATGTCCTTCACCTTCCCCCACAACGGGAGCGAGTCGAAATGAATCGAGTGAAACCCGGCGACGGGAAACCAGTCCAATGCGAAATCCGTCGTTCCGCAGAATAAACTCTTCAACACCATGCCGAAGGCAAACGCAGGGATCGCATAGCCGGTGAAAACGATGACGCTGGATGCGATATCGAAGGCACTCCCGTGCCGCAACGCCTTCATAATCCCGAGTGGAATACACACCAGATAGGTCAGAAAAAATCCGGTCAGCCCAAAGATCAGCGAAACGGGGAAGCGCTCGACGATCAACTGCCAGACTTTCTTGTTCGGATAGAGGTACGAATCAACCGCGAGCCCCATCCGGTCCTTCCACAGCCATTTCCAGTAGCGCTGCGGAATCGGCTTATCGAAGCCGAAATGCGCCTCAATCGCCTTGCGCTGTTCCGGCCCGATCGCGGCAACACCCGATGCCCCGCGCGCCGTGTCGCCCATCCCGCGCATCCGGATCAGCGTCTGCTCCACCGGCCCGCCCGGCACAAACTGGCAGATCGCAAAGCACACAAACGTGATCCCGATGAACGTCGGGATCACGAGCAGAAGGCGGCGGATAAAATAGCTGAGACGGTCCATACAACGTGTGCAAGCCAGACCGCTAGATTGACGACTTTCGCGCGCTTCTACAAGCGGAACGCCTCGTCAAACACAACCGTCTCCGGGCGGCGCGGCAGCGGCAGACCTTCGCTCATGGATTGCGACAGGCTTTCATTCGAATCCTCATCGAACCACCACAGGCTGTACGCCGCGCGCTCATCGCCGTATTTGCCGAGAACGGTCGAGGGCATCCCGAACTTGTTCCAGTACAACAGGCGCGTGTAGTTGATATTCCAGAGCAGAACGTAGGGAAACTCCTTCACGAGGATTCCGTCTATCTCACGCAAAATCTCGTTGCGCTTCTCCAGATCGAATTCCGTCCGCTGCCGCGCGATCAGCTCATCCACGCGCTCGTTTTTGAAGCCGGTAATGTTCTGACTTGCCGGGCGCTCCGCCTCTGCACTCGACCACTGATATTCCGGATCGCGCCAGACACTCCCGCCCCACGCCGCCCAGGTCATGTCGAAATTGAACTCGTCCATGTCCTTCATCCACGCGGACCAGTCCTTTTGCACGAGATCCATTTCGATGCCGACATCTTTCAAATCTTCCTTGTAGATCACGAGGAAACGATCGCTCGTCGCGTCGCGCGTGAGAAATGTGAAGCGCAGCGGCTTGCCGTCTTTCTCCAGCAGCCCCGTGGAAGGGTTCGCCTTCCACCCGGCTTCTTTCAGCAGCGCGCGCGCGGCCTCTTTGTCGAACGGGACTGTCGGGTTCGGGCACGGGTGCTCCGGCGAGTAGAGGTCCTCGAAATAGGAGCGGTGCAGGAAATACTGATCGTACATCAGCGTCTTGTTCATCTTCTCGCGATCCAACAGCAGAGCGAGCGCCTTGCGCACGCGCACGTCATCGAACGGCGCGCGTCGCAGGTTCATTGCGAAACCCTGAAATCCGACCGGGTTGTAGTTGCGGATTTTCTGCTTCACGATCCAGTTCCGGTCGAAGCGGTCGCCACTGGTCTGATTCACCCACTGGTGCGCGGTATAGACGGGGTAAAAATCAACGGTACCTTTCTTAAACGCATCGAACGCATTGTCGCGCTCCTGAAAATAGAGGAAGCGAATCGAGCTGAAATTCCCTACACCCCGATTTCGAAGATAGCCGATCTGCCACCAATCGTCGCGGCGTGAGAGTCGCGAGTAGAGACCTTCTTTCAACTCTGCCAACCGGTATGGGCCCGACACGACTGGGAACTCGAAATTGATCTTGTTGAAGTCGAGCTTCTCCATCGCGTGCTTGGGCAACACCTGAAATCCCGCAACACTTAATAAGTTCTTCCAGTGCGCCTCTTTCGCAACAAAACGGATGGTGCGCTCGCCCAACACCTCCGGCGTCTCAAAACGCTCGAGATCCACCTTGTGCGGGCCGGTCAGATTCTTCGGATCCAGAATGGCCTGCCATGTCCATACGACATCGTCCGCCGTGATTGGTTGCCCGTCGCTCCACGTCGCTTTCGGGTCGAGTTTGACTGTGATCGTCTTTTTGTCGTCCGACACGCTCCACTGCTCAGCAAGGCCCGGCTGAAATTCAAACGTCAGCGCGTCCATCCCCATCAGCGAGTCGAACAAGCTGCCAAATACATCCGCCGAGGAGACGGACGAATCGAGCAGATAGTTCAAGCTGCGCGGATACGGCCCACCATTCACCACCAGCTCGCCGCCAACCTCCGCATCAGCAGAGGCAAACGGATTCGCCGACTCCTTCCAGTCTTCCGCCGGAAACGAGTCATCCGCAATCACCGACGCCGCCATCAACGCCACTAAACCGAGCACTAAAATCCAACGCATCACACAACCTCCAAAACAGCGACCGATACATGACATCGGCACGCCAAATACGCAACGCATTCCGGTATAGAACAAATGCCCTGCAACGCGCAAAGGCGGCTAATAACCCGTGAGGCGATACGCCGAAACCGGTCCGTTGGTCGCCCACAGATCCTGTCGCATCGCAGTCGCATCGGTCCAATTCGTCACAACCGCAAAACGATACCACGCGCCACGCTTCAAATCATCCGTAGCTTCAATCGCAAAGGGCACATTCTCGTCCGCAGCTACAGTGACATTCATCGCGCCGGCACCGCCCCCCGCTTTCGCCACACCGACAACGTGCGGATCCCACAACTTAACGGGACGGTCAAAAAAGTTCGTCCCCCACCCCGTCGCCCCCGCCGTGTAATACACCGTCACATTGGGCGAATTCCAAAACAAGTTATTGCTGAAATTCGTATCTGGAACATTTCCGAGAAAATAGACGCTCTTAAGCCGCGGATTCTCTCGAAACACTTGTCCGTATATACTCACCAGGCCTGCAGGAATCACGATGCTTACCAAATTCGTGCACCCAAGAAAGACGGCACTCTCAATATTCGTGATCGTGCTGGGCAGCGTAATTGATTTCAGGCTTACGCATTTCTCAAAGGCGCTATCGCGAAGCGTGGTCACGCCTTCCGGCAAAATAACATCAACCAAGTTCGAGCACCCGTAAAACGTCCGGGCGGGCACCACTTTCTGCCCCGCATTCCACCGCACGCTCCGCAACGACGGAGAGTTGTAAAACAGATTCGTTCCCAGCTTCGCCGCGCCGCTCAACAATGAGACACTCGTAATCGCATCCTGATAGGCAAACGCAGCACTTCGAATATTAGTAACGATGTAATGGCTGTTGCTGGGCCCGGCAATCAAGTGCGTGAGATAATACGTCCCCGTCGGCGCACCGGGCTGGAGCCCCAAAATATTCGACCCCCCAAAGCCACTGTTCCGGTCAATCCACTCTTCACGGACTACGCCCACGGCGAGAGATTTCCCATCAAATGTACCGCTCCATCCAGAGCCGCTGACGGCACGATACACCCGAGTCAAAGGGGTGCTCCGCAAGATATCGGTACCTCGCGCGGGCATATCCCCCATAAAGTAAAGATTCGTCAGGCTGATGCATTCCGCAAAAACACGATGCTGAATCGTCTTCAGTCCGACGCCAATCAACACATCGCCTAGCGCACTGCAATCCTTGAACGCCTCATCCTCAATTGCGCGAACGCTGTCGGGAATCTCGATGCGGCGCAGCGCAGTACATCCTTCAAACGCACCGGCGCCGATCTCTTCGACTCCATCGCTCAGCACCACATCCTGTAAATTTGTCGCACCATTGAACGCACCCACACCAATGCGTTTGATGCCTCGAGGAATCACAATGCGCTGCAACTTCGTGTTGCCGGAAAAAGCCCCGTCTCCAATCGCCACCACGGGCAAACCGTGAATATGCGACGGCACCTCATCCCACACCAGATCGCCCGTATACGTCTCAATAGTCAATCCGCCCCGATCTTGACGATACCCGAACGATTCCCACGTCTCACCCCACACACCCCCCGCACACAAGACGGAGAGACTCAACGCTGCCCACACACAAATACGCTTCATACAGGCTCCTTACCATTCCGGAGGCCTGTAGCTGGCGTAGTCTCACGACCGCGTCAGGCACTCTCGATCCTTCCCTGTATCTGACTCGAACGTGCGCCGGAAGACAAGCCCCACTTCACACAGCGAGCGCATTTCCGCTACGGGTGCGCTCCGCCTGTACAAGCCGGAGACATCCTTTACAGGTGTTCGGAGACATGGTTTACACATTCGAAAATCGCAACTAGTTGCGAATTGGAGGATGTGGGCATGCCATGGAACGTGAAAGGACTACAGACTATGCGACTGAAATTCGCGTAACTCGCCCTTCGGCCAAAGAGGCTCTATTCTTCGCGCAATCGCGGATCGAGTGCGTCGCGCAATTGATCGCCCAACACGTTGAACGCAAGAACGAGGAAGAAGACCGCAAGCGTGACAAATGTCATCTCCCACCAGACCCCCTGCCAGAGGCGACCGCGCGCGCTGTTGAGCATCAGCCCCCACGACGGTTCGCCCTGCACACCAATGCCGAGGAAGCTCATGAACACCTCGGTGCCGACCGACGCGGGGAAACGCAGGGTGAACGCGACGATCACGATGTGAAATACATTCGGCAAAATGTGGCGGAATAGAACTCGCGGCGCGCTGTAGCCGAGTACGCGCGCCGCCTGCACATACGCGCGATCGCGATGCTTCAACGTCTCCGCCCGCACAAGGCGACAGACCCCAACCCACGTCGTCAGCCCGATGCCGAGAAAGACACCCGTCAGCCCTTTCCCCACCACCATCGCAACGGCAAGAATAAAGAGCAGCCCTGGAATCGCCGCGAATGTGGAATAGAGCCACACAATAAAATCGTCCACCCGCCCCCCGTAATACCCTGCGAGCAAACCCAGCACCAATCCGATCGGAATCGCGATACAGGAGGTGATCACGCCGACCTGAAATGCAATGCGCGTCCCCTGCACCAACCGAAGAAAGACGTCACGACCCAACCCGTCCGTCCCCATCCAGTGCTGCGCGGATGGCGGTTCGTATTGCTGCGCAATATCCTGCTGCTGATACGCGGGCGTCGAATCGCTCCACTGATGATGCCGGTACACCACCTCGCCATACAGCGCGACGACGGCGTAGAGCAGCACAACCACAAGTGAGACGAGCGCGAGTGGCCGGCCGCGAAATATCTGACGGATCCGCTTCATGTCAGACGCACCCTCGGATCGGCCCACGCATAGCACAAATCGGCAAGCAGATTGCTGAACAGATAGAGAACGGAACCGAACACCACCACGGCGCGCACGACATCCACATCGCTCTCATTGATCGCGTTCACGCTCAGATAGCCCAGTCCGGGGATGCCGAAGAAACTTTCGAGGAGCAGGCTCCCCGTGTAGAGAAACGGAATCGAGAGAATGACCTGCGTAATGATCGGCACAAGCGCGTTGCGAAGCACGTGTACAAACAATACCCGCTTGCGGCTCAATCCCTTCGCATACGCGGTGCGGACGTATTCGCGATACATCTCGTCGAGCAGAATCGTGCGATAGAACCGCACACTCGAACCCAGCCCGCTGAACGTCCCGATCAACACCGGCAGCGCGAGATAGAACCACGACGCAAAGCCCCACACCGGAAACCAGCCGAGCCGGAACGCAAGGACGTATTGCCCCACAATGATCCAGACGAGATAGTTCACACTCATCAGCGCGACCGACCCGATCACCAGCAGGCGATCCGGCCAGCGATCGCGATACACCGCGCACCACAAGCCGAGCGAAACACTGATTAGGGTCTCCAAAACAAGAATTGGGAATGCCAACGCCAGCGTCGGCCCGATGCCCCCCTTCAGCAAATCCAGCACCGGTTCATTCGCGCTGCTCGATACGCCGAAATCGAGGCGCGCCAATTGTTTCAGATAAAACAGAAACTGCGAATCCCACGGGTGCGCCACGATGCGTCGTAGAGAAATGAATGCCACCTCGCGCGATTCTCCCCTCGCCCACCCGCGCAACGTCACCGAAGCATCCGCTCCGACTGCAACGGCAATCGTTTCCGTTCGCCAAGCGGATTGACCCGCCTCGCGCCAGCGTACGCGCCATTCGTATGCGGAATCCGGTCGCAATGAAAAAGCCAATGGCACCTTCCAATCGCTTGCCGCACCGACAGCGAGCACGCCGTCGCGCCATTCTGCATCGCTCAGATGCGACCACGCACCCGCGCCCCCTTCAAATTGTGTGTCCGCCAGCGCGCGTGTCGCGACGGCGCGTCCCCAAAAGAGCGGCTTGTTGTAGCCGCGCTGCTCATCGAAATCCTCCAGTGCGCGCGGCGACGCCTTGTCACCGAGTTTCATCCGCGCCGGGCTGCCGCCGACAAGATTGAAGAGCACAAACGTAATCGCAATGACCCCGAACAGCGTCGGAATCATTTGCAACAACCGCCTGACAATAAATCGCAACACGCGAAATAACCTTTCCTCACACTCTGTAGCCGCCCTCGCTGAGGGCGGTCTTCATTTCCGCGGTCAGCGACCGCGGCTACAACTTTCAACTCCTCTGTAGCCGCCTTCGCTGAAGGCGGTTTTTCTTCCCCCGCGGTCAACGACCGCGGCTACAACTAGAAACCTAAGGGCGAATCAAAGTGCACAAACCCTTGATACGGCCATTTATCCCAAGTTTTCACAAAACCTGCACGCACCGGGTTGTCCCTCACATAACTCCATTTTTCTGCATACGACTCATCACTTCGCAAAAGATGATCAAAGAATTCTCGCTGCCAAACGGGCGAAGAAATACCCAGCGCCCCTGAAACACCCTTCGAGGTCCATTCTTTCCAACACTTCATAAATTCCGAGAGCGACTTGGCGTTACTAGCAGGGCTTTCTGCACAGAAAAAGTGAACATGGTCCGGCATTACCACATAGCGACCAATCAGCCATCCATGCCTCTCGAGTGCTTGCTTCCATTCATCATGCAACACTGAAACAGCGCGTTTATCATCAAAAATAGATTTTCTGCGATAGGAGCAAACCGTGACGAAATACAGCGGGTTTGCCACATAAATTCGCTCCAATCGTCTAAGATGTCTCACCTCATTCATCGCGCAAACTCATTGCTCAAATTCAATATCTCCGCAGTCAACGACCGCGGCTACAGCTCTCGACACCTCTGTAGCCGCCCTCGCTGAGGGCGGTCTTCTTCCCCGCGGTCAACGACCGCGGCCACAACTTTCAACTCCTCTGTAGCCGCCCTCGTTGAGGGCGGTCTTCGTTCCCGCGGTCAACAACTGCGGCTACAATTTTGGATTCTTCACTAACCGATAATATTTTTCCATTCCGTACGGGAACAAATGGGGCTTCCGGTTCTGCACGCGGTCGTTGACGAGGGTGTAGACCAGCGGTTCTGACATGAAGACCCAGGGGCAGTCGTCAATCACCAGGCGCGCCATCTGTTGATAGAGCGCAGTCCTTTCAGGCGAATCGTCCATCACGCGAATCTGTTCGTAGAGGCGGTCGAATTCGGGATTGTGGTAATTGGCGCGATTGGGGCCGGGCGATGCGTTGGGCCCATAAAAGCACTGCAGAAAGTTTTCGGCATCCGGGTAATCGCCGAGCCAGCCGAGGATGAACATTTGCGCCTGACGCCGTTCGAGTTTCTCGAAATACGCGGGCGTGTTGTTGAAGTTCAGTTTCAACACAATTCCAAGCCGTTCAAAAAATGCGACCAGCAATTCCGCCGATTGCCGCATTTCAACATCGTCGGCACTGCCCAGTTCCAGAGTCAGCTCAAGCCGTCGTCCGGTGCGCGGATCGCGCCCTTCCGGAAATCCCGCTTCGCTCAATAACTGCCGCGCGCGGGCGAGGTCAAACGGGAACGGCATATAATCGGGATCGAAGCCCGACAGATCGCGCGGAATGGGTCCCAGCGCGCGACGGATACGCCCGTTGTAAAGCTGGATCCATTCGTCCGTATTGAAGGCGCACGTGATCGCGCGGCGAAGCAGGAGGTTCGTGCCGAGCAGCGGATCGTCCATATTGAAGCCGAGATAGTTGATCCGCAGTTGCGGTGCAATGGATACACTGATGCCGCGCTCGCGAATGGACGGGAGCAGCTCGCGCTGTTCATCCATCACGGCATTCCAGTTGTCGCGCGAAATTCCGGATTCGTCCAACTGGCCATTCAAAAACATCATCCACTGGGTAGAGGCGTCAGCGACAACGTAGGCAACAATGCGGTCAATGAGCGGCAGCGGCTTTCCTGCATCAGCGAGGAGCCCCCGCTCTGCATCTCCCGCCTCGCCCGTGGACGGATAGCGGTCAATCCGGCCGGTCTCCGCCCATTTCGGATTACGCTCAAAAATCATTCGGTAATTCCGCCGCCAGTCCGCTAGCCGGTACGGCCCCGTTCCGACCGGATGGTTCCCGAATCGCTCGCCGTAAAACTCGACGGCTTCGCGCGGCAGCGCGCAGCCGTAGTGCAAGGCAAGCACCCACAAAAACTGAGGGTATGGCGCGGTCAGTTCAATCTCCAACGTATAGCGATCTGGCGCGCGCAGACCTGCAACGGGGAGCGCGTAGTCCGTGGGTCCTTCCCCCGCGCTCGCGTCGCGAAACTCGTTGAGCCCGCGAATGCGCCCATCGAATGCCCACCATCCGGTCGAGGCGATTTTGCGATCGGCGATGCGCTTGAGGGAATAGACAAAATCCTCCGCGACAAGTTCGCGACCCTTGCCACCGGGGAAACACGCGTCGTCCGAAAAATAAATGCCGGGGCGAATGCGAAATGTGTAGCGCAAGCCGTCATCCGACTTCTCCGGCATCGCGGAGGCAAGCAGTGGTTCGAGATGATACGGACGGTCGAGGTACGAAATCTGGACCAGTCCCTCGTAAACGCGCTGAATCGCTAGCGCGGACGGGACATCGCCCACTTTCGCCGGATCGAATCCGCGAATACGCGAGGTCGTGATGTAGAGCGTGTTCGCGCGCTGTGCCGCCGTTTCATCGAGCCGACCGCAACCGCCCATCAACAGCGACAGCAGTAAAAAAATTGAAAAGCCAAACCGCATTCCGTTTTCCAAAACTCGTAAGGTACAGACGTTGGAAGTTGTGCGGAACAACTTTTCCAACCGTTGGAAGTCATTCCGCGCGACTCTTCCAATCCTTGGAAGTCATCAATAGTCGTGCCGCCATTTCAGCCCGATACCTTCGCGAATACGCGGGCTCGACTCCGTGCTGAGGATCAGCGACGGGGTCAATTCGACTTCCACTGTGATCACATCTGCCGCACTCCCGAGGCTTTTCTCCCCTTCGACGTACACATTCCGCCCGACGTATTTACCGACGCTGATTGCGGAAATGCCTTCACTTCCTTCGCTTTGCACCAGCTCCAATTGATCCACACGCAGCAGCGACTGACCGCGCTCAAGAACATCCACCGTGCGGCCATGCCCGCGCAACAGACTCAGCCCGTGCGCGAGGCTCACCGCCTGAAAAACGCTGATCCGATCGGTGGACCGGCCAAACAGGAGGCGCGAGAGTATCTCATCGGGCGGATAAGCGGGGTCCGACTCCAGCCGCAACGTTAGCTCGTCAACCGAGCCTGCGGCATAGAGCCACGCCTGCATATCGCCCGCTCGACTGGAGGCCGTCATATCGAGCATCGGATTGGGTGGCCAGCGCCCGTCGAGCGCGAGCACCGCGCGATCCAGAACAAAGCGGCGCCCGAGAAAAAGAAAATATCCGCGATCCACCGAAATCGGCCCGGTGAGGCGCGGAGCTGACGCGCGACCGGTCACACGCAAGTCTGCGCGCCAACTGGAGTCCAGACCGCGCCCGTTCACGCGCATATCCCTCCCGCGCACTTCGACATCCAGCGAGACGTTGTCCAGTGCGCTGGCACGCGCTTCGGTAACGTTTGTCGCTACAGCTGCGCTGGCAATGGGAAGCTGTGGAATACGGGGCTGCGACGGGCGCAACTGGATTTCAGTATCCACCACGTTCACGCGTCCGGTGACGGAGAGCGCGGACAACTGCCCCCCGACGGCCACGCGCCCGTCGAAGCGCGCGCGGCTTCCCTCGCGACGAAACAGCGTTGCGCGCGACAGCGTCAGTTGCGCGCGGAGCGGAAACCCGTCTGCGAGGCTGAACAAAAACGCGCCATCGAGCGATATCCCTCCGCCCTCACCATCGTCCGCCGATGCCTCGCGAATCACGAGACGATCCTGATCGCCTTCCAGCAGAATGCGGATGTTGTTGAGAACTGTCCCGCTCTCCGGATATTCCGCGCGCGCATCGCTCAGCTCAATCTTTCCGCGCACAGCGGGGCGTGACCAGACACCCCCGACTTCGACATCAGCCGCAAGTTTCCCGAGAAGCTCGGCGCCGCGCAAATCCGCGTACCGTCCCGCTTCTTTCAAATCGAGGGCGAACTGCAGTTTCCCGGCAATTGTACCCTCGGGGTCCGGCCCCATCGCACTGCCATCCAGCGGCATGCGCAACGGCAGCTCTACGTGGGCGGTGGCGGGTTCCTTTGTTAATCCGGCCAACAGCGCTTCAGCGCGAAGCACGCCGGACGAGAGCACGCCGCTTGAGTGAAATTGCGCAGGGTTCAACTGAAACCCGCTACCCATATTCGGCCGCACATCATCCCCGATGAGGTCATATCGCCAAACGGGGTCGGCGCGCAATCCCGACACAGCGAGCCCCAAATGCGCACGCCCGGCGCTGAAGCGGTTTGATAACGGCGAATCGGCCAACTCCACGGGCAGCAGCAGCACGTGCCCCTCAACCGCAGTCTCAGAAAGAATCCCGGCGGTCTCTATTGTAAAGTCTGTCCACTGGAGCGACGCCGACTCCCAGTGAAGCCCCTGCGCGTCGTAACGTACGCGGACCGGACGGAGAATCCGCCACGCGCCATCCCGCCAACTGCCACGGGCATTCGCGATCTGCACATCGAGATCGCCATCGCGAAAACTCCCTTCACCTTCCGCATGATCGAGAGCAATGCCGTATTCCGCAGCGTCATCCACCGCAAAGGTGAACGTTGTCGCGAGAGCGTCGTCCCACTTCATATCTGCCGTCGCGGAGCCTCGTCCGACATTTTCGATGCCCGTCAGCCGTGTGAGAATCGGCGCGTCGCGGAATGAACCGGTGAGCTGAATTGTTCGCGAAGGCCCCCATTCGCCGGCCCCCTGCACACGAAAGCCCTGTCCCACTGCACGCGTGATCGTAAAGGTGAGCTGTGTCGCATTCGCTTGCGCTGAACCGTCCACCTGAATTTCTTCGCCCAGCCAGGTGCTCGTTGCGGAACCGGCCCCGCTCCACGTTGAACCTGCCCACAAGAAATCGCCCTGCGCAGACAGGGAGATGCGCTCACCGACGACCTCCACCGGCAGATGCAGCGCACCCACCTGCGCGCGCTGAATCCGGACCGTGGGGCTCGCTCCGGAACTCGCCTCGCCTTCGTCCGGGCCAAACTCCGGCCAGCGCAGCACCGTGACGGTTTTCGCCGTGATTTCATTCAGCACAAATTCCTTTCGGAGAAGCGGCCTGCGCTGAAGCGACCACGAGATGTTCTCAGCCGTGCACCACACGCCAGCATCATCCCGCAGTTCGACAAGACGCACCTGTCCGCGAAACGGCAGCGCGCCCGATATACCTTCAACGCGGATAGACGCCGGCAAGTGTGACAGCAGCCACTTCTGTATACGCGCCTGTCCCCCCGGCGAGCGCAACAGCCACACCGACAACACGCCCAGCGCGATGGCGACAATAACAAAAATGGTGAAGGCCTTTCTCATTAGAAGGATTGCCCCAAACTCAAGTAGAACTGATAGCGCTTATCAATGTCAGGTCTGCGATCCAGCGGAAACCCGACATCCGCACGCAGCGGGCCAACGGGCGTAAAGTATCGCAGGCCGACTCCCGTGCCCCAGAGCAGCGATTCCTTATCGTCCAACACGGGCGACTCAAACGCAGCGCCGCCGTCCAGAAAGAGAACCATCCCCAGCGAGCGCGAAAACTGCGCGCGAAGTTCGCCGGATGCCTCAAATAAGCCGCGCCCACCCTTCGGCTCACCATCCTGCATCGGGCCAACCTTTTGATACGCATATCCGCGAACCGAACTTCCGCCACCGGCATAAAAACGCTCGTCGGCCGGCACCCGGTCCTCGCCCTGTCCCGAAATTGAACCCGCCGTCACGCGCCCGGCCAGCAGCCACGTCCGCTCTCGATTCAACGCCTGATAGCGGTTGACCGTGAAGACGGTTTTGAGAAATCCCTGATCGCGCTCTTCCAGATTATAGAACGGCTCGACATGCGCAAAGGTCCGGAAACCGCGACGCGGATCCAGTGCGTCCCGACTCGTATTCCAATCCAGTTCGAGCGGATACGACAGGAATACATAATTATTGTCTTCGTCAAACTGACTCACATCGCTGAGCTGAAGCCCGACACCCGCGCGCGCCCAGAGAACTTGCCGCCATTCGCGCTCCAGTTGCGCCAGGGCGCGCAGCGAGCGGCTGTCGTACGCATCGCGATTCTCTTCCTGGGCCCGCACGCTCAAGAGAAGCTGCTGGCGCGATGTGGCAAATTGCGGGATCGCAAGCCGCCCCTCCGCCGATGTCATTCGCTCACCGACATCCACCGCGAAGCGCAATCGTTCCCCATGCCGGTGCGCATTGCGATTCTCCCACTCAAGACGCGCGCCTGCTCCGTCATCGGTCGCATAACGAATACCCACGGCAAACGTGCGCGGACGCCGCTCCCGCAGCGCAAGTGTAACCGGGAGTCGCCCGTCCTCATCCAACGCATCGGCGGGCGTCAGCGTCACGCTGGAAAACAAGGAAAGGCGAATCAACCGGTTGCGCGTCTCGCTCAATTGAAGAGGATTATAGGGATGGCCCTCCGGCAGTGTGAGTTCATTGCGGACAAATCGCTTCGAAACGCGGACGAGACCGGTGATGGAAGTTTCACCCCACACCGCGCGCGGCCCCGGATCCAGCTCTAACCGGACATTGAGGCGGTGGTCCGCCGCCTCCGGCGCATAGTCGCGCACAATCCAACGCGGGAACGGAAAACCCTGATTCCGCACATAGGCGAGACACTCGTCTTCCGCCGCAAGAAGCGCTTCCGCATTCGCCGATCTATCGCGCACCCAACCAAAGCGCCGCAAATCCGGCAGCGAAGCAGCGCCCGTGCTCACCTCGATATTTCCCAACCGATAGCGAGGCCCCGGATTCAAGTGAAACACCACGCGCCGCGGCGCGCTGGTCACAATCTCCACCGTTGGCGCAGCGCTGTAATAACCCACCGACTGCAACACCCGCACAAGATTCGGCAAATCGCGCTCTGCACGGCGGCGCAACAACAGTTCAGATGGCGGTGGATAACTGCGCAGCGCGTACGTCTCCGAACTGTCGCGCAACAATGAGCGCATTCCCCGCTCCGGAATTTCGCGAAACCGGACGCCATACGGACGAGGCTGATCCTCACCCGACGCCACAAACGAAAAGACGAGCAGAAGAGCCGCCACAAGGCACTTGCGCCTTGTCAAAAATAGCGCGCGAACCCATTCTAACAGTGGAACGTACATGAGGATCAATACGATGGTGCAGCGCGAAGTATTACAACATGTAGAAGAGCGAGTCACGCCTGCTCGCGATGAATCCATCCTCTCCGCTCTGCCTCGCGCTCGAATCCGCCCCGCATCACCCGAATGAAGATTCTCTTCTTCCGGCTAGACCATCTGGGCGACGCCATTCTGAGCACGCCTCTCGCACGCGCGCTTCACAAAGCGGGCCACGAGGTCGTGATATGTACGCGCCGCGCTATCGCACCGCTCTTCGATCACTCACCCCATGCGCGCGCGGTTGCGCTGGAGGACATCGCCCCCGACTATCCGCGCGACTGGCTCCGGCTCAGCGCATGGATGCGACACCAGCGCGCCGACGTTGTGATGCTGCCGCACGCCCGCCCGCGCCGCCTGCTTATGGCGTCGCTATCGAGCGGAATCCCGCAACGCATTGTGATTTCAGGAGGCATTTGGGGGCGCCTCCTGCTGCACCGCTGCTTGAGATCCCACATGAATTCCGGCACCCGCCACTATGCCGACATCATGCTCGACTTCGCGCGCGCGCTGGACGTCGCACTGGACGGGCTCACACCGGAAATTTTCTTGCAGCCCGCCGAGATCAACGATGCGCGCACCGCGCTGACCGCACGATTCGGCGATGCCCCCGTTGTCATCGTACACCCCGGAACAGCCGGCAATACGTGCAACCCCAACCCGCTCTTTTACGCAGAGGTGATCGAAAAAATACTCGCGCGCTCCAATGCCGCTGTCGTGTGCACAGGCATAACACCGGAAAAGCGCTTGCTGGATGGATGGCCGCCACGCGTCGTGCAGCATCCGCGTTTCTGGAACGCAATGGGTGCGCTCAACCTGCGCGAGCTCGCCGCCCACATCGCCTGCGCGCGCACCCTTGTTGTGCCCAGCACCGGCCCCCTCCACCTGGCACACGCACTGGGCATTCCCAGCATCACGCCCGCCTGCAGACATCCGCGCGTCAGTCTCACAATCTGGGGCAATCTTCACCCCGACGCCGCAGCGGTTTCACCCACCGCAGAATATTGTCGGGACTGGCGTGGACGCCATGCTATGCACGCGCACTGTCAAATGACGGGACAGATCAACTCCGAAGCGATGTGGCCCCCCATCGCGGCGCTCCTCGAGCGCGATGCGGCAACAGGGCACCGCTAGATTTCCGCCTTGCCAGCGACGCCGCGCGCGCTCATTTTCTCTCCGGTTGCGGAGGAGCACGAAAGGATTTTCACCATGAAGCGACGCGCATTTCTGAAGTCAGCATTGCCAGCCACACTTGCAGGCGGGTTCCTGCTCGGATGCAACAACGAATCGAACAGCGCGCCCGGCGTGGTGACGCAGCCGCACATTGACTGGCGACTCGCATCGAGTTTCCCCCGCAGCCTCGACACGCTCTTCGGCGCAGCCGACTTCTTCTGCAAACGCCTCGCCGAAATGACTGAGAACCGCTTCCGCATCCGCCCCTACCCCGCGGGAGAGCTGGTGCCGGGCCTTCAGGTGATGGACGCGGTTCAGCAGGGAACTGTGCAGGTAGGCCAAACCGCCGGCTATTACTACACCGGCAAAAATCCTGCGCTCGCGTTTGAAACCACCGTGCCGTTCGGCCTGACCATGCGCCAGCAAATCGCCTGGCTCAACAATGCGGGCGGATATGATGAGCTGGGCAAAATCTTCTCCGACTTCAACATCATCCCCTTCTATGCCGGCGGAACAGGCGCGCAGATGGGCGGTTGGTTCCGACGCGAAATACCCGACCTGAAAAGTCTGCACGGCCTCAAAATGCGAATCCCCGGCCTCGGCGGTGAAATCATGAGCCGCCTCGGCGTCACCGTACAGGTGCTCGCGGGATCCGACATTTATATGGCGCTCGAACGCGGCGCGATAGACGCAACCGAATGGGTCGGCCCCTACGACGATGAAAAACTCGGCTTCTACAAAATCGCAAAGAACTACTACTACCCCGGCTGGTGGGAACCCGGCGCCGCGCTATCCATATACGTGAATAAAACCGCGTGGGAACAACTGCCGTCTTCCTATCAAGCCGCATTCAAAGCCGCAAACGCCGAAGCAGCCCTGCGTATGGTTTCGTCCTACGACGAACAAAATCCCGCCGCTCTCGTCCGCCTGCTGGCACAGGGCGTGCAATTGAAGCGCTTTCCGGATGACTCCATGGTGGAGGCAGAAAAGCTCTCGTTCGAAAATATGGAAGAGCACGCGCTCAAAGACCCCGCCTACGCGCGCGTCTATGCGCATTGGAAGAAATTCAGGACCGATAGCTTCCGCTGGTTCAACACCGCTGAGCAGCCCTACCAAGCATTCGCATTCCCCCGCGGCTAGGCCCCTTTCGACGAGCGACACTTTTTACGTAAAAACGTATCGCATTTTTTACGCCGTCGCGTAACGTCTCTTCATGCCCAAAAAAGAAGATGATTCATCCGTCCCCGACTCGCGCGCACATCAACTCGGAGTCTGGTTCCTTGATTTCGTATTGCTGGTCAGCCTGATTGCCCTCCCGCTCGCGTGGTTTTTCGATCCGCTCCGCATCACGTGGGGCCCCCTCCACACCACCATGAGTTGGGGCTGGAAGCCATTCATCCTTCCCGTCCTTTTGTTTGCCCTTCGCCAAACACTCCGAAAGACGAAAAAGATTTCACCCGGCTTTCTCTCCAGCGCCACCATGAAGAAAGCGCTGGCATCCTGGCTCGTCACCTGGGGATTTTTCATGGCGGGCGAAGGCGTCCTCGCCATCCTCGGCGTGAACCCCGATGCCTCCTCGCCCATCGTCATTCGCGGGCAGGAAGATATAGACACGAAGTTCAAGGAAAACGACAGTAAGGTCATTGACGACCCCGAATTGCTCTGGCGTTTCGCGCCGGGCGTCAGATGGGACGGAATGCACATCAACTCGCTCGGCTTCCGCGATCACGAGTTCACCGAGGAAAAACTACCCGGCGAAATTCGTGTGATTGCCATGGGCGACTCGTGCACGGCCCAGGGCAATCCACCCTACAGCACCGAACTCGACAAATTGCTTCAAAAGTCGCCGCCCACCACCAACATCTGGCACGCGTACAACACCGGCGTATTCGGCTACTCCTCTATGCAGGGCATTCGCCAATTTGAAAAATATGTGCGCCCCCTGCACCCCGACATCGTCACGCTCTACTACGGATGGAACGATCATTGGCTCTTCGGCAAGCCCGACCACCTGCGCATGGCGGTCCGCATGAGTCCGCTCCGTGCACGCCTCGCCGAAGCGCTGCGCAAAAAGCGGTTCTTCAACACACTGACCCGCATCGCGCGCGAGCCACAACTCGCCAATCCCGCAGCAACGGATGAGTCGCTGCAATACCGCGTTCCACCGAACATCTATGAAGCAACACTCCGCGAGTTTGTTGCTGAAATCCGCGAAGCCGGTGCCACCCCGCTGTTGATCACAGCGCCCGGCCGCAACCTGACCGATGCAATTGTCCGCTCCGGCCACGCCCACGACAAAGCCGAAGCCGACAAGGCACACATCGAATATGTCGAAATTACGCGGAAAGTTGCGCAGGAAACCGGCGCCCCCCTGCTGGATCTCGCCGCGATCATGCAAGACCCTAAATATGACGAGGTCTTCCTCGGCGACGGAATCCACTTCGAACAAGAGGGTCTGAGAATCATCGCGCAACAGTTGTACGCAAAACTGGCCGAACTCGCAGCCTCCGGCGCGCTCAACAAAACATCGAATCCACCCAACGCGGCGACATCAGAAGGCGGCTGACGCCCTCCGCCCTCTCGCTCACCTCAGCGCCCGCTCACCAAACCCGGAAACAGAAACAGCGCGAGTAGCGCGAGCACTTGAATCGCGATAAACGGGATCACGCCCCGATACATTTCTGTCGTCTTGATTTCCGGCGGCATCACACCGCGCAGATAAAACAGCGCAAAACCAAACGGCGGTGTCAGGAAGGATGTCTGCAAATTCATCGCCAGCATCACGCCGAACCAGACCATGTCAATGCTGAGGGCATGCGCCGCGGGCAGGATCAACGGCACAATAATGAAACAGATTTCAAAGAAATCGATAAAGAAGCCCAATCCAAAAACGACCAGATTCACAACGACCAAAAAGCCGATACGCCCGCCCGGCAATGTCGTCAACATATCCTCCATCCACATATCTCCGTGCAGCCCGCGGAACACCAGAGAGAATACGGTCGAACCGATCAGAAGCATCATGACCATGGAGGTCAACCGAACCGTCACCATTGCGCTCTCGCGCACCACACGCCGCGAGAGTCTGCGCTGAACCGCAGCGAGAACCAGTGCCCCCACCGCGCCCAATGCGCCCGCTTCCGTCGGTGTCGCCACCCCGGCAAAAATACTGCCCAGCACAATGAGAATGAGCGCGAACGGCGGCACCAGCGTCCGCATCACCCGCAACGCAAGCGAAAAGTCGCGATCTCCGCACTCCTCTGGCGGAAGTGCGGGAGCCGCTGACGGGCGCAACCACGCCACGAAACCTGCGTACACCGCGTAGCTTGCGGCAAGCAAAAGGCCCGGCACCATCGCGCCCAAAAACAAATCGCCCACCGAGGCGCCAAGTTGATCGCCCAAGACGACCAGCACGATGCTCGGCGGGATGATCTGTCCAAGCGTGCCCGACGCCGCAATGATGCCTGTTGATAGCGAACGGCTATAGCCATAGCGCATCATCACCGGCAGCGAAATCATTCCCATCGCAACAACGGATGCGCCAATCACCCCCGTCGCCGCCGCAAGCAACGTACCCACCAGTACGACGGCAAATGCCAATCCGCCGCGCATCCGCCCGAACAATGCGCCGATCGTCTTCAGCAAATCCTCCGCCAACCGCCCTTTCTCCAACACGGTGCCCATCAAAATGAAGAAAGGAACCGCGAGCAGGACATAGTTCGACATGAAGCCGAACACGCGCTCAGGCAGAGCCATGAGCAAATGCCAATCGAAATAGCCCAGCGCAATTCCGATACCCGCGAAAATCAGCGCCGTACCGCCCAGCGTGAATGCGACCGGAAAGCCGCAAAAAATCAGGGCAATCGTGACGATGAACATCGCCGGCCCCAGCCATTCGCCCGGCGTACTCAACGCGATGGCTCCTGGTGCGCAACACGCGGCTTCGTCTCACGCAACTTCGCAACAATCCGCACGCCGTTTGCCAGCGCCTGCAGAAAAAGCAGGACAAATGCGACCGGCACCACACTTTTGATTGGCCATCGTGGCAAGCCACCCGGATCGGGCGACTTCTCCCAGATTGCCCAAGAGTTGTGAACCGGACCCCACGCCGACCAGATCATCAACACGCAAAACGGAATCAGAAACAAAACGGTCCCAACCAAATCAATCCAGGCCCGACGCCGCGCGGAAAGGCGGCTGAACAAAACATCCACCCGCACGTGTGCATCGTCCCTCAGCGTCACGGCGGCGCCGAAGAGAAAAATCAGCGCGAATAAATACCATTGCAACTCCAACCACGCATTGGAACTCAACGTCAAACCTGTGAAGCGCCCCGTGTATCGCAACAGCGCGTTGACCGCGCCGATGACCGTGACAACGATCACCATCCAACCCGTCGCGCGCCCCACCGCATCGCTCACGCGGTCAATCGCGCGCAGCCAGCGGGCGCCTGTTGCTTTTTCGCACTCCATGGCAGGCGAGGGTTCACGACTTGTGCCCACCGTTCAAGCGAAATCAAAAAAGGATATCCGCGCTTTCCAAACCCGCTTCTGCCTGCTAGGGTTCCGCGTTTGATGCTGGAGGAACACATGAAATTGCGCTGGCAGAAATGGTGCGTTTATCTCTGTCTCTCGCTCGCCTCAACGGGCCTGCCCGCCTGCAATTCCAGCAGCGGTGACGATGACAACCCCAGTTCCGGCAACACCAGCACCACCGCCGCCAATGTGGATGGCGTCTTCTCCGGGAAGCGTGAAAATACAAACGGACAGGCCAACATCGCGTTCAACTTCAACCAGAGCGGCTCCATGCTCACCGGCTCCTACACCGATAGCAGCCTTGGAAACGGCGTGGTCTCGGGGCACCTCGATGGCGACGACCTCGAATTTTCTACCGTGATGTCTTCCGGAAATGTGGTCGTCGAATGGGTCGGTCAGGCCACATCCGATGGCGCACACGTGAGCGGCACGTGGACCGTCGTCGTGGGCGGCGATGCGAGCGGAACATGGTCAGCCGCACGGTGATCGACACCCGATGAATGCGAAGGCGCTCGAAGCCTATCTCCACTCCAAAATCCCGCTCTCACGCGCCATGCGCGTTCGCGTGGTCGAATTGCTCGAAGATCGAATTGTGCTCTGCGCGCCGCTGCGCCCGAACCGGAATCACCAACACACCGCCTTCGGCGGCAGCATCGCCACAATCGGCCTGCTCGCCGGATGGGCGCTCCTGCACGCGCGTCTCGAACAGAACTGCATCCCGCACAACCTCGTCGTGCAACGGCAGGATGTGGAATACCGGCGCCCCATCGCCGGCCCGCTCCGCGCGACCGCTGCGTTGACTTCACACGCGGAGTGGCAGCGCTTTCTCCGCTCGCTGAAGCGGCATAAAAAAGGAAGTATCAGCGTCGTCGCCCTCCTCGAACACGAAGGGCAACCCGCTGCGCAAATCCGTGGCAAATTCGTCGCGCTCGCGCCGGACAAATAAGGTCAGGCCAACCCGGCGCGCTTCATCAATTTCTTGCGATGAAATCGCACGTCGGCGCGCAGCTTCTCTTCATCGAACTGAGTGAAGTGCCCGTCCTCAAATAAAATCTTTCCGTCCACAATCGTCATCAACACGTCGGACGCAGTGTTGGAATACACGACATTCGTGGCAGGATCAGTAGAGGGAATCGTGTGGAAGCTCGATTGATCCACCAGAATCATATTCGCGCGCTTGCCCACCTCCAGCGTCCCCAACTCGTTCTCCATCCCAATCGTGCGCGCGCCGCCCTCCGTCGCCATCCACACAATGTCCCGCGCGGGCAGCGCCTCCGCACCGAGCCGGATCTTCTGCATCAACCCCGCCTCGCGCATTTCCATAAACTGATCCAGCCGGTTGTTGCACGGCGCGCCATCCGCGCCAATGGACACCGTGATGCCCGCCTTGAGATACTCCGGAATCGGCGCAATCCCCGATGCCAGCTTGAAGTTGGCCGACGGGCAGTGCATCACCTTCGTCTGTGTCTCCGCCAATAACTCGCGCTCCCGCTGCTGCGTATGCACGCAGTGCGCAAGGCACACATCCGCCCCCGACATCCCGACGGAGTGAAGATAGTCCACGTTGTAGCGGCCCGTCCGTTGACGGACCAACTCGACCTCCTCGATCTGCTCCGATGAATGAGTGTGCAAGAGCAGCCCGTGCTCTCGCGCATAGTCCGACGCCAATCGCATATTCCGGCTCGAACAGCTCAGTGCGAAACGCGGCGCCACACCCACGCGAAGGCGCTCGTGATCGCCCCATCGTTCCTGCAGCAAATCCAGATCGGCAAGCGCATCCTCAATGTCCACCGACAACGGCGCATAACCGCCCGTCTCATCCATCAAGCAGTGCCCGATCACACCCACCAGCCCCATCTTGTCCGCCGCGCGAAATGCGTGTTCCGTGTGCCGCACCGTCTCGATTGAGAAAAAGGATGTCGTCCCGCCGCGAATCAATTCAGCACACGCAAGCGAGGCCGAGGCAAAGATGGATTCTTCATCGTGTGCCGCCTCCAGCGGCCACACCACCCGCTTCAGCCACGGGAGCAACGGCAAGTCCTCGCCCGCCCCGCGAAAAATCGCCTGACAGAAATGGATGTGTGTCTGGATCAGACCTGGCATCAGCAACTGCCCGTCCGCATCCACCACCACATCCGCCCGCGCCGTGAAGTGCCCCACCTTTGCGATCCGCCCGTCGCGCACCAACACGGAACCCTTCTCAATCGTCGGCCCGCGCGCAGCCGGCCACACCAACGCATTTTTGATCAACAGGTCTTTTCCCATAACCACTGGCACTCCTCACAGTTCAGGTCGTTCTTTCCTCTTCAATTTGCTTGAGAAACACGCCTCTATGGATTATGCAGTTTTCCTATGGCTCGTGCAAAACATCTTCTTCTACTCACCGCGACTATCGCGCTCCCGCTGCTGACGGGCTGCCTCGCCACCTACGACAATCAGCAAGCGCAAATGGAAGCGGCGCTCAAGGCCGATATGCGCATCCTGCAGGAGGAAAACATGCGGCTGAAAGGCCAGGTGGAACGCTTCGACCTCGAAATCGAACGCCTCACCCGCAACGTGGACACTCTTCGCACAGCGCCGACCGGCCCCTCCGCCGCCGATGTACAGACGCTCCAACAGCGCATCGCCCAGCTCGAAAACCAACTTCGCACACTCGACGCCGCGCGCGAACGCGATCGCAAGGAAATCATAGATTCGCTCAGCTCCAAACTCTCCGCCGTTGTCGCCAGCAAACCCGCGCCGCGCCCCGCACCCGCAGCGCCGAGCCAACGCCGCACTGGAACACAGGAAGGTTACGAACACGTTGTTGAAAGCGGCCAAACCCTCTCCGCCATCGCCTCCGCATACAACGTCAGCACCAAATCCATCATCGAGGCCAACAGCCTGACGCGCCCCGACCAGTTGCGAGTCGGCCAAAAACTCTTCATCCCCGCACCCTGAAAAATCAATGAGCTGGCGCCTCCGCAAATCAAAGAAAACCATCTACGGCCCCGTAGAACTCCCCGAACTGCGTTATTGGGCCGCAGACGGACGCGTCGCGCCAGCCGACGAAATAAGCGAAAACGGAGGCGACTGGAAACCCGCCGCCGACCTGCCCGACTTGGAACTCAACTGGCTCCTCACCCGACCCGATGGCACCGCGCACGGCCCCCTCCACATTCGCGTCTGCACAGACCTGCTCCATCGCAATATCCTGCGCAGCGATGAACCCCTCCTCCACCGCACCACCGGCGAACGGACCACTCTCGCCAACGCCATCGCTCTGGAACTCCTTCGCCACGGCAACGCCCCGCTCGCACCACAGCCGCAGGCCAAAGAAACCGCACCCGAACCCGCCCCCGCAACAGCGCCTGCAACCGGCCCCGTGCTCAAAGGCGCAGATCGCACAACCCTGGAAGAGGCACTGCGCAATACCGAGTTCCAAAACGAACGCCTGCGCGCGCGCAACATCGAACTCTCCGAAGAAATCGCCGCCCTCAACAAAACTCTGGCTGAACTGAAAAACTCCGCCTCAGGCAGCGACGACAAACTGAACGAACTCGCCGCCACACGCGACCGGCTCCAGGCACAACTCGACGAACTCAACAAGCGCCTCGCACAACTCAAAGACGAACGCGACGCCGCCCTCCGCGATCTCCGCGACCTCAACGCCCGCTATATCCAACTGCGCGACGAAGCCTCCGCCGCCAACCCTGCAAAACCCAAAATCCGCCTCGCCTAAGCCCACACTTCCAATCCTTGGAAGCCACTTCGTTCCGCATTTCCAATCGTTGGAAATCTGCGCGCATTGATGTATGCTGACTCAACTTCAGGAGCATTCATCCATGATTCAAGACCCTCGCATACGCAAATTCGCGCAACTTCTCGCTCACTACTCCATCTACGCCAAAAAAGGCGAAAGCATCGGAATCGAAGGCTCCGACACCACCGCGCCGCTCATTCAAGACCTCTACGAAGAACTTCTCCGCGCAGGCGCCTACCCCATCGTCCGCATGACACCCGCGGGCCTGACGGAAACATTTTTCAAACACGGCAAGGCAATGCACTTCGATTCATTGCCGAAATTTGAACTGGCATACGCCAAAACCATGGACGGCACCATCCGCATCATGGGCAGCTCCAACACCCGCGCGCTCTCCGCGACCGAACCGGCCAAAATGGCGCGCTTCGCCAAAACACGCCGCCCCGTCCGCCGCATCATGCTCGCGAAAAAATGGGCGCTCACCCTCTTCCCCACCGAGGCATACGCCCAGGACGCCGAAATGAGCCTCTCCGACTTCGCCGACTTCGTCTTTCGCGCCAACCTCCTCCACCTCGATGACCCCGTAAAAGCCTGGCAGGAAGAAGAGCGCAAACAGAAAAAACTCATCGCAAAACTGCGCAACGCCGACAAAGTTCGCATCGTCGGACCCGACACCGACCTCACCATGTCCATCAAAGGCCGCACCTTCATCCCCTCCGTCGCCACGCAAAACGTGCCGAGCGGCGAAATCTTCACGGGCCCCGTCGAGGACTCCGCAGAAGGCTACATCCGCTACGACTTCCCCGTCTGCGAAGGCGGACGCGAAATTGACGGCATTCGCCTGGTCTTCAAGAAAGGCCTCGTCGTCGAAGCCACCGCTACAAAGAACCAGGACTATCTCCTCAAGATGCTGGATATGGATCCCGGCGCACGCCGCCTCGGCGAACTCGGCATCGGCACCAACTACGACATCCAGCGCTTCATCAAGAACATCCTCTTCGACGAGAAAATCGGCGGATCCATCCACCTCGCCCTCGGCGAGTCCTACGAAGAGACCGGAGGGAAAAACAAGTCCGGCCTCCACTGGGACATGATCAAAGACCTGCGCCAGGGCGGCGCAATCTACGTGGACGGAAAGCTCTTCCAAAAAGACGGCAAATTCGTCTGACCCGAATCGCAGCGTTGCGAGGCAGGCATTGCGTTGCCCTCCAGGAAGCGCAATTGCGGGCTTTATGAGCTCCGCTGTAGCCCGCCCTCGCTGAGGGCGGCGGCCAATTCGATTCCGCGCTGTAGCTCCGCTTGCCCGCCGTATTGCGCCCAGCGTTGCAGGCGGGGCACACTGTTGCCAGAGGTTGGCGAGTTGAAGGGACAACCTCCGTGTTGCCCGCGGCCAATATTCGGAGCAGGATCCGCCAGAGGCGGGCAGGACCTGCCAGAGGCAGGCTGGCATCGCCTGCCCCTCCGGAAGTTGGTTGGTTCTCATTCCGCCAGCGGAGTGGCGGAACTACAGAGAGCGAAACGGGGTGCTGTAGCTCCGGCACTCCGCTGCCGGAGGAGATTTGCACATCAATCGCGGGAATTGATGAAAGATTACAGAATACCCTGCGCGATCATCGCGTCGGCGACTTTGACGAAGCCCGCGATGTTCGCACCGGCAACGTAGTCGGTATAATCGTCCACGCGACCGTACTGCTGGCAGGTCTGATGAATGTTCATCATGATCAATTGCAGGCGCGCATCCACCTCGCCACGCGTCCATTGCTGGCGCATTGAGTTCTGCGTCATTTCCAACCCGCTGACGGCAACGCCACCGGCGTTCGATGCCTTGCCCGGCGCGTACAGAATCTTCCGCGAGCGGAACAGATGGACCGCTTCCAGCGTTGACGGCATGTTCGCGCCTTCGCCCACGCAGATACAACCGTTGTCCAACAGCATCTTCGCATCCGCTTCGTTCAATTCGTTCTGCGTAGCGCACGGAAGTGCAATTTCGCACGGGAAGCGCCACGGGCGCTCGCCGGGGTGATAGTTGACGCCCGCCTCGCGCGCGAATTCTTCGAGCGTTCCACGGCGAATGTTCTTCACCTCCATCAACAGATTCCACTGCGCTTCCGTAAAGCCGGTCGGATTGTGAACGGAGCCCTGCGAGCTGGAGAAGGTGACAACCTTCGCGCCATACTGCATCGCACGCTGTGCCGCATATTGCGCCACATTGCCGGCACCGGAAACTGCGACGCGCTGGCCGGCGAAGCAGGAACCACGGGTCTTCAGCATTTCCTCCACAAAATATACCAGGCCATAGCCGGTCGCTTCAGGCCGAATCAAGCTGCCGCCAAAACTGAATCCTTTTCCGGTGAAGGTGCCGGTCACTTCATTCGCCAGCTTGCGATACATTCCATACATGAAGCCGACTTCGCGTGCGCCGACTCCGATATCGCCTGCGGGCACGTCGAGGTTCGGGCCGATGTGGCGGAACAGTTCCAACATCAGCGACTGGCAGAAGCGCATGACTTCCGCATCCGACCGTCCTTTCGGATCGAAATCAGAGCCGCCCTTGCCGCCACCCATCGGCAGCGTGGTGAGCGCGTTCTTGAAGGTCTGCTCGAATGCGAGGAACTTGAGCGTACCCAGCGTCACCGTCGGATGAAACCGCATGCCGCCCTTGAACGGGCCAATGGCGCTGTTCATCTGAACACGATAGCCGCGGTTGACGTGAACCTGGCCGTGGTCGTCCACCCAGGGCACGCGGAACTGAATCACACGCTCGGGTTCCAGGAGGCGTTCGATCAATCCGTTCGCGCGATACTTGGGGTTTTTGTCCAAGAACGGCCAAAGTGTCTCGAGCACTTCTTCAACGGCCTGATGGAACTCACGTTCGTTAGGGTCGCGAGCGCGGACACACGCAAGGATGTCATTCAATGAACGCTGCATAGCTACCTCTATTCTCTCCTGATTGGACCTTCCCGCCAAATGCTGTTGGGTCTCGGGGCGTGGAGTGTAATGAACCAAGTCTCTGATGCACGCATTTTTTCGACAAATTCACAGACTCCTTCCGCCCCCGAAATTCGCGCACCGCAATCGCCGCCGGATGTCGCGCCGGGCACCGGCTTTTACGACGGGCTACGTCGCCAAACCCGCAGCGCGCAAAGCTGATTCCGCGCGGGGCACATCGTCGGGCGTGTCCACACCGAGGCCTACGTGGTCAGTCTTCAAGACGTGAATCCGCGCGCCCAGTTGAAGTGCGCGAAGCTGCTCCAGTTTTTCAGCCTGTTCCAAGAGGGATGGCGGCGCAGCAACAATGCGATCGAGAAAGCTCCGGCGATAGCCATAAATGCCGATGTGCCGCCAATGCAGGCCCGCAGCGAGTGTCTCCGCGGGGGAGCCGGCGTCGCGAACATGCGGGATGGGCTCGCGTGAAAAATACAGCGCGCGCTGACGATCGTCGCACACGACTTTCACCACGGCATGGCTCTGCAGGTCGCCAAGCGAGCGAACCGGTGCAGCGGCGGTCGCCATATCCCATTCGTCAGAGTCAGCCAGCGACTCTGCAAGGGCGTCAATCAACGCAGGATCAATCAAGGGCTCATCGCCCTGCACATTGATAATCACCTCGGCGTCAATGCCCGCGATCGCTTCCGCAATCCGGTCGGTGCCGCTCGGATGCTCCACACGCGTCATCACAGCTTCACCGCCAAAGGCGCACACGGCATCGAGAATGCGCGCATCATCCGTCGCCACGCGGATGCGAGTCGCACACGTGCTCTGAGCGGCCCGTTCATAGACCCATTGAATCAACGGTTTTCCGCACAACGGCAACAGCGGCTTGCCGGGCAGGCGGGTCGAGCCATAGCGGGCGGGGATAACGATGACAACAGACATGGCTAGGCTCGCATGTAGTTCAACAATTCTTCGCGCGTGCACGTGGCCGTGCCGAGTTTGCCGACAACCACACCGGCTGCATAATTCGCAAGTTCCGCCGCCGTCTCAAAATCGGCGCCTGCAGTGAGCGCAAGCATGCACGTTGCAATCACCGTGTCCCCTGCTCCGCTCAAATCATACACCTCCCGTGCGCGCGTCGGAACATGCATCACCGGACGGCCTTGCGCCGCCAACAGCAGCCCGTGCGGACCGAGCGTGATCATCAACATCTTCGGATTCCAACGCGCGGTCAGAATGTCCGCAACGTTTTGCAGCGGCGCGTCCTTCAGCGGATCATCGTGCGGGCCGGGATCTTTGATTCCCGCATGGGCAAACGCCTCTTTGCGATTCGGCTTCGCCAACGTGAGTCCCTCAAAATGCAGCTCGTGATTGTCCTTCGGATCGAGGCCGACCATGAGTTTTCTGCGCTTCGCAATAGCCATCACCGCATCAATCACCGGTTGCTGAATGACACCCTTGCTGTAGTCCTCAATAATCACGCCGTGCACATCTTCCAGCGCGCGCTCGAGTCTGCGGATAAAATCGCCCTGCTGGCGCGCCGTGAACTGCGTGATCTTCTCCCAATCCACGCGAACCACCTGCTGGCGCTCTGCGACGATGCGTGTTTTCACGGTCGTGGGCACATGCGCGAGCGGGAGTACGGCGTCCGTCTTCACCCCGCCTTCGCGCAACAAACTCAGCAGCGCCCGCCCGTGCCCATCCCGGCCGATAACACCCGCAACTGCAGCCGACCCGCCGAGTGCGCGGACGTTGAGCGCGGCATTGCACGCGCCGCCGGGAACGCTGTTTTCCCGCGCAACATGCAGCACCGGCACAGGTGCCTCCGGAGAGATTCGGCTGACGTAGCCGTGGATGTAGTGATCGAGCATCAAATCGCCAACCACGAGCAGCTTCTGTCGCGAAAAACGCGCGGTCACAGCGCGCGCACGATCCATATTAATTGGCATTCGCCTTCTCCTCCAACTCGCGTGGCGCAGCCGCCGCAGACGCGGGAGCGCCCTTGCCGCCCACCCACGAATCATGGCCCGGTCCGCGCACTTCGCGCAAATTGATGTGCACATCGGCCACCGGCACAGTGGCCTGAATCCGCGTCGCCACCCGGCGCGCATCGCGAGACACCCACACCACCATCTTGCCCTTGCGCACAAACAGTCCTTCGAAGGCGGCCTCCGGTGTAATGCGCACGCTCTTGACCTTGCCGTATCCTTCCATCTTCATCGTATCCACCGGCCCCACATTCAAAAACACGTCATAAATCTTCTCGTCCGCCATCACGCGATATTCGATCTTCTCGCCGGGCGTGAACTCGTTCCGGCGCATGTAATACATGAACGTCACCAAATCGCGCGTATCGGGCTCGATCTCGAAATCCTTCTGCTTATTTTTGATGTTGTCGGTCCAGTGCGCAACACCGGCCGCATGATCAAACACCGTCACCTGATCGGTCACCCGACTCCCCTCGCTCAGTTGCTTCACGAAGCGCACGGGCAGAAACGAAACCGGCTCAATCACAGCTTCAATGGTGTCATCCACCGGATAGATATGCTTCAGGAACGAGTTGCTCCGCGTGCGATAGCGAACGTACAGCAGGCGGCGCCCGCCCTCTTCAATCCATTCCGTCGTGACGCGCGTCTCGCCCACGCGGATGACGCCCCAGTGAATGCTGTACACCAGCTCCTCACCGACATCGAACCACAGCGCGGGCGGCGCAGCAGACTCTCCTTGCGCGCGGGCCTGCGGCGCAAACGCCGCAAGCACGGCGACGCACATGAACAGAAAAAACCTACACAGCATGGCGGTCTTTCCCGATGATTTTGACCAGACACGTTTCAAGCAGTAACTCCTGCGGCACACTCGTGCGCAACATGGCCTCGTGCGTTTCTAAAAGAATGCGCTGCGCCCGAACCAGCTCTGCGCGACTATACGCCGCAGCCTGCGCGCCCAGGCGCCCCGCTCGCCACGGATTCATCTTGCCCGGATGCAGGTTGTCCGGAAGGCTGTTGAAAAGCTCCTCCGCATCGCCCGCGCCACTCCAGTCCGCCTTGTACCACGGCTTCTCACCGTGGATGCGGAGCCAGCGCTGATCCAGGCCAATTCGAAACACCAGCAACTCGCGAATGCGATTCTGCAAACCCATGATCATGACAAACGCTTTTTCATTCTGGAAGAGGAGCTGGCGCAGCGTCTCCAGCGTTTTTGTCAGATTGCGCTCACCCATTGCATCGGCCAGATCCCAGCCTGCCGCTTCGCGCGCGGGCGAAACCAACAGGCGAATGTCTTCCTCCGTCACATCGCGGCGCTCGCCGAGATAGGTGCGCAATTTTTCAATCTCCTGCGCAAGTTGGCGCGAATGGCTGCCCACTTTTCCGATCAGCGCTTCAATCGCTTCGTGTGAGGCCCGCAGATCCGCCTCGCGCAACAGGGTGCGAATCACATCGCGCGTATAACTGTCCCGCTCGTTCGCCTTCTCCGGCACCGCAAATTCCTGTACATCAGCAACCGCGACACAGGCCTTGTAAAACGCAGAGCGCCGGTCCACCTTCGTCGCGCTCACCACGAACCGCTGTCCGGCAAGCAACCCGCCCTTCAACAAATCCGCCAGGCGCCCCAACTCCGCCTTCACATCCGCCAACCGACCCGCCCGCGAATCGTATAAAAACTCGACATCGCGCAGCCACACGGTTTTTGAGGCGCCGAAGAAACCAACGGTGTTGAGGCTCGCCCGGCACTGTTGCAGCGCCTGAATAATCGGTTCCTTCGTGTCCAGTCGCCCGTCAATGACTTCCAGCCCGAACGCCTGCTGCTCCGGCGGGCACAACTTCGCCACCAAATCGCGCGCCTGCCGACTGACTAGGTACTCGTCAGACCCCCAAATCAGCCAAACAGACTTGTCCCCGCCCGATACGGGCGTCGCTTTTTTCTCACTCTTCTTTGCCATCAAAACCTCTGCGGCAATGCGACCTGCCGCCGTAACGCATCTTCCAAGTCGGCGCTGCTCAGCGGCGACCCGTCCAGCCGCGCATCCAGGGCCTCGCGCCAATCCATCCCGCCCGCCACATCCGCAACATAGGCAGGCAGTCGCGCGGTTCCAATGCGATTCTCGATGAGCGTAACAAGTTCCTGTGCCGCGCGATAGAAGAAACGCGCGGCAGCCGGATCCTCCGGCAGCTCCCGACGCTGCGTCAACTCAGCCAGCGATTCGGCTCTCGCATCCGGGAATCCAGCCCACTCGCCCGTCAAACGGCGGCCGCGCAAACTGCGATAATCGCGGCTCACGGCCACCCCCAAGTGCCCCGCCAACCCCTCATCAAGCCACAGCGGCACGTTCGTGCCATACGCATCGCGCATCACAATATGAACCAGCTCGTGTGCCAATCGGTCCGGCCGCAGCGCATCCACCGCACCCTCGCGCAAAAAGACTTCATCGCGCGAGCTCACGGCAAGACCATCCGGTCGCGAACCAATCGCACGGATCAACACATCCCATCCCGTCTTCTCCGGCACCAGCAAAATACGGATCGGGTGCGCAGGCGGCTCAACCCCCAGCCGCATCGCAATTTCAGTGATCGCAAACTCCGCCTCCTCCAATAGCGCCGCAGCCTGCACCGGCTTCCGCGCGAACGTCGCGATGCCCGCGCTCCGCTCTTCCTGCATGCGCCCCGGCACCGAACGAATCACCCGTCGCGCCACCGGCGAAAGCGCCGGATCCAAACGGCGCGCAACCGCGGCGCGCCACCCCCACGCAACCGCGAAGAGCAGCAACGCGCTCGCACAGGCAATCGCAAATCCGCGCTTTGGAAATGAAACAGGCAATCTTGACACCAAGTAATCCCCCACTAGACTGCCCATTATGAGCGGGGCGGTCAAATCCGCGCTGCATTCGTTGAACACTATGAAAAACATCTGGGCGCCTTGGCGCATTGACTACATCCGGGCACCAAAGGATGGCCATTGCTTCCTCTGCGCAATGTTCAACGAAACCGACGATGCGGAAAATTTTGTCCTGCACCGCGGCACAACCTGCGCTGTCGTAATGAATCGCTACCCCTACACCGGCGGACACCTGATGGTCTGCCCCTACCGCCATATCGCGGAATTCCCCGACCTCGCCCGCGATGAGCGACTCGAAATTATGGACCTCACAGAGCGGTGCCTGAAAATCCTGCGTCGCGTCATGAAACCGCAAGGTTTCAACCTCGGCTATAACCTCGGCGAAGCCGCAGGCGCAGGCCTCAAGGAGCATATTCACCAGCACATTGTCCCGCGCTGGGTCGGCGACACAAACATCATGCCCGTCCTCGGCGGAGTCACCGTCGTGCCTCAGTCCATGCGTGCCCTCTACAACGAACTGAAACCCGAATTCAATGCCTGAACTCACACTTCACTTTGACAACCCGCGCGAAGCCCAGGAACTCTGCGGCCGCCGCAACGAACTCCTGAACCGCCTCCAGCAAGCCTTCGGCGTCACGCTCGTGGCGCGCGATCTCTGGATCAAAATTGACGGCGAAGCCACCCAGGCCGAGCGCGTCTGGAAACTCCTCGAAACCCTCCGCGTCGCACGCCGCAACGGACTCATCCTCCGCGAAACCGGCGTCGCATACGCAATCCAGGCATTCCTTGACGGACGCGAGGCCGATCTCGAACGCCTCTTTGAAAACCGGATCGAACTCGCCGATGGGAAGGCCCCCGTATTCGCCCGCACCTTCGGACAACTGCAATATCTCGACGCCATGCGCACGTGCGACATCGTCTTCGGCATCGGCCCCGCTGGCACCGGCAAGACCTATCTCGCCATGGCAATGGCAGTCGCAAATCTCCTCGCGGGAAAAGTGAGCCGGATCATCCTCACCCGCCCCGCTGTAGAGGCAGGCGAAAACCTCGGCTTCCTGCCCGGCGATCTTCAACAGAAAGTCCTGCCCTATCTCCGCCCCCTGCACGACGCACTCTACGACATGATGCGCCCCGATCAGATCGAGCGAAACACCGAACGCGGCGTCATTGAAGCCGCCCCCCTCGCCTACATGCGCGGGCGCACACTCAACCACGCGTTCGTCATCCTCGATGAAGCGCAAAACACCACGCAGGAACAAATGCTGATGTTCCTCACCCGCCTCGGCTTCGACTCACAATGCGTCATCACCGGCGACACCTCGCAGATTGACCTCCCCGGCAAAAAACGCTCAGGCCTCCTCGAGGCGCAACGCACCCTCCGCAACGTGGAAGGCATCGCGATCATCGAACTCGGCGAAGCCGATGTCGTTCGACACCCGCTCGTACAAAAAATTGTCCACGCCTACCGCCTCGACCGCGAATCGAATTCCACAGGCCTTCGCAGGCCCACATGAAAACAAAAATCCTCATCGCACAGCCGCGCCGCATCGCAGCCGTGCGTATTCCGCAGCTCCGGGCCCTCGCCGCATGGCTGCTCGATCGCGCGGCAGAAGAACACCCGGGCTTCCATATCGCCGAACTCTCCATCGCGCTGGTGAACGACGAAATCATCGCCCCGCTGAATGAACAATTCATGCAGCATCAAGGCCCAACCGATGTCATCACCTTCCTGCTCACCCCGCCGCCCGGTCAAATCGTGAGCGCGGGTGAAATCGTGATAAACCTTCAGCGCGCAATCGAAGAAGCTAAACGCAGGCGCGGCAGCGCCGGGCGCGAACTCGCGTGGTACCTCGCCCACGGCATTGACCACCTCACCGGCGCCACAGACGGGACCCCCGCACAGCGCACCGCCATGCACAAACGCGAAAAACGCTGGCTCAACAGAGCCGCACGCGCGGGACTCCTCGCCGACCTCATCAAAACCGCCGCTCCGCCGGCCTGAACCCAGCACGACCTCAACGCGGCGGCCCCAAATCCGTTTCCGCGGCCCTGCTATTTCGTCAGGCGTTCCATCCCGCCCATATACGGGCGAATCGCCTCGGGCAGAATCACAGAGCCATCAGCCTGCTGGTAGTTTTCAAGAATAGCCACCATCAGTCGCGCGAGGGCAACGCCCGATCCGTTCAGCGTGTGGACAAACGCAGGCTTTCCGTCCGCGTTGCGATAGCGAATGCCCGCGCGACGCGCCTGAAAGTCTTCGAAATTGCTGCACGACGAAACTTCCAGCCAGCCGTTGTGCCCCGGCGCCCACAGTTCGATGTCGTAGCACTTCGCCGCAGCAAAACTCAGATCGCCCGAGCACAACTGAACAACGCGATAATGCAGGCCCAGTTTCTTCAAAATGGCCTCCGCGTGCCCGACCAGCTTTTCCAATTCGTCATACGACGTCGCCGGATCCACAAACCGCACCATCTCCACCTTGTCAAACTGGTGAACGCGAATCAGGCCGCGCGTCTCGCGCCCCGCCGACCCCGCCTCGCGACGGAAACACGGCGTATACGCCGCAAAGGACACCGGCAACGGGCGATCCAAAATCTCGTCGCGGAAATAATTCGTCACCGGCACCTCGGCCGTCGGGATCAACCACAGGTCGTCCACCTGCATGTGGTACATGTCGTCCTTCATCTTCGGCAACTGCCCCGTGCCGGTCATGGATGCCGTATTCACAACAAACGGCGGCGACATCTCGTGATAGCCGTGCTCCGTGGTGTGCACATCCAACATGAACTGAATCAGCGCGCGCTCCAACCGCGCACCCGCACCCAAATAGAGCGGAAACCCCGCCCCCGTCATTCGCGCGGCGCGCTCAAAATCGAAGAGGCCCAGAATGTCGCCCAACTCGTAATGCGGGCGCGGCTTGAAATCGAACGAACGCGGCTCTCCCGCCATCCGCACAATTTTGTTGTCCGCTGAATCGCGTCCCTCGGGAACACTCGCGTGCGGCAGATTCGGAACGGAAAGCCAAAGCGCGTTGAGTTCCTCTTCCACCTCGCGGACCTTCTGATCCATCGCGGCGACCTGATCGCCCAATCCCCGCATCTCCGCCATCACCGACTCGACGTCCTCGCCCTTCTTCTTACGAATCCCAATTTCCTTCGAAACCGAGTTTCGCCGGCTCTTCAACGCCTCCACTTCCGTCAACAAACGACGCCGCTCGCGATCCAGCGCCAGAAGCGCATCCACATCCACCGCGGAATGCTTTCTGCGCAACCCCTCGCGAACCTCGGCCTCATTATCGCGCAAACGTTTAATATCAAGCACAGCCGTTACTCCCGAAGCATGTTGTACGGATTATCGGGATCCACCGGAATCCCCAGCTCCACCGCGCGATTCTGCAAACGAAGCAACCACGGCGGATCGAGATTGCGACCGATCTGATCCAGCTCCTCAAGGCTCGAATACATCGCCATCGCACTCTGCGGGTTCGGACTCAACTCCAACCCCATCAGTGTGCCGATTCCGCGAATCACCTGCCGCTCCATACGGCGGCCGAAACGCTCCTCATCCGCGCCATCCTGCATCAAATTAACATTCACCACCACCACCCGGCGGTCCGGATTATACACCCCGTGATTCGGCAGCGGCTTCTCACTCAGCAGCAACACAACCACACCCAAATCTTCCGGCGCAAGCCGTTCAGACGCCGCCGCCGTCACCTCATCGAAAGACTCCCCCTTCACATCCAGCGATTCCACCACCGGCACCGGAATCGCCAACTGCGACTCGCCCCAGTTCTTCACACGCTCCAAAATCTCCGCACTCACCGGCCCCGCCACCGCCAGTACAACCGGATTCCGCCGTTCCTCCTCCGCGACCAATTCCTGTGACCCGGACTCCGCCACCGCGGACGTCTCCACCGGCTCAACCACCTCAGCTGCCTCAGCCGCCAGAGGCGGCGCCTCGACAGCTGGCTCTACATCCGACACCTCATCCGCAGCGCATCCAAGCGCCAGCAACGGAAACAACGCAATGCACAACCACTTATTCATCTCAGCTCTCCGAAAGCGACGCAGTGTACGCGTTTTAGCCTCGCAATCAAGACCCCGTCGCCCGACACACCCGCCTCAAAAAATTCACACCCTCCCCCGCGCCCGCGTGGTTGACGACGCGCCCGCACTCCGCTACAAGGAAAAGCCTGCTCGAAAAGCGCACTCGCCGGAGTGGCGGAATGGCAGACGCGCTGGACTCAAAATCCAGTATCCTCAAAGATGTGTGGGTTCAAGTCCCACCTCCGGCACCACCCTCCCACCCGTTCCCGCAGAAAACGCATTGCAATCCGCACGCCGATCTGCTGAATTAACTCCGTATCTCGCGGGTATAGTACAATGGTAGTACGCGAGCTTCCCAAGCTTGATACGTGGGTTCGATTCCCACTACCCGCTCCACCCCTCTTCGCATCATCCGCCCCCCCCTGCCACAAATCCTTCGACCTCATTTCACCCATTCGCCACAGAGGACTTCGGCCTGCTCAAGAACCAACTCGGTGGCCCGCGCTTGCATATCTGGCGGATAGCCGTATTTGCGCAGGATGCGTTTGACGAGGACGCGAATGTGGGCCCTCGCGTTTTCTCTGACTTGCCAGTCAATGGTCACGCTCTGCTTCACTCGTTCGACTAATTCTTGAGCCAGGAATCTGAGTTTTTCGTCGCCAATCACCTGTTTGGCGCTCTCGCTCTCGGCCAGTGCATCGTAGAAGGCAACTTCGTCATCCGACAGCCCCAAATCTTTCCCGCGAGATTCTGCTAATCGAATCTCCTTCGCAATGCGTATCAACTCGTCAATAACTTGAGCCGCCTCCAAAGCACGGTTCTGGTACTTGCGAACCGCCTGCTCAAGCATTTCCGCAAACGAGCGCGCCTGCACCACGTTCTTGCTCATTCGGGTTTTGATTTCATCGCTGATAAGCTTCTTCAGAAGTTCCAAGGCAAGGTTGCGCTGAGGCAACCGTTTGACATCTGCGAGAAATTCATCGGAGAGAATGGAAATATCCGGCTTCTCCAATCCGGCGGCAGCGAAGATATCCACGACCTCTGTCGAGTAGACCGCTCGCGATACAAGTTGCCGGATGGCTGACTCCACCTCTTCCGGTGAGCGCTCGCGTTCGGATGTCGTCACTTTGATTAGTGCGGATCGAATCTCCTGAAACAACCCCACTTCATCGCGAATGGCCATTGCGCGTTGATTCGGAACGGCTAAGGCAAAAGCTTTCGAGAGATCGCTGACCGCCTGCGCGAAGCGGACCTTGCCATTGTCCAAGCTGAGTACGAATTCCATCGCCTGGGCCACACCATTCATGCGCTGAGCGGCCTCCGCGCTCAAAATGTCTCTGTAGTCAAACCCGTGGAGTAGCGCGCACACAACCTCGTACTTCTCGGCCATAACTGCCGCCGCTTGTTCCTGATCAACCGTGGTCTCTCCCTTGCCTCCACTGGCGGTGTAGGTGTGCAGGGCATATTTGAGCGCGTCGGCAATACCTAGGTAGTCCACCACGAGGCCGCCCGGCTTGTCTTTGAAGACACGATTCACACGGGCAATTGCCTGCATCAGATTGTGCCCCGTCATCGGCTTGTCCAGATACATCGTGTGCATGCTGGGGCAATCGAATCCCGTCAGCCACATGTCGCGGACAATGACCAATTTTAGGTCGTCGGACGATTCCTTGTATCGCTTAGCAATCGCTTCGCTTTTCTGTTTCGAGCGAATATGCGGCTGCCAGGCCATCTCATCCGACGCCGACCCGCTCATCACAATTTTGATCCGGCCCTTCGCGTCGTCGGCATCGTGCCAATGCGGACGCAATTTGATTATCGCGTCATACATCGCCACGCAAATACGGCGCGACATGCAGACAATCATCGCCTTGCCATCCATCGCATCGAGGCGCTTTTCGAAATGGTCCACAATGTCCTGTGCCACCAACCGCACGCGCTTATCGGTGCCGACCATCGCCTCCAGCGCCGCCCACTTGGTTTTGAGCTTGTTCTTCTCCGCCTCTTCCTCGCCCTCGGTGATTTCCTCGAACTCTGGATCAAGCCTCGGCTTTTCGTCTTCGCTCAGCTCCAGCTTCGCCAGTCGCGATTCGTAATAAATCGGAACCGTGGCACCATCTTCAACGGCCCGCAGAATGTCGTATTTGTCTATGTAATCGCCAAACACTGCGGGCGTGTTCTTGTCGTTCAGTTCAATCGGCGTACCGGTGAAACCGATGAACGATGCACCCGGCAAGGCATCCCGCAGGTACTTCGCCATGCCATACTTCATCTCGCCAGTTTTCTTGTCCATCTTGGCGCTGAAACCGTAATGACTGCGGTGTGCTTCGTCGGCAATCACCACGATGTTGCGCCGGTCGCTCAACGCATCCCCGCCCTCAAACTTCTGCAATGTGGTGAAGACCACGCCGCCGGATGCCACACGCAAAAGTTCCTTGAGGTGCTCCCGGCTCTCCGCCTGCACGGGCTTCTGACGAAACAGCTCGCTATTCGTGCTGAAGGTTCCGAAAAGCTGCTCATCCAAGTCGTTGCGATCCGTAATCACAACCAGCGTTGGGTTCTCCATGGCCGGATGCTTGATGATCTTTCCGCCATAAAAGGCCATGGACAAACTCTTGCCCGATCCCTGTGTGTGCCAGACAACGCCAATACGCCGGTCACCCCCGGGCTGACTGGCTTCCACTGTGCAACCAACTGCTTTATTCACCGCCCAGTACTGGTGATACGCCGCCGCCTTCTTCGCAATCGTCTTCCCATCGTCTTCAAACGTGATGAAATTGAGCACATAGTCCAGGAATCGTCGTTTTTCGAAAACACCCCGGACCAAAATTTCGAGCTGCACGGCGCTTGCAGGTGCGAGCGCAGCCCCATCGGTCGTTCGCCACGGCTGGAAGCGATCCCAGCCGGATGTCAACGTGCCGGCCTTGGCCGCGAATCCGTCGGAAATGACCAACATCTCGTTAAAAACAAAAAGCGCCGGGATATCCATTTTGTATGTCTGGAGCTGATTGAAGGCGTGGCGAATCGTTGCCTTCTCCTCTGCGGGATTCTTCAATTCAATCACGCCCAGCGGCAACCCATTCACAAACACGACCACATCCGGTCTGCGATTTCGTTTGTCTTCGATGACCGTGAACTGATTGACCGCCAGAAACTCGTTTTGATCCATCTTGGCGGGATCCCGCTCAATCAGCCACACCTTGCCGTGCCGCTCGCGATCCGCTTCGCGCCATGAAACGTCCACGCCATCGGTCAGCATCTTGTGAAACGCCCGATTGTTGACGATCAAGTCGGGGCTATCCGTTCGCGTGACCTGCCGAATCGCATCCTCGATGACTTCGCCCGGCATGGATGGATTGATCCGCTCCAGCGCCGCGCGAAGCCGCCCGACAAGCACCACCTGCCCGTAGTCCGTTCGCTCCGGCGCATCCCCATCCGGCGCGATGGATGGGCCGTGGGCGTACCCGTAACCCAGACCTCGGAAATAGTCCACGGTCACAGACTCAACACGGGACTCGTCCAGGCGGTTGTTCACTCGCGCCCCTCCAACCGTCTGATTTCCCGGTCAAAGTCGGAAATGAATTCCCGGTCCTGGCGCTGGCGGAACACTTCGTATTCGCCCTCAGCCTTCAATTTTGCCTCCAGCGCACTGACCTTGCCCTTGTCTTGCAAAATGGGGTAATTCGACAGTTCTAGAAAACGGTTGAGAAATCCAGCCCACTCGCTCATTCGCGTAACGATGCCGCGCTCCGCCCGATTTTCGGCCAGATCGAGATAGGCAGATACAAGCCGGTTCAACGCTTTGACGTGGGCTTCGTTCAGATAGTTCTTGGCCACTATCACGTCCGACTTCAGGATTTTGCCATGAGGCGCGTGTTTCCACGTCGTCAGCCCCATGTTGACACTCGCCGCGTCGGCGGAGGAGTAGATCAGCTCTGCCGCCGTCTGGCCGGTGATCGCCCAATGCAACTTGTTCTGCACGGTGGCGAAGAACTCTTTCGTTACAGGTGCGTTCGGGTCATAGTCCGCCGACAGGGCGTAGATATCCGTGATCTTCTGGTAAAAGCGCCGCTCGCTGGCCCGGATTTCCCGAATTCGTTCCAGCAGCTCGTCAAAATAGTCTTTCCCGAAGAGGCGCTTCCCCTGCTTGAGCCGCTCATCGTCCAGCACAAACCCCTTGATGATAAATTCCCGCAAAGTCTTGGTCGCCCAGATGCGGAACTGGGTCGCCTGGTAGCTGTTGACCCGGTAGCCGACGGCGATGATGGCATCGAGGTTGTAAAATTCCACTGCGCGAGCCACCTCACGAGCGCCTTCCGGGCGAACTATTTCCATTTTGGAAACAGTTGCCTCGCGGTCCAGTTCCCCGGACTCAAAAATGTTTTTCAAATGCTTGTTGATCGCAGGCACCTTGACCCCGAACAACTCAGCCAGCGCCTTTTGTGACAGCCAGACCGTCTCGTCCTTGAAATAGACCTCCACCCTCACCGCCCCATCCGGCGCAGTATAGAGCAGGAATTGCTGACCCTCGCTCATGCGGCAAGTTCCTCCACGCCCGAAGTGATCCTGCGCAACGCATCCCACAACCACCGAATCAGGACAACCTGATCGTAGCTCTCCAGCTCGGGTGCGATGGACGGCCCATGAGCGTACTCGCAACCAAGACCTCGGAAGCAGTCCACGGTCACGATTCCAATCTGAGATTTATCAAGGCTGGCACTCACTTGCCGCCCCCTCTCGGTCTCTTTTGCAAGCGCCAGCGCTTACCGATCTCGGTGAGCAACTCCGGTGTCACCGGGTCGCATTGCCATCCCTTATCGAAGTCAATGTCATGCGAGCGAGGCAGTTGTCCGTTGTCCAAGCACCTGATGAGAATACGGGACGGCAACATTGCAGCCTGTCCAACAAAAATGGCCTCCCGGCGTCGCAAGCCGGAAAGCACCTTCGTCAGCCCCGACAACGAGTCCGGCAGAATGGAACGCACATGATCGCGGTCGGCATCATTGGTCACGCGCAACACAATCCACGAATTGCACTGAGACAGCACTGTTGCCTCGACTTCGCTGGGACGCTGCGACACCAGCATTAGGCCAATGCCGTACTTGCGGCCTTCCTTCGCCAGCCTCCGAATTGCCTCTTGTGCGGCCTCGTATTGTGCCTCGCCCCGGTTTGGGACATATCGGTGGGCCTCTTCGCACACTAGAAGAATCGGGCTGTTCTGTCTTTCCATTGGTGACTGCCACAGCTTCACTGAAAAGAGGGTTCTTGCAATGGCGGAACTCGCCGCACCGGCGACCTCGTTGGGAACACCCGACAGATCGACGATTCGTATGGGATCGTCCTCTCCCATAAACTGGGCAACGATATCGCCAAAGGGATCGGTTTTCTCGTCCCACGGGGTCATCATAAACCGTTGCCGTGCATCGCTACACAGCACACCGATTTTCTGAAGAATAGAGTTGTGCGAATCCTGCTTGCTGGGCGTGAGCTTGTTGCGATCAGCCTCAATGTGTGCGACGAATGCCGGTAGTGAAAATGGCACGGGCGAGTCTACAGTGATGGCATCTTTGCTGAGCTGCAACATCTCCGCAGCTTTCTGCCTTCCCTCCAATAGGGCCGCCTTGACAATATTCGCCTGCGACGTAGCAACAAACTCGGTCTTGCCGATGAGCAGCGAAATAATCTCCTGAAAGTTTAGGAGCCAATACGGAAGCGATAGCGTGCCTTCATCTGTTGAGAGCCTTCGATGCACTTTGAATGCGTCGCCGTATTCGTTATGTGGGTCAAGCAGGACGATTCTGGGATTCCATTTCGGGTACTTCTGGTTCTCGCCTCGTTCCAGCAGGCAATGCAGAATCGCAGCTACAGTGCCGGACTTGCCCGCACCGGTTGAACCAAGCACGGCCGTGTGCTTGCCCAGCAATTCGTTCATGTCTGCATAGCACGGTGTTCCGCCCGCACCGACATGCTCGCCAATCTTGACTGCTGATGGTCCGCCCTGTCCAAAAATATGCGTGAGCTCGGATCTGGGCGTGAGATACACCTTTTGCAGCGGAAGGGGGAACGTTGAGACACCGCGCTCGAATGTCAGATTCCAGTCGACGGCAGTCCTCTGATTGGTGTATCCCCACTCTCCTTCGCCGAACAGGTCTGCTTCGATAATGCGGGCTGTGACGGAGGTGGGCGAGGCAAGGCCATGCTCGCGGTCGTACTCTGACTTCATTCGCAGACGGCACACATAGCCGTAAATAATCCGTCGCCCGAAGTGAATACGGATAATCGATCCGAACTGTCCGATGGCGTAAATGTCGCCTGCGTAAACACGCGTCAGCTCGCTGATGCCGGGATCAAGCTCGGCCACGAGATGCGTTCCATCGACCTCGACGATGGTGCCTATGGCGAGATTCTCTATAGGATCGCCAGGGTTCTGTAATTCTTGCGTCATCGTTCACCTCCCAGCAGGCGGGTCAGTATTTCAAACCGCCACCACGGCAGATCAACATCGGATCGGTCCTCTGTCTTGCCGTGGAAGAAGCCTCGGTTGGCATGGATGCGAACTTGATCACGGATCAAACTATCGGCCCTCCATTCCTTGAGGAGGTCCTTCGGTTCGTTCTCATTCGTGAAGACAATGATTGTCAACCGACCCTTCGACTCGCGCAATGCTCGATCAAGCTCGGCGTTTACATGGGCATCACCGAAGGAGTAGCCGCAAATCGTCAGAACAACCTGGGTATCCGATGTCGGTCGGAGCCCCCGGCGCATCGCCTCGATAATCTGAGCGAACGGATCACGCTGTGCCTCCCGGTATTTGGTCGATGCGGGCCATATCAAGACCGGTTCACGGGTACCACCGATATCGAGCCCGTGTCGCACTCGACGTGGCAGTACGTCGCCATCACAAAGGCACCAGTCGATTGAGCCATGCACCTTGAGAATTCGGGCTTGCGCGGAACCATCTTGGTAGGCATGGGCATCCCACCAACCGGTCGCACCTCCGCTAAAGCCGTCAGTAACTGGTATGCGTTCAAGGGAAAGCGCATCCTCAAAGAGCGTATCGTAGTTCAATGTGTAGTAGTCAACCGGCGATGGGTGGCCTGCTTTGCCGGATTGAAGCACATGGTGGATGGTGCGCACAAACTGACGATGCACGGCAATATTTGGCTTTGCGATTCCAATAACAGTCGCGATGGTGTTCTTGATATCAATCAGCGCTGACCCAAGATCGTCTGGGTTATAGTTCGTTCCGTCGATTTGCGCGCTGGCGGCCTTTGCCGACCGCAGCTTGCGTCGCTCCGCGATTGCAACATGATCCACCAACTCACTCATGTAGTCCTCGATGGTACATCCCTTCGCGCCGTCGAAGTGATTCATTAACCCCGCGAGGATGGCGTGCGATTTGCCATTCGCGTCCAGATCCTCTAGCACCTTCTTAGTCAACTCTTCCATCAACGGTAAACCGGCGCACTTACTGCATCCGGCACCTATAACGAATGCACGCCTGCTTTGAGAGAGCAGCTTCGTCATCTGTCCCACATGATCGGCGAACGGTGCCTTGCGCAACACTGCCATTCCGTCGACGAGCACAGTCGCTCCCGACACAGCTCCACCTTCTGCTTTTGCCATCACAGCACCTCCGCATGCATACCATGCTCTGATAAAATATCTCGGACAGTTGATTGCAGACTCATTTTTCCTCCTGTGTAACAGTTGCCACGTTGCGTACATCGATATCTCCGCTCATGAGTTTGGGCAGCAGCGTGTCACGCATCTTTGAGAGATTGCGCGACTGCCTCGATGTCGAGCTGATTCGTTGAAAGAACGGGGTAACGACTTGCCCAAACGCACGGAAGACCGGGGAGTCAACCTCTGGCCCGACGATTTGGTACTTCGTCAGGCTGTCGGCCGCCACCCGTTGCCGCCCACTTGATCCGCTCATTTGTTGGATCGCAAAGTTTCGAAACTCAGTCGTACGAGCCAATAAATAAGCAAAGATTGGTGGGATCTCGCCTAATGGTCGAAGCACAATGTACTCTGTTGATCCCCAACCGACCTCTCCGCCAGCAAGAAAATCTACAAAGGCTGTCTTGCCGTTCTCCAGGCAAGGCGTGATTCGCGCAACAAGCGTGTCACCGTTTACGAACTTCATGCCCGAGCCCATCTCTCGCAAACGCCAAGCGTCAGGTGACGGTCCTCGCGTCGGCATGTTGGACATCTCTAAGAATGGGGCGAGCGTTCCTTTGGCAAGAGTTCGCTTTGGATTGATGTCAATGGCGTCCGGGAGTGGCTTCACCTTCCACCCCTTCGGAATCGGGCCAAGCTCGGAGTCTTCGAAGGCGGAGGGGAAGAGGTTGGCGATTTCAGGGGGAAGACCCGTATCGCGGCCTTCGGCTTTGGCGTGCACGGGATCAAAATCAATAAACCAGCTTTTGAAGATCGCCGCCGCCATCTTCTCCAGCGTCCGATTTATTCGCCGGTTCAACTCAATCTTGTCGTCCAGCGCGCCGAGGATGTGGACGATACGCGCGCGTATATTTTCCTCCGGCCATGGAATTTCGAATGCATTTATGTCACCCGTTGACAGGTTTGGGAAAACCGAACCAGACGTGAAGGACAACAGCCGTTTCATGGACTCGCAAATGCAACAATATACGAAGAATGTGTCCTTGCTGTTCGTCTTTGCACGAATGGCTGCAATTCCCCGACCAATGGCATATTGGCGGTCAGCCCAATTCATACGTCCGGTAGTCGAGCCGCGCACACAGAAAAGAAGGTCGCCAGATTCCGCAAAACGAGACGGATCAGTCGTATAAAGAGTAGCGTGTGGATAGTGTGGTCCAAACTCAGTAGGACCATTGAGCAATGGCACACCATGCCCTTCTTGGTTGTAGGTCTCTCCCTTGGGAGATAACCCCATCACGACTCGAGCAACTTCGCCCAAGGGCACGGTCATCCACTCACCCGCTTTGCCCTTCGCTTTGGCAGGCACGTCACCTTTTTTTGTTGAGGGAGGGCGGGTGTGCTTCACGGTTGCCAGCCTCCCTGTTTATTGCGTTGGGCTAACCGGGCGCGGGTCATGCGTTCGCGGAGACCGCCTTGTTCAACAAAGTCTTTCTCCAGGCGTTTGAGTTGTTGGTCGAGGAGATAGTTTGCCTGGTGAATCAGGCAAATGACGATGTTGGCCAGCACTTCGGGCGGGCGGGTATCAAAGAAAGGACGAAAGGCGTCAAACGTCACGGGAGAACGAGGCGAATGGGACTCAGAAGGCTTATGGGAACTGCGGCTGACGGCGTTAGTCCCATTGGTCGCATTTGTCCCCTTGGTCCCATGTTTTGCCGGTGGCGCAATCTGGCCCGCGGAGAGCCGCCGCACATAGAGCGCTTCTTTGCTGTTTTTGTCCCATTCTTTGAGGCTCTTTGTTCTCAAGAAATCGCGGTAGTCGGTCAGCAGTTCCTCAAGGCTCGCACGCGCCACATTCGTCAGCTTGATCTCAGTTTCTTTGGAGGTGCCCGACGCCATGCTGGCCTCAACGATGTTTTGTTTTCCCGATCGCGCGGCCTGCACCATTTGATCAACGGTGCGGTCATATTTGTTCAGGAACCTGCCGCAAAACAGTACGGTGGCGTCATAGACCATTTCAGCCTTCTGAAATGAAAGCAGGTCTTTATAGCCGCCGTGAGGCGGGATAAGGCCCTCACCCATCGCGCCCTCTTTTTCGATTGGTGATTTTTGCGTTCTTTTTGGCTATCTCACCCAGTTCCGCCTCAATTTCCTCTACCGTGGGGAGTGCGGAGCGGAGTTTCTTGGGCAGAGAGCGCGAGAGTTGATAGGTTGAAATGCCAATGGGCTTGTCTATGCCGGCAAAGCTATATTCAGCAAGCAGGCGGCTGCGCTCTTGGCAGAGGATCAAGCCGATGGTTGGATTGTCAGTCGCTTGTTTCAAGCGATCATTGATGATGTTGCAATAGAAGTTGAGTTTCCCCGCATATTCCGGTCTGAACTTACCTTTCTTGAGTTCGATGCCCACAAAGGCTCGTCGGCGCAAATGATAGAAAAGCAGGTCTATGTAGAAATCTTCGTCGCCCACTTCGACTTTGTACTGCCGCCCAACAAAGGCAAAGCCTTGGCCCAGTTCGAGTAAAAATTTTTCCAGATGCCGCACTAACGCCGTTTCAAGCTCTCGCTCTTGAAACGATTCTGTCAGTGTCAGGAAATCGAAGATATAGGGGTCTTTGAGAGTCTGTTGTACGAGGTCAGACTGATACTCCGGCAATGTCCGCGCGAAATTGGACCGCGCCTTGCCATGCCGGGCGTGGGCCCGGGCGTCAATTTGCAGGGCGAGGATATTACCGCTCCAGCCGTTGGCAAGGGCTTGCTCCATGTACCAAAGGCGGATGGGCGGGTCTTTGACCTTCTGCATGAGGATGACATGATGGAACCAGGGAATCGTCCAGAAAGATAAGTCCGACAATTGTGCAGCAGGCGGCTGCACAATTGCGGATGCCTTGGTTTTTGTCAGAGACTGTAGTGTTTCCTGGGCTTCGGATAATTTTGCAAGTGGCGCTTGCGAAATTACGGCATCCGGGTATTCGCGATAGAATCGAATCATCAGTCCGATGTTTCGCTCGGAAAATCCCTTCAGTTCCGGAAGTTCGTTCTTCAACTCCACAGCCAAGCGAGGAATCACACCCGCTCCCCAGCCTTCGGCTTTCTGCCGCAGATCAATCATGCGCCCGATGTCCCAGTAGAGCCGGACTAATTCCGCGTTGACCGCCTGCATAGCGCGCGTCTGCGCTGCTTGAATGCGCAACTTGACATCGGCGAGCAAGACGCCGAAATTCTTCCGATCCTGTTGCACCTTATTCCCCATAACCCAGCGCCTCCAGACTCCGACGGATAGCGGCGTCGAGTTTTTCACCTTCGGCCATTTGCTCGTAGAGCCTGGCGGAGAGGTCGGCCATTTTCTCTTCAAACGGTACGCCGTCATCTTCGACCTCTTCGGCTCCGACGTAGCGGCCGGGTGTGAGGACGTGGCCGTGGGCTTCGATTTCTTTGAGTGTGGCGCTCTTGCAGAAGCCTGAGGTGTCGGCGTAGGGATCAGCGGACGACGTGGACGAGCCTCGCCATGCGTGATAGGTCGCGGCAATTTTCTGGATATCCGCATCGGTCAGTTCGCGATGCACGCGGTCTAGAAGGACGCCCATTTTGCGCGCATCCATAAAGAGGGTTTCTCCATGCCGGGCGCGGAAGCCGTGTTCCTTGTCAGCGCCCTTGTTCCGTGTGAGGAACCAGAGGCAGGCCGGAATGGGTGTCGTATAAAAGAGCTGGCCGGGCAATGCGACGATGCAGTCCACCATGTCGGCCTCAATAATGGCCTTCCGAATTTCGCCTTCGCCGGAGGTGTTGCTGGTGAGCGATCCGTTGGCCAGCACGAAACCGGCTGTGCCGTGCGGGGCCAGATGGTGCAGGAAGTGGAGAATCCACGCATAGTTGGCGTTTCCACCATCCACTGTGAATGTGGAGCCGTCCTTGTGCTTGCGCTCGCCGCCGGGCGGCAATGAGAACTGCGCGTTGCCGGAAGGTTGGTCGAATCGTCGCCAGCGCACGTCGTTTTTTACCTTGGAATAGCCCCAGTCCTCCATGTTGAAGGGTGGATTGGCGAGAATGTAGTCGGCTCTCAGGTCTTTGTGTTTATCGTTGAGCAGGCTATCGCCCCACTCAATTTTGCCGTCAATGCCGCGGATGGCCAGGTTCATCAAGGCGAGACGCCATGTGGTGTTGTTGGACTCCTGACCATAAATCGAAATGTCGCGGCGAACGACAGGGCTGACCTTGGACTTTTTCCCATTGCCGTTGCCGGAGGCGTGGGACTGCACAAATTTGGCAGCTTGCACGAACATCCCGCCGGACCCGCAGCAGGGATCGAAGACGCGGCCCTTGTACGGTTCCAGCATTTCCGTCAGCAGCTTCACCACGCACTGCGGCGTGTAGAATTGCCCGCCCAGTTTGCCTTCGGCAGCAGCGAACTTGCCAAGGAAGTACTCGTACACCCGGCCCAGAACATCGCGCTCGCGGGCCTCCTTGTCGCCCAAGCCAATGGTTGCGATCAGGTCAATGATCTCGCCGAGACGAGCTTTGTCGAGCGCGGGACGGGCGTAGTCCTTGGGGAGTACGCCTTTCAAAACCTTGTTATCCCGCTCAATGGCGGCCAGTGCGTCATCAATCAGTGTGCCGATCTCAGGGCGTTTGGCGTTTTTCTGGAGATACGGCCAGCGCGCCTCCGGCGGCACCCAGAAGATATTGTCGGCCAGATATTCATCACGATCTTCGGCCACACCATATCGCGCCGGTTCTTCTTTGACGTAGTACTCGCTCTTCGGGTTCGCGGTTTCCTGCACCAGATGGTTGTGCTTCTCCATGAAGGCGTCGGAGATGTATTTGAGGAAAATCAGCCCGAGGACGACATGCTTGTATTCGGCAGCATCCATGTTGCCGCGCAACTTGTCGGCGGCAGCCCACAATTTATCCTCGAATCCAAGATTGGCGCTGTAGTTCTGCCGATTATCCATAGTGCACCTCTTGAGCAGCCCTACCCGAGCGCACCCACATATTCTCCTCAATCACGCTTAACCTCCACCGGCGACCGACCCCGTGAACCGAAAACCCCTCAACCTAGACTCGCCCGGAATCTATCGCCATCCCGAGTTTTTTGCACAACACTCGTCCGGCTTGCCGGTTGCGAATATCTGGCACCATAGCAAAGCCTGTCTGTGCAAGCCAGCGGGAAGCCGCATTCGATACGAAGCCATTCGGCAAAACATCTTCGACTCCACCAGAGGCGGCAGGCTCTGCCGTGCTCGGAACATCAGCTGCGGGCAATACAGAAATTGCCCCTCCCGCGCACGTCGTTCCGCGAGGTCAGGCTATCCGGCTGATTTCCGATTGCCCTTTGTTCTGTATTTCGTCGAGCGTTCACGAACTGCAGCCGCTTGATGTCGAGTTGTCGGCTTTGCGGTTCGAACCGCAGTCGGCACAGCGGCGCGATGGCGCTGGGACACACCAGACCCGTCATCAGAGGGGACAAGCCGTTCATAGAGAAATTCGGGAGCTAAATCGGCCTCATTCGGCCAAACCACCGTTCGAAGGAGCGGATCCACCCTCACGGCCTTGAACGTGCGCTTATCGGCCAGCGGACCGAAAACAGGCCCGGTCAATTCATCCGCCAGGTCCACCGTGCCCTCCACCCCATCATTAAAACGCAACCACAGGGTGTAATCCCGTACATACTTCACAGCCTCAATTTCAAGTATCATGGTGCTACTCCAACGGGCTGATCTTCGGAATGGGCTTCTTCCTCTTTGCCTTGTCCCAAGCATCCATCAGCTCACGTTGATGCAAGGCTCGTCATTCCTGCACAAGGCCGAGGACACGGGGCGGCAAGTGCCCAACTAGAGCGCCGGTCATAATCATAATTTCTGCGTGGTGCTCGCCATATCGCGCATGGATATACGTTGGCTCATGATCCCGCCAGAACATCAGGATCGAAATACCGAAAAATTGACTGATCGTAGGCATGGCTAAGAATAGATTCCATCCGCTCAACCGAGACTATAAGCAATATATTGCATTCGTGAAAGATCGAAGTCCTGGCTGCCCCCTTCTCGCAACACAGAAAGAGCTTCGCCAAGAAATTTCCACACATTGGAAGAGGTTTGCGATAGCTTTTCCGAGCGTTGGAAAAATCACTCCGCAAGTTCGTACATGCGCTTCGCGCAGGGGATGGTTATGCTGCTGGTCTTTTCAGTTCCATGAGCAAATATCCGGTCTCTCTATCAACGGAATGCGAGTTGCCGTCTGTCGAAGTCGTTCCGCTGACTTCGATGAAGTGCAAGCCGCGCGCGCTATCGCCGGGCGTCGGCGAGGTGTGGTTGATGACGGCGAACTTCCTGGAACCACATCGAAACGAACTGGCAGCTTCGCTGTCGGCATCGGAAAAGGAGCGCTGTCTGCGCTTTGTTCGCGAGGAGGATCGCGCGCGCGCCACACTCTTTCGCGGCGCGGTGCGATTCACCCTCGCGAGCTGTCTGAATCGCGACCCCTCTTCTCTCTCGTTCAACACGAGCGAAAACGGAAAGCCCTCGATACAAGGCTCACCGCTGGCGTTCAATATCTCACACAGCGGCGATTGGCTGGCGATTGCGCTGGGGCTGAACACAGCCATCGGCGTGGATATCGAGGAGCGCGGGCGCGACCTCAAGCCGCTCGAACTGGCGGAGCATTCATTTCACAAGAACGAAGCAACCATCCTCGCCGCTCATCCGGAAGCAGAGCGCCTGCCGCTTTTTATGAAGTGGTGGACAGCAAAGGAAGCAGCGCTGAAGGCGTGGGGCGATACACTGTTCAGCGGCGTTGGGGCACTGGACTTCAGTGCATGGTTGACGGAGCCGGCCCGGGCCCTTCAGCGGGCTGATTCATCGCGCTGGCACGCGTGGCGCTTCGAGTGCGAGAACCTGTGGGGCACGGTCGTCGCAGGCGTGACTATTCAACGCGTCACGTTGCGTCAGACGGAATAGCTGCTGCTGCGGCTTCGGCTCCAACGACACGCTCTTCGAAGTGCCATTCGGAGAGCGATATCTGTTCCCTCGCACAGAATTCGACAAGTTGCGCGAACGCTTCGTCTCGCAGTTGCGTGGTGATCACAATCTCATCCACGCGATAGTTCTCGACCAGTTCCGGAATTTCATCGCCCGTGCCCAGCACGGCATAGCCGCCGACGAGGCGGAATCGCAAATTTGTGTCGTCATCCACAATGCCGACCACCATCCGGCGCGAGGTGGCTCCATACGCGCTGATTCCGCGATCGCGAAGGTACAAAAGGCAGCGCGCACCGGAGCCATAGAGCAACACGCGCGTCACAACGCCGCCGCGCCGGTAATACTGGCGCTCGCTCCACGCGGTGAGGCCCTCGAGCAACCCGCGATAAAAAATGCGACTGCCGAGCACGAGCACATTCGCAATGCCGGCATAAATGAAAAGCAGTACCAACGCGCGATGCCAGTCCGCCGGATGGAGAAGTGCGCTGATTCCAAGGCTAACAATCGCGCTGATGAACAGGCTGATGGTGAGATGCAGATAGTCAACCGCGCGGGCCAATGACCAGACCCGGCTGTAGATGCGGGCGAAGCAGAAGGCGAGAAACGCGGGCGCAACCCAAATTGGAATGGCGGAAATCCACGTCTCCCATATCTTCCCGGCAGGCTGAAGCATGTGCAGCAACGCAATCGCGCCGCCCAGCGACGCAATGAGTATGATGACATCGCTGACCGGATAAAAAAGAAACGCAGCCACTTTCTGCTGCGGACGCGAAAGACCGCGAATGATCGCGCGGCCCGTATCCCACAACTCCACTTCCGCAAGGTGCCGCACGAGGACGTAGGAACCCACAACGAACGCCAACAGAAAGACGCCCAGCGCCTGGTCGCGGAAGACAAGCGTCACCAGACCGGTCAACACCAACAGCCCGTTCACCACATAGAGGACAACGGCCACTTGATATTGACTCAACCCGCGCCGCTTCAAGCGATGGTGCAGATGCTCCGCATCGGGCTGCATCAAGCCTTTTGAACGGGACACCCCCGAATCGGTGCCACCGGAAAACGCTCGAACCGAGCGGCGCCAGATCGCCAGGATGGTATCGAACACCGGAATCCCCACCGCAAGCAGCGGCACACCGAGTGAGGCGAGAAAGGTTCCCTTTGACCCCGTCGCAACGGAAATGGATGCCAGCGTGAACCCCAGAAACATGCTGCCGGTATCGCCGAGAAAGATACTCGCGGGATGAAAGTTGTAGCGAAGGAAGGCAAGGCACGCGCCCGCAAGTCCGACCATGACAAGTGCGTCTGAGGGCGCCCGACGAATAAAGAAAGCGCCCATCAATCCAATGCCCGCAATCAAGGCCAACCCCGTGGCAAGTCCATCCAACCCGTCAATCAGATTGAACGCATTCGTCAACGCCACAAACCAGAAAAGCGTCACCACGAAGTCCACCGCAAGCGGCAGCTCAAAGCCCAGCAATTGCCCCATTCCGTGGCCGGACGCAAACATCAAACTGGCCGCCACCATCTGGCCAAATAATTTTATCAGGGGCTTCAATCCGCGGATATCATCCACCAGGCCCACCAACGCCAACACGCCCGAGGCAACCAGAAAATGCTGGTACCACGTTGTGCCCAGCGCGCCCGCACTCCACTCCCACGGGATGCCGAACGCCACAAACAGCGCGGCATAAAAGCCGAGTACAAGCGCCAATCCCCCGCCGCGTGGGGTGGGCGTCTGATGCGTCCTCCGCTCATCGGGAACATCCACGGCCCCCACCCGTTTCGCTAATGAGCGCACAAGCGGCGTGAGCAGGAACGTCACCAGATAGGCAGCCGACCAAACCGCCAGATATTTTGTCAGTGCAGGAAAAAACCACGCCAGCGGAGCGAGAAGAAAGATCGGCACAAGCGTGATCAGCAACAGACCCGGCCCGGCCGCAAAACGGCTCGGAGAATCAGATCGAAGCGGCTCGGCAAACGCCAGACTTAGCATCTTCTTCTGAGGATCGCGATAGCGAATGGCCGCAGCTGCGTGAACGGTCGGCGCAATGTGCTCAGCCTGGCGCAGTGCCTCCGGAGTATCAAATGTCACACGCAAACGAATGACACTCTCCGGCACATCGTGCGAATGAATCAACATGCCGCCCAGCGATACGTCGTGCGCGGTTCCCGAAACGACGCGCTCTTCAGTGCCCTCGAAATACCGGATGGTGACTGGAATCGAGCACGCATAGCGCACGTGCTGGCGGCGCTCGGAATCGCCCGGCACTTCAAAGAATCCCAACCGTGCAAGTATGCGCTGCCACGGCGAATGTGAATTAGGCGTGCTGGTTGCGGGCATAATGAATGATTGTGCGCATCATACGACCGGACGCATGCGCTTGCAACGGCATTGCGCTACCGCGTGCGTGCGCACTTTTCAATCCAGACGCACAGCCGGTTCAAATTCACAGTGCGATCAAAGCAACGCTCCGCATACGTGCGAGCGGCAGCGCCGCGCCGCTGCCGCTCTTCAGGATCGCGCGCAGATTCAATCGCGGCCAAAAGCGCCTGTACGTCATTTTCCGGCACTACCCATCCGCCGCCCGATTCCACAATCCACTGCGCAATGCTGTTCTGGTCGCCACCGACGAAAATAACAGGCTTCCCGATCGCGAAAATGCCCTGCACCTTGCTCGGCACCATACATCCCTGCCACGCGGCATCGAGGCTGATCAGATGCACGTCCGCGCTGCACAAATGCTCCCGCAATCGCGCGGTGGGCGCATACGGGAGCAGTGTCAGGTTCAGCCCGCTCTTGCTCGCAAGCGCCTGTTCGATCTCGCCGCGCCGCTTGCCTCCGCCCGCAAACACCCAACGCACGGTCGCATCGTTTTTCAACGCATCAGCCGCCGCAAGAAACTCGCCGAACCGGTGCCCCCGCCCCATATTCCCTGAATACATCAACACCAACTCGCGCCCGCCCCACCCTTGCTCAGCGCGAAACGGCGGCGGCGCTGGCTCTGTCCACGGGCGCAACTCTGGTTCGCTCCACAACGGCAGCGACTCCACTGTTGCCTGCGCTTCCGGCAGCTCCGCCATGCGCCTGCGAATCCGATCCGCCATATCGTCGCCCAGCGTGACGGTCAGGGCGCTGTCGCGCAACTCGCGGCGCGTCAACCGCGCGAGAAGGCGAAACACAAAGCTGCGCTCGGAAAACTTTCCATGCGCCGCCAGCACGTCCGGGTAAATATCCATCACCCAATGCGCGTGCGACACACCGCGCCGCCGGGCCGCCCGGCGCGCCAACAGTCCGACGTGCGGGGGCGTGGTCAGAGCCAGAGCCAAATCAAACTTCTGCGCCCCGCTGAACAATCGCGCCGCAAGTGCGAAATAAAACGACGCATAATCGAAAATCTTACCCACTCCGGACCGCCGCCCGAACCCGGTCGCGCGAACGCGCTGCACCCGCACCCCATCTATCGTCTCCTCTGCGGAGTACACCGATTCCCCGTTATACGCGCGGCGCGAACACACTGCGCTCACCTCATGACCGCGCTGCACCAACGCCTTCGCCAAATCGTGCAAATAGCGCCCCGTCGGCGCCGTATCGGGCGGATAGTACTGGTTGATCAGCAGGATTTTCATTCGTCGCTCAATGCGTTGCGCCAGACTAGCAACGCAACGCAATGCGACAAGCAAGGAAAGCAATTCACCCGATATTCGCTCATTCTCAAAACTGCGACACCTCGTTGTTTGTAACGATTTTTGCGTCGCACGAAATTCGGCGATTTTCGATCAATTTGGCCCGTTTCGATGGCGCGCCGAAAGCTGGCCCGCCTCCTGCTTTCTCCAAATTAAGGAGCAATTGCAGAGATCATGGATCGGGCGAGCACAACCACGATCAATTTCTTTCTCCCAGCCGTCATGGCTGCGCTGCTCTGCGGGGTCACAGCTCAACCGTTACAGGCCGCAATGTTGGACTCTGCCACATGGACGGCCCAAGACTCGACGGGCCTGACGCTCCCCGCTCTTTCTGATAACGACATCACCTCCGGCGCACTCCTGCAATCAGCCCAATCCACGATCCGCTGCGTCATTGACCTCGGTGCCGTCGCAACTGTGCATCGCGTATTCTTTGCAGGTACACGAACCGATCTCGACCCCGACACTTCCATTCCAGCCATCGCATCTCCCCGCACAGTGACCGCGCGCATCTACGTCACCGATAATCCAAACGCACCTGGACCTGCCCTTGCTGCGCGCGATATCGGACAGGTGACGGGGCTCGAAATTCGCGTCTCGGCAAACCTCCGATTTCAACCCGCAGCGGGCCGCTACATTGTCATCGAGATCTCACGCGGCGATTTGCCGAATGCATGGAACGTCGGCGAAATCGAAATCTACGGATGGCCAGGCGACGCGCTCCAACATAAGCGCGATGCTGTTGTCTTGCCGCCCAATGCGCCACAACCCTTGCAACTCGCCGCGCAGGAGCTGTCGTACTATCTCGGCGAAATTGCGGACCATCCCGTCCCCACCATCTCACCCGGACAAGCGGCGAGCTACACCGGAACCATCTTTCGCATCCTCGACCTCAAACCTCTTGCGCAGTCATACGCGCAGATGACAAACAACCTCGCCAACGGGCAGCTCCCGTCCGTGCCCGTGAATGTTGAGCGTACGGGCAACGAGATCATCTTCCGCGCCTGGCCCTATCAGCACGTATTGTGGAGCGTCTGGGAGTTTCTCGACCGGCAGGGCGTGAAGTGGCTCTATCCCGACGCGCACGGCGACTCCGTCCCCACCGCACGCGGCATTGATCTCTCGGTCGCGCCGTTCCAATACACGCCGTCTGCCGATTTCATCTACGCGAATTTCGGCGTCGAATATCTCCGCAACGATCCGGATGCCTTCCTCCATTTCTGGCGGAATCGCTGGACAGACACCTGGGGCGGACACCAGCGCGATGCGGTGGGTGACGATGAAGTGCCCAAACGCTCCTATCCAAACACGCCGATAGACCCTGCCTACGTCGAAGGCTTCGCCGGCTATCCACACAACTTCAATAACGCCATGCCGGAACGCATTCTGCAAGAACACCCGGAATGGTGCGGTATCCTCACCAACACGCGCTGGGCTTCATGGGTCGGCGAGCAAAACATCAACCGCCGCGCGCTCCCCGCTCAAAACGGGTCCACGTTCGATCTCTCCAACACCGACGCGCGCCAGTTCCTCATCAACAAAGCCATTGGCTATTGGAACGAACACGCAAAGTATCAAGGCAACGTGATCTGGATGCTGCCCGAAGATTCCACTCTCTTCAGCGAAGACCCCGTTTCCGTCGCGCTCCGCCAGCCCCTCGCCGAAGATATGGAACCGTACGCGATGCCCTACATCTACAACGTATCTGGAGATTATTTCGACTTCATCCGCGCGATTGCAAATGGTGTCACATCGAACCTGCCCGACGCCAAAATCGGAGCGATGGCGTATTCCAACACGCACCGTCCACCTGCGGATCCAACCCCACTGCCGACCAACGTCCTTCTCGACATCTGTATGTACGGCGCGCGCAACCTTCCCGTCTCTTCACCAAAGAATGCCGAGATGGAGCGCCGTCTGCGCGCCTGGCAGGAACTTGTGCCCGATCGCCGGAACTACGATTACGATCTCATCCACAGCGAATACGGCCCGCTTCGCATGCCCGTTCCGCTCGTTGGCGCAATCGCCAGCCGCGCGCAGTTTTACGCCGAACTCGGAATGTTGCGCGGCGGCTCACAAGCCGATCTCGATACCCTCCCCTACAATCCGTGGAACTACTACGCCTACCCTCGCTTCCGCTGGAACATTCAAACGACAGAAGATCAGGTCCTCGACGAATTTTTCACCGGTTATTTCCGCGAAGTGGCCGCGCCGATGCGCGCCTACTACACCACTCTGGAACGCTACCTCATCGCAAATGATGTCTCCCTGCAGGCGCGTGGCTACGACTACGGTCTGCGCGTCGGCGCCTATCCACTGGGCCTCCTCAAACGATTGAACATACTGCTCTCCGAAGCCGAGCGCGACGCGCAGTATTGGGTGACCCGCGAGCGACTCCGGTATATTCGCGAGGGGATGGATTGGATCCTCACGCAGCGCGGCCTGACGTACGAAGCGCTCAATCAACCCACTGCATTTATGCGCGCAGGCCCGAACACCAGTGCGGAGATTGACCCGCGTTTCGCTGCCATTCAAACCGCCGGACAGGACGTCGGCGACGCGTGGTTCCTCTTCAGTTGGGCGCAAGTCGGCGATTATGTTTATGTTGAACAACCCGGTGCCTACCGGATCAATATCCGCGCCGGCATTGGGTATTCCAACCCCGAGCCCGGCAATCGCCAAATGATGGTCCATGTCGGCGGCATCCAATACGGACCCTTCTCCATTGACCACGAAAGTATGGACACCTATACGCTCCTCGTCGAAATTCCGGCGGGCATCACGGAAATCGCCGTCGAAGACATGCACAACCGCGGTCCCTTCAAAGTCAGCTCCATCGCCATCTCCCCCAACACGCCCGCGCCGCACATCGCCTCGCGCCTGAACGAAGAGACGCGTATTTATGACTTTGCCTCACAAGGCTTCGCCGTGGACAGCGACTGGGACGGAATGTCCGACCTCCACGAAAGCATCGCCGGAACAGACGAATACGATCCCGACTCCTACTTCGCCGCAGCAACAATGCAACCCACACCTACGGGTCTCCGCATCACGTGGTCCAGCGTAGAAGGACGTCGCTATGCCCTCTATCGCGCCCACTCCCTGACTGCGCCTTACCTCCTCATTGCAGACAACCTCCCCGCCACTCCGCCGCAAAACACCTACACCGACATCGCCGCCGCCGACCAAACCGCCTTCTACCAAATCACGGTCAGATAATCGCAATTCCGGGAAACTCACGCGCACGGCTTGTCACGATCTCGCCCCCTCAATGACTAATCAAGCTCAGTCTCTACAACCGCGCGATAAAATCGGGTGTCGAGCGATGGCTCAGAATCCAGCACCATGGAAGCTCCGGTTAGCCGCCCCGTGCTGACGGGTTCCCACTCCAACAAACTGCTCGACCTCTCTAGGCGTACAACCTGCCCAGCAGCGCCATCCACGAGCACGCGGTCCGGTTCGCCCACGGCTTCGAGTGAAACCGACGGAGCAGGCTCTACCCATCTCCCCATTTTCATCCCATTCCCAAAACTCAGCACCCAGACTTCATTCGGGTCGGAAGGATTGTAAAAAACGCGCGTTGGAAATTTGAACGGATAATTCTTCACCTCTGAAAACGACGGCGTTGGAGATAAGCGATTGGTTGAAATCCAGAGACCCTGATTTTCAGTGCACACAAACATCTCATTGCTCCGCCATGGATTGATCGTGCAAGACCCCACCTGATCAAGTCCGGTCGTGACGCGCGCCCACGTCACTCCTCGGTTGGTCGTCATGTAGAGCCCACCGTATCCCGATGAGGCTCCCCACTCGCCCCAGACCCCTGCATACCAGCGATTCTGGCTGGCGTCATGCGGGTCAATCACGACGTCCTTGGTGTAATAGCGCATACCCGCTGCGGTGCGATCAACCCAACTGACGCCTTCGTTTGTGCTGACAAAAACGCCGGCGCTGTCCGTAAAATCCCCCGCAATTCTGGCCGAGTACGAACAAACCAAGGTCCCGTCGTTCAGCACGTGAATCAAATAAGGGTGCCCTTGCGTTCGAGGAGGCGACGCCAGTTTGCTCCATGTAGCGTTTGTTCCAGCGCTCAGGTTCACAGTGCGATAAATGCCCCCGCTCCCACTGTGAACAACACTCGCGTACAAGCGATCCAGATTGTTAGGGTCAAATGCAAGGCTCACGACAGGCCGCCCGAAGCCGTGCAACGTCTGCCAGGCTAATCCATTATTAGTGGAAACAATGATCGCGCCATTCCCACCGTCAATACTGCCATCCTGGCAATAGCGATCCCACGCATACAAATCGTGCACGGAGGATGCGGCAGCATATACCCACCCGTTGGACGGATTGCGCACGGCTTGATACATGCTGTTGAATGTCAGCCCGGCGGGTATGCCCCACGATACCCCGCCATTGGTGCTGAGGCTTCCCATAATGTCCGTGTATCCGGCAAGCACATGCTGATTCGTGAGCCACAGGAGCCACCAGCAGGATGTATCCTCCAAACCGACACTCTGGTACTGCTTGTTCTTCGGCGTGTTGGCGCCCATCGCATTCCAGCTTTCCGGATGGATATAGACAGGTTCCCACGACGCTCCGCCATTGGTCGTCGCGTGTATGAAGCCGTAATCACTGATCAGGGCAACCGACGAATCAAGCGGCGCCACCTGAAATCCCAACGCGCATTCGCCATAACCCCAGCCGCGATCGCCATTCTGACCCTGCCAACCGGTGGCGACATTCTGATTATTCACTGCGAGAAGGACAGATGTCCACGCATTGCCTCCGTTCTCGCTCTTCAGCACCGCCGGATAACTAGGAAAGTCCGTCGCGCCCGCCAAGTAAACGACATCTACATTGGTCCGGCACATGGAGACAAACACGATCATGTTGTCGTTCACGCCATTCGTCACAACCTGCCACGACGCCCCCTGCGAAACATCCAACCGATATACGCGCCGATAATTGTAGTAGTCGTATCCTTGCACGCCCGGATAGACATCATCCGATCCGAACGTCACGCAAAACAAGCGTGTCATCCCGCCCGCCTGCGCACCAGCAAAACTCACCATCGCCTCGCCATTGCTGATGCCGAGATAACCGGCCAAGGTGAAACTTGCTCCGGCATTCGTTGAAATCAAAAGGCCCACCTGCGTGCCGACATAAATCGTCGCGCCGTCCCAAAACACCCCCGCCACATGAAGGTCTGACGCCGTGTAGCGCCACCCGTACGACTGTCCGCCGTCCGATGAAAAATAAAGCGACTCATACGTTGAAACCAACAGCCGGTCGGTCGCCTGCGGATCCGCCCACACGCTGTAAACGCCCTCCGGATACGCGTCATACGGAATCGCCACCCACGTCCGCCCCCCGTTTGTACTCTTCATCGCGGCGGAGCCGCTCAACGCATACAGAATCAACGGATCACTCGTGAACTGCATGCCAGTCATCAGATTGCCACCCTGAAGCTGACGAAAATCCAGCGTGGACCAATACCGCCCGCCATCCCGCGTGCGGAAATAATCGCTCATGTCGGACTTCACCCAATATTCGGCCGGATTGAACGGGCTGATGGCCGGTCCATAAAAAGCCCCGCCACCACCCGGCCCCCGAGGAATCCAATGCAAAGGCTCAGCCGTCGCCACGCTCACGACCAAAAGGGCAATGCTGCAAATGCGCCACATGCGCTTATCATACCCCACGCCAAACTCAGACGCGCGGGAAATTTTGCGGCCGGAATAAGACCGTAATTCACTCACACACTGCTCGACGCATCCCCGGACTCAATCACCGCGCGCGATCGCGGATTTTGCGGGCGGGGTTGCCGCCGACAACGATCCACGGGGCAACGTCTTTGAATACGCTCGCGCGCGCACCGACAATGGCGCCCTCGCCCACCGTGACACCGGGGCCAACAAATGCGTCCGCAGCAACCCAAGCGCGCGCGCCAATGCGAATGGGCTTTGCGATTAATGGAAATGCCGGTTGATCCGGATCGTGGGTGGCGGCGCACAAGAATGAGTATTGGCTGATCACGGAATGCGCTCCAATTTCAATTGGCGCGACGTTGTAGCAGTCCACGTAATCGCCGAGCACACTGAAGTCGCCCATCGTCAGATTCCACGGAGCCCAAATGCGCGCCGAGGCATACACCCGTACCCCGCGCCCCAGCTTCGCCCCGAACAGCCGCAACAGAAAACACCGCCATGCATGAAAAGGACGCAACGTGGGTCGAAACAGAAAGAGCCACACCACACCCCACAGCCCCCGGCCCAGTCGATTCGCCAGACTTAGTTCGCTCCGAAATTGCGAGAGATCCATTTCTGCTTTAGCCATGCTGCGAACTCTCCTCCATCGCCTTCCGCATCACTGCATTCAAATGATCTGCAAGAACCGAAACGTGCGGCGGCTGCATCATGTCGATATGCGACCCCGGCACCTTCAGCAAATATACATGATCCGCCAGATTCATCCATCCACACGAAGGATCGCCATACAACTCGTAGCGACTCTGTTCCGGATAAAAGAACGTCAGCGGCCCCGCATACGCATCCGAACTCCGGTACCCCGCCAACACCCGGTTTCCCAACACCCAGCAATTCAAATCCCGCTTATCCAGCTTCTCCGGGCTCTTTCTCGCCAGCGCATCAATCAGCTTCGCCTCCCGCTGCATCGCAAGTTTTGCCGAAAGATGCCGCTTCCAATCGCTCCGGCTCGCACGCAGTGCACCGCGCAACCGCATCCGCCAATAAGCCAAGGTCGCCGACGCCGGAGCATACGGCCGCGCATCAATCAGCGCCAACAACCCGATCTCCTCGCCCGCACGCTGCAACAAAATCGCCATCTCCATCGCAAGCAGACCGCCAAAACAATATCCCGTCAGATAATACGGCCCCACCGGCTGCTCCTTCCGCAGCACCTCCACAAACCACGCGGCGAGATCCTGCATCGAACGAATGCCGCGATCGTTCTCGTACATCGTCGCACACTGCAACCCGAGGCATGGAATCGCATCGTCAATCAACCCGATCAAATTCGAATAAATCAACAAATCCCCGTAATTCGACGGCAGGAACACCAACGGCGGATGCCCGGCAACCCCTTCCTGCAGCCGGGCTAATACATCCCCGGCGGCAGGCTGACCATCTGCCACCACGCGCGCCTCCTCAACTGCCTCCGGCCGCAACGGCACCAATACATCAACCAGTCCCGCCACGGTCGGATGCCGGAACAGATCTACCACCTCCAACCCATACCCCGCACCGCGCAGGCGCTGAATCAACTTCAACGCCGCGAGCGATTGCCCGCCCAGCGCGAAAAAGTCATCCGTGCGTTCGACCTGCCTCACACCCAGCACATCTTTCCAAATTTCGATGAGCACCCGCTCCCGCGTGCCCTGCGCCCCCTTCGGACCCGACGTCACAGCAGCCGACACACGTGGCGCACGACGCGACGCGATCACCGGCAACGCCGCCAATGCGCGCCGGTCCACCTTCCCGTTCGCATTCAGCGGAAGGCGTTCCTGCAGCACAAAATGCGGCGGCACCATAAAGTCAGGAAGCCGCGCCTTCAGAAACTGGCGCAACACCTCGCCATCCACCACCTCGCCATCCGCAGGCACAACGTACGCCACAAGAGACTTCTTGTCCCCTTTCGTATGCACGACCACGGCACAGTCCTGCAGCCCGCCATACGTCCGCAACACCGCTTCCGTTTCGCCCGGCTCAATCCGGTATCCGCGAATCTTCACCTGCTCATCGCGACGTCCCAAAAACTCCAGCGTCCCATCTGAACGCCACCGCGCCAAATCACCCGTGCGATACAGACGTGAACCCGGCGTCCCATCCAGCGGATTCGGCACAAAAGCCCCCGCGGTCAGATCCGGACGATTCAAATAGCCGCGCGCAAGTCCATCTCCACCAATGAACAACTCGCCTGCCACACCGACCGGCTGCGG
>JBDHQM010000058.1:0-11542 GCA_039807095.1 Kiritimatiellia bacterium
CCGGACAGTTGGGAGATGGCGTTTCCGGGGACGAATCTCTATGCTGACGCCGACGGCGATGAAGTGTCGAATTTTGACGAACTGGAACAGAACAGCAATCCGTTTGACGATACCTCCACCGACCCGCAAGCCTATGTGATACGCTTTGAGGCGACGAAACAGGGCTGGAGCAACAGCGGGATGAGCGATATAGGCATAAAAGGAGAGGTGAAGGTGTACTTCACGGGGCTTCAGGCAGATACGGACGTGACCGTGTGGATACGGGAAGGCCGGACACAGGAAGAGTTCATCGTGGAATGGGTTGGCGCGACGCCGAAAGGCGAGACATGGAACGGAGCGCAGGAAGTCTTCACCAGCGCCACCCTGCCCGCCAACTCAAGCCCCTACCTCCTCATCAAAGACGCGGGCCTGCACTCCAACTTCACCAACACTCCGGGTGGGGAGTATAGGATTGGAATCATTAAGGTGGATATCGATGTTGAGATCGCTTGGCCATGGCAATCGACAATAAATCTTATCGCGGCCAATTCAATCTGCGAGATCCAAGACGAAGAAAAACGCGCCCTTATCAACGTAACAACCGACCCTCCGGGACTCGAATCGTTTGTCACCCTGTCCGTAGAGGACTTCCAGCCAGCTACCGGTGGATGCACTGATGGCACTCTTAGGCAGGGAACTCTCGTTCAAAATTCAGATACACAGTGGGTTTATACCGCATACAGTGAACCACTCGCCAACCTCCACCCCCCCGAAATTGCAGAGGTAACAATTGGGGCAAGGATATCCGGCACCCTAGGCATCTGTTCGGAGGTTCAGGTCCGCGTCTATTCCGCATTTGAATATATAAGGCTCTATGCTGCGAGAAAGCATCTGGATGGAGATGCAGGTGCCTCGTACGTAAGGGCGTATAATTTCATACGCTGCAAATACACATTTCTTAACGGGGTCGGGGATGGTTTCGATTCTGTTGTGTTTCTCTCTCAGTCTGGCTTTCCTAACCCTGATAACCCAACTCAGACTGTTTCTGCCTACACCGAGTCAACGTTATTCACCTTTTACGACGAAGTTACGTTTGGCACCAGCACCTGGGACCAAGAGAACGTAGCAGCTTCTATTGTTGGGCATGAACTCGTGCACACCGGGGGCCTCGGCATCAATGCGCCGGGCGAGTGCGAAGCTTACCAATGGGAGATCGACAGCGCAAACGTCACCGGTATCAATTGCGGGGCCGGTTCTTACAGAGTGGGGGAGGCTCAGAATCTGTTACAGGAGTACAATTGTGAATAATACGAAGCGCTTATTAAGCGCGGGCATCTTTTCGGTTGTTGCTGCGGCAATTGTCGGAATGGCGAAGGATACGCAAGTCCCTGCGTCCTCAACTCCTGCCATTCCCTCAGCGTTAATGGAAGAGAAGGTGCGGCAAATTGTAGACGCCATCCAGTCAGACGATACAACTACAGCCCGCGCCGCACTTAACGAACTCGTCCGAGAACCAGAAGCCCTAATTTCATTGAGGGGCAAGGACACTCTTACGCATGTGTACAATGCCCTTGTTGCCACTACCAACGAAGCAGAGGCTGTCTACCTTGGGTCGGTTCTTATTCAAGTCCGTGACCCCGATCTCGTTGATGAAATGGCTCTGCTCGCAAATTCCGACGGTGTGGTTAAGAAGACTTTGGCTGCACACTATTTACTAGAGAGTGGCCACAATGCCCAAGATGTTCTACGCGCCTATGATATTCTCGCGGAGGTGGCGCAGACAATTGCACAAATGCCACTTGCAAATCTAACCTCCGAGAGCGCGACTCACATTGAGAATATCGCCCGAGACACCATTACGAAATTTGATAGTCTTCGTATCAATGCGGGTTTCATCCCGCTGCGAGATGAGCTGAACGTCCCCGACATCGGCGCAATCCCTGCCAGTGAATACAGGATCAAGCAACTTGAGCTTATCCCTCCTTGGTGGCAGATGAACCGACTCGATGTTCTTGAATCGCTCAAAACGACAAAATGAATCGGCGAACCGGAGGACGTATCCCGCACACCCCGAACCTCGCCCAACAAGGGCGCGAGAGGGGCGCGAGGGATACCTTTGCCGGTGGGTTCATTGGATCGCTCGCGAAAGCGGGGGCGGTCAACAAGAAGACGATTGTTCGCTCAATGATGTACGGAAGCGTCGCGGCATCCTTCGGCGTTGAGGACTTCAGCCTCGACCGCCTCGCGAAGCTCAAGCGCGCGTAGATCGGGGAGCGCGTCCGCCAATTTCAGCGAATGCTTGCGGTTTGATTTTGTGGAGTTTTTCGCCGCTTATTGGCGGAAGCCTTGCGAGGTTGAGTAGCGGGCGAGGCGGCGGCCTGTTTCGCTGTCTTTGATTTCGATCCAGGCGGTGGGTGAGTTGCGCACTTTGGCGCTATTTTCGGCCAAGACGCGGCTCAATCCTTCGCGCACTGCCGGATGGGTGCCGATCCAGATGCCGCGCGGAATGTGTGCGGTGCTTTGCAGCGGGTCGTAGTCGCGGAGCAGGTCGCGATTGAGCAATTGTTTGATGATGGCTGAGGTGTCTTCCGGTGGTGAATTGGGAATGGGGCGGGTCGCCAGCCCGTTTAGCCAGAATGAGGTGTCGCTGCCGCGCAGTGTGACTTTGATCCAGGGGCCGTCCTGGTCTATGACGTCGAGCATGTCGCCGCGCTTGAATTCGGGGACAACCGCACGCTGGAAGCGATCGCCGGGGCCGGTGCGCGGGATGATGGAGTCGGCAATGCTATAGCGGACTGTTCCGACGAGTGGTTCTGCGCCGCTGCGATCCACGCGCGGGGTTAGCGCCTCTTCGATTTCTGCCAGTGCCTGTCGTCGCGCAAAGGCGTCGGCGAACACGCGGTATTGTCCATCTTTATCTATCTCGCCGCGCGTGACGGTGATTTCGTTTGTTCCGTCGCGAAGGACGATTTCACTGGATGACCAGGATTTGAGTTCGCCGCCGGCGAACGATCCGGCGGAGAGGCGTACCCAAACATAGTCGCCCGCTGATGGTGCTTCGAACGCGGAATAATACCGGTGCCAGGCGTCTTCGTATTGCCGCTGGCGGTTCGCGTCGGAGTATTCACGACCGGGTTCCGGCGCTTTTTCAACGGGCGCGGTGGGAGGGGGCGGTTCGGGTTTTTTGCACCCGAAGAAAGCCGGGAGGGCCAATAAAAGGGCCCCGAGTGCGAGCGAAGTGCGGTTCATGGTTCATCTTTACCCAAAAAACTGGACGGAAGGAAGAAATTTTGTTGTTAGTGTCTGTTATCGGTCTTTTGTCGGAAAGGAATACCTATGAAGAAATCTAAGCATTCTCATTCAAGTGGTTCGTGTGGTTGCTCGCGGCAATTTTCGGCTGCGATTACTGACGGACCGGAACGCGCTGCGAGTCGCGCGATGCTGCATGCGGTGGGGTTTACCGACAAGGATTTCAAGAAGCCGCAGATCGGCATTGCCTCGACCTGGAGCGATGTGACGCCGTGCAATATGCACATTGACAAGCTGGCGCGCTATGCGGCTCAGGGGGTGGACGCGTCGGGCGGGAAGGCCGTTATCTTTGGAACGATTACTATTTCCGACGGCATTTCGATGGGCACCGAGGGGATGAAGTATTCGCTCGTCTCGCGCGAGATCATTGCGGACTCAATTGAGGCGGTTGTCGGCTGCGAGGGGTTCGATGGTTTTGTGGCGATTGGCGGATGCGACAAAAATATGCCGGGCTGTCTGATGGCGATGGCGCGGCTGAATCGTCCGTCGGTGTTTGTGTATGGCGGCACGATTCTGCCGGGCATTCACAAGGGCAAGAAGGTGGACATCGTCTCTGTGTTTGAGGCGGTTGGCGCCCATGCGCGCGGCGACATTAGCGACCGCGAATTGAGCGAGATTGAAAAGTGCGCCATTCCGGGGCCCGGTTCGTGCGGCGGCATGTACACGGCGAATACGATGGCCTCGGCGATCGAAGCGCTGGGGTTGAGTTTGCCGAACAGTTCTGCACAGGCCGCCATTTCGCCGGCGAAGCGTGAAGACTGCCGTGCGGCGGGTCGCGCGGTTTTGCATATGCTCAAGCGGGGGATCAAGCCCCGCGATATTCTGACGCGCGAGTCGTTTGAAAATGCGATCACGCTGGCGATGGCGCTGGGCGGTTCAACGAATGCCGTCTTGCACTTGCTGGCCATTGCACATTCCGCGGGTGTGAAGTTGACGCTCGATGATTTCACGCGTATCGGCAAACGCACGCCGGTGCTGGCGGACTTGAAGCCCAGCGGCCGCTTTGTGATGGCAGAGCTGGTGAAGATCGGCGGTACGGTTCCGCTGATGAAGATGTTGATTGAGGAAGGCATGATGCACGGGGACTGCCTCACGGTGACCGGCAAGACGCTGTGGGAGAATGTCCGCAATTCGAGGCCCTATCCGAAGAAACAGGAAGTCGTTCGTCCGTTCTCCAATCCGGTCAAGAAAGACGGGCATCTCGTCGTGCTGCGCGGCAACCTTGCGCCGGACGGTGCGGTGGCCAAGATTTCGGGGAAAGAGGGTCTGCGCTTCGATGGAAACGCGATTGTGTTCGAGTCGGAAGAGACGGCGCTCAAGGCGATCCTTGGCGGCAAGGTGAAGAAGGGGCACGTCATTGTGATTCGCTACGAAGGGCCGCGCGGCGGTCCGGGTATGCGCGAGATGCTTTCGCCGACTTCTGCCGTGATGGGCGAGGGGCTGGGCAACGATGTCGCATTGATTACCGACGGACGTTTCTCAGGTGGCAGTCACGGTTTCGTGGTTGGGCACATCACGCCGGAGGCGTATGAAGGCGGTCTGCTTGCAATCGTTCAGAATGGCGACCCCATCAGCATTGACGCCGAGAAGCAGACGATGACGCTGGGTATTTCGAAGGCTGAAATCAGCAAGCGTTTCAAAGCGTGGAAGCGGCCCAAAGCCCGCTATACGCGCGGGGCGCTGGCGAAATATGCGGCGCAGGTTTCATCCGCATCGCAGGGTGCGGTGACGGACGCAAATCTCTCGGTCTAAACCGGCGCTCGAAAGAATCGAAAACCTCGCGAAGGCGCCGAGACTACATCGGCGCGTGAGGGCGACGCCGTCACCGCGATGGCTTGCGTGGCGATCCGGATTGTTTCGCAAAAGTGTGTTGATTGTTTTAAGTCGCGACCGGCTGGCGCGACTTAAAATAATCTAAAATTATCGCTTGCTTGGCCAATCGCTGGCTTCTATATCTATATTTAAGCAAGGGCAAAAGGGTATTACGATGGTTCGCAGAGAGGTGTGGCGTGAATCCGATGGGCGACGAAATGTTCGCCATGTGTCGGCTATGCCGGTTCGATTGCAGCGCGGTGGATCGCTCGAACTGCTCGATGGTCAGTTGAAGGACATCGGACAGGGCGGGGTCGGATTGGCCAGCGCTGAACCGCTGCGCCCCGGCGAGACCTTCGAGTTGCAATTTCCGGTTTTGAATTATCCCAATGCTATTTTGGGCCGAGTGGTTTGGTGCAAGCCTGCCGACGCGGGGTATTCTGCCGGCCTTCAGTTCATTGAGTCTGCGCCGTATTCTCACGCGCGCCTCGTTGTGGATATTTGCCACATTGAGTTCTATCGCCGCGATCAGCGCGCGCGGTTGGGACGTGAGCTGAGTCACGCCGATGCGACGCGGGAATGGCGTCAGCGCAGCGCGGCGCGCGCCTGATCGGACTCCGGTTTTGGCGTCCGGCCGTTTCGATTTATGCGGAGTGCTCTTGCTCCAGCACGATCCATGCTTCTTCAAATCCGCCGGTGGGCAGTTGTGCGCGGCGACTGGCGGGGTTGTCTGATAGCCGGATCCAGGTGCAACCATTGAGCAGGGCCTGTGTCGCGGCGACCAGTTGGAGTGTGGCGAGGGTACGACCGGGGCAAATGTGGGGGCCCGCGCCATACACGATGTTCAGCGGCGCGTTGCGCTCGGGTTCAAATGCATCGGGATTTGGGAATACGCGTGGATCGCGGTTGGCATCGGCCCAGTGCAGAATTACGCGGGCTTTTTCGGGAATGTGCTGGCCGCAGAGCTTGGTTTCGCGGGTGGTGATGCGCCGGTTGGTGAGGAAGGGATCGTCAATGCGAAGCAGTTCATCAATGCCCCGGATGAACGCCTGGCGATCATCCAGACGCTTTCGCATTTCGTGTTGAATGTCCGGCTTTTCCGCAATCTGGTGTGCGATGACGCCGACGGAATCCGCGATGGAGCCGAGATCGCCTGCGACCCAGTTGCGCAGGATGGAGACGCGTTCTTTATCGGTGAGGAGACGCCGTCCCTCTGCGCTGGCGGGGTCTTCCACGCGGACGGCGAGTAAATCTGCCATCGCATCGTTCCAGTTTCCGCCTTGCGGAGCCGGGCCGCGGTGGCGTTCGATTTCATCCTGAACCATGGCGTCGAATTGAGCCGCGCCGACGGCCAGGCGTTTGAGATCGTTTGTGCGTGCCGCTTCGCGATGATCCTTCATCCAATCCAGCAAGGGCTGTTCGAGTTCGGGCGCCCATCCGAGCCAGCCGCATTGCGCGCGCACGGCGAGCCGGGAGCCTAGTCGCGAGCAGATTTCAATCGGACTGGAGCGCGGCAGTCCGCTCACCAGTGTTTCAGCAACGTACTCAAATAGAGGCTGATAGCCGTTGATGCGTTGCGGACTGAGAAATTGTTCGATGAGTGTGCGATAGCGCCGATGCTCGTCGCCATCGAGTCCATTCGGAATTTGCAGGTGTCGCGAAACGCGGCTGGAATATGTCTTCGGATCCGTCGCGCAGGCAATCACCTCTGCGTGCCCGTGCACAACCCAGACATCGCCCGGTTCGCGGGTAAGCGCGCGAAACGCGCCGTGCCCGAACGGACATGTGCTCCCGCCGCTCATGATGCGGCCGCCAGATGCCGGTTCGGACACACGATTTCGTTTCGCAATACAGTTCGCATTGGAGTGGCGTACTACAAGTGGACAGAGGCGGCAAGCAAGATAATCTTAACTGATTAAGCTGGGGCTGAGGCGGGCAATCTGCGGGTTTGCGGCCTATTTTGGACGGGCGCGGCGGCGCGGTGCGGCTATGCAAACTTCCCGGATTCGATGATAGTTTGCAGAAAATCTTTCTGCGCGAGGGTTTTGAAGTTTTTGCCGGATGGCGGCGTTGCGAACGTCAGCGCCTTGGTCTTGGGCAGCTTTGCTCCTTTGACGGGTTTTCCGGACCATTGACCGTTGATGCCGACAGCGGCCTGCTTGGCGTCAATGACAAGGGTGAGGTTATCGCCGTGTTTCATTTCGTGGCGTGTGAGGAATTCGTTTCCAAATGATTCACTTCGGAACTCAATTGTCAGTGGCTCAACGGGGCCTTCGAGTAGAAGTAGATAGACCTCTTTTCCGTGTTGGCGGGTGAAGGTGACATTCAGTCGGCCGTCGCGCCCGAAGGGGTACGTGGCGCTGAAGTGCGTCCACGCGTCGGGGATGTGCGGGTTCAGGCGCAGGGTGCGGTCGAGGAGGCGCGGCTGGAAGCCGCCAAAATCCTGATATCCGTTGCGCGCGAATTCGGACGTGCTCCACGCCTGTTGCCAGGTGCCGGAAAGGACGATTTTCCCTTTCGCATTGGGCAGGGCTTCCACCAATTCGCTCATGCCGCCGAGGCAGCCGAGCTTGAGGATTTGTTCTGCAAGATTTTCTGTGAGTCGCCATGCGAGTTGTGTTTGGCGGAGGTTGCAGAGTGCGGTGATGGTGAAGCCCGCGTTCCAGCCCCAGACGGTTCCGTTGTGATAGGCTGCATCGAAAAACCAGTGCTCATCGCGGTGGTGATAGGGATGGAAATAGGGATGCTTCGATGACAGCGAGCAGATGCCATAGGGGAAGAGCAATTCGCCCACAGCGTTTTCAAGAACGCGCGCCTCTGTTTTGGCGTCGAGCAGGTGGTCTTCGATCGGGACTGTTAGAACCATCAGTTGGTTAGGGCGCACTTTGAGGTCGCGCTTGCCTTTGGCATCAATGCGGTCGGCGAGCTGTTTCTTTCCCGGATCCCAGAATGCCTTTACAAAATTCGTTTTGAGTTTGGCTGCGAGCGCACGCCATTTTTTTGCGGCTGCCTTTTGCGCATTCATCTCCGCCAGACGCGCACCGGTGAGGAGCGCGGAATGCCAGAGCGCTTGAATGTCGTTGGCGCGATTTCCGCGCGCGGACCAGGGGAGGTCTCCTTTGATGCGGGCATCCATCCACGTGTCCGCGTCGTCGTGAGTGAGGAAACCTTTGGCGTCCACATAGTTCTTGATCGCGCCTTCGATCGCGAGTTTGACCATGGGGTAGATTTCTTTCGCGAATGCGAGGTCGCCTGTGTAGTGGAGATATTCGGCGATTTCGCGGATGAGCCAGGGTGTTCCGTCGGTCGTGTTGTAGATGATGTCGGTCGGGCTGGTGACGCGGTTGGGCACGCGGCCATAGACGGCGGATTTCGGATCGGTGTTCTGCCACTTGGCAAAGTTGCGGATGACCTCGCGCGCGTCATCGAACTGCCCGCTGACGAGGAGGGTACCGGGGAGGGCGATGAACGTATCGCGCCCCCAATTATCTTTGAACCACGGCAGGCCCGCCCAGATGCCCTTGCCGAACTCCTCAGTGACGAGGAAGAGGCTGCTGAGCTTTGCCCAGATCAGTGCGCGGTTGTAGTCCGTATCATCCGTGAAGAGTGCGCTGCGTGTCAGGATTTCAAAAATGGCCTGCTTGTGCTGGCGCGCGCCGTCCTCCTCGCGGAGTCGCCGCGCCTGTTGGAGTGCGCGCTCGGCATTGCGCCCGAATGCCAGATAGAGGGTGAACTCGCTCTCGTCCTGCGCGGTGCGAAAGATGGGCGCGTAGAGCTTGTCGTGCTCGGTGGTGCCGCTGTGTTTGAATGGCTGGCTGGAGCTGACGGCGATATGCAGCGAGCGTTCAGGGTTGCTGATGAGCATGGCGCCGTCGGCGGGGTAGACGGAGACCTGATCGCGGTTCAGTGCGAGCAGTGGAGCGACGGCGAGTGATTGCGGTTTGCGGCTGTACACGCGCAGGGCGACGGCCTTCCGCTTGCGGAGCAGCATGAACTCTTCGCCCCAGCTCGGGCCGTGTTGATGGCGGATTCCGTAGGGATAGAGCGTGGCGCCTTCAGCGTTGGCGCGATCGTTCAGGCGGTCACCGGTCCAGCTCATGAAGTCGCGGTAGAGCGCGCGGCGCTTGAGAATATAGCCTGCGCCTTTCGCGTAGGTGTGGGTGTGTCCCTCGAAATAGCCCTCGAGGTTGTCGCCGAAAAAATACTGAGCCACACGCCCGCGTTTCACGGCGATGGCGGCCTGTTCAAAGAAGGGGTCGCGATCGAGTTTCATGGCGGCATGATAGCGGGGAGCCGACTCGAAATGAACCTGAAAGGTGACGGTGCGCGCGGGGCGTGAAGGGGGGGGTCAGGTGGGGAGGGTGGGGGAGCCGCTTTCGAGATGGGCGAGTTTTTGGTCCACCTTTTCAAGGCGCTTCAGCGCTTCGCTATACTTCGCGCTGGCGTTTTCGATGTGTGTGCCGGTGAGCCGGAATGCCTCGCTGAAGCGATCGAATTCGACGCGCGTTCGCTGGAGTTCGTTGATGATTGCTCGCGCGTTTTCTTCGACGCGGAGTCCTTTCAGTCCGAGCAGCACGGTTTGCAGATAGGCATAGAAGCTGTTGGGTGAGACTGGGATGATCCGCTTTTGGATCGCGTATTCGAAGAGCGCGCCGCCGGTATCGAGTTCGTCGTCCTTGATGATGGTTTCGTAATAAACGTTCTCTGCCGGGATATACATCAGCGCGAAGTCGAATGTGTTTTCGTCGGGCCGGATGTACTTCTTTGCAATCGCATCCACGTGGCGCTTCACGTCTTGAATGAATGCGCGGCGCATTGCTTTTTTGTCTGCCGCTGTGTCAGCCTTCTGGAGTCGCTGAAAATTTTCGAGCGGGAATTTGGCGTCCACAGGGACGAGTCCCTGGTGCAGGAGGATTGCCGCGTCCACCTTTTCGCCATCGCGGAAGCTGTGCTGCAGGCGAAAATGCTGTGCGGGCAGAATCTGCGCCAGTAGATCGCCGAGGAGCAGTTCGCCGACGTTCCCGCGCAATTTCGGAGAGCGGAGGATGTCCTGTAGGGAGGCGATGTCTTTCCCGATTTCCGCAAGGGTGGTTGTTTTTTCTGCCAATTCACCGAGGTTTTGGCGCACATCGCTGATGACACGGACGGCGGTGTCGAGGCGTTGATCCATCGCGTGGCGTGTGCCATCCATAGACTGCACCACCTGCCCCTGCAGGGATGCAATCGCGGCGCGCAGTCCCTCCACGTGCAGCGCGAAGGCGCCGACCTGTCCGTTGAGTTCGGCGAGCGCCCGTTGTTCCTCTGCGCGCGCGCGAAGGCCGTGCAGATGTGCGCGTATCCACAAGAAGAGCGCCGCGAGGGCGATGATCAACACCGCAAATAAAAGAATGACGAAGTGGTCGGACATGCGGGAGCGAAAAGAGTCAGGCCATCATTTGTGTGCGCGTGCAGCGGCGTCAGCGGACGAGCAGCACCGGCTTGCGCGAGCGGGCGATCAAGCTGGTGGTGGTGGAGCCGAGCACCATCTCGCGGATGCGCGAGTGTCCGTATGCGCCGACGACGATGAGGCTGCAATCCAGCTCTTCGGCTTTGAGCGGGATCAAGAGTTCCGGGCGGCCTTCAATCACCAGATTCGCCGCTACACATTCGTGTGCGCGCGCGATTTGCAACGCGTCTTCCGCCACCCGGCGCGCCGCACGGACATCGCGATTTTCCGCTACGCTCAAAATGACGAGCGGCGCTTGCAGCGCGACCGCGAGTTGCACCGCTTCGCGTAGCGCCTTGCCCGCGTGCGCGCTGCCGTCGTATGCGCAGAGGATTTTATGGATCGGTGTAAATTCGGCGGGTGTGACGAGGCAGGGTTTCTGCGAGAGGCGCGCGACGCGCTCTACGGTGGAGCCGATGAAATCGCCGGTCAGCTCTGCATGTTCGCCCTTTTGCCCGAGAATGATCATCTCGGTGCGCAGCTCTTCTTCCAAAATAATCCGGGCGGGGTGCCCCATCTTGAGGACGGGTTCAATGTCCACGCCCGCATCGGTCGCCATGCTGACCAGCGCGGTGAGGACGGCTTCGCCTTTTTGCTGCATGAGATCGCGAAATTGCGCGAGTTGGCCGCTGAACGGCTGTGCGCCGATCCAGCCTGAAATATCGGCCATCAGCGGGCCATCGAGCATACGGGAATCCAGCACGTGGCAGCCGGTGAGTTTTGCGTTCAATTTTGTGGCGAGAAAGAGGGCGTAGCGACACGCAACGGTCCCGCCCTCCGATCCATCGGTGAACACCATCAGCGTTTTTATCATACGTCCGCAATCCTTGCGCAGTTCTGTATCCTTTGAGTGTAGAACTGGCGACACGGCCTGTCGAGGATTCTTGCAATTTTCTTTCCGGGACAGAGCGCCGGTGCGGGCGGAGGATGCTGCTGGGGTAGCCGCGGGCGGGCATC
>JBDHQM010000059.1:0-11493 GCA_039807095.1 Kiritimatiellia bacterium
CCCGCGGGCCGCGGCGTGCTGGGGATCATCCCCGGCTCCATGGTGACGCCCGGCTTCGTTGTGCGCGGACTCGGCAATGCAGAGTCGCTTCACTCCGCCGCGCATGGCGCCGGTCGGCAAATGAGCCGGACTCAGGCGATCAAGACGCTATCGTGGCGCGATGCGAAGCAACTGTTGAATGAGCGCGGCGTCACGCTGATCTCCGCCGGACTCGATGAAGTGCCGATGGTCTATAAAAACATCCACGACGTAATGGCCGCGCAAACCGATCTTGTTGAAGTGCTCGCGCGCTTCGATCCGCGCCTCGTGAAAATGGCACCCCACGGCGAGCGGCCGGAAGACTGATTACCCGGCCACCGCGCGCTTATTTGATGACCTGGAGGCGGCCACCGGTGATCTGCGCAAGCTTCTTATAGAAGGCGATGCCCTGCTGCCCCATGTCGTTGTTGCGCGGCTTGTAGATGATGGGATTGATGCGCACGGAATAGCCCATGGTGGTCTCGATGCTCCGCACGTATTTTTCAATATCGCGCTGGTGGTTCTCGAGAACGACCCCGGTCTTCATGTCACCTTTTTTGAGATACGGCGGATCGTCTGACAAAAGGAAGATGGTATCCGCGCCGAGCTCGACCGCTTTCTCAATGGCCTTCCACGGCGTACTGCCGGAGTAGCCGCCGAGGTTGCCGCCAAAGTTTGGCGAAAATCCGTCTTGTCCCCAACTGCGGGAATCCTCGCCTTTCCTCAATTTGCCTGTGCGAACGGTTAGGCGGGCGAGAGCGTTGGATTTGTTTTCCTGCGTGGCAAAGACCATTTGCGGGAACATGGCCGCTTCGCCGTCCACGAAGATGATCATGTTGAACTTGGTTACGGGGCTCAGACCTTCGAGCATGGTCGTTGCCTCGCGCAGCACGTCCTGCACAACACCTTTTTCGATCATACTTTGGCTGTTGTCCATCAGGATGCAGATCGCGCGGGTGCGTACGTTTGCACCGAAGAACTTCGTGTCGGAATAGCCCATGCCGCCGGTTAGTCCGCGTCCGGCGCCACCGCCCTGTCCGCCGAGCTGGCCGATGCTTCCGCCCGCCAGCGAGGCCATCACGGGCGAGTCGCGCAGATTCTTCTGATCGGGCATTTGCATCTGTGGCATTTCGGGCAGTGATACTGCACTGGGCGCATCCGCCACCAGACGCTGCATGATCTGCGGCTTGCGCATCTGCTCCTGCATCTGCTTCACGCGAATGCTGTGCTCGAGTTTGCGCGCGGGCAGGCCGGGCGGCTGTTTTGCCTCGAACATCACCTTCTGTTTGCCCGCGACGACGAGAATCGTAAGAGAGGCTGCGCCGCCGAGGATGAGGACGTGGATGAGCACGCTCATCAACACCGCACTCCACGGCACTTTGCGGCCCTTCTTTTCGGAGGACCACATCGCGGTGAGCCAGTTGTGCTTCGCGGGTTTCTCTGCGGGCGCTTCAACCTCCTCAATCTCCTCAACGATCTCCTCGTATTCCTCTTCGTCGGGATTCTGTGGTGTCAGGCTATCGCTCATTCTTCGTCCTCCACAGCGAAAGTTACATTGCTGAGCTGAGCTGCGGAACAGGCGTTGAGAACATCCACGACGCGTTGATGCCGGACATCGTCTGCGGGCGCAATGGTGACCATGGCGGACGCCTTGTTGGCTTCGGCCGATGCGCGGAAGCGGCGCAGGGTGTCCACCAGCTCCGGCATGTCGGAACTGTTGGGGGCGTCGTAGGCCATGTCGTTTAGGAGCACCTGGCCATCGCCGGATATTTCAATGATCTGCTCGTCGGGAATCTCAACGCTGTCGTCCTGCGAAGCGACGCCGGGCAGGGAGAAACTGATGTCCGCTTCCTGGCGGTTGAAGGTGGAGGTGACCATGAAGAAAATGAGGAGCAAGAAGACGCAGTCAATCATCGGCGTCATCTCGATCTTGAGCTGAATTTCCTGATTTTTACGAGACAGCTTCATTCGTCACATGGCCTGCTGAGTCTGGAATGTCGCGAAAATCACATCATACACACCCGCTGCTGCACAGGCCTGAATGGCTTTGCGCACCAGCAGGAAGTTCACATCTTTATCTACACGTAAATAGAGCCGGAGTTCAGGCTCTTCTGCGCGCCGCGCCGCGATGGCGGTTGTTAACTCGTTGGCGGTCACAAGTTTGCCCGAAACCATGTAGGCGCGCTCTTTGGTCACTGTCTCGCCGTTGCTCAACTGGGTGCCGATCGGAAGGATGTTCACCGTGCCGCGTCCGCGCAGGTCTTCGGGAATGGCTCCGCGCGGAGCGACGGCGAGATGAACTTCCGGAGTCAGGTCCACTTTGGACATGGTGGCGGCGCACATGAAGAAGATCAGCAGAAGGAACACGCAATCGATCATGGGGGTCATGTCGATTTCCATGCTGGGATCTTCGTGTTTGCGAATTTTCATGTCAGCTCAAACCGCGCGTTTTCAACCTTCGTCGGACCCGCCCGTGCCCATCAGGGCATCGAGGACCGCCGTGAACTCCTGCTCTGCGATCTGGACAAGTTTGTTCAATTGGTTGCGGAAGAGGAAGAAGCAGAACATGGACGGAATTGCCACGATTAGACCTGTCGCCGTCGTGATGAGCGCTTCGCCGATGTTCGCCGCGAGCAGCTCGGGCTTGCCCATGCCGCCCGACCCGATCTTCTGGAACGCGCCGATCATACCGCTGACCGTACCGAGCAACCCGATCATCGGCGAAACGGCTGTGATGAGGGAGAGGAAGTTGATCCAGAAGGCGAGTCCCGCCTCTTCGCGAACGACCGTTTCCGCAATGGCTCCCTCCACGAGTTCTTTGCTGCCCAGTGGATCTTCCGGGTTCAGTTTGTGCAGACCCGCTGCCAGCGAGTTGGTGAAGAGGCTCGGCACCGTGGCGGCGGTGTTCTGAATTACCATCACATCGCCGACCTTCGCTGCGCGCTTGATTTCTGCGAGCGCCGCGGGCGGGATCAGCTTTTTCCGGTTGACCTTCTGCGCGATGATGATCGCGATGGTGATCAAGCCGAAGGAACAAGCGCCCAGCGGCCACATGGCCCAACCGCCGACCTTGATCAGATCGAGGAGCGTGGTGGTTTTTGCCGCTTCTTCCGCAGCGGCTTCCGGCGCCTGTGCCCAAACTGTCGCGACGCCAAGCAGCGCGCTCCAAACAAGAATGTGCATCAATCGTTTCATTGTTCCTCGCTTTCCTCTCTCGAACTATGTGCCCGGCACTTGATAGGTTTCTTCAATTCCCAATTGCTTCTGATATTGCTGCGCCCACTCGTCCGCCTTGGCCGTCTCCGGCTCGTTGGCAAACTCGGTGTGGAGAACCTGAAGGGTGCGGGCGACGCTGAACCAATCCTCCATCGCCGCGAGGCTGGGAAGCGCGGCGAGTAGCGAACGCTGCTCCGCTCGGTTGATCTTGGGTGCAAAAACGACGGGATAAAAGAAGTCGGAAATTGCATCGCGATGACGCCCTACAGCGGCCTTGGCGTTGGCGCGCGCGGCGTACAGATCGTCGGAGAACACGGGGTCGTCGTCCGGGAAGTCCGTGTTTTCGAGAATGACCAGCGCCTCGTCATACTTTTCCTGGCGCGCAAGGATGAGGCCCTTTCGCAGATTGGCCTCTTGCTTGAAGGCAGGATCACCCGCATTGGCCACAATATCGGAAAATGCGGTCAGCGCCTCGGTGTAGCGGTTTTGAAGCATCAGCATGCGGCCCTGAACCAGCTCCATGTCGTAGAACGGAATACCGGGCAGTTCGCGATAAGGACGCAGCGCGTCTATCAGACGCTTGAAGGGCTGCTCGACCTGAGCGACCAGTTGCGTGGTGGATGCGCGCCGTGCGACTTCCAGAATCTGCATCGGCGGGACCGTAATTGAAACGATGTTGGCGCGCGGCACGCCGACTTCGATGAAGCGCCCGTCGCGAGACTGCTGATCCACCCACAGCATGTCGCGATCGAGCCGGATCAACCGCACCTCGGCCGATCCGTTGCGCGCCTGCAACGTGAAGGGGCCGATGCCGCGCTGAGATGTCGCCGTCTGCGCGCCCGCGAGGAGCGGGAACAGACACAGGGCAACCAGGATGGAATAGCGGGACTTCATGTTTCCAACTTCGCCAGCCGCACGCGCGCCTCGTCCAATTCGGGGCGACCCGAAAGCGATTCGAGCTGCAGCATTTCGTTGTACGTATTGATTGCGGACTCTTTGTCTTTGATCTTTTCGAACGCCTCGCCGCTCTTCAGGTAGGCCTGCACAACGGCATCGGTGTACGCCGCATACAAGACGTAGATGCGCTGGTAGAACGGGATGGCCTTGCGGAAGTCGCCCTGGGCCTCCTGACACGCGGCCAGTCCCAGCAGCGCGCGCGGCTTGAGTGGGCGCGGAGTGACGCGGCTGGAGAGTGCGGTGTTGTAATCCTCTGTCGCCGCATCGAATTTCCCGAGGTTGCGTTCCGCCTCGGCGCGAATGAAGACCGCTTCCATCAGGAGCGCGGGTTCGTAGGCGCGCGCCGCGGCCTTGTCGGCGAGTTCTTTTGCGGCAACAAAATCGCCCTCGCTGAGCTTCGCTTCGGCCTGCCGCGCATACGCGACGTCAAGGTAGCGGGACCGCGGGAAGTCCGCGAGCAGGCGGTCAAAATAGGAGAGGCCGCGCAAGACCTCGCCGCGCTGGGTGAGCGCAGAGCCGAGAAACGCGAGTGTCTCCGCGTCGAGCGTCTCCATGGGGAAACTGCTGGCGATGCGATCTGCCCCGTCGGAAATGGCTTCCTGATCTTTCTTGCTCCAGCGCAGTTGCGCCACGCTCAGGCGGGCCAGCAGCGTATATTGATTGCCCGCGCGCGCGTTGCGGACGAGCTTTTCCAGCGCCTCGTTGAGCGCTTCTGGATCGCCCGGATACAGCTTGCGCAGGTCGTCGAGCATCGGACTCAACCCGTCCCACGCCCGATTGTTCCCGTAGCGCTCAATCACAGAAAGATAGAGCCGCCGCGCGTCTTCGATCTGTCCGATCTGACGCAGCGCCCATCCCGCCTGATACGCTGCTTCAACGGAGTTGGGGGAATCCGGATGCTCGCGCAGATAGCGCTCAAACGCCGCCTTCATCGCGAGATAGGCATCTTTCGTGTCGAGTGCGCGGAAGACTTTCACGGCCTGCTTCAGCGCCATGAACTGGAACGGTTCTGCCGTTGCGGGAACCCGAAGATAGGCGGCCTGCGCTTCCTCCAGACGGCCCTCGGCGGCGAGTGCGTCGCCCGCCGTCACAAGCGCTTCGCCATAAAATGAATGATCTTTGTGCCGGCTCACCCAGACAAGCAGTTCATCGGCGGCCGGGCCGAAGTTCTCCATCGCATAATTGCACAGCGCCACGCGATATTCCGCCTCGGGCGCATAGACGCTCTCGGGAAAGTTCGAGGCGTAGCTCTGGAATTCAGGCAGGGCCGTCTCATAATCGCCGTTGAAAAACCGCGCGATCGGCAACCAGTACAGCACCTCGGATTGCATCGAATTATCCGGATAGGCTTTCATCCACGCCTCGAACGTCGCAATCGCGTCGTCAAACCGCTCCAGCATGGCCTGCGAAAGGCCCTGATAAAACATGATGCGCGGCCGCTGCGGGTGATCGGGGTAGTCGCGCAGAAGCTCGCCCATCGCGACTTCAGACTCTTCAAACATCTCGCGGTTGATGTAGGACTCGGCCCGCATGAACGCGACGGAGGGAACACGCCCGCGCTCAATATAGGTCTGGTTCTTGCCGTACACCGCAAGATAGCGATCCGCCTCTTCCACCAAGTCTTCAAAACGGCGCAGGCGATTCAACGACAGAATGAGGTCGTAATGACCCGCCTCTTTAATAGAGGGGTCGGTCGCCTCTTTCTGTACGCGAGAGAAGGCAACGATGGCTTCCCAGAAACGGTCAACGGAGAAAAAGCAGCGGCCAATTCGATGGAACAGGCCGCCGTCATAGTCTGGAATGTCTTCGAGTCGTTTAACTGCGTCTTTCGCCAGTCCAATGGCGGATTGCAGACGCCGCTCCGCGCGAAACCGCGCCGCCGCCTGCTTGGGATCCATCCGCTGTTTCTGCAAGTCCGCCAGCGCTGCCTCGCGTTCCGCCAGAAGTCGCGTTTGAATCCGGGTCAGCGCCGCGCGAGTCCGCACACGGCGATATGCGCGAAGCGCGAGGTCGTAGTTGGTCTCATCGAAGGCGGCGTCGCCAATCTCGATCGCGAGGAAGTTGGCATACACCAGGTGATCCAGACTGTTGCCCGTGAGCGGAAGCTGCTCGATCTGTTCGAGCGCCTCCATCAACTTGCCGCCATCAAAATACCCGCGCGCGAGATACAGCCGCGCCTGCGGAATCAGCTCAGAGTTCGGATAGGCCGCAATAAAATTCTCCAAGGCGGCCATCAGGTCAGCCGTTTTTTCCTGAATGCGCAGAATGAGCGCCGACTGAAACGCCGCATCTTCCGCGAAGGCTGAGTTCGGAAACTCGTCCATCACGCGCTTGAATGTAACCAGCGCCCCGTCGTAGTCCTCTTGGATAAAGTTCGCGGACGCCATCCGGAACAGTACCTCGTCGCGCAGTTCCGCCTTCGGGAAGCGCTTTAGATATTCATCATACGCCGTGAGCGCCTCGCCGTAGTTGCCGAGATTGAAATAGGCCGAACCGAGCGCATAAAAAACGCCCTCCATTGCCGATTGCATGGAGGGCTCATTGCCGAAAACGCTGGTCAACTGCTGAAACGCCGCTGCGGCTTCCGCGAAGCGTCCGGCATTAAAGTTTGCCAGACCTGACGCGTATAGCGCGTCGGGAGAATCGTCTGCCGGGGCCTGCGCCATCACCGGGGAAACCGGGAAGACACTGGACAACAACGCAATTCCAAAAATTACAGCTAGCCGCCTCATCTTTTTTTGAGCTCAGGCACCTACAATTGCCCGCCAGATTATTGACACTACAGCACGAGCAAAAATTTGTCAGCTCTATTTTGGAGAACGCGCAAAATTGCGTCGGTTTCGCCGCCGCTATGCGGGCGTATAACTCGCGGCAGTCTCTGCGATGATGCGGAGCGCTTCGCGCGCCTCGCCGGGTGTGACGTTGAGCGGCGGCAGCATCCGTATCACGTTCTCCGCTGTGGCGATCGTGATCAACCCCTTTGCCAGAAGCGCCTTCTCAAAGGCCTTTGCCGGATGATTCAACGCCATGCCGATCATCAGTCCGCGCCCGCGCACGTCCACAATCCACGGGTATTCAGAGGCCAGCGCGCGCAGCTCGTTCTGCAGCAATTCGCCCACCCGCGTGGCGTTGTCGAGCAGGCGCTCTTTCTCCAAAATATCAATCACGGCCAGCGCCGCCGCGCACGCAACGGGATTTCCGCCGAAGGTGCTCGCGTGCTGGCCTGGCTGCAAAACCTCCGATGCCTTCGGCCCGACAACAAACGCGCCGATGGGCAATCCGCCACCGAGCCCCTTCGCCAGCGAACACGCGTCCGCCTGTACGCCATATTGCTGAAATCCGAACCACGTCCCGGTGCGTCCGATGCCGCACTGCACTTCATCGCACAGCAACAACAGATTTTTCTCATCGCACAGCGCGCGCAGACCCTTGAAAAATTCCGGCGTCGCCGGGATCACCCCGCCCTCACCCTGAATCGCCTCAACCAGGATCGCCGCAGTCTTGTCGGTCACCGCCGCGCGGACGGAATCGAGATCGTTGAAATCCGCATACACAAAACCTGTCGGCAGCGGCTCAAACCCTTTCTGATATTTCGTCTGCCCCGTCGCCGTGATCGCCGCAAGTGTGCGTCCGTGGAACGAGTTTTTCATCGAGATGATTTCGTAGCGCCCCGTTGCACTGCCCCACAGCCGCGCCAGCTTGATCAGCCCCTCATTCGCCTCGGCGCCGGAATTGCAGAAAAAGACGCGACCCGGCACAGCAAATTTTTCGACGAGCTTCGCCGCCAGCCGTGGCGCGTTCTCGTTGTAGTACAGGTTCGAGATGTGCATCAGCGTCGAGACTTGCTTCTGAATCGCGACGACGAGCTTCGGATTGCAGTGACCGACCTGCGCGACCGCAATGCCCGCGAGAAAATCGAGATAGGAGCGCCCGTCCGCATCCCACACGCGGCAACCCTTCCCCTTCGTCAGAAGAAGATTCGGCGCGTAGGTGTTGATTACATACTGCTTATGCAGCTGGATGGGATCGCTGACGCTCATGTCCTGCCTCGTCTTTCTACTCTACTTTTTAACAATCTCGGTGCCGACACCCCGATCGGTGAAAAGCTCAAGGAGCAGTGAATGCGGCATCTTTGCGTCAATGAAGTGTACCTTGCGCACACCCGCCTTGATCGCCCGCACCGCGCCCTGCACCTTCGGAATCATTCCGCCCGAAATCACACCCAGCCCGATCAACTTGTCCACATCCGCGAACTTCAGCGTGGAAATTAGCGACGTGTTGTCCTCCGGATTCCGCAACAGTCCCGGTACGTCCGAAAGATAGACCAGCTTCCGCGCCTTGAGCGCCTGCGCAATTGCTGACGCGGCATCGTCCGCGTTGATGTTATACACCCGCTCGTCCGGCCCCCACCCCAACGGCGTGATGACCGGAACAATGTGCGCATGCAGATAGGCGAGAATCGGATCGTCGTCCACCTCGACAACATCGCCGACATATCCCCAGTCGAGTGTCTCGCCGGTCTCCTCATCCACGGCCGTGTGTTTGACCACGTCGAGAATGTCCTCGCCGTGAATCCCGCGCGCCGTGCAGCCCAGCCGCTCAAGGGTGTGGACAATCTCCGGGTTCACTTCGCGATTCAACACCTGCTCCACAACATCCGCCGCGGCTTCGTCCGTCACGCGCAGTCCTTTAACAAAGGTCGCGGGCAGACCCTTCTCCTTCATCGCGCGCGAAATCGCTTTGCCGCCGCCATGCACCACAACCGGGCGCAGGCCCACGCACGCCATGAACGCGATGTCGGTCAGGACGCGTTCGACGCCCGCCTTCTCCTCCATCGTGCTGCCGCCGACCTTCACGACGACGATTTCGCCGCGAAACTTCTGAATATGCGGCAGCGCCTCAATGAGGACGTCCGCCTTTTTGATCATGTCTTTCATGTGCATCCTGCGCCGCCGGTCAGGTGGGATCCCGACCGTCCGGCATTTTGATGTAATCAACGTTTATGCGCACGTATTCTTCGGAACAGTCACAGGTGTACACATCCGCCTGCCCCTTTCCAAGATGCAGATGAATGCGGATCGTGAATTGTTTTTGCCGCTGCACGTTGCTTAGCGACTGAACGGATGTTTTCGTTGCCACCCCGCGCCGCACGGCCTGCAGCGAATCGTAGAAAATATCCACCTTCGACTCGTCCACCTTCGCGGCGGAGTAGCCAATGGCGTCCATGATCCGGCCCCAGTTCGGGTAATCCCCGTTCCAGCACGTCTTCACGAGCATCGAATTGGCAACCGCTCGCGCCGCGGCATCGGCATCCGCATCCGAGCGCGCGCCCTCGACGCGCACCGTGATCAGCTTCGTCGCGCCCTCGCCATCCGCCGCAATTTTCTTCGCCAAATCCAACGCAACCACAAACAGCGCCGACGTGAACGCGCCCCACTCTTTGTGTTTGGGCGTGAGTGGCTTATTTCCCGCCGCACCGTTTGCCAGAAACAGGCACGTGTCGTTCGTGGACATGTCGCCATCCACCGAAATACGATTGAAGCTCGCATCTACCGCCTGTTTCAGCGCGTGCTGCAGCGCGCGCGGTTCCACTGCCGCATCGGTGAAGAAGAACCCGAGCATCGTCCCCATATTCGGCTCAATCATCCCCGCGCCCTTCGCAAACGCCGTGATGGTCACCGGCTTGCCGTCAATTGAGAGCTGAATCGTCGCCGTCTTTTTGCGCGTGTCCGTCGTCATGATCGCCAGCGCCGCGTCCGGTCCGCCTGCAGGAGCCAGCGCGGGCACAATCTGTGCGATCCCCGCATTGATTGTGTTCATGGGCATCGGCTTGCCGATTGCGCCGGTCGAGCACACCAGCACCTCGCCCGCCTTAACCTTAAGTAACTTCGCCGTGAGGGCCTGCATCGCCTTCGCATCGCGCATTCCCTTCGCGCCCGTACACGCATTCGCGTTTCCGCTGTTCACGATGATCGCGCGCGCGGTCTTTTTCTTCACCACCTCGCGATCCAGCTTCACCGGCGCCGCCTGCACTTGATTCGTCGTGAACACACCCGCGCCCGCCGCCGGCCGGTCGCTCACTGCCAGCATCAGGTCTTTCTTTCCGCTGCGCTTGATGCCCGCAGAAATACCCGCCGCGCGAAAACCCTGCGGCAACACCACATCATCAATCAGAACCAGCTTCATAGCTCCCCTCGCGATCTAGTCAAAAAATCGTCCAACTCCTAAATGCGAAAAACCCCGAAAGTCCGCAGACCATCGGGGCTTTTCAACAAACTGCCAATTTCGATTAGCGTTTCGAGAACTGGAACCGCTTGCGTGCGCCCGGCTGGCCGGACTTCTTGCGCTCTTTCATACGCGGATCACGCGTCAAAAGACCCGCCGACTTCAGCGGCGCGCGAAGATTCGCATCCGCCAGAGACAGCGCGCGCGCAATGCCGTGACGAATCGCGCCGGCCTGACCCGTCGGGCCACCGCCATTCACAGATGCCGCCACATCATACTGCTGTTCCGTCCCCGTCGCTTTGAACGGTTGACCCAACAAGCTGCGCAGAGACTCGAGCGGGAAGAAATCTTCCACGTCCCGGCCGTTCACCGTCACCTTGCCCGCACCTGCGGAAAGACGCACACGTGCGACAGAGGTTTTGCGACGACCCGTCGCCGCGTATTCAAGAGTTTTGGTAGCCACGATATCGTTCCTCTATTACTGAATTAAATTGCCAGCGCCTCGGGCTGCTGTGCCGCATGCGGATGCTGCTCGCCCGCATACACCTTCAACCGCGTCATGCGAACGCGCTGCAGATTGTTTTTCGGCAACATCCCCTTCACCGCCTGCGTGATGATGCGCGTCGGATCCTTTTCGCGCACCACGCTCGCAACGCGCTCTTTCAAGCCGCTCGAGTAGCCGCTGTAATCCTTGTAAATCTTTTGCTCATCCTTGCTGCCGGAAAGTTTAATCTTCTCAGCATTCACCACCACCACAAAGCTTCCCATATCCACATGGGGCGTGTAGCTGGGCAAATCCTTGCCGCGCAAAACTTCGGCAATCCGAACCGCGAGGCGACCCGCCGGTTTGTCCGCCGCATCCACAATGAACCATTTCCGAACTACATCGTTCGGATGAACTGCTGTCGTCTTCATGCAAATCCTTTTCCCAAACAAAGGCGCGGAACATACCGGAGCCGGAGCCCACGTGTCAACAACCGTTCCCAAAACAGTTTTTTCGCGGGCGTAGGACATAGATTTTGAGAAAGATCGATTTGGGCCTTGCGCCTTTCTTTTTGATGCTATATATTGTATCTG
>JBDHQM010000016.1:0-52093 GCA_039807095.1 Kiritimatiellia bacterium
TGTTCAACCGCCGTATGCGGAAAACCGCACGTACGGTGGTGTGGAAGGGACGCGGGGCGAAATCCCCGCGCCCCCATCCGATCGGGGGAGAGGATATAGTTTAATTCGAACTGTTCCGGCGCGTTTGTCTTTTGTTGAGTTTGAGTTGTGTGTGATGTGGCAGGATCAGCCGTAGGTTTTGCGGAAGCGCGTTTTGTCGTCGCCGTCCGGCTTTTTGTCATCGCCCGGCGTGATGATCGGGTTGGGTTCATTCGCGGGTGCGGCGCTGCTGGCGGGCTGGCTGGCGGCGGGTTTCGCGTTGGCGGTTTCGACGTAGTTGAGTTTCAGCATGCTGAGGGTGTTGCTGAGCATGCGCTCTTCTTCGTTGTCGAGGTTGCCTTTTGTTTTCGCGGCGAGCATATCAATCAGGTCAATGGCCTGCTGCGCGGCGGCGAGGTCCACTTCGGCTTTTTGCGTGGCGGGGTGGACGATTTTGCCGAGGCCCATGAGGGCGGATTGCGCGAGGGATATGAGCAGGTTTGCGAAGAGTTGTTTGTTCGCTTCGGATTGATTTGCGTCAGTCATGGGAGGTCTCCTTCTGGGCAGATGCCGGATGTACGATGGACGTGGCGGCTTTCTCGCTCACGAGCAGATCGGCTGCGACGGCGCGAACGTCTTCAGGCGTGACGCGCTGCAGGCGCTGTTCGAGTTCGAGCGGATAGCGGTAGCCGAGTCCGTAGAGTTCGTTCAGCGCGCAGGCGGTGGCGAGACCGCCGTTATTTTGCAGATCCATGTTGGCGGCGGCGATGAGTTGCGCGCGGGCGCGGTCAAATTCTTCCTGCTCAATGCCGTCTTTGCGGATGCGCGCGAGTTCTTCCGCCATGAGGCGTTCGACTTCCGGCACGGCGTCGTCTTGCGTGCCCGCATAGAGGGCGAAGAAGCCGGGGTCCAGCGCGATCAGGCTGAATGCGCCGACGTAGTACACGAGGCCGCGTTTTTCGCGGATTTCGATGCCGAGGTTGGAGGAGAGCCCGCTCAGCGATTTCTGTAGAATGTTGAGCGCATCCACGCGCGGATCGTTCATGGAGATGCCAGGGAAGCCGAGGAGGACGATGGCCTGTTCCTTGGGTTCTACGAGATCGGAGCGCGCGGGGAGGGTGGGCGCGGCGGCGGGTTGGCTCAGGGCGGGCTTGGCTCCGTTGGGGACGGAGGCGAAGTATTTTTCGGCAAGTTCGCGCGCCTGTTCCTGCGTGATGTCGCCGAAGAGCGAGATGACAAGGTTGGAGCGGACGGTGAGCGTGCGATAGTGTTCGCGAATGGTGTCGGGTGTTTGCGCGGCGACGGACTCGGTTGTACCAGCGCCGTCGAAGCGGTAGGGGTGGCCGGGAAACATAATTTCGCGGAGCGCTTTTTGCGCGATATACATCGGCTGTTCGCGCTGTCGGCGGATGCCCGCGATTTGGAGCGTTTTCTGCTTTTCGACTTCTTCAGCGGGGAAGGTGGGATCAAGCAAACACTCGGCGAAGAGCGAAAGGATCGCGTCGCGATCCTCGGTCAGCATTTGCGCGGTGAGCCCAAAGCTGTTGCGCCCGGAGAAGGCATCGAGGCTTGCTCCGCGCTCTTCCACCTGTGTGGCGATTTGTTCGGCCGAGTGCTTGGATGTTCCGCGCGTGAGTAGATTGGCGAGCAGCGCGGTGATGCCGTTGTTCTGCGCGTTTTCGGAGAGGAGCCCTCCGCCGAGCGCGGCAGTGGCGTAAATGAACGGCAGGCGGTGATCTTCGCGCACGATGACGGGAATGCCGTTCGAGAGTGTGAAGCGCGAGATGTTGAGCGTATTGGATACTGCGGGCGTTGCGGTGGCCGCTGCGTCGGCTTCCGGTGGAACGAGCGCGACCGTGGTGCGCCGTTCCGGTGTGAGGTAGCGGCGGACGACATCGCGGATCTGGTCCGGGGTGACGCGCGTGAGGCCCGCGAGATAGATTTCAGAGAAGCGCGGATTGCCGGCGTAGTATTCGCCGGAGGCATAGTTTGCCGCCTGGCCGTGCATGGTTTGGAGTTCGTCGAGTTCGGAGACGAGCAGGTTGCGGCGCGCTTTTTCGACTTCTTCGATGGTGAACCCGCCATCGCGCCACGCTGCGAGTTCTTCATCGAGCGCCTTGCGAACTGCGACTTCGTTGGTGGGGTCAAACGAGGCACTGATGGCGAAGAGGCCGGCATCGCGCGGGGTGAATGACCAGGAATCAATGCTGTGAACGAGGTGGTCGCGCTCCTTGATGTGGGCTTCGAGGCGCGAGCTGCGGCCCTGGCCGGAGAGCGTGGCGAGCAAATCGAGCGCCGGTGCGTCGGGGTGATCGAGTGAGACGGTGTGCCAGGCGAGGATGAGGCGGCTCGCCTCGACGGGCGCGACCTGACGCGCTTCGCGCGGCGCGACTTGCGGCGGTTCTGCGGGCAGCGGCTCGACGGAGTGCGGGCGACGCTGGAATGTGCTGAAGACTTCGCGGAGATGCGCCTCGACTTCGTCGGGATCCACATCGCCAACGACGACGGTGATCATGTCGTCGGGCGTGTAGTGTTGGCGGAAATAGGCGGCGAGGTCATCGCGCGTCATGGTGCGGAAGACCTGTTCGTAACCGATGACGGGGAAGCGATAGGGGTGGACGCGGTAGGCGGTGCTCCAGAGGAGTTTGCTGATTTTGCGTTCGGGGCTGTCTTCGCCCATCGCGAATTCGCGGAGAATGACTTCCTTTTCGCGCTCCCATTCGTCCTCCGGCAGCGTCGCGTGCATGACGGCATCTGCCAGCACGTCCACGCCCACCTTCCAGTTGCGGGAGGGTAGGTCGGTGTGGAACACGGTGCGATCCTGTGCGGTATAGGCATTGATCTCGCCGCCTGCGTCGTCAATCGCCTTGGTGATTTCGGACGGGCCGCGCGTGGGCGTGCCTTTGAAGATCATGTGCTCCATATAGTGCGAAAGGCCCGCGCCGAGCCACTGGCCTTCGTGGATGGAGCCGGATCCGACCCAGATTTGCACTGCGACGACGGGCGCGCTGTTGTCCGCTTTGATCAGGCAGACCATTCCGTTGTCGAGCACCACACGGCGCAGGTTTTGATTTGAGTCGCGCAGGACATCGAGCATTGCGGCAGAGGAAGTATTCATACAGAGAGGAGTGATTAGGGCCGCTCCCAGAAGGGCGGCCTGTTTTGTGAGTCGTGAGAACATCGTGGCCACCTCAGGCGGGGTCATGCCCGTTTTGTTGCGGGTGCAGATTGCTGTTGAGAGCGGCGCGACCGGAAGGGCTGTACGAAGGCGACTTCAAAGTCGTATCCGCCCGCGAAGTCTTCCTTGCGGTCTTCGTCCGTTTTCCCGAGTAGTCCGCTTTCGACCATGTTGAAAACGATTTCGCCGAAGTCGTCCGTCCGGCGGATACCCCACGTGTTGAGGACGCGGAGCGCCATCGGGCCGTATTCCTTGACCGCGTACTGGCGGATGCCCTCGAGGAGTTCCTGCCCGCTGACGTGGCGACCGGGGCCTTCCACCGGCTTATCGAGCAGTTTGACGGTGAAATCCAGCGCCTCGCGCAGAAAGTGATAGGCGTCCTCCGTAAAACGGGGATCGCGCTCGAGTAGTTGAGGCAGTGCCTCCTGGAAACTCACCTTCTTCATATCGGTTGGTCAGTGTAGCACAGGAAACTGAAAAGAAAAGCGACCTCGTCCGGTGCCGCTGCGTGCCGGTGTGCTTACGTTTTTGCGGGGATCGCCGCGCGGAGCTTTTCTGCCAGCGCGCTCATCTCCGCCGGTTGCGAATAGCTGCCCGCGCGCCAGTTCCACGAGTGGCCGTCATTCGCGAAGCGGGGAACCACGTGAAAATGGACGTGCGGCACAATTTGTCCGGCAACAGCGCCGTTGGATTGATGGATGTTCACTCCGTCTGCTGAGAGGCCATCGAGCTGCGCTTGCGCAACCCACTGGACAACGGCCATCACCTTGGCGAGCAACGCGGGCGGTACGGCGGGCAGGGGGTCGTGATGCGCTTTGGGAATCACGAGGGTGTGCCCTTTGACAATCGGGCCGATATCCAGAAATGCGAGGACGTCGGCGTCCTCATAGACCTTGGCGCTGGGCAGCTCGCCGCGCACGATTTTGCAGAAAATGCAGTCGTTCATTGGACGGGTTCCTTTCCGTATTGAATCGCCTCGCCAGCGGGCGGATCGGTCGGGGTCGGCGCCTGGCTTCGCAAATGGAAGTGACGCAGCGTCAGACCCAGCAGCAGTAGGACGGCAATCCCGAAGAGGAGGCGCCGCTCTTGCGGTGTCACGCTGAACCACAGTCGTGTGGCGGCCGCGATCGGCGATTTTTTCATTGCGGACATGCGGCGATTCTACCGCACCCGCGCCAATCGCCAATGCCGAAGTCTGATTGCCGGACGCTCCGTTTGCCAGCCGTAGAATGATTGACATGCCAATCAGATTGATTTATATGCCAAACATTCGCTTGGCACGGCAACGGTTGCGCGCCGCGATTCACGAAAACGAGAGGGAATACAAACGATGAAGCGAGGAATGATGATTCGGCGCGGAATTTGCGCGCTGGCTCTGATGGCGGGTGTCGCAAATGCGGCAGACGATGCGGTTATCAAGGAGTTGGAGCGGAAAATTGACGCACTCTCCGTCGAGGTTGAGCGGCTGAAGTTGCAGGATATCGCGATTGAGCCGGGTGAGAGTGTCCACGGCATGGGCCCGTCCGCGTCGAAGATATACCGCAAGGAGTCGGGTGTCTCGCTCGGCGGCTATGGCGAGATGCTCTACCAGAACTTTGAAGCGGAGTCGAAGAACGACCAAATAGACTTCCTCCGCTTCGTTCTCTACACGGGTTATCGTTTCAACGACAACTTCGTCCTCAACGCCGAGCTGGAATTCGAGCACGCGTCCACGGGGAAAGACGGCGAGGCGAGTGTTGAGTTTGCGTATCTGGATTATCTCGTGAATGAGGCGTTCAACATTCGCGCCGGTTTGATGCTGGTGCCGGTGGGGCTCGTGAATGAGTTTCACGAACCGACGACGTTCAGCAGTGCGCGGCGGCCTGACGTTGAAACCAAGTTGATTCCGACTACCTGGCGCGAAAACGGCGTTGGCGTGTTCGGCGACGTCGCGGGATTCAGCTACAAAGCGTATCTGCTCGCGGGGCTCAAGGGCGAAGAGTTCAGCGCGGCGGGTATTCGCAGCGGTCGGCAGGGCGGTTCAAAATCGCTCGCGGAAGATTTCGGCGGTGTGCTTCGTCTCGATTATACCGCGATCAGCGACTTCCTCGTCGGTGGCTCGGTTTATTACGGCGAGTCGGCGCAAGACCTTCCATTCTCGCTCACCACGACACTCGCGGATCTGCATCTCGACTGGAAATGGAAGGGCTTTTCGTTTCGTGCGCTCGGCACGGTTGTGGAGCTCGATGGCGCGGGCGATCTGAGTGCGTACCAGGCGGCGAAGGAAGAGCTGGAACTCTCCGCATTCGATCCGGTGGGCGAGCGCATGGTCGGCTGGTACGTGGAAGCGGGCTATGACCTCTTCACCGTGCTGCGGCCTGGAGGTGAGGCTTCTCTGACTCCGTTTGTTCGCTATGAGTCCTACAACACGCAAGACAAAGTGCCCGCAGGCTACACGGCATCGGGCAAGAACGATGTGGACGTCACGACGGTGGGGATCAGCTACAAACCGATCTCCGAAATTGTCGTGAAGGCGGACTATCAGATTTACGATGACGCTGCGGATTCGCTGAAGAATCAGTGGAACCTCGGACTCGGATACATCTTCTAATCGTCGCGCGAAAGGCCCAGACTACCCTCAATGAATCTACGACTGTCATGGAAATGGATTGTTGCGGGGGTCTGGGCCTTTTCGCTTTCGCTGCCCGGCGCATTTGCCACCACCTTCATGTCGCAACAGGAGGCGCTGGATAAAGCGTTTCCCGATGCTGAAGTGGAGCGCCGTGTTGTGGCACTGACGGATGAGCAGATGAAGGCGGCAGGCGCGTTGGCTGGCTCGAAGATTCCCGGCGCACTGATCATTCTCTACGAAGGCAGGAAAGATGGACAGCTCATCGGCACAGCCTATTTCGATGTGCAGCGCGTTCATTCGCTCCCGCAAACGCTGATGCTGGTGGTGGCGCCGGACGGACGACTGCTCTCGCTCGATGTGTTGGCGTTCAATGAACCTGCGAAGTTTATGGCGCCTGCCGGATGGCTGGATCAGTTCCCGGGCCACGCGCTGGACGAGAATCTGCAACTGCACCGCGATATTCAGGGCATCACCGGCGCGACCCTGACGGCGCGTTCAACGACGAAGTCGGTGCGACGCATCCTCGCGATCCACAAGATTTTGAATCCTTGATTTTTGTCGGGTTTCGCTTTTGGTTGAAGCATGACTATTTTTGAACGCCGCGCATTTCTTGTGATCAATCTGCTGGTGGCCGGAAGCGGCGCGGCGTTTGGATTGATTGACTGGTTGGGCAAGCCGCCGGATGAACTTTCGCTGTCGCATCCGTGGGTGCAGCCCGCGCTCTTTCTGCACGTCTTCTTTGCGCCGATGCTGGTGTTCGCCATCGGCCACTTGTTCTATTACCACGGCATTGTGACCCTGCGAGCGGGCGCGGTTGAAGGGCGGCGCAGCGGCGTTGCGTTGCTGGTGCTGGCGCTGCCGATGATTTTCTCGGGCTATCTGTTTCAATTGGTGATGAACGAAATGTGGCGAACGGTCTGGCTCACCATTCACATTTGTGCATCGGTCTTCTGGATACTCGCGCTGGTGGCTCACCTCTGGACGCACGCGCGAGCGCGTCGTCGGCGCGCAGGGCATACTCGACGCTGAGCGGCAATCTGCTAGACTCCCCTGCATGATCGCAGTGGATCACGGACAGGTTGCAGCGTTTGCAGACTTCTTTCGCGATGCGGCAGATGTGAAGGCGTTTGATTTCTGCCACACGCCGCCGCCCGCGATTTTCCCACCTGCGCATGCTCCCGGCATACTCGACTACGTTTTCTTTAACGCCGGGCATCAATTCGGGTTCTGGCTGCTGGAACATGATCGCTATGCCGGGCCGATGCTGGCCGTAGCCGACGTACATTCGCGAAAAGGATCCGATTATGTTTCCTACTGCCTCACGCGAGCCTGGCGAAAGAATCATCGCGCCTTCGCGCCCGCGATGATTCTTGAGATGGACTGGAACGATGTATTCAGCGACGACTCGGGGCGCAACCCGCTGCCGCTATGGGAAGAGCATCGCTCTATTATCGCGCGCTATGCGCAGTGGTTTGCGGATCGCGGCACAACGCCGATCGAGATTGTTACGCGCGCGAATGCTGCGGAACGCCCGCTGGCGCACTTTCTGGCTGAAGCCGGCTCCATTCCGGGATATGCGGAAGACTCGCTGCGAAAGAAGCTGTTTCTTCTGGCGATCATGCTGGAAAATCGGCCCGAAAAATTTCTGCGCGTGACGGATCCGGAGTCCTATGAACCCATCATTGATTATCACCTTCAGCGAAGCGCGTTGCGCGCGGGGTTGGTCCGGATTGAAGATGCGGACGTGCGCGCCGCGCTGATAGCGCGGCGGGTGGTCCCGGCGGAAGTGGAGGGCCGCATTCGCCAGGCCGTGTTTGAAGCCATACGTGAGGTTGTGCATCTGTCCGGCCGCTCGGTTGCAGCCGTGGACTACTTTTTCTTCATGAACCGGCGGCGCTGCCCCGAAATGACGCCGCCGGATTGCGAACACTGCCCTGTGCAGGATATCTGCGCGCGAGAAGTTGATTTGTTTCAACCCGTATTTCGCACAACGGCGTATTGATAATTCTTCGTCGCTTTCGCGCATCATCCGGTTTCTACGTCAAATCTGAGTGAGGGCATCGAGGCTTGATCTTGGGACGTGTGAATGACACGGTCCTGCATTGCGATGTGTCTGCCGGGTTATGCTGTTTAATAGCTTCCAGTTTCTCCTGTTTTTCGCCGTTGTCTTCGGCCTCTATCTTGTCCTTCCGCATCGTCGGCAAAATCAGATGCTGCTGGTTGCAAGTTATGTTTTCTATGGAGCGTGGGATTGGCGCTTTCTCGGCCTGCTCGCCGCATCCACTGTGGCCGATTATTATTTCGCGCGCTGGATCGAGGATCTCCGCACGCCGCGACATCGCAAACAACTGGTCGCCGCCAGCATGGCGGTCAATCTGTTGTTCCTCGGATTTTTCAAATACTTCAACTTCTTCGTTGATAGCTTTGCCGATGTCGCGGGCTGGTTCGGGTTTTCGCCACATCTGCCCTCGCTAAAAATCATTCTGCCGGTTGGGATTTCCTTCTACACGTTTCAATCCATGAGCTATGTGATTGACGTGTACCGCAAGCGCTTGACGGCCTCCCGCCGACTAGCCGACTTTGCCCTCTATGTCGCCTTTTTTCCGCAACTGGTGGCGGGCCCGATCGAGCGGGCGACAAATCTCCTGACGCAGATCACATCCGAGCGACGCGTTAGTTCCTTCGGATTGGCGCACGGCGGTTTTCTGATTTTGTGGGGCTATTTTCAGAAAGTCTTTGTTGCCGACAATCTGGCGCTGCTGACGGATCACGTGTTTGCCGCCGGCGCCCATCCGCCGGGCAATATGGTGCTGCTGGGTGCATACGCGTTTTTCATCCAGATTTATTGCGATTTTGCGGGCTATTCGAACATCGCGCGCGGAGTTGCGCTGTGTATGGGGTTTCGCCTGATGCTGAACTTCAATTTGCCGCTGCTGGCCGCAAGCCCGTCTGATTTCTGGGGGCGTTGGCATCTGAGTTTTTCGACGTGGCTGCGGGATTACTTGTTCACACCGCTCGGGGGGTTCCGCAAGGGACCGTGGCTCGCCTATCGCAATCTTTTCATCACCATGTTCCTCTGCGGCCTGTGGCACGGCGCCGCGTGGCATTTTGTCGCGTGGGGATTGTATGCGGGTTTGACGCTGGGTGTTCACCGCACGCTGCAGGCGTTCCGGCCGCTTGCAAAACTTGGCGACTGGCTGGTCAGTCGTTCGGTGACGCTCGTGCTGTGCGTGCTCTTCCGCTTCCTTGTTATTGATTTCCTCTCGCCGGTGCTGTTTCGCTCAACGTCACTGAAGCAGGCCGGCCACCTTGTGTCGCTCGTCTTTCAGGGATGGGGCGCCGTTGATTTCGACGCCTGGCTGCGTGTCTTCTTCTACATCACGCCGCTGTTTGTGATGGAAATCATTCAATACCGTGCGCGCGATCACTACATCGTCCTGAAGTGGCCGGTGCTCGCGCGCGTGGCGGTGTATCTGGCGCTCTTTTACGCGATCGTTGTGTTTGGAATGCAAAATGCGCAGTCGTTTATCTATTTTCAGTTCTAGGTTGATCCGTTCGGGATTGCTGGCAACGTTGATCGCAGTCGTCGCGGCCGAGTGGCAGTTCGGTCGCGTGCTACCCGGACACTATTTCCGGCACGAGGTGGACGAGATACTCTATCAGCTTGATCATCGCCGCTACGACGACCGGATTCTATCGCTCGGCAACAGTGTGGGGCGGCAGATGGATATCGCGATCAAGCGGCTGGATAGAAAAATGTTACGCCCGATGTCGTCGAATGCGGCGATTGAGATGACGGGTCAGTATTTTCTTTTGCGCCGCTATTTGGAGCGCAACCCGGCCCCGGAGGCGTTGATCCTGTGGGTGGACGACCCGTTTCAAGGGAATCTCCGCCTCGTGTATACGCAGAATTACATTCAGCGCTGCTTCCTCCGTTGGCGCGAGATCGGGCAAATCGCCTGGTGGAAGGGAAGTCCGACGTTTACGGCAGAAATGATTGCCTACCGATGGTTGCCGTCGTTTCGTTTTCGCTCGGATATCCAGAAGGATGTGCCTTTTCTTGGTGTGAGCGAGATCGGGCTGGCGCCGCAGGTCGCATTTGGAAATCAGAGCGGGGCGGTGTCATCACGCAGCGCATTTTCGCGGTGGTGGCAGAGGCGTGTGCTGGGAGATCGTTCGATTTCCAGCGTTGCGTTTGAGCGGCTGGTTGAGCTGTGTCAGACGCGCGGGATTGAGCTGTATCTGATTCCGGCGCCGATTGCAGAATCAGTCGCGGAGTCGCGCGGTCCCATGCAGGGACGCGCAGAGATCAATGAACGTCTGGCCGCGTTGCAGCGCCGGTTTAGCGTGTTGCATTTTATGCCCGAATCGAGGGTGTATCCCGACGATGAATTTCGAGACGGCACGCATTTCAAAGATTCGTATCTCTCTGCACGCGCGCGCGACTATCACACCTTGCTGAAGGAATGGATGGCGGATGACTCTGACGGAATATGATCAGCGCTGGGAGGCGCTCACATCGGTGTGGCAGGCGCTACAGCGCACGATTGACACGCCGGAAAGCGCGTCGGCCGTCCGCCTGCTCTACAACGCAGTTCGCGTGCTGGGGCAATATGCGGCGATTTCCAGCGGCGAGGCTGTCAAACCTGCGGCGCACGCGGAGGCGAAGGGGTTTGAGGTTCTCGAATCGCTTCGCCAGCGGGGTGTTGTGCGCGACGATGAACTCTCCGCTCTGCGTGAAATTGCCGTGATCCGGCAGCAGTGGAATGCGCTGGCGGAATACTCAGAGGCGGATGATCGCGCACGTGTGGATTTGGTTACGCGCTGCCTTCCGGCGCTGTGGCGTGTGGTGAATGTGTTGCAGGATGATTTGCGCGGACAGCGACCTGCGAAGTTTTATGCGCGCCGCGCGGTGCGGTGGGTCGGCATGGCAGTCGGCGGAACCGTTCTCTATGCGTTGGGCTATTCCCTGTTTCTGTACGTCAACACGCTCAATCCGGCGGGATGGCGTGTCACGTATTATGCGCGCCCGGATTTGACGCAGCCGAGGGCCGTTCGACACGAGCGCAGCCTGGCGCTCGATTACGGAACGGCGCGTCCGGCGATGTTTGTTCCGGCCGATGGCTGGTCCGCGAAGTGGGAGGGACGCCTCGTCGTTCCCCGAGACGGAATCTATACCTTCAACGCGCAGGCGGATGATGGATATCGCCTCTACATTGACGGCGTATGTGTGTTGGATTCGTGGGATGCCGGTGGATGGCGTGCAGGCCGAAAAGACGTGCAACTTGAATTGACGAAGGGTGAACATCCGATTCGCGTTGAACACGTTGATCGCTCGGGGCCGGCAGAAATTCGCGTGCGCTGGGTTGGCGGTTCGATCTCCGTGTCCACTCCCATTGGCATCCCCAATATTTTGAAGCCGTAGACGCTTTTGAGGAGTGGTGCGAGATGATCAGGGCGCTGCGTTTTTGCGCATTTGCATCATGTGGTCGGCGAGGAGGGTCTTGCCGTTGAAGTCGAAGAGCTCTGCGCGGCCGCGCGTGATTTCGACCGTGTTATCAAAAAGGGTGTGCTCGATGTTGTCGGTATCCATGAGGAGGCGGATGGCGACGTGGTGGGTGCCGGGTTCAAGGTCGAGTTCCTGCGCGACGCGAATGTCGCGGCCGTCACGGCGGGTGTGCATGGAGCGGGAGTAGCGTTCCTGTCCGTCAACATTGATGGTGAGGGTGTAGTTGACGCGGCGGCGGGTGGTTTTCTTGGGTAGGCGCATGTGCGCGGGGGTGCTGGCGAGTTCTTCGGGAGTCCAGTCCTGCTGCTCCTCCACGACGAGGCCGGGGAGGGTGAGGAATGCGCGGAATGCGCCGTGTTCCGGGGTGCGTCCGGTTGTCCACGCGCTGAAAATTGCGACGACGACGACGAAGAGGGTGTGGGCGAGTGCGGTGCGCGCCCACGCCAGTTTTTTGTTTGGCGGCGTTGCTGGCGCGTTCGGGTCAGCTTCGATTGCGCGGGCGATTGCCCGGAAGTTGTGGCCGGATTCGGGAAGTACGCGCACGCGGCTTTGGAATTCCGGTGCGAGCGCGGGCCGGCGGCGGTTGACCATACGCGCGGCGGCGAGGTCATAGCCCCAACGATTGCTGCAATTTTCGCCGGGGCAGGTGAGGAGCAGCGCTGAGGGTGCGCGTTCAAGCAGGTGATACATGGTGTCGGAATGGAGTTTGCCTGCGCAGCGAACGCCGAGTGTAATCAGATCGGGAAAGCGCGCGCGGAGCCGGGTGAGCGTGCGGGCGATGCCTTGATTCGTTTCGCAATAGACCAGCGCGGGGCGCGTAGATTTGACGCTGCCTTCGGGAACCGCGCGGTTCAACCAGTCGAGCTGGATGGCGGAATTTTCATCCGGCAGTCCGATGGCGACATCGAGACAGCTTGCGATGCAGAGCCCGCATTCCGTGCATTTGTCCGGATTCACGACGGCGATGAGGCGGCGATTGCCGTCTGTCCGCGACTGCATGGTGATCGCCTCGAACGGGCAATCGCGCGAGCATTGTGAGCAGCCGGTGCACTGGTCGTATGCGACGACGGCAGTGCCCGATGCGCGGTTGCCTTGCCACCACCAGGGCATGGTGATGAGGGCGAGGGTGAGCAGGAGGAATATCGCGAAAACGACCGCAGGGCCGGGGTGTTCAACGAACGGGAGCCAGAATCCGGCGAAGAGATCGGTGGGCATGCTGCCGGTCAGCACGCGCGGGTCCGCGGGCCCGACCATGGGCGCAGGCATAAGTATGGAAACAAGCGAGAGCGCCGCGATGAGGGCTGTGAACGTTGCGACGTGCGGGAACCAGCCGGGCTTTGCAAGGTGTGCGGTGTGAATCCAAATCATGATCGTCATTACGAGCGGCACGGCAACGTGCATGAAGAGGTTCATGAAGAAGAAGGACCCTGTGAGCGGCACCGCGCCGCCGAATGTGCGGAGCAGGGTGTCGCGCAGGAAGGGGAAGACCGTGGCGAGGCGCGCGCCGGATTCGGCAACCCACTGACCGTGTTGATCCCAGACCATGACGTAGCCGGTCCATGTGGAGGCAAGCAGCGCGCCTGTGAGCGCGACGCCGCTGATCCAGGCGAGAACGCGGGGCCCCCAGCTCCGGCCTTGAATGGTCACCTGGAGGACGTGAAAGAATGTCGCAATGAGCGCGATGTCCGTGGCGTAGCGGTGCATGGCGCGCATCCAGCGACCCAGCCACCATTGCGCCTGAATGCGCTCAATGGAGGCGTAGGGTGAGCCGATGCGATAGAAGAAAATCAGGTAGAGCCCGGTGATGAGCAGGAGGAGAAGCATTCCGATCGCGAGGGTGCCGCTTCGGTAGAGCGGGTTGAATTCGGAGCGGTAGAGCTTGTCGAAGAGGCGAGTGAGCGGGCTCAGGGTTGCGGCGAGAAAACGGCGGGGCGGGCTGATTCGTTGTGTACTCACTGTTCGATCCGGGCGATTGCGTCTGTGATCCATGAAACAGAGGGGCGATTGAAGAGATAGGCCAGGCGCCCGTTGGCATCAATGATGTAGACCATCGGCGGATGCGTGATGTCGCCATTCTGTTCATCGCGAATGGCGGGGACGCGATATTCCTTGAGGACGCGCTGAATTTCGTCGTGTGTTCCGGTGTACATCCGCGAGTCGGGGCCGAAGTCCCAGTTTTTAGCCATCGCGGTGATCTGCCCTTCGCGATCGCGCCAGGGATCGAGTGTGACCACGAGGATCGGGATGCGGCGTTCGAGTTTTTCTGACGCTTCCTTCAGCTCGCTCAGAATTGCGGGGCAGATGGTTTTGCAGTGAGAGAATGCGAACGTGAGGATGAGCGGCGTGCCGCGAAAATCGGCGGGGCCACTGCGTTTGCCGAATTGGTCGGTGAGCTGGAAGGCATAGGCCGGATCGCTGAGGCGCGGATATCCGTCGGGGAGTTCGCCATCGGTTTCGTCGAGATAGATCGCGGCCGCCAGTGCGCGCCCGTCGCGAATCCGGCTGGTGACCCATGCAGCTTCTGTAGAGATGCCGAGGGTCACGAGCAGGATGACCACCTTTCCAATCGGTGCGCGATAGAGGAACGCGAGCGCATCGAGCGTTTCGGCCCGAAATGCGACGACGATCGTGGCGAGGAGGAGCAGGGGACTGAGCGTCAACATGATCCATCCGCGCGCGTCCGGCATGCCGGTTTCGGTGGTGCCGAAACAGACCGCCTGCGCGCGGAGGAACCAGTCGGGCGTCACAGTGGGAACCTGCCAGAAGCCGAAGAGCCAGAATCCCATCGTGGCGAGGAGCCAGATGAACAGAATCCCGAGGATATTCAGGCGTCCGCGCACGTCCTCAGCCGATCTTCCAGATGAACGCGAGGGACTTCCAGTTCACGAAGTAGTAGAGCACGAAGCAGACAAAGAAGATGATCACCAGCACCACGGTGCCCGGTGTGCCCGTCTTGTGGAGCTTCGCGAGGCGCTCGCCGCTCTCGTGCGACTGCTTCGGGAGCTTGATTACACCGGGCGGAACGTGGCCCGCGGCAGCCTCCGGATTCGCCGGATCGAACGAGCGCCCAAAGAAAACGCTGGCGACGGCGATCAGGATGAAGATGAGCAGGCCGAGGAAGGCGAGGATTCCGCCGATACCGAAAATAGCCTGGAGCACGTTCACCACTGGATTGAAGTCGGCCGTGAAGAGCGCATTGGAGAAGCTGCTGTCATAGTGCCGGCGCGGCACGCCGAACACGCCCATGAACGTCATCGCGACGGACATGACCGTAATGCCGATACCGAAGATGTAGGGCTGCGCTTTTGCGAGCGGATACATCCGGATCTGTTTGCGGAAGATCAGCGGCAGGAGATAGTACGTCACCGCCATGAACGCCAGCGCGGTTCCGCCGACGACCGTCGTGTGGAAATGGCCGGGCACGCGCAGTGTGTTGTGCACGATGATATTGATCTGTTCGGTACCGATCACGACGCCGGTGATGCCGCCGAGGAAACCGAAGATGACGAGCGAGATCATCAGGCCGGAGAAGCCCGGATCGCTCCACGGCGCTTTGCGGAGCCACTCGAAGATGCCGTTTGTATACCCGCGCAGGCGCTGGCCCATTTCGATACCTGCCGGAACGGTGAAGCCGTGGATCATGCTCGCGAGCACTGCGAGATACATCGCATAGCTCGTGTTCCACACCTTCCACGCCGGGCCCATGCCGGGGTCCACCAGCAAGTGGTGCGCAGAGGCCATCGAGATGAAGAGGATGTAGAGGAAGAATGCGGTACGGCTGACTTTTTCGTTCAACACCACGCCGCCCACCGTGAGGCCCGCGAGCAGATACCAGATAGACACCATCGCCGCGACGTTGATCTGCTGGCTGGAGTGGCCGAGGCCCCAGAAAATAAGGCGGTAAATCTGTGGATCCACTTCCATCAGGCCGAGCGACCAGAGGTAGGTCGGGATGTAGATGATGGCGCCGTGCAGGAGCGTGATGACCGCGATGATGGCGGCAGTCAGACCGCCGAACGAGACCAGCGGCATACTGCCCGTGTACGCGCCCTCTTTCTTTGCGATGACCAGCGTGGCGATGAACTGCAGCGAGACGATGAGCGCGCCGACAGCGAAGAGGATGATGCCGAGATAATAGTTCGGGGCCGCTTTGAGCGGGGGGTAGGACGAGAACGTCACGTCGGCTTTGCCGGCGAACACGTAGTATTCCACGATCAGTGTGCCGACAACCATCAGGATGAACGCGAGCCAGCCGGTTTTCGGTGCGGGTAGACGCGAACTGAGTACGATCGGCCCGGCGAAATAGAGAACCGCCATCTCGAAGAATATGATGAAGAAAATCAGCATATTCAGGCCGTGCGCTGTTAGCAGGCGGTAGTACCACGTTGCATCCAGCAGGTGGACGGCCTCCCAGCGCGTGAGGACGAGGAGGATCGCCGCGATGCCGCCGATGAGAAGGCAGACAACGGAAACCACCGCGTGGAGTCGGAGGAGAAGGCTGGCGGTCGGGTCAATCTTGAGACCCGTGATCGGACACTGACGGCAACGCGCCGCGAATTGGGTGATCGCATCTTTCATGGATTAGTCCTCTACAATGATCTTGCCGATCATCAGGTGATGGCCGATGCCACAGAACTCGTTGCAAATGATTTTGAATTCGCCGGATTGCGTAGGCGTCATTTTCAGCGCGTAGTCATATCCCGGCACGACTTGGATATTGATGTTCACGGGGAACAGTCCGAATCCGTGGTTCAGGTCGAGGCTGGAGAGGTGAATGGTGTATTCCACACCCTTCTTCAACTTCAGCACCGGCGACCACATCCACATCTGTCCCAGCAGATATACCTCGCTGCCCGCAGGCGGCTCGACGACGGGAATACCCTGCTCTGTGAGCGGGCCTTCGTCTGTGACGACTTGATAGTCCTCAATGAACTTCTGTGTGCGCGCGTAGAAGGCCATCGGGTCCACCTTGCCGCGTGTGCCCGAGGGGTTCTGCCCGCCCTTGAAGTGCCAGAACGGCATCGCGGCGAACATGAAGATACACCAGATGAATGAGACCGTGACCCAGACCTTTTCCTGGCGCCCTGCGGGCTTCCACCAGTCCGAGCCGGGGCCAACCAGCGCGGAATGCATACTTTCGTCGGACATACGTGCCGCCTTTCCTTAGGGGAGTGCTGAGGGTGGGAGGGTGACTACTTCGTAAATGCCCCAGATTGTGTAGAAAATGAACATCGTCACGATCCCCAGCACCAGCAGGAGAACCGGACGGTCCATCAATCGTTGACCCAACGGTGGTTTGGGTTTCTTTTCCATAGCGCGCCTCCAATTAGGACTTTCATATCCTTTATTGCGAAGCCGCAGGCAAATTGCAAGCAGAATTTGCACTTCATTGTCTGAATTGTTCGCCGGGGCCTTGCTCAACTCCATGGTTTCGCGTACGTTCGTACCTCGTTTAAGCGCGAAGGAGAGTTGTGATGCGAACATTGAAGAAGATTCTGGTGGTGTTGGTCCTCTTGCTGGTTGGACTGGTGCTGTTCTTGCGGTTCCTGGGTGGAGCGACGATCAAGCAGGCGATTAATACGGGCGGACCGATGGTGCTGGGCGTGCCGGTTACGTTGCAGGACGCCTCGCTGAATCCGTTGTCCGGCCATATCCGCCTGGCGGGGCTGCACGTCGGTAACCCGGAAGGCTTCAAAACAGATGGAATCTTTGATTTGGGTCACATCGAGATCGAACTCGATCTGCGCTCGCTGGCGAGCGACACGGTTCGCGTCCGCAAAATTGACATCAAGGATCCGGAAATCACGATGGAGCGCGGTCTGACTCAGAGCAACCTCGGCGCGCTGCTCGATAGCCTTGAGAAAAAAGACGGGGGCGCAAAGCCGGAGAAGAAGCCTGGTGAGGCAAAACCGGCTGATGCAAAAGAGGGCGGCAAGAAGGTTGTCATTGATGAAATCACGATTGCAGGCGCGCAGCTCAATTTGAGCGTGACGGCGATGGGTGGATTTGCGGCTCCGCTGCCGCTTCCGCCTGTGACACTGCGCGACGTGGGCAAGGAAGATGACGGCGCATCGCTTGTGGATGTTCTTACGCGAATCCTGAAGGCCATTCTGGGCGCGGCGACCGACGTGATTGCGGGCGCGGGCAAGCTGGTGATTGGCGGCGCGACGGCAGTGGGCGGCGCGGCAATTGATGGAGCGGCATTTGTCGGTGGCGCCGCGCTCGATGGCGCTGCGGCCGTCGGCGGGGCTGCTGTGGACGGTGCTGCGGCTGTGGGCGGCGCTGCGGTGGACGGAGCGAAGGCGGTCGGTGGTGCAGCCGCTGCGGCGGGCGGAGCGGTGCTCGATGGCGCGGGCAGTGTCGTCAAAGGCGTCGGCGGCCTGCTGGGCTTCGGCGGCGATAAAGGCGATAAAGATAAAGAAGAGAAGAGCGAATAGGTCCGATCGGGCGGACTGGACAGATTAGACGGATCTGACGAATCGGGCCGTCGCGTAAATAGCCTTTCACAGGGAGCGCACGTGCGTGCTGCGGTGCGCGCCCCCGCGCACCGAAAAGAGGCATGACTTTCTCGTTGCGTTCGTCAGGTTCGCTTTGCGAGACGGCGCTCTTCGCGCCAGCAAAAGAGGACGGGCGCGACGAGGGTGGTCATCACTTGCAGCGTCATGCCGCCGAATGATGGAATCGCCATCGGAATCATAATGTCGGCGCCGCGCCCGGAGGAAGTGAGGACGGGAATCAGCGCGAGGATGGTGGTCGCGGTGGTCATCATGCAGGGGCGCACGCGGCGCAGGCCCGCTTCGATAGTGGCCTCGCGGATGTCGGCGATGGAGCCTGCACGCAATCCGTCAAAGCGTTGGGTCAGGTAGGTGCACATGATCACCCCGTCGTCCGTGGCAACGCCGAAGAGTGCGAGGAAGCCGACCCAGATGGCGACGCTGAGGTTGATGGTGTGGACCTGGAAAAGTTCGCGCATGTTGATGCCGAAGAGGTGGAAGTTGAGGAACCAATCCTGCGCATAGAGCCACATGAGGAGGAACCCGCCGGACCACGCGATGAAGATTCCAGTGAAGACGAAGAAGGAGAGGGCGTGGTCGCGGAACTGGAAGTAGAGAATCATGAAGATGATGAACAGCGTCAGCGGGATCACCGTGGCGAGGCGCTGCGAGGCGCGAATCTGGTTTTCGTAGCTGCCTGCAAAGGTGTAGCTGACGCCCTCGGGGAGGGTGAGTTCGCCGGAGGCCAGTTTTTGTGCGAGGTGTTCGCGCGCCTGATGAACAACGTCCACTTCGGCGAATTGCGGTTTCTTATCGAAGATCACGAAGCCGGTGAGGAACGTATCTTCGCTGCGGATCATTTCGGGGCCGCGCGAGTAGCGAATCTCGGCGAGCTGTTCGAGCGGAATCTGCGCGCCGTTCATGGCGGGCACGAGGATACGGCGGAGAGCCTCGGGTGAATCGCGCAATTCGCGCGCATAGCGCACGCGGACGGGGTAGCGTTCGCGGCCTTCGATCGTGCGCGTGGCGCGCTTCCCACCGATGGCCACTTCAATGACATCCTGAAAATCTTCGATGCGAATCCCGTAGCGGGCGAGGGCAACGCGATCGGGAATGACCTCCAGATAGGGTTTCCCCACGATGCGATCGGCGATGACAGTGGAGGGCTCGATCATTGGAACTTCGCGCAGCGCGCCCTCGAGTGCGATGCCCGCCTTTTCAATGACTTCGAGGTTCGGACCGTGGACCTTCAAGCCCATCGGCGCGCGCATGCCGCTTTGGAGCATCACGACACGCGTCGCGATCGGCTGGAGGCGCGGTGCAGAAGTGGTGCCGGGAATTTCGCCTGCGCGCACAATTTCATCCCAGATGTCGTCCGGTTTGCGAATGCCCGGCCACGCTTCGCGGCCAGGGTTCAAATCCGGATCGAGCGCCGGTCGCCATTGGCGGAACGGTTTTCCGCGCGAATCGGGGATCAGCTCGCCGTTGGCATTGCGCACGAAAGCGCCGCGCACGTAGTACGGCTGACCGTCCGGCGCGGCGACGGGCACGCCATTGAACGCGCGCGCGAGGTCGTTGGTGGCGGGATCAAATTTGAAGGACAAGCGCTTGCCGTCGCGATCGGTCGCGTATTCCGAGCGGTAGCTGATGACCGTTTCGATCATTTGCACCGGTGCAGGATCTAGAGGGCTCTCCGCGCGGCCGAGCTTGCCGACGGCAGTCTCCACCTCGGGGATGGCATAGAACGCCATATCCTGTTTTTGCAGCACGTCGAGCGTTTCATCCAGCGATGCATGCGGGAGCGTGGATGGCATATACAGGTAGGAACCTTCATCCAGCGGAGGCATGAACTCTTTGCCGAGTCCGGGAAACGCGTGGGCGACAGCGGAGACCGGCGCCCACGTGCGCAGTGTTTGAGGGAGCCAGCCGAACATGCGGTCAAAGCCGATCCATACCATCAGACCCAGAAAAACAAGCGCAGTCGGAATAGCGAGAAACGTGCGCTTGTGATTCAGGCACCAGCGGAGGACGCGTCCATAGATGCGTTGATAGTAGAGGAGCGCGCCAAGCGTCACTCCGAGAATGAGCGCGACGAGCGCGAAGTTGCGGAAGAGGCCGCGATCGGGTCCGAGCGGCATCCAGTGTGCAGAGATGAGAATCACGATCACCCCCGCAATGATCCACGAGAGCGGAGATTTGCTTTCTGCATTTGCCGCGACTGCGCCAGCGCGGCGCTTGCGGTGGCGGAAAAATGCATGTGCCGCAGCGGGTAGGATCGTCAGTGCGATGATTACCGAAGCGAGAAGGGCGAATGTTTTGGTGAAGGCGAGCGGCTTGAAGAGTTTGCCCTCGGCGCCCTCCATCGCGAACACAGGCAGAAAGCTGATGATGGTGGTGGAGATGGCGGTGACGACGGCGCTGCCGACTTCGCAGGTGGCGTTGTAGATCACCGGAAGAGTTTTCCGTCGGTCCGCCCGTTCGTCGGCGGGCATGGCATCGAGGTGTTTGAGAATATTCTCACACACGATGATGCCCATATCCACCACGGTCCCGATCGCGATGGCGATGCCGGAGAGGGATACGATGTTTGCATCTACCTTGAAGAACCGCATTGCGATGAAGCAACCCAACACCGCGAGCGGCATCACGCCAGAGATGAGGAGCGAGCTGGCGAAGTGGCGCACCATCACAAGGACGACGATCGTTGTGACGAGGATTTCGAGATACAGTGCTTCGTTCAGTGTGCCGAGCGTTTCGTAGATCAGCTCACTGCGGTCGTAGAAAGGAACGAGGGTCACCTGACTGACCGTGCCGTCCGCAAGCGTCTTTTTCGGAAGCGAAGGCGCGAGTTCTGCGATCTTTTTCTTCACGTTCCCGATCGCATCGAGTGGATTCTCGCCGTGTCGAACCACGATCACGCCGCCGACCACTTCGGCTCCTTCTTTGTCCAGTGCGCCGCGCCGCAATTCCGGGCCAAGGCTGACGTGCGCTACGTTTCTGACATAGATCGGCACGTTGTCGGTGACTTTGATCACCGCATTTTCGAGATCGCCGACGCTCTTTAGGAAGCCGATTCCGCGCACGGTGTATTCGACTTGATTTACCTCGAAAACACTGGCGCCGACATCGAGGTTCGACATGCGGACAGCGTTGACGATCTCGGGGAGGGTGACACCATGCGCGCGCATCGCATCGGGATCCACATCCACTTGATATTCTTTGACGTAACCGCCGATGGAGGAGACCTCGCTCACACCTTCGGCCGATTGCAGGGCGTAGCGAATGGTGAAATCCTGAATAGAGCGCAGCTCCGAAAGGTCCCATCCGCCGGTCGGATTATCCTGCGGATCGCGCCCTTCGAGCGTGTACCAGAAGACCTGGCCGAGCGCCGTCGCGTCGGGGCCCAGCATGGGTTGTACGCCTTCGGGCAGGGTATCAGGCGGGAGGCTATTCAGCTTTTCAAGAATGCGCGAGCGCGCCCAGTAGAACTCCGCGTCTTCGTTGAAGATCACAAAGATCATGGAGAAGCCGAATGCGGACTCGCTCCGGATCGTCTTCACCTCCGGAACACCGAGCAGAGCGACGGTGAGCGGATAGGTTACCTGATCCTCCATGTCCTGCGGAGAACGGCCCATCCATTCAGCGAACACGATTTGCTGATTTTCACCGATGTCGGGTATGGCATCCACCGGAACCGGCGCACGGTGCAGGAACGGAATCTGCCAGTCGAACGGCGCGTGGATGATGCCCCAGAAAACAAAGAAGATCGTCAGCAGCGAAACGACGAGTTTGTTTGTGATGCAGAATCCCACCACGCGCTCGACGAGCGAGCGCGGCTGCGGCAATCCGTTCGGAGCGGGAGGTGTGGCGGACATTGTTATTTCTCCGCTCCCACCTGCCCGCGAATGACGCCGCAGGTCAGCATCTCATCGCCGAAATAGGGGTTGAGTATCTGCTCCGTCCGCTGCAGCCACTCTGCGCCCTTGTCGTCATTCGCCATCGGGCAAAACGCGAGGAATGCGTGTTCACTCAGTGCATCCGCGTTCGCCTTTGCAATCGCGACGACGGAGCGGCTGATGTGCCCGAATGCGATGCGCGCATCGTCGAGCGATTTCACCGCAGCGAGCGTAGCGGCGTGCGCTGCAATGCCGGGGTAGTCGGATTGCGCGAGGGTCTGCGCCTGTGCGGCGGCAGCGTGCGCGGCGTTGAGATCGTCGTTTGCGAGCGCGCTGGCGAGGTCGAGATAGGCGGAGAAAAGCGGGTTGAATGCCGCTGTGAATGCAGGCGGCGCTTCGTCCTGGCCCTCCTCCTGCGCCGGTGGGTTCATCATACTCGGCTTTGCGAGCAGTTGCAGTGCGCTGTCAATTTTCATGTTTCCGCGAATGACGACCTGCTCGCCTTCGCGAAGTCCATCTGAGACGATGTAAAAATCGCCAGCGCGCGCGCCGAGGACGACTTCGCGCCCTTCGTAGAGGCCCGGCACATTCGGATCCGCGACGTACACAATCGCGCGGCGCCCCGTGAGGAGCGGCGCCGTCGCGGGGATGACGAGCGGGGGAATCGAATTGACCGCCGATGCGGAGACAAAACCCAGTTCCACCGTTGGCACGAGCGCCATGCCGCAGACATCGCATGAACCGGGTTCGGCCTTGATGACTTCGGGATGCATCGGGCATATCCATTTATCCGCCAATTCTGGCGAAACTTCCTTGCCGCTGACTGATTGACGCGCACGGAGCGTGGCGCGGACGAACATGCCCGGCTTGAGAGCGCCGTCCGGATTCGGAACGTTCAAACGAATCTTTGCGGAGCGCGTCTGGTCGTCCAGTTCGGGCGGGATGAATGCCACATGCCCTGTGAATGTGCGGCCGGGGATAGCCTCGACCGTGAGTTCCACAAGCTGTCCGTAGTGGATCGAACCGAGGTCGCTTTCATACGCATCGAGGAGCGCCCAGATCACCGTGTTGTCGGTGATAGTGGCGAGCGTGTCGCCGCGATTCAGCCAGTGCCCTTCATTGCCGTTCTTGTTCACGAGTACGCCATCCACCGGGCTGCGCACCGTGAATGTGCGACTCGCCTCGCCGCGATCGAGCGTGGCGGCGATCTCTTCTTCAAGCACGCCGAGAAGGCTCAGCTTCTGTCGCGCGCCTTCGGTGTTGCCGCTGCGCTGTGCCGCGAGCAATTCCTTTTGCGCGGCGAGGACTTCCGGGCTGTATATCTCCGCCAGATGATCGCCCTTGCGAAGCGGGACTCCTTCGTAATTAACAAAGAGTCGCTCAATCACGCCGTCGGCCAGCAGCGCAACATCGCGCGCGCGGGTGCTGTCGAAAGCGAGTTTGCCGACCATTCGAATTTCAGACTCAACAAAACGGCGTTCAACCGGCGCTGTTTCGATCTGTGCGATTGCACGCGCTGCGGGAGAGAGTTCGATCTGACGCGGTCCGAGTTGCGCGCTTTTCCCGCTGCTCTGCGGCGTCAAGTCCATTCCGCAGAGCGGGCACTTCCCGGGATTCGGCTGTCGAATCTGCGGGTGCATGGAGCAGGTCCAAACGGTGTCTTCCGCGATCGCCGTTTCAGCGGGGTGCGCATTTTTCAGGGAGGATGAAAAACAGCCGCGCAGGATGATGCCCGCGAAAAACGTGGCGACAAGGAGCAGAATCAGTGTGGAGCGTTTCATGCGTAGTCTCTAGTTGGAGGGTGCGGACCCGGCCGCGCCCGATGCGGCTTCGGCATCCTGAATCGGAGCGATAAACTGGTTTAGCCGCGCCAGCGCGCGCGATCGGTCGGCGATTGCGGTGTGCAGATTGAGTTCCGCTTCGAGCAGGGTGCGTTGCGATTCGATGCGGTCGAGCAGACTGCCCGTGCCCGCCATGTAGGCCGCCTGAGTCTGTTCGACTGCCTGACGTGCGAGCGGGACAATCGCGTCGCGCAGAACGGAGGCAGTTCGCGCGGCGTTTTCGTATTTTGCATGGAAATCGCTGATCTGTTGTTGCAGCGCGCGCCATTCGTCCTGACGGGTTGCATCCGCCATCGCGCGTTCTGCCTCTGCGCTCGCAATGGAGCCTTTGTATTTGCCATTCCAAATCCACGGCAGATTCATCGCGATGCCCGTGTCTATGGCTTCGATGGAACCGCTGCCTTCGGGTTGGCGCGCTGCAATGCTCACGGAAAGGGCAGGGCGTCGTTCGCGGCGGGCAGCCTTCGCTTCTGAGGCGAGCGCTTCCACATCCTTCTCCGCTGCTCGATAGCCAAAGCTGAATTTGCGCGCGGCAGCATAGAGATCGGCCGGTTGGTGGATATTCAGTTCAGGCACCTCGATATCTCTCAGCGTGCGTTCCTTTTCCGGTTCGGCATTGAGCAACGCGTTCAGCGCTGCAAGGGAAACGCTGCGTTCGCGTTCGAGATTGGCCACTTCGTTCGTGAGGGTTGCGTGTTCGATTTGTGCGCGGGTGAGATCGGCGGAAGACGCCTGGCCGGATTCGTAGCGCGCGCGGACGCTCTCTGTCAGATCATCCGTCAATGCGGCCATTTCGCGAAGCGTGGTGATGCGCTGTTCGGCGAGCCAAAGGTCCCATGCTGCCACGGCGACGCTGGCCCGCAGTTCGCGGCCTGCCTCGAGATAGCGCAGGCCGGCAGCTTCAGCCCGAAGCCGGGCCGCGTCAACGCGCGAGGCGCGTTGCCCCCATGCCGGGAACTGCTGGCTCATCATATATTCAACGTCCATGTAGTCACTCATCCGCGTATTCTCGCGCTCGAGCGTCGCGCCAAGCATGGGGTCGTCCAGTCCGCCCTCTGCCTTGATGCGCTGGCGCGCGGCATCCCATTGCCGCTCCGCCGCGCGCAGGCGCGGGTTGCCGTTGAACGCCTCATCCAGCAGCGACGCGAGGGAATCAGCGAAGGTACCCGCTGCGGAGCAGGAGAGAACGAGCGCGACGAACATCGCGCGAGAAACGCGGTGAGTGTACATGGGTGGGATTACTTGGTGCTGCTGTCGGCGTCTGCGCTGGCCTTCGCCTCATCCGCCATCTGCTTGAGATATTTTTCCGGATCGGCGTTGAACTTCTTCAAGCAGCGCTTGCAGCAGAGTTTGATCTCTTGATTGCCGTGTTTGAACACGTAGGCATCGCCCATGGACCCGAGGTCCTCGCCCGATACGATGCAGGTCTTCAGCGGGTAGGGGATGGTCGCGTCATCGTCCGCCTTCACGATGGCCGTCGCGCCGAGCAGCGCGAAGGAAGCGAGCGCAATGATCAGTAGTTTCTTCATCTTTTCTTTTCCTTTTTGTTGTTTTCCGTGATGGTGCAACACGAACCCTGTCCGCTGGCGCACTCCTCACAAAGGCAGTTGCCGACGCGCGACATCAAGTGCGCGCGTTGTTCCGGTGTCAAAATTGAGCGCACGCGTTCGAGATAGTTGAGCGTCGCCTGTTCATTCGCTGCATGTGCTTCGCACATCGCATCCACCGCCTCGCGCGCAGAATCGCCGTCCCACTCGTCTGCCGTCAGCGCGTGAACGAGCTGGCAGCGCGCCTGCGTCTGGCGGTCGGTCATCGCGCGCAGGTTGTCCGCGTATAGCGGTTGCAGGTCTTCGATTTCCGCCGCTTGTGCGGGGGTTAAGCCGAGCCAATCGAGCTTGGTGACGGACAGGTCGCGCAGTAAATCGGATGGCCCCTCGGGGGCGACACTTAGACGCCCGGCGGCGAATGTGAGGGCGGCTGTGGCGATGATGGCCAGAATCCAGAAGCGTGTTGCATTCATCGCTGCGTACCTGCCTGTGCCAGCGCGATCGTGAGGCTGGTGGATGCGGTTGGTTTGTGCCCGCGCGATGGTGTGGCAATTGCCGCGACCCAAAGTAGGACCGTCAGTGAGAGTGCGAGGCGGAACGCCCATGCGCTCTGCAGCCAGTGCGGCGTCTGCCTTGCGCTAGAATCCACGCGCGCCCACACGCCGGTTGCGAGAGTTGCCGGCGATGACGGCGCGCGCCAGTGGCGCAGCACATCCTTCAATTGGCTGTCCGAGAGCGGTTCCATACCGGGTTAAACGCAGACCGCGCGAAAACTACGCAAACTTTTTTAGCGCAATTCCGCCCAGCAGTCGGCGAGTGCGCTGCGGAGCGCCTGTTTGCCGCGAAAAAGATGCGATTCCGCGGCACGCGTGGAGCAGCCGAGTACGGAGGCTATTTCGCGCGCGCTCATGGCGTGATATTCCGCGAGGGTGACGGCCGTGCGTTGGGCTTCGGGCAGTGCGGCGAAGGCGGCGGCGATCCGGATGCCCAGTTCGTTGTCCTGCGCGACGCCGGACGCATCGGGTGCCGGGCTGAGCGGCTCGCGCGGCAAGGCATCCAGCGAAACCTCGCGGCGCCTGCGCGCAATATCAATCGCCGCGTTGCGAGCCAGTTGGAACAGCCACGTGGAAAAGCGGGCATTTTTGCGAAACCGGAAAGAGCTGCATTTCAGCCAGCCGCGCGCCAGCGCTTCCTGTGCGGCGTCTTGCGCGAGAGCGGCATCATTCAGTAGGCGGAATGTGAATTGATAGAGAGGCGTTTGATAGCGCTCAACCAGCTCTGAATAGGCTGCGCGGTCGCCGCGTTGGGATCGCTCGACCATCGCCCGGTCCGGATCTGCTGGGTCCTCCATCCGGTCAGCATAGGGCAATTCGCGACGAAAATGAATCTGTGAAATCAGGGAAGTAGACCTGCGCGCGGTTGGGTTGTAGATTTGCCGTCTTGTTATGACGACTCGTATTCCATTGGCAGAACGGAATTCGCGCTGGCGCGGCGTGATAGATATCGCGCGGCGCGCGTATCCGGGCTTTGTATTCGGCGGGGGCGTGGACCCGGCGCTCTTGCCGGTATTCCACTTCCACGAAGTGACTGCGGACTATCTGGAGCCGCATCTCGCCTATCTGCGCGATAACGGCTACCGCACGGTGAATGCCGATGCTGTTGCGCGTTTTGTGCGCGACGGCGTGCATCCCGGAGAAAAATCCGTTGCGATCACCTTTGACGACGCCTGGGCCAGTGCGTGGACGGTGGCGACACCGCTTCTGCGGCGCTACGACTGCATCGCCACGCTCTTTGTGGCCCCCGGCCGGGTGCCCGCGGACGATGTGATGCGGCCGATGCTGGGCGATGCAGGCGGGCCGCCTGTTGATGTGGATCGCTCCGCTATTCCCTTTGCCACCTGGCCCGAGCTGCGCGCAATGCAGGGCACGGGACTGTGGGATATTCAGTCGCACAGCTTTGCGCACGCGAAGATATTCTGCTCGTCCGCGATCGAGGGGTTCGTGACGCCGGATTATCGCACGCATATTCACGATGCGCCGAATGTAGGCGAGGCAATCAAACCCGTTTTCTTGAGCGCTGCCCGTCTTGGCGCTCCGCTCCACGCGCTGCGTTCGCGCATGTCCGATGCGCTGCGCTACGATGATGCGGAAGCGCGTGCCGCGTGTGAGGATGCGGTGAAGGCGGGCGGTGGCGCGGCATTTTTTGAAGCTCCGGACTGGGAGAAGAAGCTGCGAAAAGCCATCCGTGGAAAGCGCGGAAAGGCGGAGACCCCCGCCGAGCGCACGGCCGCGATTCGCGCCGATCTCAGCGCGGCCCGCGAGGTGTTGCAGGCAAAACTGAAAATTAACTCTGTTCGGCACATCTGCTTTCCGTGGGCCGTTTCGGGCAAAGTCGCCGAGATGCTGGCGCAGGAAGTGGGCTATGAATCCGCCTATGCCGACACGCTGGGCGCAGTGCACGCCGCACAGAGCGGAGGCAATCCCTTTCGCATCATGCGGTTGAAACACAAATATATTTTCGCGTTGCCCGGCAAGCGCCGACGCTCCTGGTGGAACGTGTTCGGACAGCATTGAGGCCCGCCATGCGTGTGATTCGAGATGCGATTGAAATGCAGCAGTGGGCCTTCGAACAGCGCCGCGCGGGGCGGGTGATCGGACTTGTGCCGACGATGGGCTATCTCCACGCCGGTCATTTGTCGCTCGTGAAAATCGCACGCGCGCGGGCCGACCAAGTGTGCGTCAGTATTTTTGTGAACCCCACGCAGTTCGGGCCGAACGAAGACCTGTCAACCTATCCGCGCGATTGGGCGCGTGATGAAGCGTTGTGCCGCGAGGCGGGAGTGGATGTGATATTTGCGCCCGCGCCGGAGGCGATGTATGCCGCGGATGCCAGTATATCCGTTGTGGAAAAACGGCTCTCGGCGCGTTTGTGCGGGGCGTCGCGCCCCGGTCATTTTGAGGGCGTCTGTACGGTTGTCGCAAAGTTGTTCAATGCGGCGCAGCCGGCGTTTGCCGTCTTCGGTGAGAAAGATGCCCAGCAGTTGCGGATCCTCCGGCGGATGGTGCGCGATCTGAACATCTCGGTGGAAATTGTCGCCAGCCCGATTGTTCGCGAACCGGATGGCCTCGCGATGAGTTCGCGCAACGCGCGGCTGACGCCGGATGAGCGTGCGCAGGCGGTCTGTCTGCGGCGCGCGCTCGATGCGGTTGAGGCGGCCTTTTCGCGCGGCGAACGACGTGTCGAGGTATTGGTGAAAACCGCGCAGAGCGAGATTGCGAAGGCGCCATTGGCGCAGGTGGATTATGTGGAGATCGTGGACGATGAAGCGCTCACACCGATCACGCAGATTCGCGGCGCGGCGCTCTGTGCGCTCGCGGTGCGTTTCCCGTCCGCACGGTTGATTGACAACACCGTGCTGCGGGAGCTGAGCTGAGTCGGCTTAGGGGACGAGTTCGAGATTCGCGTCGTCTATCTGAAGCGAACCTTCCGAGCTTGCGCCCGAAACGTTGAACACCACGCGCACCCATTCCGTGCCATCGGGGGAGACGGCGACAAGTTCGCGTTCGACCCAATCTTCAGCGATGTTTTCGATGGGCTGCGCAGCGGAGCCGAGGAGTTCTGTGCGGTCCCAGTTCCAGAACTCGATCTTCATTTCCTGCGTGTGCGGCGCCCATGCGGCATCGGCCCAGAACCATGCGGAGAGGCGGTAGGTCTGATTGCCGCGCCCTTCCGCTTCTTGCCAGACGCCGCCGAAGTCGCCCGTGTCGGCCCAGAGTCCGCGTACGGCCATGATGAATTCGCCGGTCCGCGCACGCCAGTTTTCGCGGGCTGCGCTGCCCCAGGCATCGCCGTGATCATCGGGGTCATTCATTTTCCAGTTCTGCGCTGCGCCATACGAAAAGGAGCTTTCGTTTTCGAAGCTGCCGTTGTAGAGCAGATTATTGGCGTGCGCAGATGCGGCAAGGGCAACTGTTGCAGTGGCGAGCAGGACGTACTTGTGGAACTGAGTATACATGTCACACACTCCGGTGGCGTTGACGGAAATGTAGCGAATTGCAGGGGATTGACAAGGAACTATGCAGCAAGCTGCGGTGGAGGGATGAATCCATGATTCTCGATCGGTTGGACAGCGCAAATCTCTATTGGGGCGCACACCCCGGATTCCGGCGCGCGTTTCGGTTTCTCACGGAGACCGATCTCGCTGCGTTGCCCGCAGGGCGGTGCGAAGTGATTCCGAATCTGCTTTATGCCAATGTGGATCATGTGGACGGGCGCGGTCGTGCCGGGGCGGTGTTGGAGGTGCATCGCAAATTTATTGATATTCAGCTCACAGTTTCCGGGCTGGAGGAGATTGGCTGGCGCGATTTTTCAACGTGCAAAGAGTGGCGCGAGGCATTCGATCCCGGGCGGGACATCGGTTTTCTTCGCGACGCGCCATTGAGTTGGACAGCGGTAGCGCCGGGCTATTTCGGCATCTATTTCCCGTCGGACGCCCACGCCCCGCTCGCGGGCGTTGGCCCGCTGCGAAAAGTGATCATGAAAGTCGCAGTGGACTGGCCCGTCATGTGGGAGGACGGAAGATCGTCGCGTCTGAATGAGGGCGGAGCCCGGTCCGTTCATTGAACAGCTGAGTGCGAAAAAGTTACACGTCACTTAGACTATTTCTGAATAAAACTGTAGCTGTTCTGATGTACGGGAGGGGCAGCCTCCGTGCTGCCCGCAGTTGATATTTGGGACAGGACCCGCTTGAGGCAGGCGAGACGGAGGATGGTGATCTGGAGGGGCAGCCTCCGTGCTGCCCGCAGCTGATATTCGGGACAGGATCCGCCTGAGGCGGCGCGGGCATCGCCTGCTCCTCCGGAGATTGGTAGCGTTCGGGAAGATCGGTGCGCGAGGGCGCGCACCGCAGCACGCGAGGGCGCGTGCGCTCCCCAGATGAAGACCGCCCTCGTTGAGGGCGATCTTCGAATGTTCTTCTCTCGCAAAGCTGTAATTATGCCCAACGAGATTTCTTCCACTCCACAGCGCAAAGGACAGTCCTTGAGCTACGCCTCCACGCGACCGAAATTTACAATTTACGGCCTGACCTTGGCTATACTCTGTAGCCGTTCTGATGTGCGGGAGGAGCAGCCTCTGTGCTGCTCGCTGTGGCCGTTCTGATGAACGGGAGGGGCAGGCTCCGTCCTGCCCACAGCTGATATTCGGGACAGTATCCGCCTGAGGCGGCGCGGGCATCGCCTGCTCCTCCGGAGATTGGTAGCGTTCGGGAAGATCGGTGCGCGGGGGCGCGCACCGCAGCACGCGCGGGCGCGTGCGCTCCCCAGATGAAGACCGCCCTCGTTGAGGGCGATCTTCGAATGTTCTTCTCTCGCAAAGCTGTAATTATGCCCAACGAGATTTCTTCCACTCCACAGCGCAAAGGACAGTCCTTGAGCTACGCCTCCACGCGACCGAAATTTACAATTTACGGCCTGACCTTGGCTATACTCTGTAGCCGTTCTGATGTGCGGGAGGAGCAGCCTCTGTGCTGCTCGCTGTGGCCGTTCTGATGAACGGGAGGGGCAGGCTCCGTCCTGCCCGCAGCTGATATTTGGGGCAGAACCCTTCTGATGAGGCGGGCGGGCAAATGTTGAAGGTGTAGACCCAGTCCTGCCCGCGTTCTTAGGTGTTGGAGTGGGCGGGTGAGGGGTGGTCTTTTCGGCCTTTGCCGGCGACCCAGAATTCCATTCGCTTGCTGAGCATGAGACGCGTTTGGGCGTCGAGGGCGGGAAGGGCGCTGAAGAAAAGTGTGATGACGGGGATCAGTATCCATTCGGCTGCGTGCAGGATGCGGACGAGGATCGGGCGGCGGGAGGGCGGGCGGGGGAGGAGCAGTTGGCTGAGGACGATAGTGATGAGCAGCGCGAGGCCGGCGAGGTTGAAGACAAGGCCGCTGATGCGCGGCGCATTGAAATACATCACGGAGCTGGAGAATTCGCGCCCGGCGAAGAGGGCGGGAAGCCAGTTGAAGATGGTCAGCATGAAGCCCCAGGTGGCCCAGGCGATGTGCGCTTCAAACATCTTGATGGTGTGTCTGAATTTGTCGCGGCACGGGATGCGGGGCGCGCGGAGAAACCCGCGGACAATGAGGGGAAAGTTTTCCACGCCCCATGCCCAGCGACGCTTCTGTTTATAGAGTCCGCGCAGGGTGCTGAACCAGTTGTCTGCAGAGACGACGTCCATTGAAAGCGTGGTGTACATGGGGACGGCGCGGTAATCGCCCTGATAGTGAAGGTAGGACTTCCAGAAAATTGCGCTGTCGTCCGAGATCATGTCCACAGGCCAGAAATTGACTTCGACCAATGCCTGAAAACTCATGCTATGGCTGGAGAAGGTGACGAGGGTTTCGGGGTTGGTCGCCTCGATGAGCTGGAAGAAAGAAGAGCCGACCTCCAGCACGCGGGCCGGGCCGGGCGCCTGCCAGATATTGTTGTGATAGACGGGGATAGGCTGGAAACTGGCGCGGGTGCGGTGCGGTTCCATGCAGTAGTGATATGTCAGGCAACTGAAATAGCGCGGGGAGACAACGGTGTCGGCGTCGAAGCAGGAGACGGTGGTGTGGTCGAAGGGAATGGTGCGTGCGCGAAGCAGCTCTGCTGCGCGTTTGGCGGCGTAGGAGGCATTGGCGCCTTTGACGCGCGCTTCATCGGGAAGGCCATCGGGATGCAGCGCGACCTGGACGTCGAGGAAGTGCGGGCGGAATTGTTCTGCGAGGCGGGCGGCGTCGTTGCGCACCTCTTCCGTGGCGCGCGCTTCGACGGCGAGCATGACGAGGATGCGGCGGGTCGGAAAATCCTGCGCGCGCAGGCTGGCGAGGCCGGGCTCAATGATGTCGGCGGTTTCGCGCGCGATGGGAATGATGACGACGTGGTGGATGCCGTCGGGGTCGAGAGGGATTTGGTGCGCGGCGCGGAGCGTACGCAGTCGTTCGCGATGGAGCAGTCGGGAGCGGTGCGAGGGAATATCCTCTTCGCTGCCGAGGTTGTGCAGGCGAACCTGCCAATTCGTTTCGCTTTCTGCGCGGAGGAAAGAATACGAGAGGACCAGAAAAATGGTGGAGTGGGCGAGGCGCAAAAACCAATAGAGATTGAAGGCGATGACGATGGCGGCCGCGATTTGCGGGGTGGCGAGGCCGAGGATGAGCATGGCGAACAGGATGCTCCAGCTCGTCGCGCCCGGCAAAATTTCGAGCAGGCGTTGCAGGCGTGCATCGCGGCCATGGATTCCGATGCGTGTGTAGGCGAAGCTCATTTGTCGCTCTCCGAGTGGAGGGGCAACGGGATCAGGGAGCGAGGCGGAAGCAGGCGCGTGCGGGTCAGACGATTATCCGGATTGAGCGCGTAGAGAAAGCCCGTGTGTTCGCTGAAGAAGAAGTCGCCGGTTGCGTTGCAAGGACCGAGGAGGCGCGGCGCGCCGCCGCCGCCGCGCTCCAGCGCGAGGAGCATGAGGTTACCTTGCGAAGAAAAGAGGATGTGGGTGTCGTCGTGTATCCATGCGGCCCGATTGATGGGCGGGCGTTGTGTGTGAATCCAGCGCAGTGCGAATTCATCGGATTTGCTCTGTGGCGCAAGTTCGAGGAGGCCGATGGCGGTTTCAGTTGCGATGAGCCACCGATCGTCTTTGTCGTCCGCGAGAATGGTGAGCAGGCCCTGTGGCGCCAGTTGTTGTGGCGGGTTGTTGAGCCAGAGTGCGCCGTTTGCATCGCTCACGAGCACGCCGTCGTTCGGCAGGAGGAACGGTGTATAGCACGGACCGGATAATTCGTCGGAGATTGCAGTAGGCAGGGCGTAGTCGGTCTCTTCGGCCGCGCCGTCGCTTGCGACGCGCAACAGCGTGTTGCTTTCGGTGATGGTATACAGATGGCCGCGCAGTAGGGCGATTCCCTTTGCGGGTGGTGCGCAGTCGGGAAAGATCGTCATTTCTTTGAGGTCGAGCCGATGAGTACGCGAGCCGATGCGAGCATAGAGTTCGCGATGTCCGCGCGGGTCCCAGATGACATCGTCCGGCGCATCGGGAAAGAGGCGCGTGATATCCATCGGGTCGTTCTCTTTGCTGTTGAGGGTGAACCACAGGTAGTACTCGTGGTCCTCGCGTTCAATGCGCAGCAGGGCGTGGGGGCTACCGTTGATAAACCAGCTTTGCAGGACGCGTGCGTCGCTCCAGATCGAATTGGTGGCGAGCAGTGGACTGAGGATGCCCTCGTCCGCGTCGAGTGTGGCCCAGTGTCCAAGAGTGTCCGGCGATTCGAGGACGAGATGTCGCTCGCCTGCTTCGCTGCGCAGGTTGCGCCAGGGACGGGGGTCGAGGGATTGAGGTGCGCGATTGACGGAGAGAAGAATGATGCGATCGAGCACGGTGGCGCGTTCGGCCTCTACGGCGATGTCGCGCTGCCAGGCCTCGCAATCGTTCCGGGTCAACCGGATCGTATACGCGCCGGGCAGGAGGTCGCGGATTGTGGCGGGTGTGCGCCGGGTGTAGCGGCTGTTGCCGAGGTGAATCTGCGCGTCATCGGGCGTGCTGGTCAGCGCGATCAGGCCCGAGCGCACGAGGCCGCGATCGGAACCGGGCGCCCAGATATAGCCGAGCGCGTAGAGGATCGCGGTGGGCATTGCGATCAAGTACCCGAGCAGAAAAATATAAAAAATTATCTGGCGCAGTGTGCGCATGATCGGCCTGTCTCTGACAACGCGGGGGCTCTACCGAAAGAGGGTGATCGCGCGCGAATGGGCGGAGAGGGCTACCATTCGGTGCGGTCGGATGCAAAGATGGCGGACCAGGCTTCCTTTGCATGGCGCAACGCGTTGGCCCGGTGCGAAATTGTATTTTTCAGCTCTGCGGGCATCTCCGCGAACGTTTGCGTATAGCCGTCGGGCTGAAAGAGCGGATCGTAACCGAATCCTTTTCGTCCGCGCGGATTTTCGACAATGACGCCGGTGCAGCGCCCTTCGACGGTCTTGGCCACGCCGGACGGGCTGGAGAGCGCGATGACGGTTCGGAACTGTGCGCGACGGTTGGGTTCCTCCCGCAGCGCGGAGAGAAGTTTTTCGTTATTTGCGGAATATTTTGGCGGCTCGCCCGCATAGCGTGCGGAATGCACGCCCGGGATACCGCCGAGCGCGACGACTTCCAGTCCGGAATCATCTGCGAGCGCCCAGAGACCTGACGCGCGTGCGAGAACGGTCGCCTTCTTCACTGCATTTTCCTCAAACGTGAAGCCGTCCTCTTCGACCTCCGGCGCATCGGGTATATCGTTGATGCAGACGAGCTGCAGCCCCGGCAGGTTCAACAGGGCGCGCATCTCAGTGAGTTTATCGGCGTTGCGAGTTGCAATTAGAAGTTTCATAGCGGGCACGGCGAGCAATCAAAAGGAAGGCGCCTGAAAAAGCGAGTCTAAAACAAGGGGGGGCGGTGTGGCTGGCTTCTGGCACGTGCGCGACCGGACGGCGCACAGTGTGAAAATGGTGCTCGGGGGGGGACTTGAACCCCCACGCCTTTTGGGCACATGCACCTCAAGCATGCGTGTATGCCATTCCACCACCCGAGCAGGGGGATCAGAAAAACTGGAGCGAACGTAGCAGGGCTTGCTGCGCAGGGCAAGGGGGGATTGATGCTTGTTCTATCCTTCGTGCGGTGCGAATAGGTCGGCGCCGATGGTGCCTTTCAGGGTGTTGATGTAGCCGGGGGCGTCGAGCGTGGCCAGGCGTTTGCGCACTTCTGCCAGGCGCTGCGCAACGCCGAGGCGAGCGGCTTCGCTCTGGTATTCGGGGCGGGCCAGGAAGGCTTCAATGCTTGCGGCAGTTTGCTGGAGGAAGGTGCGATTTCGCTCGCAGCGCTTCTCCAGGCGCTGCTGATACCAGGCAGAGTTGACGACGGCGTCGTGCGTGAAGAGTTCACGCAGCTTGGGGTCTTGCAGCGTCATGCCTTCGTAGTGGCCGTGGGCCATGATGTGGAGGAGAGCGCGCAAGGGCGGGACCGCGAGTTCAACGGAGCCGTCGCGGAAGTATTGCTCTGCGACCCATTTGTGTGCGGAAACAATGTTGTCCATCGCGTCGGCGAAGATCGCGAGATCCTGTTTTTCCGGACGCAGCATTTCCGGCGTGAAGACCATGTCGGGTGTTGTGAAGACGCGGCCGCCATAAATCTGCATGAAGCGCGCGGTGATGCGATAGCCGAGTCGGCTTGCGAGGACGGGCTTGCCGTCGTATTCAAAATCCACACAGCGCTCGAGGCAGCCTTTCGAGATGAGGTCGGCCGCAGTGCGCTCAATGCGCTGCATGCGGCTCCAAATCTCCGGAACGATGAGGCTGACGTCGTGATCCACGCGGAAGTTCGGGCCCACGCAGCCCGCCGCCGTGATGAACACGTCCTGGGCGCACAGCGCGAGTGAGACGAATGCGTTGTTCAGGTCGTGAATGGGCAGCAGCGCGTTGAAGGGACCTTTTGTCAGTGCACCTTCCGAGCCCGCGCCGGTGGTGGATGGCGATTTTCCGGTGATGCTGGCGATGAACTCCATGAAGAGTTCAGGCAGCTCCATGTGGTGGACCGGGCTGAACACGCTGAGCGGGCGCACGCCCGGTTCAGGCGGGTTGTTCCGGCGTCCGGGAAGTACAGCGTGAACAGGGGTGACGATGGGTTTATCCGTCGTGAGCCGTCTGTAGAAGCGGACACCGATTTCCGCGAGGTATCGCTGGCGCGGATCCTCAAGGTCGGGGCGGCTCTGGAGATAGCGTGGATTCTTCGTCGGTTTGCCGTCCACAATGCGCGGGCAGGCGGAGGAGACGATATATTCCGGGCTCTGGTTTTCGAGGTGCTCGCGGAAGAGACGCTGCATCGGTTCGGTGTATTGCCCGAACCAGATGGTGTTTTCCACCTCATCCATCGCCTGGCGCCGGTTCAGCGGTTCGTAGTTGCAGAAGAAGTTGTCCGCCCGCGCCATATCGGCCTCGGCCTTGTGGTCATAGCCGCGATGAATTGCGTCGTCCGGGCGCTGGAAGAATTTATTCTCGCAGTTCACCACAAATTTCGCGGACGGATAGAGGAAGTCGGGATCAATCCGCTCAATCACACTGCGCGGGGCGGTGATGGATGCGGTGATGTCGTCTTCCGTCGAGATTTTTTGCGCCGGAATGAAATCCTTGCGAACGCTGAAGATGCGCCACGATCCATCGCTGCCAAATCCGACGCGTACGTAGCGCGTGTTGATCTTTGTTTTGCGATAGCGCAGCTCATTGCCGGGATTCCCGTTGATGCTGTCCACGCTGAAGCGGTTGCGCCAGTCATCGCCCCAATCCGGCTTGTAGTAGCGCTTGATGAGGAAGACGAGGTCTTTGATGTAGGCGGGGACCGTGTTCAGCCACGCGTTGTAGCTATCGGTGTACAGCTCGGATGGCGTAAGGAGCTTGATGACCGAACCCAGCGAGCGCTCGGGGCTGAGGAGTTTGCGACTCTTGCGGCCTTGCGGCGGATTCTTGAAGTGGTCGGAATAGTCGCGGTTGATGATCTGCTCAACCAGATCGAAATCCTTCTTCATGTCCGCGACATAGATGGAGCCGTCGAGCATCGCGTCGGCAATCGGTTTGGAAATTTCCGATTTTCCGCCGCCCGAAACGGTGCAGGGTTTGTGGCACAGCGTGCCCTCCGCACCTTCGCCCACCAAGCGCCAGCGACTGCCGCGCGCGGGTTTGAGCATACTGATTTTATAGCCCGAAGGCAGGACGTAGACGTTGTCGGGGAGCAACTTGATCCGCTGGGTCTCGTTGTTCTTTTCCCACGAGATTGTTTGATCCTGCAGCTCGATCGCCACGTTTTCGGGGATATAGACGATGGAGGGGAAGCGGCGATCCACGCCGAAACCCTCGGGGCGCAGCTCCATCACGTCGGAGAACAGCCGGCTCACCTCTGCAAATGTCTGTCCGCGCTCCGGAATGGGGTTGTTCATCGCAAACGATTCGCCGAGGTCATAGCGCGGAAATACAAACGCGCCGCCGGAGTGCTCCTCCTCTGCAAACCCCATCAGGTTTGCCGCGTAGCTGATCTGCGTCTTGACCTCTTTCTTGCAGTAGCCGAAATAGTTGTCCGCGATCACCGTGACGATCACACCGCGCTCATCGCGCGCGGTGATTTTGAATGCGCTGCCGTCGTTATAGCGCTCGTCCGGCTTTTCCCAACACATGCCATCGCGCTTCTGTCGGTCCGTTGCGGCGCTGATGTGGGGAAGGCCGAGCTCCTTCTTCGTCATCCGCGTGAGGTGCGGCGCAAGGATGATGCAGCCGGTGTGTCCGCTCCAGGAGATCGGATCAATACCCGCATCGTTTTCCGGCAGATAGGGATCGCCCGCGTTGCCGAAGATGCTTTCGACGAAGTCGAGATTTGCCACCATGCTGCCCGGCACAAAGAAGCGGATTTCCATCCGTTTCTCCGGCGTGAAGCCCGGCACTTCGGGGCACACAATCGGGCGCAACAGCAGCGAAACCATCGTTGCTGCCTTCGCTGCCTGGCTTTCGGTGAAGGGCAGGCGGTTCAAATAGACGGGAGGTTTGAACGCCATGTCGAGGAGGCGCGCAAAGACCGCTTTCGGGACAGACTTCTTGTCATCCGCGATCGGAAGACCCCCGTCTGCTACGTGAAACACGCCCTGCGTGGTTCGACGATCATTGATCGGATTGTGGAGAACACCATTTGCGACGCGATAGCTCCGGATGATGTCCGACTCGTAGAAATCCGCATCCGGCGGCAGCGAGAGCATGCGCGCCATGCCCGGGCGATCGAGCACAAACGAGCGGCCTGCGATGCGCGGGGATCCGCCCGCATCGCCGAGGTCTGCACAGTAGCGCGACAGAAAATTCTGAATCCGGCGATCGGCCGGGCAGAGATAATCCGAGAGAAGACGGGATAGCTCCTGATAATTCGAGAGGAGCGAGCGGCTCAACGAGATGAATGGATACGCGGAAGAGATACCGAAAATCGGCAGTCCCAATGCGGCCAATTTCAAGTTGATATATTCGATCAAAATCCGCTCTTCGTTCGAGCGATTTGCGCGGTCGCTGTTCATTTCGGCTCCTGATACAGATAGTTCGAGAGTCGCAGGTTGTGCGCTGTTGCGCAACCTTTCGATAGCGGAAAATTGACTCCGCGGATGAGGCTCAGTACGAAGGGATCAGGCGGGTGGCCAGCCTTCGTATTGAGGCAAAGAATCGCCGATGGTGTGCCATTCAGGGTTTACACCGACAAAAATGTGCATTTCGGGGCGGATGTCCACCTTGCCGTCCAGGCTACCTGCACGGATGACCACGATGTCGGGCTTCACCGTGGAGCGCCCGACGACCGGTGATCCGCAATGGCGGCAGAAACAGCGTTCTTTTCCGGGAGAAGATTCGTATGCGGCGAGATGCTCCTCGCCGGTGAGGAGCTTGAAGCTCGATGCGGGCGCGATGATGGCCGGACTCGCGGCGCAGCCGCTGGTCTTCCGGCAGTCATCGCAGTGGCAATAGACAAACCGCAGGACGGGGCCGGTGCTCTCAAACTTGATTCGACCGCAATGGCAACTTCCTGTCAGTTTCATACGTCTTCCCCTCCGTGTCGGTTTTTACGAACAGCCCATCGAGTTTCCACAGTTGAAGCACTTGTAGCAAGCGCCGTTGCGGACCGTGATGGAGCCGCAACTGTCGCACGCCGGTGCGTCTTCTTGAAAGTGCTGGAACTGTTCGTCCACGCGCTGCGGCGTTGCAGGCCGCTCGGCCGATACCGCTCCTGCGGCGGCGGGCGCTTCCCGAGTCGCGCCCGATGCGGCCTCATTTTGAGCGGCGCCCGATTCGAGCGTCAGTGGCCGGGATGAGGTCGGCTCCTTGTAGCCGTCGAGAAATGTCGAGCCGAACCAGCGGAAAATATAATCCGGCAATGACTTTGCGATCGGAATGTCCGGGTTCTTTGTGAATCCGCTTGGCTCAAAACGCGTGTGCGCGAATTTCTCAACGAGCGATTTCACCGGAACGCCATATTGGAGACACATCGAAATCGCGGTGCCGAATGCATCCATCAAGCCGCCGACGGTGCTGCCCTCCTTCGCCATCGTGATGAAAAGCTCGCCCGGCGTGCCGTCGTCGTAGAGGCCGACGGTGAGGTAGCCCTCGTGGCTGGCGATATCAAATTTGTGCGTGACGGAGCGGCGCGTGCTCGGCATGCGACGGCGCAGCGGGCGGACTTTGGATCCATTCCCGTTGCTGCCGTGCTCGGCAACCGGCGCGGGTTTTGCGAGCGCTTCTTCCGCCTTTTTCTCGTCCTTACCTGTGTTGACCGGCTGACTGCGTTTGCAGCCGTCGCGATAGATGGCGAGGGCTTTGAGGCCCAGCTTCCAACCCTCAACATAGGTCTGCATGATTTCGTCCGCTGTCGCCTCGTTCGGCATGTTCACCGTTTTGGAGATGGCGCCGGAAAGGAACGGCTGCACCGCCGCCATCATTTTGATGTGTGCGCGATAGGGAATATAGCGCTTGCCATTGCGCGGCTTGAAGGCGCAGTCGAAGACGGAGAGGTGTTCATCCTTGAGACCCGGCGCACCCTCGATCGTGTCCTGCTCATCAATGTATTTGATGATCCCATCAATCGTCTTCTGATCATAGCCGAGCTTCTGCAGCGACTGGCCGACGGTGCGGTTGACGATCTTCAGCATGCCGCCGCCCGCAAGGAGTTTGTATTTCACCAGCGCGATGTCCGGTTCGACACCCGTCGTGTCGCAATCCATCAGAAATCCGATGGTTCCCGTCGGTGCGAGCACCGTGACCTGCGCGTTGCGATAGCCGAAGCGCTGGCCGAGATCGCGCGCTTCATCCGCGCACTGCTGCGCGGCTTCGCGCAGATACGACGGACACGTTGCGCCGATCTCGCGCGTCGCCTCGCGATGCAGCTCCATCACGTTGAGCATGGGCTCGCGGTTGCGCGCGTAGCCCTCGAACGGCTGCATTTTTTCCGCGATGCGCGCCGACTGCGAATACGCGTGGCAGTGCATGATGCCCGTGATCGCGGCGGCGAGCGAACGGCCCTCATCGCTGTCATACGGCAGCCCCTGCGACATCAGCAGTGAGCCGAGGTTCGCGTAGCCGAGGCCGAGCGTACGGTAGATGTGGCTGTTGCGTGCAATCTTGTTCGTCGGATAGCTCGCGTTGTCCACGATGATGTCCTGCGCGGTGATAAAAATTTCCACCGCGGCCTTGAAGCGCTCCACGTCGAAGCGGTCGTCCTGCATGAACTTCATCAGGTTGAGCGATGCGAGGTTGCAGGCGGTATCGTCGAGAAACATGTATTCACTGCACGGATTGCTCGAATTGATCGGGCCGTCGTTTTTGCAGGTGTGCCAGCGCTGAATCGTGTCCTCAAACTGCATCCCCGGATCTCCGCATATCCAGGTGCCCTCTGCGACGCTCTTGAGCAGTTCGCGTGCCTTGTAAGTCGGCCCTGCCTTGCGGGGATCCGTGACCCAGTGTGTGGTCCAGTCGCGGTTCTCGACGGCCGCCTTCATGAAGTCATCCGTCGCGCGCACGCTCAGATTTTCGTTCTGGAATGCGACGGAGCCATACGCCTCGCCGTTGAAGTTTCCGTCATAACCCTGCTCGATCAGTGCCCAGGCCTTTTTCTCTTCGTTCGATTTCGCCTCGATGAATTCTTTGATGTCCGGGTGCCAGACCTTCAGCGTGTTCATCTTTGCTGCACGGCGCGTCTTGCCACCCGACTTCACCACGCTTGCCACCGCGTCGTACACACGGAGGAAGGAGAGGGGGCCGCTCGGCCGACCGCCACCCGAAAGTTTTTCGCGCGTCGAGCGCAGCGTCGAGAGGTCCGTGCCGCTGCCGCTGCCGTATTTGAAGAGCATCGCCTCCGAGCGCGCGAGGTCCATGATGTCTTCCATCGTGTCGTCCACGCGCTGAATGAAGCACGCCGAGCACTGCGGATATTCATACTGCGACGGCGCGGTCTCAACCTGCCCGGTCGTCCGGTTGTAGAACGCGTTGCCCGGCCCCGCATCCTTGCCCACGCCATACTGCTGATAGAGCCCGCAGTTGAACCAGACCGGCGAATTAAATGCGCCGTATTGATTCACGCAGAGAAAAACCAATTCTTCGTAGAACACCTCGGCGTCCGCCTTGGATGCGAAATAGCCATCGCGCAGACCCCAATCTGCAATCGTGCGCGCCACGCGGTGAATGAGCTGGCGCACGGAAAATTCGCGCTCGGACTTCGTCACATCGCCATAGAAATATTTCGACGCCACAACATTGGTCGCCAGCATGGACCAGCTCGTCGGCACCTCGACATTGTGCTGCTCGAACAGCGCCTTGCCCTTGTCATCCGTGATCGAAGCCTTGCGGCGCTCCCACTGAAGTTGATCGAACGGGCTCTTCCCTGCCGTGCTGAACACGCGGCGGATCGAGAGTCCTTCAGCTTTTGCGGTGCGCCCCTTTGCGACGCCGGTTTTTCGGCTCTTTGTTGCGACACGCTTCGCCTCTGTCCGTTCTGTCACTCCGCGATTTTCTAACATGTGAAGGCTCCTCTCCCGTAAAAATTAAATGTGCAATTGCTCTAACTGACTGTCTTGTCGTCGCTTAGGCGTTGAATCAAGTTGTGCTAACCACAAGCTATTGGAGTACCGTAGCGAAGAATCAACAAGTAGCCCTATATGTTGTGGTGAACAAGAACTTTTTAACACTTTCGTAATCGTTTTGCTGCCAGCAGGTTAGGCGCGCGCATTTTGGGAGTCTCCGGTCGGAAAAATGAGCAAAAACACCCCTCGGCGGAACGCAATTATTGCCCCCATAAAGAGTTGCACAAAATTGAGGGGAAAAGACGAAAAAAACGAAGAAGCGGACACCGGCGCAAAAGCGGAACTACAGCGGGCCGGACTGTGTGCTGTAGCTCAAGGCGAAGATTGAGTACTGGTAGGGCGACCTCTCCGAGGGAGCCGAACAATCGGACCGGCTCGCTAGGGACAGCTTCCACCTTCGCCCCGACTCGAAGACGGAAGTGGCCGCGCGACCTTTGCATGGTTTTTCGCACCGCTCTCCCTCCGCCCGCGTTGAGGGCGAGCAGAACTACAGCACCTCCGGAGGGGCACGCTCCGTCGTGCCCGTTTGGAACGCCACACTCCCGTGTGGCCGAAGCTGGCGGAATGAGGAGCTGATTAGCCTCCGCCAGCTGAGTGGCCCGCCTTCGCAGGGCCGGCGGCGGGCAAGCCCGCGAGTGCGGAATTGCAGCGAGTGGATTGGCGAGGAGGAGTCGCGATTCGCGATCGCGATTGGGGCCGAACAATGTCCTGTAGCTCGAAGGAAGGTAATGGTTGGTAGGGCTGCCTGTCCGCTTTGGTGCGCCGCAGCACCTCTGCTCAATTTTGAACTTGTGATAGTTGTTTGTTGTGCCCGAAGCAGTGGCTTCAAAAAATTGAACAGCTGTAAACCGGTGGCTTCCCAAGAGCGCTCTTCTCAGTATCGAACTCAAGACATATTGGCAACGGCCTGCGCATCGGCATGTTCAAAGGCTGAGGCCATGCGATTTATTTCTCGACTGTTCAGTCCGCAGTTTTGCGCCACATCGCGCCATTGCGCAACACCCGCGCCGACTTCTTTGATGATCGCCTTGGCTTGACCTTGCGACAACCTGAAATCTTTTGCGACCGACAAAGCTAGGTCTAGCGAAGCAGTGCTATCATTAAGGTTGATGGCGGTTGTCAGAATGCGAGGTTTGATCTCCGCAGGTGTCGGGTTCATGTCGTAGGCGGGCGACAGCCGCCAGCCTGTATGGCGCTCATAAATAAAGCCGTGGTTGCGTAGGTGGTCGTCCGTATTGGAAATCAGAATGCTGAAAACAATTCTGCGCCACAGTTCGGCCAAATCTACTGCAGTTGCTGCCCCGTATTGGCGCAGCGCATCCGCAATTTCCAGATAGCTGTGGGGCTCGTTGTCTTTGGCTTGCAACATGCTCATTGCCGACAGGAATGGAATGCGCGTGTCGCCCGCGCGGTCAAAACGGCGAATGATGAGAACAGGCTTGTCCGCGACGGTTTCCAGTCGCCGTTTTGATACGGTCAACCCGGCTTTTTCTGCCAGCGTCAGCGCGACCGCCTCCCAGACCACGACATTGTAATCGTCATCCTTTCGCGGAAATTTGGCGATGGACAGGTGGCCATCCGTATCGCGCACTGAAGCCTTTGGGCGCGCCCCGCCCAGCGATGATCCAGGCGCCAGTAGAAGACGCAAATCCTCGGCATTTTCTTCATCGGCCAGAAAACGCTCCGTGGCTGACAGCAATCGTGGCAAATCCACCAGCGGAGGGATGGATCTTCGCTCCTTGGGGGCGAGAAACGGGCCGTCCGGTGTATCCGAAAAACGCAATGCGCCCTGCCTCGCCTCGTCGCTGACCCCAAGTAGAAAGTCGGCTTCGCCTAGCGCCCGCGCCGCTTCTCCCGCCCCCCGCGCGCGCGCAGCCTCTGCGCGGCGCATCAGAAGGCGCCCCCATCGGTCAGGGGCGGAATCGCCAATAGAGCCGAACAGACTTTGTTCGGCTAGCGTATGGAACGATCCCGCCGTCAAAGACAAAACGGGCTCCAGCGCGAAGTGTTCTGGGTGCTTTAACCAGCTCTCACGATATTCAAAAGATGCGCTCTCGCGGCCTTTGCGATTGTGACACCACAGTCGCCCGACGGGATGGTATTCATTGCCCAGCGCAATAGAGACATAAATTTCACGGCTGCTCATGGCTGTTCCTTTTGGATGGCAGACGGATGCGTTTGGGTAGATTTTCTTCGTCCAATTGTCGCCCGACTGCGTCATGGATGGCATCTGCCATATTCCCCAAGCGGTCGGTCAGTCCCAATACAAACAGAACCGAGGCGTATCCTCCCATTGAGACAGAAGGATCGCCTTTTTCAATTTTCCCCAGTGTTGCTTTGGAAAGTCCCGCGCGTTCCGCCATTAAGGCGACGGGAATGCGTCGTCGTCGTCGGCTGTCTTTAATGTCCTGCCCTAACTTGCGCAGAGCCTTTTGGGCGGGGATGGGTAAGCTCGGTTTATTCGTCATTATGTGCCTCTAAGACCAATAATATTAGTCACTATCCGTTTTAGAGGCTACTATAATATGCCTTAAGAGTTGGCCCGGATCGAGGGGGGGCGGAATTCGCAAATTGTGAGGTCGGCTGCCTGCCTCAGGCGGAACCTCTTCAGGCTTCGTCCTCGAAGACTCGACTGCGCCGTGACGCAGGAGGGCGCATGCGCTCCCCGGATGGTTGATGATCTGGAGCGACAACCTCCGTGTTGCCCGGAACAGGTGCGGACGTGAGATCGGGCAGGACCCGCCAGAGGCGGGCGGGCATCGCCTGCCCCTCCGGAGGTTGGTTGATTTATCCTTCCGCCAACTGAGTGGCCCGCCTGCAGCGCTATGCGCAGCATTGCGGGCAAGCGGAACTACAGCCTATACGTAGCATTGCGGGCATCCAAAGCCGCTGCCGCTCTTGTTGCGGGCAGGCAGATATACAGCACCTCCGGAGGGGCACGCTCCGTCGTGCCCGTTTGGAACGCCACACTCCCGTGTGGGGCGAGGAACATGCGCGTCCACGGCGTGTCACGGCGTAGTCGAACGAAGTGAGTCGAAGCCGGAAGTGGCCGCACCACCTTTGCATGGTTCTTCGCACTGTTCTCCGCCCGCGTTGAGGGCGAGCAGAACTACAGCACCTCCGGAGGGGCACGCTCCGTCGTGCCCGTTTGGAACGCCACACTCCCGTGTGGGGCGAGGAACATGCGCGTCCACGGCGTGTCACGGCGTAGTCGAACGAAGTGAGTCGAAGCCGGAAGTGGCCGCACCACCTTTGCATGGTTCTTCGCACTGTTCTCCGCCCGCGTTGAGGGCGAGCAGAACTACAGCACCTCCGGAGGGGCACGCTCCGTCGTGCCCGTTTGGAACGCCACACTCCCGTGTGGCCGAAGCTGGCGAAATGAGGAGCTGATTAACCTCCGGCAGCTGAGTGGCCCGCCTTCGCAGGGCCGGCGGCGGGCAAGCCCGCGAGTGCGGAATTGCAGCGGGCGGGTTGGTGGGGAGGAATCGCGATTCGCGATCGCGATTGCGATCGGGATCGGGGCCGAACAATGTGCTGTAGCTCGAAGGCGAAGATTGAGTACTGGTAGGGCCGTCTGTCCGCCTCTGCAGAGGCTACGGAGGTGTGAATTTCCAAGGATTGGAAGTGTGATGCGCGGAGGCTTCCAAGGGTTGGAAGTCGAGTGGGTGGGGGCGTGGGTGCGAGGTCAGGCTGGATCGGTGGACGGGGTGTCGTCGTCCGTTTTGCTTTTCTTTTTCGAGCCCATGCTGGCCTTGAGTGCAAGGATCATGCCGCCGACGAGGAAGATGAGGTTGGCGGTCCCCGGTTCAGGGATGATGACAAAGTTGTTGGTGTGGGTGGTGATGAGTTGGTTGTCCTGATCGAACTGCACCTGCGAAACGCCCGCGGTGATGCCGAGTTCAAAGATGTCGGACTCACCCCAGCAGAGCATGCCGGTGAGCGGGCCGGTTGCATCGAAGAACCGGACGTAGACATAGTTGATGTCGTCGGACTCGTATTTGACGTTTGTATTGAAGATGTTTTGGTAGTCGGGGAAGGCGACGGGGATGCTGAAGATTTGCACGATGCCGAGGATGACGTCATCGCCGGTGGTCGAGTTGGCGATATAGTCGCCGCCACCGTATTGCTGCATGGGGTCAATGATGTTGTCGGTACTTCCGATGATATAGACCCAGGAGCCGTCTGCGAGCGGAGTGGTGCCGTCGCAACCGAGGGCGGGCATCGAGATGAACGCGTCCAAGTCCACGATAGCAGCGCGCGCGACGGTGCTTCCGAGTCCGCCGAACAAAGCCAGAGCGGCGAGTAGCCGTCCGTATTTTTTGAAAGCTGCCAACATATCTAACTCAGAGTGCGTCCCTCTTCCCCTCTACATCAACCCACTAGTGCTATCACCCTTAAAATACCGCGAACCGTCCCGATGTTTAGTCCCTGCAGTACACATTCTTTGCCCGCATGCGAGATGTCCGGACAGTCCACCTCGCACATAAAGGTAGCGAAATATCGGGTTCGGTCAATGCGTTTATGCCAATAAAATGCCGTGCGCTTAAAAGAGGTGGCTGTGTTCGCTCGGTTTAACTTGACCCTTGCCGCGCAGACATGCAGTCTGTACGCGATTTTAAGCGGCCGCTGGCAGAAGAGTGGGTCTCTCCCACTCTTTTGCGTCTATGGATAGGGTGTCCGCGAAATAGAGTAGGGCGCTCAGCGGGGAATAGCTCATGAATAATGAATTGCTGGCAGTTTTAGATTATATGGAGCGGGAACGCGGGATTGACCGCGAGACGCTGATCAAGGCGGTTGAAGGCGCGCTGATGACGGCTTCCAAGAAGAGCGTCAGTCTCGCCAAAGACGTGCGTATTGAGATTGATCGTAAGACCTGCGACATCAAGGCGTTAGCCAAGGTTCAGGTGGTCGAGCGCGTGCGCGCTCCGCACGATGAAATCTCGATGGAGAATGCGCAGCGCATCAAGCCGGACGCGAAGCTGGGCGACTTCCTCGAAGTCGAGGTGACGCCGCGCAACTTCGGGCGCATCGCGGCGCAGACGGCGAAGCAGGCGATTCTGAATCGGATCCGCCAGGCTGAGCGCGATAAAGTGTATGACGAGTATAAGGATCGCGTGGGCGATATCGTCAGCGGTACGGTGCGCCGGTTTGATCGCAGCGACGTGGTTCTCGGGTTGGACAGCTTTGCGGAGGCCATTTTGCCGTCCAAGGAGCGGGTTCCGACGGAAGAATATCAGGTTGGCGACAAGATTCGCGCGCTGATTCTCGATGTGGTGAGCGATCAGGGTGGGACGAAGATCATCCTGACCCGCAGTCGCCCTGAATTTGTGCGCCGGCTCTTCGAGCTGGAAGTTGCGGAGATCAACGACAAGACGGTTGAGATGCGCGGGATCGCGCGTGAGCCGGGGTTCCGCAGCAAAATTGCGGTGCTTTCGCGCGACGAAAAGGTGGATCCGGTCGGGGCGTGTGTTGGAATGCGCGGGATTCGCGTGAAAAACATCGTGCGCGAATTGTCGGGCGAGAAGATTGATATCGTGCGCTGGCACGAGGACATCAAGGTATTCGTCGCCAATGCGCTGGCTCCCGCCAAGCTCATGTCGGTTTCGGTGGATGAGGCGACCAAGACGGTGGGCGTGGTGGTCGCAGCGGATCAGCTCTCGCTTGCCATCGGCAAGAAGGGCCAGAACGCGCGACTGACAAGCAAGTTGACCGGCTGGAAGATTGACATCCGGAAGGACGAAGCGGCGTTGACCTTTGAAGAGAAGATCGCCAACGCGCACGCCGCGCTTGCCGCAGTGGCAGGTATTGGCGGTGATCGCGCGACGAAGTTGATCGAAGCGGGATATCTGACGGTGGACGGAATTTTGGCTGCGGACGAAAAGGATCTGCTGGCGATTGAAGGTTTCACGGAAGACGATGCGCGCGAGGTGCGCGCCGCCGCAGAGGCGGTTGCCGACGCCGCCGAGACACCGGATCAATCCGCAGGCACTGAAAAAATATAAACATGAGAGTTTTTGAACTAGCGAAAGAATTCGAGCGCCCGACGAAGGAGCTGTTGGAGAAAATCCAGACGCTCAACCTCGGAGAAGTGCGCAACCACATGAGCGTGCTGTCGCCGGAACAGGAAACGGCGCTCCGCGTTGCGTTCACGAAACAGCCCGAGACGCCCGCTGCGGACGCTGCGGCGGATGCGCCTGCGTCAGCATTGCCGGATAGCAAGGTTGTTGTGGTGAAGCCTGGTGCGCCGATTATTGTGCGCGATTTTGCCGAACAGATGGGCGTGAAGCCGAACTTGCTGATTGCCGAGTTGATGAAGATGAACATCTTCGCCTCGATCAATCAGAAGATCGAGCTGAAGGTCGCGCAGCAGATCGCTGCGAAGTGGGAGTGGAAGGTCGAGGTCGAAAAAAAGGTGGAGGTCAAGCCCCCGCCGCCGCCTAAACCTGAAAAACCCAAGAAAGAAGTAGAGGAAGACGTCAACGCGCCGAAAAACATCGTCGCGCGTCCGCCCGTGGTTGTGTTTATGGGCCACGTGGATCACGGCAAGACCTCGCTGCTGGATAAGATTCGCAACAGCCGCGTCGCCGCAGGTGAAGATGGCGGCATCACCCAGCACGTCGGCGCCTACACGGTGGAAGTCGGCGAGAAGAAACAGAAGATCACCTTTTTGGACACCCCGGGCCACGCGGCATTCACCGCGATGCGCGCGCGCGGTGCGAACCTCACCGACATCGCCGTCATTGTCGTGGACGGTGTGGACGGTGTCATGCCGCAGACCAAGGAAGCCATTCAGCACGCGCAGGCGGCGAAGGTGGCGATCATGGTCGCGCTCAACAAAAAAGATTTGCGCGCGTTCAATCCCGATCGCGTCAAACAGCAGTTGCAGCAACTGGGCCTCACGCCGGAAGACTGGGGTGGCGAGACCATTTGCTGCCCAGTCAGCGCGCTCTCGGGCGATGGCGTTCCGGAGTTTCTCGAAAACATTATTGTCCAAGCTGAAATTCTTGAATTGAAGGCCAATCCGCGTCTGCCTGCCCGCGGCTTTGTGGTGGAAGCGAAGATGGAGCCGGGGATGGGCCCGACCGCCTCGCTGCTGCTGCGCGATGGCTCTTTGAACGTCGGCGATGCAATCTTGTGCGGCCCGCACTGGGGTCGTGTGAAGGCGCTGATTAATGACCGCGGCCAGCGTGTGAAAACTGCCGGCCCGTCCGATGCCGTCAAGTGCCTCGGTCTCTCTGGTGTACCGGAAGCAGGCGCTGAGTTTGTCAAAATGGCCAACGAAAAAGACGCGCGCGCTGAAGCCGAAGCGCGCCAGCTCGCGCTCCGTGAAGAGGCGCTGGCCGGACAGGCCCCGAAAGTCAGCACGCTCGATGACCTCTTTCAGGCGAGCGCCGATGCGAACAAGAAAGTTCTGTCGGTGCTGCTCAAATCCGATACGCAGGGAACGCTCGAAGCGATTCAATTTGCGATGTCGCAGATCAAGAGCGCAAAGGTGGATCACAATATCGTGCTGGCCAGTGTGGGGAACATCACGGTTAACGACGTGATGCTCGCCAGCGCGTCAAAAGCCATCATCCTCGGCTTCCACGTCAGCAAAGAGGGCGAATCCAACGCGGCTGCCAAGCGCGAAGGCGTGGAGATTCGCCTCTACAGCGTCATTTATGAAATGCTCGATGAGATTCAGGAGCTGATGCAGGAGAAGCTCGATCCCATCGTGCGGGAAACGGTGCTGGGCCACGCGCAGGTCAAACAGTTGTTCGATCTGGGCAAGAAGGGCAAAGTGGCGGGTTGTATCGTCACCGACGGCAAAGTCACTGCCCGCGGACGCGCGCGCGTCAAGCGGCGCGGCGACGTGTTGTATGAGGGCAATGTCTCCACGCTGCGCCGCTTCCAGAACGAAGCTGCGGAAGTGCGCGAGGGACAGGAATGCGGTATGCGGCTCGAGCATTTTGGTGACTTTGAACCGGGCGATGTCATCGAAATCTACGAAGTGGAAAAAATCGCCCAGCAACTTTAGTCCGGGCCGTCCCGGCATTCAGGAGGAAGCCTCATGCGTCCACAGCGCCTGACGCGAATCAATCAGTTGCTCCGCCAGGAAGTGGCGGAGCAGATTTTTCGCCTCGTGAACGATCCCGATTTCGATGCGGCTGCCGTCACCGTTACCCGCGTCATCACCAGCGCCGACCTTCGCCATGCGCGCGTATTCATTTCTGTTCGCGGCACGCCGGAAGAACAAGAGGCCGCGCTCGACTTGATCCGCCAGCAGCGTGTGGAGCTACAGGCGATTATCAACCGCAAGATTCGGATGAAATATACACCGCAGTTGCTGATCGAGCTCGACCAGTCCATCGCCAAGGGCGATCAGGTTCTCTCGCTCATCGCAGAAATGGAAGCCGAACACCCCGAGTGGGCCGGATCGGAACCCAATACGCCGTCTGACGAATGAGACCCCAGCGCTATAGACGCCCCCCGCCTCGTGCGCACAACGAGTTGGACGGATTGCTGTTGGTGGATAAGCCAGCCGGCCCGACTTCACACGATATTGTGGACGCTGTTCGCCGCATGTTCAACCTGCCCAAAGTGGGCCACGGCGGCACATTGGATCCGGGCGCGACAGGTCTGCTGATTTTGCTGTTGGGCCGTGCGACGAAACTTTCGCAAGCCGTGATGAGCACCGACAAGGTGTACGAAGGCTCGCTCCTCCTCGGCGTGACGACGGACACGCACGATGCCGAAGGCACCGTGCTGGATCGTCGCGATTCCGGCGCGGTCACACGCGAGCAGCTCGCTGCGGAGTTCCGGAAGTGGGTCGGCGATGTCGAGCAGATTCCGCCGATGGTGTCTGCGATCAAAAAGGATGGAGTTGCGCTGTATAAGATGGCGCGAAACGGCCAGGAAATTGCGCGCGAGCCGCGCCTGTTGCACATTTTCGATTTTGCCCTGCTGAACTTCGCGCCACCGCTGGCGCAATTTCGCGTTGTGTGCTCCAAGGGCACATATGTCCGCACACTCTGTCACGATGTCGGCGCGGGACTGGGTTGTGGCGCGTGTATGAACACCCTGCACCGCGTGCGCTCGGGAACCTGGGACGTGAAGGATGCGATTCGGTTTGAAGACCTTGTGGAACTCGATGCGGCGGGCCTTGTGGAGAAAGTCCGTCCCTTGACTTCTCTCAATTTGCGTGTCCCTTGATTGGACGAGCCATGCGAACCATTACCCGTCTGGAAGAGTTGAGCGGAGAGACCCGGCCGATTGTGTTTGCTGCCGGGGCATTTGATGGAATCCATCGCGGACACCAGACCGTATTGGCGCGCGCGCGCGATCTGGCTGAATCACTCGGAGGCCAAGTGTGGGTGCTCACATTTGAGCCGCACCCCCTCAAGGTGCTCGCGCCGGAAAAGGCCCCTGCACTGCTCACCTCGACACCGCATCGCTTGCAGCTCTTGCGCGCGCAACAGGTGGATGGCGTTGCGCTATTGCCCTTCACGCGCGCCTTTGCCGCACAGGAACCGGAAGTTTTTATTGAGCAGATTCATGCCGCCGTGCCAGCCCTCCGCGCCTTTGTCGTGGGTTCGAACTGGACCTTTGGTCGTGCGGCGCGCGGAGAAGTTGCGTTGCTGAGCAAGCTGGGCTCGCGCCTCGGCTTTGAGGTTCATGCCATGCCCGGTGTGAAATGGGACGGCGCCCTGATTTCCAGCACACGCATCCGTCGCGCCGTGAGCACCGGCGATCTCGCTGCCGCGGAGGCCATGCTCGGCCGCCCGTTCAGTATGTATGGAACTGTTGTGCACGGCACGAAATTGGGGCGCAAATTGGGTTTTCCCACAGCGAACATTGATCCTCACAACGAAGTGCGGCCGCCGCCCGGTATTTATGCCAGCCTGACGCAGGTGGACGAACACGAGTTTATCTCAGCCGCATTTTTGACCGCTACACCCGATCCCCGAAAAGGTCCGCCTGACGTGGTGGAAGTGCATCTGCTGGATGCCGATCTTGATCTGTATGACCAAGACGTGAACGTTCGCTTCATCCGCAAAATTCGCGATGAAGAAAAATACGACGATCTCGAAACACTGAAACAGCACATCGCGGCAGACGTTGAAGCAATCCGTGCCCTGCTCGGCCCCGCCTGAGCAGCGGGGCTCTACGAGTTCTGCTGGAGCCGTCCTCGTCGAGCGCGGAAAATCTGCAAGTGGTAGGGCTGCCTGTCCGCCTCAGTCGGAAGCGGCCGCAACACCTTTGCATATGGTTCTACGTACCGTTCTCGGCCCTCGTCGAGGGCTAGCAGATACAGCACCTCCGGAGGGGCACGCTCCGTCGTGCCCGTTTGGAACGCCACACTCCCGTGTGGCCGAAACTGGCGGAA